>JAYYUJ010000013.1:0-46967 GCA_036344075.1 Pseudomonadota bacterium
TGTTTTAAACAAAAAACTTTCTTGCTGCTCATCAGAATTAATAAATGGATCGCCATTTGGGCGAGTTAAATCATTTGTTTTTTTCTGAACGGCATTAATTAGTAAATCAATACCATCAAATGGCAAAGCATAAGCAGTTACAGAATGAAACTTTTCATCATTATTAGTTTTATGTCCTACTCGAACACTCATTCCTAATTTACGATCTTCTAAATAATCTCTGGCGTCCTTAGTTTCCATCTGAACAACGCCACCTAAATAACCAGCGCCTTGAGAAACACTAGTGCCGCCACGAAAAACGGCAACCTCCTTCAAAAGCTCCGGTTCAATTTCAACACCATTACCCGCACGATATTTTTCGAAATTTTGGGTCACCCCATCTATCTGAACTAATACATCCTCATTGCTACCAAAACCTCTTATAGAAAATGACTTGCCCTTAGTTGTTAACCCACCTTCAATCGTTAAGCCTGGTATTTGCTCTAACGTCTCAAAAACATCAGCCGTCTGCATTTGTTGAATTGCTTCAATGCCGATGATATTTGCAGATTGTATTCTATCAACCTCTATCTCATAACGAAGGTCATCAGCAAAAACCTCGACCTCCTCCACCACTTCAGGATTTTCATCAACCTCAGCAAAGGCATGTCCCCCATTAAATAAGATGGTCACTAGAATAGTAGGTAGGAAAATTTTATAAAGGAGCTGCATTGATGAGTTATAACTCGTTAGTTGAATAAAAATAGCTATAGTTAATGTGTTTTCTTTTTTAATGATAATAGTTATCATTATTACATTCAATCAGCTTACGTATGGATTTTTAATTGTTTCGGAGTTCAAAATGATCAAAATTGCAAAACTCTCTTTGGTGATACTGTTTTTGACCCAAGCCTCAATGGCTCTTTCAATAGAGCTAGTCATTGGCACTGAACGGCTTGAGCCCGGTATCACCTTTGTGTTTGAGGGGGCGATAAAAGACCACGTCATTCCTACTGCGCATCACTTAGCAGAAGAGCGGACACATGTTCATATTGAAGCGAGGGCGAATTGGAGTTCAGACAAGGTGCCCAGAGGCGCACCCCATGAAGGTTTTGTTGCTTACCTCACTATCTCCGCAACCGTGACCAATGAAGTGACGGGGCTCAGCACCTTTATTGACTTACTGCCGCACATCAATTTAATCGATAATTACCATTACGCACGCAACATTACCTTACCGGGCAAGCCCGACGAGACGTATACGGTTGAATTCAGTGTTTCACCGCCCAGCCTAGAAACGCTGGCGCTCCACCGTGATTGGGTACAAAGCCATGGCAAGGCACTAGCTGAGCCTGTTCGCTACCGCTATGAGAACGTGAATTTTTTAACGATCACCCAAGCCAGTCGATAAAGCTAGTCAGTAATCGCACCGGTTGAAGCTGAGCTCACTAGCGCTGCGTATTTTGCTAATACACCGCGTTTATATTTTGGCTTCGGTGCTTTCCACTGCGCTTTACGCCGGGTAAATTCAGCCTGGCTAATATCCGAAGTGAGGGTTCTGGATTTTGCATCAATGGTGATGCGATCACCCGTTTTAATCAATCCGATAGGGCCACCAACAGCGGCTTCTGGCGTAATATGGCCCACCACAAAACCGTGGGTGCCGCCAGAAAAGCGGCCATCGGTAATTAACGCCACATCGTCGCCTAAGCCCTGCCCCATGATCGCACCCGTGTGTGATAGCATTTCTTGCATGCCTGGCCCACCCTTAGGCCCTTCATTACGTATAACAACCACATCACCTTTTTTGATCTTACGATCCATAATCGCTTTTAACGCAGCGTCAGATGAATTGTACACTCGTGCCCTGCCCTCAAAACGCAAGCCTTCATGACCCGATATCTTTGCCACGGCGCCCTCGGGAGCTAAATTACCCTTAAGAATAACTAAGTGGCTATCGGCTTTAATCGGATTATCTAGCGCGCGAATAATATCTTGCGTATTCGGGTAGGGTTTAACTTTGGCTAAGTTTTGACGCAATGTTTTACCCGTGACCGTCAAACAGTCACCGTGCAACAAACCCGCATCCAGCAAAATTTTCATCAACGGCTGAATACCGCCAATCTCTATTAAATCGGCCATGCTATAACGACCGCTGGGTTTTAAGTCGGCCAACATCGGAACGCGCCTACCGATGCGAGTAAAGTCATCCAAACTCAATTTCACACCAATGCAGTGAGCCATGGCTAACAAGTGCAAAACTAAATTGGTCGAGCCGCCTAAAGCAATCGCCACCGTCATGGCGTTCTCAAACGCCTTTTTAGTCATGATCATTTTCGGCGTGATGCCTTTTTTGACTAATTTCATCACCGCATTGCCCGCGGCTTCACAATCTTTTAGTTTTTGACCAGAGACTGCCGCTTGCGCCGAACTATTGGATAAGCTCATACCCATCGCTTCAATCGCCGAAGCCATTGTATTAGCGGTATACATGCCGCCGCAGGAACCCGGGCCAGGTATGGCTTTACTTTCTACAGACTTTAATTCTTTTAATGAGATTTTGTTATTGGCCTCGGCGCCAATCGCCTCAAAAACAGACACCACATCTAACGACTTACCATTGTGCTCACCAGGTAAAATAGTGCCTCCATAAACAAACACTGCCGGACGGTTTAAGCGCGCAATCGCCATCAGACAACCGGGCATATTTTTATCGCAACCGCCCACAGCAACAATACCGTCATAGCCCTGACAAGCCATCACAGTTTCGATCGAGTCGGCAATCACCTCGCGCGACACTAACGAGTACTTCATGTTCTCGGTACCCATTGAGATACCATCAGAGATAGTAATAGTATTGAAAATAACACCTTTACCACCGGCAGTATCGACGCCTTTGCATGCTTCATCGGCTAGGGTATTGATGTGTATATTACACGGCGTGACCATACTCCAAGTCGATGCCACACCAATCACCGGTTTTTTAAAATCGGCATCGGTAAATCCCACCGGCCTTAACATCGCACGGCTGGCCGCACGGTCTTTACCATCGACGATGACCGAAGAGTAAGCGCGAGGATTCACTTTAGGGTTGTTTTTTTTTGGCATGACTTGTCCTGCTGATTAGTTACGAATTTTATTTACTATTGCAGTATAGCTTCATCGATGTGACTGACAAATATCTACCAGCCATTATCCTGCAATAACACAGCAATTTGCACGGAATAATATCGATTTACTAGTAACTGCGAATGATTCAAAAAAAAATTCTTGATGACGATTGCTGTATACGACCTCAATCGTTCAAAAGAAAAATTATCCATCATAAAAAAAACCGCTAAAGAGCGGCTTTTTTATGCTCGGGATCAGCAATCAAACCTTCTTGCATGTGGCTAAATCTGCCCCATTTGAAATTAGTTTATTACGTCGCTCACCCTCATTAGTCACATATGCCTTCCAGCTTTTGGCGCCTTTTTCTGTTTTTTCAAATTTAGCTGCTTTAGCAAATGACTTGCTCGCGTCTTTATAACAATGCAACGCTTGCTCAGCAGTACCGCGATTCATCCAGGCCAGATCTTCACGCTTTAAATCACCTTTTTTCAGAGCGTTACGCGCTGCCACAAGGGCTTTTTCATTTTCATTTAAATTTAAATAGACGCCCGCTAAGCGAGACCAGGCATTACCGTCTTTTGATTTCTTAGCTGCTTCTTCTAGGACGGGCGAGGCCTTGCGGTACTCTTGCGCACGCTGATAAGAGGAGCCCAGCAAAGATAAGTTCTTTTCATTACGCTCGACCAAACCTTCAGTCATGGCCTTATCTAAAACCTGCGCAGCACGGTAAGGAATGTCGACCGCTAAATATTGATAGGCCAAAGCAATAAATTGCTTTTCTTTATCCAAACCATTTTGTAAGTAAGTAATCTCTAAGGCGAGCCGCTCTTTTTCGCTTTGCTCGAGTGCGCCATACATGGCGGACAGCTGCTTCCAATATTTAATCTTAGGGTAATTGGTCAATAATCGATTGCTGACTAAAATCGTCGATTGATAGTCATCTTTTTCATAGAACAATGCCCATTGAAAATTCAGCCACCCCTCTTTGGGAATCTGACCAGCAGCAATAGTTTCTTCAACTACTTGATTAAGCAAACTTAAGGCATCGTCTTTCCGATCTAACTGATAATAACCGCGAGCCAGCAACACACGACCACCGGGATCGACGATAACCGCTTCATCTTGCCAAATCTCAAGCTGATCTACTGCCGCCTGGTACTTTTCAGTGACGAATAATAACTGTGCGGCTGTATATCGAGTATTCACGCGTTGTTGCTCATCAGCCTCTGGCTCGTTGACTAATGCTAAATAAGCCTCGATGGCCAATTCAATTTTATCTTGAGCGTAATAGACATAACCCAAGTAGCGGTTAAGCTGCGAGTATTCAAATCCGGGCCGACATCCTCGCTTAAAAGCAGATTTTAACTCTGCTTCCGCTAACGCCCAATCGGGCTCACCCTCTTCAGGCTGAGTGATCTCTTGAACTTTAGTCAGTCTTTTTGCGCAAGTTGTACCGACTGATTTTCTTCTCTGGGAGACGGCATTTTTGTATTTTAATTTAGCCTCTTTTTCGGCTTTGGTTAATTTTTTCTTTTTCTTTTTCTCTTCCTCAGCATAAGCAGAGGCAATAAAACCCGAAGAATCGCCAGCAAGCCAAGTAGCTGATTGCAATAATACTGCCGCCATAAACGCGATAGCGCATAATCGGCTGATACTGGCAAGATTTAATTGCTTTAAAAACATAACACGCTTACCTTCAAAAAATACCTGTCCGATAATCGAGATCAAAGAAAATCAATCGGCAAAACCTGCAAAACTAAACTTGTATAAAACACCTGGCACTTCAACCGCAACGCCATTAATCACGCGTGGATTGTATTTCAATTTGTCAGCTGCTTTTAAGGCTGACTTACCAAAACCATAATTTTCTGGCCATTCTTCCAATAATTTAACATCACGAACACCACCCGCTTCAGTAACAGTCACTTCAACCACGGCATAACCTGCTTTTCCACTTTTCTCTGCACGAGAAGGGTAACGAGGCTTCGGCACATAAATAGGAATGAAATCAGTATCTCGACTAAAACCACCCTGCAAGCTAATATCAGGGTTAAATTTACCCGCACCAATAGATAAGTTCAAAGCATTGTCAGGCGTCTCTACTTCAATATCTTGAGCCTCCAATTCAGGCGGGGGAGCCTCAACATCATCGGGCTTATCAGGCAACTCTTCGTCAATTTTCGCTTCGATTTCAGTATCGGGCATATTAAAATCAGCAATTTTAACCCCACCATCTCGGTCTAATTCAGGATCGCCCATGTCGATTAATGCACTCATTAATACGAACAGTGCAAATGCAATCACTAAACCTAGCAACATACTGCCGCCTAAACGAATCGGTTGCATGACTCTTACTACCTCTTAGGATCGGTGGCTAAATGTATATCAACAACGCCAGCGTCTTTTGCTGCGTCCCAAACCAAGGCATATGCAGCTGCATTTGAACCACCATCCGCCTGGACAACGACAGCACCTAGCGGGTTATCTGCATGCAATCGCTCTATCACGTTTTTAACCGCTCGATCATCAACTTTTTTACGATCGATCCAGATGGTATTCTTTGAATCAATTGCTATCAATATGTTTTGATTTTTCACTTGATCACGAACCTGTGTCTCAGGGCGAAGCACTTCTACACCCGGCTCTTTAATGAATACCGCGGTGACAATAAAAAATATCAACATGATAAACACCACATCAAGCATCGGGGTTAAATCAATTTCACCGCCGTCTTGGTTGGCTTGTGATGCTGCACCTCTTTTAACCATAGGTTTTCGACCTTTTAATAACAACTTTTTCTATAAGGTAAATTTTAGCTATGACAACTGTCACCAAAAAAGTAACCATTATTGGTGAGGACTAGTGGTCAGAAGTCATTTTTTCTTCGAGCATGGCACTTTCTCGCTCGACGATTCGCATTAAGTAAGCCTGGGCGAAAACACCGGATAACGCCGCTACCATGCCAGCCATAGTTGGCACTGTCGCACGTGATACACCACCAGCCATCGATTTAGGATCGCCACCACCGGTAACCGCCATCACATGGAACACTTCAATCATACCGGTTACTGTACCAAGCAAACCCAACATCGGCGCCAAGGCAATCAATGTTTTGATAATGGCCATATTCTGATTGATTTTCATCACCGACTCAGAAATAAGCGCTTCACGAATTCTACGCGCATTCCAAGAGCGACGCTCAGAACGACTCTCCCATTCTTCAATCACTAAGGCAAGATCTGCACTCAGGTCATTTGAAAAATAAAATATTCGTTCAAAAATCAACGTCCACATTAAAAATAGTAGACCGCCAATCAGCAACAATACCGGCCCACCCATCTCGAGAAAGCTGGCAACTACGCCTAAGGACTCTGAAATAAACTGCATAATCAGTCTTTCCTGTATTCCTTAATGAGTTTATTTAGCTTCAGCATTGCGAGCAATAATGCCGGCCGCTTGCTCTTCTAACACATGGATAACACGTTTTGCTCGGCCATTAACTACGGTATGTGCAAGTAAAGTTGGGATTGCAACAATCAGACCCAATACAGTAGTGATTAATGCGCTAGAGATGCCGCTTGCCATAGTCTTAGGATCACCTGCACCAAAGATCGTAATAGCCTGGAAGGTAATAATCATACCTGTTACCGTACCAAGCAGACCCAGTAATGGTGCTACTGCAGCAATAATCTTTAACAGCGTGAGTGAATTCTCAAGCGCGGGAATTTCTTTCAACACGGCTTCATTGAGTTTGAGCTCAAGAGTCTCGGTATCAGTAGACGCATTATCACCAGCCACAGCTAACACTCGGCCAAGCGGGTTTTCAGTGCTGGGGGTTGATGATTGAAGTTGCGCATTCACTTGGCGGCCAACCTTAGTCAATACCACAAAGCGCCACGCAGCAAGTAACATTGCGAAAACACCTACAGTAGTAATGACATAACCGACCTGCTTGCCTTGATGCCAACGCTCGGACAAGGTTGGCGTATCAATAAATGCCGCTAATAAGCTACCCCCAGTAGGACCCGTAGGGTCGATACCGAAGCGACTATAGCCTTCATCTGCATTAGCTAAATCGCTCGCCCAGCCAACAAAGGCACTAGACGGTTGACGAGGTAAAATAGAGAGTGTGTCATCTGAATACTTGAGGTACTGACCATCATTGGTCACGATATTAAACGAGCCGACACGCGTCACTTGCGCCTCAATATCGTCACCAGCAGGCGTTGCAACCGTTGCCGTGTATTGAACAATGCGCCCAGACTCAATCATTTCTCGCTGTATTTCAAACCACAGACGTTCAATTTCAGAAATAGTAGGTAAGGCATCCCCTTTTAACTTTTCGATTAAGTCGGTAAAAAACTCACCTCGATTAGGGTATTCACTGCTCACTAACGATAAATTAAAATTCTCGCGCATATCACCGGCGGTTGAATTAATGTGGCCGAATAACTCGTTCAACGAACCTTTCGCTTCATTTAATGCCGCACGTTTAATAGTGATCTTTTCTTTATTCTCATCAAAGATTTTTTCAAGACGCGTTGAACGCTGCTCTTCTTCTGTTCGGGTTTTCTTGGCCTGTGATAAGGCTTTTGCTTGACTGGTCTTCTCAGCTAAGAAACGCGCCTCACGGGCTTTGTTTTCTTTCGCCTCATTGACCTGGCCTTGTTTTACAAATTCAAGTAATTCGTCTAAAGACTTCGCACTCTCTTGGGCAAAACTTGCAGTAATATTAAATGATAATGCGACAATGGCGGCAATCGGCAATAGTCTCAATTGTTGGATTAAAGTTTTCATTGAGCAGCCTCCGGCGCTGAAATAGGCAATTGCAGAATATCTTTTACTGCTTGGTTACGAGCAATACGAATACCTGTGTTGATATAGCTGGCCCAGTCCGATGCATCTAGGGCCTCCCATGAGCGGCTTTGGTTGTCCCAACGACCCACTTCTTTTCCGTCTTCTGTTTTGTACAACAAAGCAATACGGCCAACTCGAAAAATATCGACCTTGCGTTCGCTGCCATCACCGTTAAAGTCAATAACTGCATCATAGGCTTCTATTTTACGGCCATACTCATTTTCAATCTTGTATGCCTCCAATACCTGACGGAAATTTTCGGCAACCGTCTGATTGGATTTATCGAGGTTACTTCGTAAGCTGTCTATTCGACTTTGTCGCTCTTCAGCTAGAAAAGGCACATCTAACTCAATGAAGTTTTCCAAGCCATCCAACATTTTAATCATAAGTGGCGTAATCTGACGCTGAATTACTGTCACCTGTGACATGGCTTGATCAATTTCAGCAATGCGATCAAGCTGGTTTTGAATGCGAGCTTCTAGTTGTGCGTTATAAACTCGCAAACCCTCGATCTCTTTATTCACCTGCTTATAATTTTGCAGTAAAGCATCGGTTTGATCAGCGATGCCATCAATTTTGACTTGAGACTTTTGTGCTGCTACAGCTTTGCTCTGACCTACCTTGAACACCGAGTCAAGCTGGTCGGCGCTGGCAGGCGCCACTAAAAAACAGACTGAGGAAGCTAAAAGCATTCCTATTTTTGCCATCCTAAGACAGGCGCAAGTAATGGGATAAAGTGTATTAATAGCCATGGGATTCGAATTCCGAATGTATAAACAAGTTTATTAAAAGTAATTTTGTCTTTATAGTTCAAAAACTAATTATTGAAATCGCAAATCAAATATTGTTATGTAATCTGAACTATTTGATTGCTAATCTATTTCAGTCAAATATTCGCTACGAGACTAAAATCTTCCAAGGCGGGCATTTTAATAATATATGCCTAGGTCGTGCAATCTTATTAGAGCGAATAAGGGTTAAAACTTTAACATTATTGAGCGAGGGTCAATTTTTTTATAAAATCTCGGCTGTATGCCCAATAATGAGTCATTTAACCGGTAGTTTAAAAAATAACCGCTGAAACATGCCTTGCATAAACGATGGCTGTAACTCGCTTCCACCTGATTTATTGATAAGCGTCAATCGCTAAAATCTAGCATTAAACCGCAATCGGCGCGGCAATATGCGGATGGTGCTGATACGCCTCTAAAGCAAAATCCTCGTAACAAAAAGCAAATAGATCTTTCACTTGGGGGTTTATCGCCATCGTCGGCAAAACCATAGGACTTCGCTGCAATTGAAGGTCCACCTGCTCGAGGTGATTAGCATAGAGGTGAGCATCACCGAACGTATGGACAAAATCGCCCGCTTCTAGGTCCAATACCTGAGCCAACATCATCGTCAGCAAGGCATAGGAGGCGATATTAAACGGCACCCCTAAGAAAATATCGGCACTACGCTGATAAAGCTGGCAAGAAAGCTTGCCCTGGGCCACGTAAAATTGAAACATGGTGTGACAGGGCGGCAAAGCCATTTCTTCAATACATTCGACGTTCCAAGCCGAGACAATGTGCCGGCGGGAGTCAGGATCTTTCTTCAATCGATCAATCAACTGCTGAATCTGATCGATATGCTGACCGCTGGCGGTGGGCCATGAGCGCCACTGATAACCATAAACCGGGCCTAAATCACCCTTCTCATCGGCCCACTCATCCCAAATAGACACCCCATGCTCTTTTAAGTAAGCAATATTGCTATCACCGGCTAAAAACCACAGCAATTCATGAATGATGGACTTTAAATGTAGCTTCTTCGTTGTAACAGCCGGGAAACCATGAGATAAATCAAATCGCATTTGGTAGCCAAAGACACTGTAGGTGCCAACCCCAGTTCGATCTTGCTTATAAACACCCTCGTCACGCACGTAACGCATCAAATCGAGATACTGCTGCATAATTGACCTTATCGTTGCTATTGATTCTTTTAACTGTTCTGAGAAGTCTTAGTTTTCTTGCTTCGCTTGCTACTTCTGGATTTAGTTTTAACCGATACTTTCGACCCAGCTTTTTGCTCAGAGCTTGCTGTCATGGTGGGGTGAACCTCGCCTTGTCGACGAAACTGGGTATAGGTGAATATTAACATAGCTAAACCAATAATGATCATCGGTATAGATAACAGCTGGCCTCTTGTCATCCAATCAAGCAACAAACTGGCATCCGGTTCACGAACGAACTCAATCGCAAATCGCGCCACGCCATACGTTAGTAAGAATACACCACTCACTGCCCATAACGGTCGACGACGACGACTGAAACTGTAGACAATGACAAAAACCACTAGACCTTCCAGCAGGCATTGATACAGTTGCGATGGATGTCGCGCAAGACCTTCAGGGTCGGAGGGAAAGACCATAGCCCAAGGCACATCAGTTTCACGACCGTAGAGCTCACCATTAATGAAATTAGCTAATCGGCCCAGGCCTAAGCCTATCGGTGCAATAGGTGCAACAAAGTCGCAAATGGCGCCAAGCGATTGGCCCAACTTTCGCGCATAAAGGAACAAGGCAAAAATAACCCCCAGCAAACCCCCATGAAAGGCCATACCACCTTCCCAAATACGAAATAACCATAACGGATCAGAGACAAAATGATCAAAGCCGTAAAAAAACACATAGCCGATTCTGCCACCTAACACTGCACCGACCGCCCCGTAGAACACTAAATCTTCTACCTGATTAACATGTAGAGGAGACCAAGCTTGTTGACTACGATGACGACCCAAGAAGTACGCGGCGATAAAACCCAATAAATACATCATGCCATACCAGCGTAAACTAATAGGGCCGATCGTCACAATGATAGGATCAATAAACGGGTAAGACAGCATACAAGATCTCAAAAAAATTAATAGTAAATACTAGCGACTAAACAGCAACTCAATCGCAATAACTAACAATAAAATCGCAAATAAATGTTTTAAGCGACGCTCGGAAAGCCTGCTCGACAGCGCCGCCCCCAGCTTTGCAAACGGCATACTCATCATGGCGATACCTAAAAAAGCAGGCCAATAAATATAGCCACTGGCGAATTCTGGTAGAGCGTCAATTGCCCCGCCATGCCAGGCGTAGGTCAAAGCACCGAAAAAAGCAATCGGCAGACCGCATGCACTGGAAGTCGCAACCGCGGCATGCATAGACTCACGACAAGCTGCGAGGATCGGCACTGTTAATGTTCCACCACCAATACCAAAAAACGCACTGAAGCCGCCTATAACCAAACCGAATATGCTCAGCACCGCAGGCGATGGCAAGCCAAAAGCGGCTTTTGGTTGCGCGCCCGTGAATAACTGCACTGCTGCCAGTAACAAGAATAAAGCAACGAATAGCTGTAAATTTTCACCGCTCAATCCGGCAGCAACGGTTGACCCCAGCACCACGCCGATGATCAACCCTGGAGTCATCGCTTTGACCGCCGACCAATTCACATTACCCAATTTATGGTGCGCGCGTACTGAGCTTATTGAGGTAATGACAATAGTCGCGAAAGAAGTACCTAACGCCAAGTGCACGATGCTGGCCTCAGGAAAGCCTTGCACGCTGAAGATGAAAATTAATAACGGTACGATAATCGCACCACCACCTACACCGAATAGGCCTGCCAAGAGTCCCGCAATAGCGCCAATAATAGGGTATAAAAACAGACTCACGAGTTTAAATGCCGTCGTTTAATTCGCTCGCCAAACAAGCGGGTGATGCCCTTCGCTTCTAATAATTCATCGATGGCTGCATGAATATCCGCTATTTCGCAAAGATCCAATACTTTACTCAGTAATTCCTTCGCCTCAGATTGACTAATACCACGCAACACTGACTTTACTTTAGGCAAGTTCGTTGCGCTCATCGATAACGAGTCGTAACCCATCGCCATCAACAAAATAGCGGCACCTGGGTCACCGGCTAATTCACCACAAATACTGACGGGTTTACCCGCTTGGAGACCAGCTTTAGCCACTTGAGAAAGCGCCTTTAAAACAGCGGGATGATAAGCTTCATAAAGTTCAGCAACACTGGGGTTATTCCGATCGACCGCTAAAATATATTGGGTTAAATCATTGCTGCCCACAGATAAAAAGTCGACCCGTTCAGCTAACTGACCGACAAGGTATACCGCGGCTGGCACTTCAACCATGACCCCTATCTGCGGGAACGCCACATCAATTCCTTCTTCGATTAATTCAGCATGGGCTCGACGTAGCAATGAAAGCGCTTCATCCAACTCTTTTACATAGCTGATCATAGGCAACATGATGCGCAAGTTATCCAGCCCTACACTGGCCTTCATCATTGCACGAACTTGAGAAAGAAAAATCTCAGGATGGTCAAGCGTGACACGAATACCACGCCAACCCAAAAAAGGATTGTCTTCGACAATAGGAAAATAAGACAGCGACTT
Source organism: Pseudomonadota bacterium (assembly GCA_036344075.1). GTDB lineage: Bacteria > Pseudomonadota > Gammaproteobacteria > Pseudomonadales > UBA7434 > UBA7434. The sequence continues at coordinate 12,399 of JAYYUJ010000013.1, forward strand.
GTCGCCACCAATATCTAGTGTCCGCATAGTGACAGGACTAGGGGCAAAAGCCTCAAGTTGCAAACGATACAGCGTACGTTGCTCCTCTTCACTTGGAAACCGATCCTGCATAATAAAAGGCACTTCGGTACGATACAGACCAACACCCTCAGCCCCCTGATCAAGTGAACGAGAAATGTCAGACGCCAGACCGGTATTGACCCACAAAGAAATACGATGGCCATCTGTGGTTTCACAACTTAAATCTTTTAATGCTTCCAAACCACGTGAGACTAAACGCTCTTCAGCGACGATTTCTTCATAACTGCCCAGTAATTCTGCGTTGGGATTAAAGTAAACAATCCCCGCATAGCCATCAACAATCAACTCACTGTCTTCAACCTGCGTAAACGGAATGTCGACAGCGCCCATGACGGTAGGGATTCCCATACCGCGAGCTAAAATAGCCACATGCGAATTACGTGATCCTCGTAACGACACTAAACCGGCTAATTTTTTGCGCGGCAACTCACCCAGCATTGAGGCCGTCAACTCATCGCCAATTAAAATGGCGTTATCAGGGTAATTAATGGGCTCTTGGGCGGCCTGCTGTAAATACTCTAATAATCGTCGGCCAAGGTCTTTAACATCAACCGCCCGCTCTTTTAAATAGGGATTATCCATTTGCTCAAACGCTTGCAAATGCGCAAGAACTATCTGCGCTACGGCACCTTGAGCCCATTCACCGGCCTCAATTAGCTGCTCAATTTCACGAGGCAGCGCTGGCGCATCGAGCATTTTTGAATATACCTCAAACAAGGCCAGCTCTTGAGGAGGCAAGCGATCGGCCAACTGCGCGCTCAGCTGCGCAATGTCGTCACGCACCCTCGCAACGCAGGCACGAAAGAACACCAGCTCTTCATAAATATCTTTGCTTTTACGCGGCGGCACTGCGTAAAGGTCAGCAGGAGGTGATAAAACAACAGCCTGACCAATCGCGATACCGGAAGCTCCGGGCACGCCACGAAACTCGGCATTAACGGCTCTTGCATCTGCACGTAAATCTTCCAAGCCGGTCACTTGTGCATGAGCGATCAAACCTGCTAACTGCGCTGAGACAGTCACTAAGAAAGCTTCTTCGCTCTCATCAAATCGTCGCTTCTCAATTTGCTGAACAACGAGCACGCCCAATACAATTCTATGATGAATAATCGGCACGCCAAGGAAAGAACTGAATGGATCTTCACCAATATCGGCTAAGTATTTGAAGTTAGGATGGGCTTGCGCATCACTGGTATTTATTGGTTCTTCGCGAAGCGCGACCTGACCGACAAGCCCTTGCCCCAAGGCCAAGCTCAATTTGCCGAGGGCCGACTTGTTTAAACCTTCAGTCGCTCTAAAGACAAAGCGCTGCTGTTGATCAGCTAAATAGACGGTACACACTTCCGTGCCCATCACCGCCTTCACATTATTGACAATGATATCTAGCGCAGATTGTAAATCGGGCGCAGCGTTAACTTTTTGAACAATATTACTCAGTGATTGCAGGATATTCATAATCGCTACTTAGTGTCTGACTCGCGAGTATACCGAGCCACCTTTTGAGCATGGATACTCGACAGCTCCTTTAACATACGTTGATACACTCCGCGCTTAAAGTCGACAATCTGATCCAGCGGGTACCAATAGCTAACCCATTCCCAATGCTCAAATTCAGGGCTATGACTGCGGTCTAGTTGCACAGCAGAGTCCTCCGATAACAAGCGCAGCAAATACCACTTTTGTTTTTGCCCAATGCAAACCTTGCCCTTGGTCGGACGAATCATTTTTTTAGGTAGGCGATAGCGTAACCAATCCCGAGTTGTACCCCATATTTCAACCTGTTCTGGCTTTAAGCCAGTTTCCTCTTCGAGTTCACGATACATTGACTGTTGTTGCGACTCACCTTCCTGCATACCACCTTGTGGGAACTGCCATCCATCTTGGCGCACCCGTTTAGCCCAAAGCACATCACCTCTGCCATTGGCAATCACAATGCCAATATTCAGTCGATAACCATCTGCATCCAACAATTGCTTCGCTCCCCACTGTCTTTTACAACTACTATAACACATCGCAATAATCGATCACGACAGCACTGTTAAAATAAGTCAATTGGCTGACTTATAGAACAATTTATCGTCGCAATGTTCAACAGTACTTGGTCTAAGCTTTGAATGCCGATAAACTAATACTGATTATCAAACTCAGCAATGAGTTTGCCGTTGTAGCTAGGCAGATTTTTTGTAACCCCAAGGAATAACTATGTCGAACTCAGTCTCATCGCTAGCAATCTTCGACCTGGATAACACCTTACTAGCCGGTGATAGCGATCATGCTTGGGGAGAATTCCTTTGTACTAATGGCTATGTCGACGCCCAACAGCACCAACGGTTTAATGATCAATTTTATCGGGCCTATTGTGACGGCGATTTAGATATTGATGCTTATCTACAATTTGCCTTATCGGCTATTGCCGGAAAAACCCCTACAGAGCTGTCTCAATTACACGCCGACTTCATGCAGCAATTTATTCAACCCATGCGACTAAAGAAGGCCGATGCCCTACTCCAACAACATCGTGAAAATGGGGATTTTTTATTAATCATTACTGCTACCAATGATTTTATTACCGCGCCTATTGCTGAAGCCTTGGGCGTGGATGACTTAATTGCATCGCAAGCAGAAATAATCAACGGGGTTTATACTGGTAAGCCCACCGGCATACCGAGTTTTCAAGACGGAAAAGTTGAGCGTCTCAAGCAGTGGTTAAGCGATCGAGATTTCTCGCTTGAAACGGCATATTTCTACAGTGACTCGCATAACGATTTACCATTATTGTCAGCGGTAGGTCACCCTATCGCTGTCGATGCAGATGAAACCTTGCAGCAATATGCCGAGCAAATGGGCTGGCCCAGTATTAGTTTAAGAAATCTAAACACTTAATCAATACGGGCAAAAACGGCTTTTAAATAATCCATTTCAGGCATTGCCACATTAACCGGATGATCAGCACCTAAGCCGCCTTGATGCACGATCATAGCTTGCCTGCCCGCACGAGCAGCTGAACTCTGCACAATTTTAGTCAACGACTCGCGTGGTAAATGCAGGGAGCAGGAAGCGCTTACCAGCAAACCTGACTCGGCCAGTAACTTAATCGCAAGTTGATTAATATGATGGTAAGCATTCTCGCCACTGCGCTGATCTTTACGGCGTTTAATAAATGCCGGTGGATCCAACACTATCACATCAAAAATTAAATGTTTGCGGATTAAAGACTTTAAGACATCGATGGCCGCACCTTTTAAAAATTGCATCTGAGTATGATAGCCAGCCGTCGTTGCACTCGCCTCGGCTAGGGCCAGAGCAGATGCCGAGCTATCAACACAAGTGACGCTTTCCGCACCGCTGGCCATGACTTGAAGCCCCCAGCCACCGAGGTAACTGTAGACATCAAGCACCCGTTTTCTCTGGCAATACTTAGCCAGCAAAGCACGAGAATCGCGATGATCGTAAAACCAGCCCGTTTTCTGGCCGCCCATTACCGGCACATTAAAAGCAACGCCATTCTCAATAATTTCAACGAAATCAGGCACATCGCCATAAACCACTTTAGTCTGAGCCGGCAACCGCTCAATCGTATTTTCTTTCTCATTTCGCAACACGATGCCAGAAGGCTTAAGGACATCAACCAAACTTCTGACAATAGCCTCAAGCACTGCCATCATCCCGGCCGTATTGATCTGCATCACCAACACATCGCCATAGCGATCGATGACTAAGCCCGGCAAGTTATCACCGTCACCGTATACCAAGCGATAATAGGGTTGTTGATAACACGCTTGCCGCCAAGCATATGCGGCCGTCACTTGCCGGAGAATAAAAGCGCCGTCCAGCGGTTGCTGATCGGCGCGACTGTAGAGCCGACCACACAGCAGCGCCTGCGGGTTAAAGTAACCGCTACCCAACACCAGCCCATGCGGATTGACCAAGGTGGCCTGCTGACCAGCGGCAAAGGTTTTAAATTGACTGCGCTCAATATCAATTTCATTACTGTAAACCCAGCAATGGCCTTGTTTAATTCGACGATCGGATTTGGTTTTTAACACCACCACTGGCAGTGCTGCTTCGGGCGCTTGCTTAGCATCCGTCGATTCGGTGGATTCAGGTAATTGGGACATAGCCTTTCAATCTTGCTTTGATGTAATAGTTGAATAAGAGTTTAGATTCAGCATTTCGGGCACCATACAGTCATTTAACCGTGAACACAAACGAGTTTTTATGCGAAAAACCATAGCCCCGAGGAGATAAATTTGCCTATAATAAGCACTATCTATCCACCTCTTGATGGGTCTTCTGATGCCACCGACAACTGACAAACGCCAACAACGCAAGATGAGCGGCATCGATGAATGGGTGATGGGAATCGACCGTGTGGTGCGAACGATTAGTCCAGGCAGTACCCGCAGTCATCGACCCTCGCCCGCTAAAGATATTCCATCGAGCAGCGCAGAGTCTGTTACCTTAGATACTAAGACTAAACGCCATATTGGTGGCTTGATGCGGATTAACCACACCGGTGAAGTCTGTGCCCAGGCGCTGTATCAAGGCCAAGCCCTGACAGCAAAAACCGAGACGATTAAAACAGCCATGCAAGCATCTGCCAAAGAGGAAGAAGATCATTTAGCCTGGTGTGAAGAGCGACTCTCTCAATTAGGCAGTCGACCCAGTTATCTCAACCCCTTATTTTATGGCTTATCCTTTGGTATGGGCGCCATTGCCGGCGCTGCAGGTGATAAGTGGAGTTTAGGCTTTGTCGCCGCAACCGAAGATCAAGTGTGTCAGCACTTGCGTGATCATCTTCAACAACTGCCCGAAGATGATCTACAAACGCGGGCAATATTAGAACAAATGCTGGCTGATGAAGAACATCACGGTGAAAAAGCCTTAGAACATGGTGGTGTCGCGTTTAACTCGCCCTCTAAAAGGCTGATGACAGCCCTCTCTAAACTGATGACCAAGACCACCTACCGAATTTAACCTCTCTTTATACAACCGACCTCAAGCCCAAGTTCTACTCATAGAAGACACTAACCAGCCGATATGGGTGGATGATAGATCATTTGCACCACCGTACCCACCGGGTCTTTACAATAAAAGCTTCTTGCCCCGTCACGATGAGTGCGCGGCTCACTCAACATATGAATATCATTAGCCAATAAAAAACTGTGCCACTGATCAACCTGCTCTGGGGTGTCGAGAATAAAGCCAATATGGTCTAGCTGTTGAAAAGCCGGATCGAGATTGACGTTATCGGGCTTATTATGCAGAGCCACATTGTCATTCCCCGAGCAAAGAAAAATATTGTCCTCATCGGGCTGCCACTCAATAGCCATGCCCAACAGCTCAATGTAAAAAAAACAGGCCGCTTTAAAGTCGGAAACAAATAATGCCACATGCCGCATGCCCGCTGTCGGCGGCGGTCGCTGGCCTTTTACTGTCTGCTGGTCAGTCATTAGGCCTCCTCTATTCGGTAACTATGGGTGACTTCGACACCGGCTTTTTCCATCATGATCGAGGCCGAACAATATTTTTCTGCCGAGAGACTGACTGCCCGCTTCACTTGTGCTTCCTTTAAATTATGACCGGTGACTACAAAATTGAGATGGATTCGGGTAAACACCGCTGGCACGGCATCGGCGCGGTCAGCCTCGAGCTCGGCCACACAGTTCGTGACTTGCTGGCGCCCCTTTTTCAGCATCGACAGAACATCGAAAGAGGCGCAACCGCCTAAACCCATCAACAACATTTCCATTGGCCTGGGACCAAGGTTTTCACCCCCTTGATCAGGCGGACCATCCATCTGAACGCTGTGACCTGTCTCAGATTCTGCTTTGAAGCTGACCTCACCGGTCCAATGTACGCTGGCTTTCATAGTTTTCCTCATCAGTTGGGCAACTGTATTGATCAACAATAGTGTCAGCAGCGGCCCTTGTTATGACTCGATATGCGGCTCGGTGACAAGCCAATAAATACTCTCAATCGAAGACAATTAAGGGTAATAAGGGCCTTCTGTCACAAACAGCGCCTTATTGTAACTTCAATGACTTAGCGATACAGCTGCTAACCAACGTTATATGAAGAGCAAAAAATAGTCTATTGGTTCACAAAACAAACAGTTCCCGCTAGCTTACTGGTTATTTTGAGTAATAATCAACCAAACAACACAATAAACTTTGTTATCAACTACACAGGTGATTAAAATATTATGCTAGCCACAACTCATAACCGCCCAACCACTGCTGCCTTAAAAGGAAGACCCTTTGTGAACGCCATTCCACTCACCCCTCATATCAAAAATGCTGAGGTATTAATTGCCAATAGTCATCGGCGACGCTACACCAACAAGAGTACCATTATTTTTGCTGGTGATACCTCTGAAACTTTGTATTACTTGGTAAAGGGATCGGTCACCGTTGCTATTGAAGACGACGAAGGCAAAGAAATCATTGTTGCCTACCTTAATGATGGCGACTTTTTTGGCGAGATGGGTCTGTTTGATCAAGAAGATCCACGCAGTGCTTGGATTCGCGCTAAAAGCGACTGCGAAGTCGCCGAAATTAGTTACAGTAAATTCCACGAACTAGTGCAAGAATACCCTGAACTGTTATTCTCAGTGAGCCAGCAAATGGCGACTCGACTCAGAAACACGACACGCAAGGTCGGCGATCTGGCCTTTTTGGATGTCACTGGTCGCGTAGCCCGCACCCTATTAGACTTGACTAAACAGCCCGATGCCATGACGCATCCCGATGGCATGCAAATTAAAATTACGCGACAAGAAATCGGTCGAATCGTCGGTTGCTCTCGTGAAATGGTCGGCCGTGTTTTGAAAGATCTGGAAGAAAGAGGACTCGTAAACGTAAAAGGAAAAACGATGGTGGTTTTCGGCACCCGCTAACCGTAAATCATCATTTAGCGCTTGATCATACTAGAGTACATTCCTGCGCAGGCTAAGGGCTTCTCACTATTGAGCAAGCCCTTTTTTATAATCGATCAAGATGGGAAAAACAACTCACCTAACTGCCGGCCTGGGTCTTCCGCACGCATCAACGATTCGCCAACTAAAAAAGCATTGACCTGATGTTCGCGCATAGCCGCAACATCGGCAGGGCTATGAATGCCACTCTCAGTCACAACTATCCTATCATTAGGAATATCCGCTAATAATTGGTAGGTGTTATTCAAGTCGGTCTCAAAATGATGCAAGTCGCGATTATTAATACCCACCAAGGTATTACCCAACGGTAACGATCGCATTAACTCCTCACGATTATGGACTTCAACCAATACATCCATACCGAGTTTTTGTGCGCAGGCATTAAGTTGTTCAAGCTGACGATCATCCAACGCTGCAACAATTAATAGGATACAGTCGGCGCCTAAGGTGCGCGCTTCATAAATTTGATAGGGGTCAATAATAAAATCTTTACGAATGACCGGCAAAGTACAAGCCGCACGAGCTTGCTGTAAATAACTATCTGAACCCTGAAAGAAATCAACATCTGTCAATACTGATAGACATGCTGCGCCGCCAAGCTGATAACTTTTGGCTATCGCTACCGGCTCAAAATCTTCACGAATCACCCCCTTACTAGGCGATGCCTTTTTAATCTCGGCAATCACTGCAGTGCCTTGCTTCTTAAGTGCAGACTGCATAGCAGTTACAAAGCCACGGCAACTATCGGCGTCGGCTAGCATTCCTTGGAGTGTCTCTAGACTTCGACGCGCGCTGCGATTGCTAACTTCTTCACGTTTACGATTGAGAATTTTTTTTAAAATCGTCGGTGTTAATGATTGGGTTTCTGTACTCATAAAATTTTTCTTTTTTTGATAAGCAAGCTTACGGTCATTGCTCAGTCGATTTGAGCAAACGAGTAAAATCGACCAGTTCGATCATTTTTTCAAAGGCCGTGCCTGCGGCAATTATATCCTGCGCTATGGTCACGCCCTGCTGCCAATCATCGGCCCGACCAGCAACATAGATGGCGGCACCTGCATTGAGAGCGATGATATCGGCGGCCGCTTGTTGCTTCGTACTAATGGCACCTTTTGTCTGACCCAGTACCGATTTAATTAAGTCAAAACTGGCCTCCGCATCGGCGACAGCTAAGCAGTCAATAGTGACTGGTTCAATGCCGACTTGCGTCGGTGAAATACGGTACTCAGTGATTTCACCTTGGACTAGTTCAGCCACTAGGGTGTCAGCCGCTAAACTGATTTCATCCAGCCCATCGCTTGAATGAACAACCATCACATGGTGACTGCCTAGTTGACGTAACACCTCGGCTATCGGCCTAACTAAATCGGCCGAATAAACACCCAATAATTGATTCTTAACGCCAGCTGGATTAGTAATTGGCCCTAATACATTAAACAACGTGCGAGTCGCCAATTCTTTACGTGGACCTATTGCATGTTTCATTGCACCATGATGATTTTGGGCGAACATAAAACCCACGCCCACCTGTTCAATGCAATGCGCAACCTGTTCCGCGCTTATATCTAAACGCACTCCCGCCGCCTCTAACACATCGGCCGCACCGCTTGAGCTACTGACTGAACGATTGCCGTGCTTGGCAACCTGACAACCAGCGGCTGCGGCAACAAAGGTGCTGGCGGTAGATACATTAAATAATTTAGCACCATCACCACCAGTGCCGACAATATCAACCAAATGCTCACCTTCAACATCAACCGCTGTAGCCAACTCGCGCATCACGATTGCCGCCGCCGCTATTTCATCAACGGTTTCACCTTTCATACGTAGAGCAACGAGAAAACCGGCGATTTGTGCTGGCGTCGCATCGCCTGTCATAATCGTGCGCATCACCTCAACCATCGCATCTTTATCGAGGTCTTGCTGCTGTATCGCCGCTTCAATGGCCTGCTGTATCTTCATCTTAATGATTCATCCCTAGGCTTGGAGAAAATTATTCAATAATTCGTGACCGCACTGACTTAAAATAGACTCAGGATGAAACTGTACGCCTTCCACTGCTAGCGTTTTATGCCGCAAGCCCATAATCTCATCGACTGTGCCGTCATCATGCTGAGTCCATGCAGTCATTTCAAAACAATCTGGCAAGCTGTCTTTATCAACCACTAAGGAATGGTAACGGGTTGCCTCAAATGGCTGGTCTAAACCACTAAAAACACCCTTGCCATTATGATGCATCATTGACGTTTTACCGTGCATGACGGTTCGTGCACGCACCACCTTTCCACCAAAAGCTTGGCCAATACTTTGGTGGCCAAGACAAATACCCAGTAGCGGAATAACACCGGCAAACCGCTCAACAACAGCCAGTGAAATGCCCGCCTCGTTCGGTGTACAAGGACCAGGAGAAATCACAATCTTGGTCGGTTTTAAATCAGCAATTTCAGCACAGCTTATTTCATCATTGCGTACCACTTTAACATTGGCACCCAGTTCACCCAAATACTGTACTACGTTATAAGTAAATGAATCGTAGTTATCAATCATTAACAGCATTACGATGATTCCTCATTCTGACTGGCCAAGGCAGCGGCACGAAACATAGCCCGGGCTTTATTCATGGTTTCTTTCCATTCAAGTCTCGGAATCGAATCGGCCACAACACCGCCGCCGGCTTGAACATTCAATACCTGATCTTTAATCACTGCTGTGCGAATAGCGATCGCTGTATCCATATTACCTTGCCAGCTAATATAACCCACTGCGCCACCGTAAATACCCCGCTTAACCGGTTCCACCTCATCAATGATTTCCATCGCTCGCACCTTAGGCGCACCACTCAAAGTACCCGCAGGCAATACGGCTTTCAGCACATCGATCGCCGTTAACCCGTTGCGCACTTTAGCAGTTACATTAGAAACAATGTGCATCACATGCGAATAGCGCTCAACAATCATTTTATCGGTTAAGTTAACGCTACCAATTTCGGCAACTCGCCCTGCGTCGTTACGGCCAAGATCAATCAACATCAAATGCTCGGCTATCTCTTTAGGGTCAGCCAATAATTCCGCCTCTAAGGCTTTATCTTCTGACTCGTTATAACCGCGTCGCCGAGTGCCGGCAATCGGTCTTACGGTGACCAGTTGATCTTCAACACGGGCTAAAATCTCTGGTGAAGAACCAACGATTTGAAAGTCCTTAAGGTCTAAGAAGTACATATAAGGTGAAGGGTTCAAGCCGCGCAAAGCACGATAGAGATTTATTGGGGGAGCAGTAAAGGGGGCGCGCATCCGTTGCGAAGGCACGACTTGCATCACATCACCGGCCAGCGTGTAAGCTTTAATTTTTTCAACCACTTGTTCGTAATCTGGCTGGCTAAAACCGGATTTAAAATCTTCCTCTGTCAATGTAAGCACTTGACCAGACTGAACACCAGCAAGACCAATAGTCGGCAAGGGCTCGGCCAGCATTGGCAATTTAGCTGCCAAGTCATCGATACGATCGCTGGCTCTTTGTAAAGCTAGCGCCGCTCGCTGCTCAAGGGTCTCAGCGGTTTCTGCACTGGGATCAGCATGGCTGATGATATGAATCTTACCGGCCAAATTATCAAATACTAACACCTGTTCTGACACCATCAATAAAATATCGGGGGTGCCCAATTCATCATCCGGCGTCGAAGCTTTTAGTTTTGGCTCGACATAACGAACCGTGTCATAGGCAAAATAGCCCACTAAACCACCGAAAAAAGTCGGCAACCCCGCCAACTCTGGCGCGCGGTAACGCTGTTGAAATTGCTCAACAAACACCAGTGGATCAGCCATCGAGGTCTGCTCAATAATTTCACCGTTATGTTCTACCGTGATCGCCTCATCAAATACTTTTAATACCGTTTGGCAAGGCAAGCCAATGATCGAGTAGCGTCCCCACTTCTCGCCGCCCTGAACGGATTCAAATAAATAAGAGTAAGGGCCGGCCGCTAATTTATGATAGGCGCTGAGCGGTGTGTCCATATCGGCCAACACTTCACGGCTCACCGGTATTCGGTTATAACCGGCTTGGGCCAGTTCGGTAAATTGTTCGAGGTTAAGATTCATGGTCAATCCAGACTGTCAATTAATTGGGTTTAGTGTCAAAAAATAGTAGTCGCATGCAGTGGGTATCAAGCCGACATCAACGCGACATCAATGCAAATTAGCGCTTATTGCCAACGCCATCGTCGAAAACTATTTTTCTTAATCACTGTATTCACCACGCTATCCGTCTAGATCAGTTGAAAAGGGTAGATATTCATTGTAGCGCAGTCAGTCACGCTCGCAAGCCGTTTATTATGCCTTTGATGGGCCGTTTTATACCAGCGAGGCCAGCTCAGCGCGCATTTGCTCGATAACAACACGGTAATCCGGTTGATTGAAAATCGCTGACCCTGCTACGAAAGTATCAGCGCCCGCCGCTGCTACTTCGGCAATGTTTTGAGCTGAAATTCCACCGTCAACCTCTAAGCGAATGTCGTGGGCCACAGAATCGATTAATTCACGCGCCTCAGCCAGTTTAGATAGGGTGGTGGGAATAAAAGATTGACCGCCAAATCCGGGATTAACCGACATCAATAACAACATGTCAATTTTATCCATGACATAGCTGGCTGCATCCAAGGGAGTGGCCGGATTAAAGACCAAACCCGCTTGACAGCCCGCATCCTTAATTAACTGCAGTGAGCGATCGACATGCTCGCTCGCCTCGGGATGAAAGGTAATATAGCTGGCTCCCGCCTCAGCGAAATCGCCAATAATACGATCAACTGGACTTACCATTAAATGCACATCAATAGGCGCAGTAATACCGTAGTCGCGCAACGCCTTACAAACCATTGGACCGATGGTCAAATTAGGCACATAGTGATTATCCATCACGTCAAAGTGCACAATATCAGCACCAGCTGCCAGTACTGTCTCAACCTCTTCACCAAGGCGCGCAAAATCAGCGGCTAAAATAGACGGGGCGATTTTAAAATCCATCATGAGTATTACCTGTTAAATAAGCGATCTGGGTAAGTCCAGCGTTTTGCGCTAACATGACCCCAGTGATTCATTTAAGGAGATTTTACTGAACAATGTCGCGGCCGACTAGCACACTTATTTACTGGATTCGACGCTATTTAGCGCAATTTTCAGCTCAAATAGCTAAAATCATGGCGACTTTTATCGCCTCGTCGCTGGTACTTTGGCTGGTGTTTAGCAGCCAGCTTGGCTGGGCAGCCGATAAAAATGCCGTCTCTGCAGCGACTCGCGATCACCAACGCTCAGCCGATCTAACCATGCAAGCCTTGGCGGCGGCGGTAGAACCCACCGAAGTCCTGTGGCTGAAAACCGATGATCAGCCCTTTTTGAGCCTTTATCGACCGGCCGTCGATGCCGCTCAAATGGCCATTATTTTACTGCCTAGCCAGCCCCATCAGATGGCGGATAGTGGGCTACTGCAAACACTCTATCGTGACTTGCCGATTGCCGGATGGAGTTCACTAATCGTGGCATTGCCTGCTCAGCCCAGCCAGCATGCTAATGAGCTCGTCAATGATGCTCAACACCGGCTTGCCATTCATAGAACGGATCAAGCGCTTGATCATATGATGGCCCAAGGCGCCGGCTCTACTGCGCTCATTGCGGATAGCTTATCGGCTCAATTGGCCATAGAAACAGCGATTACACGTCCTGACATTACCAGCGGTTTAGTGCTCTGGCAGTTGGATCACCTGCAGTTAACGAGCGACAAACTCCAGCAGCTCGCGAGTAGCCAGATAACTTTGTTGGATATTCTCCCGGCAGGCTTGCTTAAGCAGGACAAAATCAACCGCCGTCGACAGTTTCAGCTAGCCGGCTTCGGTCAAAATTATCGGCAAATCTCTGTGCCTAAGGGTCAGGCTGCTATTCGCTATAGCAGTCGGCGAATTCAAGAGTGGATAGCCACTGAGTTCAAAAAATATACTCATTAAATCAATAGTTTAATTGATTGTTACTGCCGTTAATCAACCAGCTTATCCTGCAGTAACTGCCAGCGAGCGAGCGTACCAATGTCGGCCCATTCTCCCTGAAAATACTCACCGCTGACCTGCTCGCCACGCATGGCTTCACGCAGCAATGGACCCAGTGCTAAACGACCCTCAAATGGCAACACTGCGCCAAACAAGGCAGGCGAAATTACAGCGATTCCACTATACGTTAAACGGCTCGCAACAGCTGCTTGGCCTGCGCTTTCAAGCACTTCACCATTATCGAGCAAATCAAAATCACCCTCGGCATGATGGCTAGGGTTATCTACCATCACCAAATGCGCCCAATAACCTGCAAGCGAATGTGCCAGTAAGTGCGAGAAGTCAATGTCCGTCCATACATCGCCATTAATCAATAAAAAAGGCTGCTTACCCAGTAGCGGCAGCGCCTGAATAATACCGCCCGCTGTCTCAAGCCCGCCGCTGACTTCCGCCGAGTAATGAATCTTCACCCCCCATTGATAGCCATCACCTAAGCGCCGCTCAATGAGATGGCCTAAATGAGCATGGTTGATAATAATTTCTTCAACACCAGCCGCCGCCAAGCGCTCAATGTGATGAACAATTAAGGGTTTGTTTTGCACCTCAACCAAAGGTTTTGGCAAATGATCGGTGAGCGGACGCATCCGCTCACCTCGACCCGCCGCTAGAATCATGGCTTTTTTAATTTGATCTGTCATCGTGCTTGCAACCATGCCGGCAGCCAATTACACGCTGGCCCTAACTCTGGATAGCGAGGGAAGAGATCAAGTACGTAATCAATGAACCGTGGGGTCATGGCCAAATATCCGTCTTTATTATCACGGTAGTGCAACCTGGCAAAGATACCGATAATTTTTAAATTGCGCTGCAACGCCATAAGATCACAATAACGCAGCCATTGAGACGCGCTTATATCGGGCGCTAAAAGAAGCCGCGCCTGCTCAATCCACGTCTCTAATGCTGATCTTGGCCAGGTAATATAACGGTCCCAAAGCCATGAAACTAAGTCATAACTGAGCGGACCTAAGACAGCATCTTGAAAATCGATAATACCTACACCGCCGTTTTTCAACTGGTGTAAGTTGCAACTGTGAAAGTCACGGTGAACAAATACCTGCGGTTGCGCTTCTGCGCTAGCGATTAATTGATCGCATAAGAACCGCCAATCCACTTGCTCAGACCGTCTAAAACCCTGCCCTAAATGCTGCTGAGCGAACCATTGGGGGAATAAATCCAGCTCTGCCTGTAACCGTGTGGCATTGTATAGCGGCAAGCCATCCGCCGCGGTATTTTTGGCCATGACGGACAATAAGGGACTCACTTGATCAAATAAGCATTGGCCTTGATCAGCGGCTAACAATGACTGAAATAATGTCTGACCAAAGTCCTCCAACAACAAAAATCCCGCCTCAGAATCCGCCGCAAAAATGCTTGGGGCATGCAGGCCACTGGTTTGAAGCCGGCCGGCAACATCAATGAATGGGCCTAGCGCTTCTTGCGGCGGTGGCGCATCCATCACGATATAAGATTGGTCACAGTAACTGACACGAAAATATCGACGAGCACTGGCATCACCAGTGACGGCTTGCCAATTCATCAATACCCCCTTGGCTGCGCCGCTGGGGTGAGTGGGTAAATTTTCGACAACTGAGCCTACCCAACGCTGCAATTGGCGGTATCGAGGGTCAGATTCTGTCAAATTAGCGTCAATATCGGTCATAAGAACAGGCTTGGTTTTAGAATCCCGAGGCAGAATGCTTTATTATTCAACGGCAACATTGGTCACTATCAGCAGGCCAATATTCAAGGGTTACGATTGCATGACTATTGTGGCATTACCAAGCACCTTTTCACCAGCGAAATTCGTCGCTCGCGGCAATATCCGTTGTCTTATGCCATTGATGCTAATTGGCCTTGTAACGGCTGGCATAAACCCAAACCTCGCCGCAGAACAGGCTGCTGTCAGCAGTGGCATTCTATCGCCGCCAGATTATCGCAGGCTAGCCCAACAAGATTGGCAAATTGACGACCAGCACACTGGCTGCGGTGGTTTCTATGTGAACCCACTGCAAAACAAAGAGCACCCAAACTCAGAGGCACTTCAAGCCAGCGCCGATACCAGTGCTATCGAGGCAGATAAATTACTGTTCAGCGGCAATGTTTTGATTCAGCAGGGCAATATGTCATTGCAGGCAGAAGAGGCCAGCTACGATGCCGAGCAACAACAGTTAGTTTTAACTGACAATGTGGTTATCCGCACACCCACCGCCGCCTTTGGCAGTGCATCAGCGCTGTTCAATATCGACCAGCAAAGCACGCTTATGCAAGAGGCCAATTACGTGCTGCATCAGCGCCACCTCCGCGGTGAGGCAAAATCTATTAGCCGCTCAAGCAATCACCGCTTAACGGTTGAGCAAGGTAACTTCACCCGATGCCAACCGGGTAATCAGTTATGGCTGCTAAGCGCCGAACATTTAACGTTAGATAGCGAAGAGGGTCAAGGACGCGCCAAACAGGCAAAAATTTCAATTCATGGACTGCCGGTATTTTATTTTCCCTACGTTCAATTTCCGATTGGCAATGCACGTCAATCGGGATTGTTATTCCCGGAAATATCCAATAGCAGCAGCGGCTTTGATCTGGCGATCCCCTACTACTTTAATATTGCGCCACAATTAGATGCAACATTTTCGCCGCGCTACCACGCTAAACGCGGCTATGTTACTCAAGCTTCGGCACGCTGGCTGAATCGATTCGATCGTTGGAATATTGATGTAGCCTACCTCGATCACGATCCGGTTTATGCCCAACAGCAAGCCAGCAACGGTAACCCACAAGTCGACGCCAATCGCTGGCTGCTCAACATTCAAGAGCAAGGCCAATGGGGTAAGCATGTCGTGAGTGAAATTGATGTGATTCGTAGCAGCGACAATGACTACTTACGTGACCTAAATAATTTCAGCCTCAGCAGTAGTCGCCGCAGCCATTTACATCAACGCGCAGAACTGAACTTTTACGGCGACCAATTTTCAGCGGGGATTAAACTTCAACACTACCAATCTTTATTGGATGACCAGCAGACGAATGCCACGCTGATGGAAAAAATACCGGAGTGGTACCTCGCTTTTCAGTCGCCTACTGGGCCTTTCAGCCTTGGCGCAAGAGGTCGCTGGCAAGAAAGCCACTTTGAACAAAAACAATACGCTGACGTTCATCGTCGCTTTGGTGAACTCAATATTGATATACCTATGCAATGGTCTGGCATCCGCCTTCGCCCTTCGATTGGCGTCCAACATCTAAGCTATAAGATCAAATTTGATGATCTTATAGGGGTTAATAGCGGTCCAGAAAAATTCACTAGCACCGCACCTCAAGCAGCAGTTAAATTAGATCTGCTGCTTGAAAATAATGATGGCAGGAAGCTCTTATCACCCGGTCTGATTTACCAGTATCGCGACGCCGACGAAAACTATCCACACAGCACTGTATTTAACGGCGGCTTAGACAGCGAATTAATGAGCTTGACTATCGATCAGTTATTGGCAAGCTCACCACGCAGTGGCTACGACTATTTAGCGGATACTGAACAAGTATCGCTTTACTTGAATCATCGGCGTTTCGACTCTATCGGTCATGAAACACTGGCCGTCACTATCGGTCAGATTTTTTATCTCAACAATAACGACGCTCAAATATCCGGACCACAAAACCCAATGTGGCCGGGTGAAAACCAAAACAACAGCTCATCTATCGTCGGCGAATTAACCACCTCGCTGTCACCCGCTTGGCAAAGCTCGCTAAGCATGAACTGGAACCCGCATCAAAAACAATTAGCAGAAGGCCACTGGCAATTAGCTTATCGGGGGCAAGAAAAAACCAGTAATATCTTCAATATGGAGTATCATTACCGTCGAGCTAACCAACAATATTCTTTGTTAGACCAAACGATTGAACAAGCTGATCTTAGTTTTGTCAAAGCGCTAAATTCTCGTTGGTCAGCGATCGGTCGCTACCAATACGACACCGTGCAAAAACGGAGCAATGAAGCACTGGCTGGAATTGCCTACAATAACTGCTGCATCCGCTGGCAAGTCGTCTATCGCGACGCGCTTATCTACCGATATGACGCTCAACAACAGCGGCGCGATCGCAGCGTTTTTTTACAAATAGAATTAAAGGGCTTGTTTGGTATTGGTAGCAAGGTAGATTCAATATTAAGTGAGTCGATTCATGGCTATCGATCAAATGATTGGCAAAGCAGCCTCTATAATTAATCAACAGTATTAATGTGACGTCGGCAAGCGACAAATCGACTTTTATAACGGATAAGTTTATCTATGAGACAGTTATTTTTTTCAACCCTTAACCACCTTTATTCAGCTTTTATTAAAGCGAGTGCCTGCTTCACTCAGCGCAACATGATGACCGGCATATTTATTGTTACCTTATTATTAAATACTGCCAGCCATGCGGAATATGAAGTGATTGAGCAAGTCGTTGCTATCGCCGAAGATGATGTCATATTGGCAAGCGAGATACGTGATCAAATGACCGAAATCCAGCGGCGCCTAATCGCAAACAAGCAACCACTACCTGACAATAATCGTTTATTTGAACAAGTTCTTGAGCAAAAAATATTAGAAAGCTTACAGCTGCAAAGAGCCGAGAAAATCGGTTTGCGGATTGACGACCAACAATTAAATGACACTATGAATTCCATTGCAGCAAGAAATAACCTTAGTCTTGCTGAGTTCAAATTATCGGTTGAAAAACAAGGCCAGTCTTACCTTGAAATTAGAAAGAAAATACGTCGTGATATGATAATTCGCGAAGTGCAAAGACGCAGTGTTATAAGAACCATCAATATTGATCAGGGCGAAGTCGATAATTTTTTGCGCTCAGAAAAAGGACAAGCACTGCTTGAAGTTGAATACAATATCGATCACATCCTTCTCGCTGTCGATGCCGATGCCTCAAAAGATATCGTTGCAGCCGCTAACAAAAAGATTTCTAAACTCAGGTCACTGGCCGCATCCGAAGGCGGCTTCCCGCCAATTGCTGGCCAAGCTAAACTTATCGCAGCAGAACACAACCCCTTAGGCTGGCGACGCTTTAGCGAAATTCCCATGATGTTTCAAACGACTGTTAGCAAACTTTCAGAAGGGTCAATCAGTGAGGCCATACGCAGTGACAGCGGTCTACATATTATTCATATTCTGGCAAAACGTGGCGGCATAGAGGGCAGCCAAACCGAAACCAAAGTACGCCATATTTTAATTGCGCCTAATGAAATTCGAAGTATTGATGATGCCAAAATTCTCGCCGCAGAAGTGCGTAAAAAAATTATTGATGGCGAAGATTTCGCTTTTTTAGCCAGAAAATACTCTGACGACCCAGGCTCAGCATTAACCGGTGGAGATCTAGGCTGGGCGGAACCTGGCACCTTAGTCCCCGAATTTGAAACCATGATGGCGAATACCGATATCAATCAAACCTCTGCAATATTTAACAGCCAATTTGGCTGGCATATATTGCAAGTGACGGATCGGCGCGAAAAAGATTTATCCTCCGAGCTAGCCAATCAACGTGCACGAATGGCAATTGCAGAAACCAAATACGATGACGCGCTCAACAACTGGTTACAAGACTTACGTGACAATGCATACGTTGACATTAAATAAGGTAGTCAAGCCAATATGAATCGCATACCGCGCATTGCTATCACACCCGGTGAACCCGCAGGCATTGGCCCTGATATCACTGTTCAAATAGCGCAGCAAGCCCATCATGCTGAGCTCGTGGCCATTGCCAACCCACAGCTGCTTAAAGCCCGCGCCACACAACTGGGCCTTCCATTAACGATCAAGCCTTATCAGCCGTCTCAAGCGGCCCAACCTTCTGCTGCAGGTGAATTAATCGTTGATGCGATTCCGCTGAATGCGTCGATTGAAGCTGGGGCGGCTAATCCAAAGGCATCGCGCTACGTATTGGCAACCCTTGATCGTGCCATCGATCTCTGCCAGAGCAAGCAGCTTAATGGCTTAGTCACCGGCCCTATTAATAAACATATAATCAATCAGTACTTGCAGCAATGCAACGATGACGCCGGTCGTGTTAACAGCGAATTTTTCAGTGGTCATACCGAATACCTCGCGCAACAAACACAAACCTCAAAAGTGGTGATGATGCTCGCTACCAATCCAGCAGCGGATCCGAAAGAAGGCTTATTGACTCGCCCACTGCGCGTTGCTTTAGTGACCACCCACCTACCCCTTAAAGCCGTTGCCGAAGCGATCAACCACGACGACTTAAAGCAGACGATCACAATTTTACGACAAGACTTAATTCATCACTTCGGCATTAGTGATCCTATTATCTTAGTTTGCGGCTTAAACCCCCATGCCGGTGAAGGCGGCGATCTTGGCGATGAAGAAATACGCATTATTGAGCCCTGCTTAGCCGAGCTAAGGGCCCAAGGCATGCGGTTAAGTCAAGCACTGCCAGCCGATACATTGTTCACTGATAAGTATTTAGCCAATGCTGATGCCGTATTAGCCATGTATCACGATCAAGGCTTACCGGTATTAAAATCACATGGCTTTGGTCGTGCAGTTAACATCACACTTGGCTTACCCTTTATCCGCACCTCGGTCGATCACGGTACCGCTTTTGACTTAGCGGGCAGTGGTCAAGCCAATAGCAGTAGTTTGCTAGCCGCCATAAATATGGCGGTTGACCTTTGCCAATCTTCATACGAGTAAACGATTGTGGACCCCTTTAATTCGCCGACAGATCGCCATCAAGCGCGCAAGCGGTTTGGGCAAAACTTTCTGCAAGATGGTGCAGTTATCGATCGTATCGTTCGCGCCATTAGGCCAACGGGTAATCACCGATTTATCGAGATAGGCCCTGGTCAAGGTGCCTTGACCTTACCTATCATCGAACAACTCGCCGAGCATGCAACCCTGGACCTACTGGAACTGGACCGCGACTTAGCAGCTCAACTTGCGAGCCAATTTTCTCAGGATTCACGGGTTAAGCTGCATCAAATCGACGCCCTCAACTTTGACTTTATCAAGCATCGACAACAAGACGATCAAGCACTAAGAGTGTTTGGCAACTTACCCTACAATATTTCGACCCCCTTGATTTTTCACTTACTCAAGCAGTGCAGTGAACTCGATCAACGTCAAGTGATCAGTGATATGCATTTTATGTTACAGCGTGAAGTCGTTGACCGAATGGCTGCCCAACCCGGCAGTAAAACCTATGGTCGCCTTAGCGTGATGACGCAATATTATTGCGCCGTCGAACCGCTATTTGAAGTGCCGCCAGAAGCGTTCAATCCCAAACCAAAAGTCATGTCGATGATTGTTCGCTTACAGCCTTTCGAATCTTTGCCGATTAACGCTAACAACCCTAAATTATTTCATCAAGTGGTTAAAGCCGCCTTCTCTCAACGACGTAAAACTCTGCGTAACGGCCTTAAAAATCTTATCACTGCTGATCAATTAGAGCAGTTAGGTATTAATCACACGGCCAGAGCCGAAACTCTGCCATTGACGACCTTTGTTGAGATTGCTAACTTTCTTACAACAACATCAAATCCTTAACCACCACGTTTTAATAAAAACCTAGGCGTAGAATTGACTCATGAATACAGCGCAACTTAAATTACAACAAAGTATAGAAGTTAAGGTTCAGCCCCGCTACTTACCTGAATATTCTAATGAAGAGCTGGCTGAATATACCTTTGCCTATACGGTCCGTATTGCTAACAACAGTGAACAAAGCGTGCAGCTACTAGCTAGGCATTGGATCATCACTGATGGAAATAACACCACTAGAGAAGTTGAAGGTGAAGGTGTCGTGGGTCAACAGCCCGACATCATGCCAGGAGAGACTTACAGCTACAGCAGTGGCGCAATACTTTCAACGAAAACGGGCACCATGGAAGGCAGTTATAAAATGCGCAGTTTTGAAGGCGTGGATTTCAATGCCATTATTGAACCGTTTGGTTTAGTTCACCCTAATTCACTTCAATAATATAAGGCCGTGTTAATCATTCATGCCCGGACAGTAATATGACGCAATACGCAGTCGGCGACATCCAAGGATGCTATACAGAATTAATGGACTGCTTAAATCAAGTCAATTTCAATCCTGACCAAGATTGCCTTTGGGTGGCCGGTGACATGGTCAATCGCGGCCCTGATTCTTTAGCGACCTTAGCGTTTCTGTATGAAAATCGTAATAGCCTACGCTGTGTACTGGGCAATCACGATCTCCATTTATTGGCCATTTACTTTGGCCATCGTCAAGCCAAAAGCAGCGATACTGTTGATCAGATCCTCAGTCATCCCGACTGCGACCACTGGATGGAATGGCTGCGCCAGCAACCGCTATGCCAGTATGATTCTCATAATCAATATTTTATGTCGCATGCCGGCTTGCCACCACAGTGGTCGATCAAACAAGCCTTAAGTTACAGCGAAGAAATAGCATCGGTGTTAAACAGCGAAGCAATAAACGCATTTTTAGCAACCATGTATGGCAACACCCCTAGTCACTGGCAGAGCGACCTAAGCGGGACTGACCGACTGCGATGTATCACCAACTATTTTACCCGAATGCGTATTTGCGATATTAAGGGTGGCCTAGAGTTCGACTACAAGGGTGGCTTAGCGGATATACCTGCCGGCTATTACGCGTGGTTTAAACACCCTCACCGACAATCGATTAACGACAGAATTATTTTCGGCCACTGGGCCTCGCTAGGTGGCTACACCGATAACAATACCCTATTTGGTCTCGACACGGCCTGTGTTTGGGGCCAGCATTTAACGCTAATGCAACTAGATAACCAGCAATACTTCACCGCTAGTCCTGCGCCGAGACTCAGTCAATGAAAATGTATTTAGTCGGCGGCGCCGTTCGTGACCAGTTGCTTGGCTTACCCGTTACTGAACGTGACTGGGTGGTTGTCGGCGGTTCTGCCGCTGAATTAGAGGCTCTCGATTACCAGCAAGTCGGCAAAGACTTCCCCGTTTTTTTACACCCAAAAAGTAAAGAAGAATACGCACTTGCTCGCACCGAACGTAAACGAGGCACTGGCCATACGGGCTTCACTGTCGATGCCAACCCTAAAGTTAGCCTTGAACAAGACCTATCACGGCGCGACCTAACCATTAATGCCATTGCCCAAGATGACAGCGGACAGCTAATTGATCCCTGCCATGGACTCAAGGACATCCAGCAACGTCAACTGCGGCATATTTCGCCGGCCTTTAATGAAGACCCATTGCGGGTCTTACGTGTGGCACGCTTTCATGCCAAGCTAGCGCATTTAGGCTTTTCAATTGCTAAAGAAACATTACTACTGATGCGCGATATTAGTCGCTCAGGCGAACTCGCCACCTTATCAGCCGAACGTATTTGGCGTGAATTCAGTCAAGCGCTGAACCAGACCTCACCTCAAGTTTTTATTCAAACGCTTCGGCAATGCGACGCACTCGCCGCTTTATTACCCGAGCTCGATCACTGTTTTGATCAGCATGATAATATGCGCAACGTCGCTAGCCAGATAGGCCAGCGCACCGTCGACGCATTAACTTACAGCGCTAAACAGAATTTGTCGGGGCCTGTTCGCTGGTCTTTATGCTTGCACGGGATTAACCACCGCAGCCGAGCAAAAAACATCGCTGCCAAAACGATTGGCCCTGAGCCTAGTAGCAATGATCAAGTTAACGCCATTACTCAACGGCTGAAAGTGCCCAATGAATACGGTGAACTGGCGCTATTAGCCGTGCACTATTGCAACCATATTATGCAAGCGCAAAACAGTAAGCCCGACTTAATTATTGATTTATTTGACCGCTGCGATGTGTGGCGAAGACCAGAAAGATTTGAACAGTTACTCTATTGCTGTGAAGCGTTAAGCGCGACTAATGACGAGCAGGCACATACGGTATTAGGTTCAATCACGTTTTTACGCACTGCTTATCAACGCTGCCATCAAATTGACGCCGAACAATTTGTTAACGCAGGACTAACAGGAAAAGCGATCGGCGAATCCTTGAGAAATGCCCGAAAAATCTGTTTAGCTGAATTAAAACAACAATTCTAATCGCAGCCAATTTAATGCCAATAAATTCAATTGCGACAGCTAAGCGCGACAGAGACTGCTCGTGATTGCAGCACAATGAGCGGCCTGAATCGCCAAAGGCTTTCGAATGGTAATAGTAAGGTTTTGAATCGCTGGATGTTGCTCGAGTAAATATTGCAACAACCGCTCGATTAATGTCTCAAGCAATAAGCATTGTTGTGCTTGGGTAAAATCATTCACTTGCTGGGCGACACAGGCGTAGTCAACGCTGGCCTCAAGATTATCGCCTCTGGCCGCATCGCTAATATCAACTTGCATATCAATATCAAAAAATAAGCGTTGCTCGACGTGCTTTTCCCACTCACAAAGACCTATCACTGTATCAACAGCAAGATCTTCAATCAAAATATTTGCCACTGTTTCACCTCGATCATTAATTTTTTTATACGTAACTCATAACTGCATCGCATCTAATTCAGTTAAAGGCCAGCGCGGCTTAACATTAATCGCAAGCGGTTCCTGATGGCCTGCTTGTAATCGCAGCGCGCCCGCCAGCGCAATCATGGCACCGTTATCGGTGCAGTATTCGGGCCGGGCATAAAATACCTTTGCCTGTTGCGCGCCGGTCATTGTCTCTAAGGCCTGTCTTAGCCGCCGGTTAGCACTGACACCACCGGCGATGACTAAGCGCTTGAGACCTGTCTGCTGTAGAGCCCGCTTACACTTTATCGACAAAGTGCTGACCACAGCCTCTTCAAAGGCATAGGCAATATCGGCCTTGGTTTGCAATGTCAATTCACCATCCGCTTGCTGGCATTGAATAATGGTGTTTCTGGCAAAGGTTTTTAAACCGCTAAAACTGAAATCAAGGCCGGGTCTATTCACCATGGGACGCGGAAAAGTAAATCGGCCGGGCTCACCGGTTTTGGCTAGGGCCGCAATTTTAGGCCCACCCGGATAGCTTAAATCTAGCATCTTGGCGGTCTTATCAAAGGCTTCACCGGCCGCGTCATCAAGCGATTCACCCAATAAACGGTAGTCCCCCAGAGCAACGACTTCAATTAACTGTGTATGACCACCCGACACAAGTAAAGCAACAAACGGTAAGTCTGGCGACTGTTGCTCTAACATGGGCGCTAACAAATGGCCTTCCATGTGATGAACGCCAACCGCGGGAATACCCCATGCCATGGCTAACGATCGCCCAAGAGAAGCGCCCACCAACAGCGCACCGATCAAGCCTGGACCAGCAGTATAGGCAATGCCGTCAATAGCCGACGAAGTAATATTGGCCTCGGTCATCAGCTGTTTAATCAACGGTAAGGTTTTACGAATATGATCGCGCGACGCCAACTCAGGAACTACGCCGCCAAATTCCCTGTGTAAATCAATTTGACTATGCAAGGCTTCGCAAATTAAACCTCGCTCTGTGTCATAAAATGCGATCCCTGTTTCATCACAGGAACTTTCTATGCCCAACACTAACATGGTGTTGCTCTTGCTAAATCACTCTGGAGATTCAATTTATAAGCCTTGAATTTTACTGACACGAACGTTGTTACCATTGGAGAGAATTTTGACCCTATCGCCCGCCACCAGCACTGCGTCTGCCTGTTCAATCGCCTGAACGGTTGAAATCACTTCGCCATGGTCCAGCTGAATGGTGTACTCCATGCCCTGCGCTTTAGTCAGCGCACTTTCTGCTTTGGCACCCACCACCGCGCCCGCTGTGCCCACTAACACGGCAGCGACTTCTGCCGTTCGACCATCATCAATACCCGAGCCCGCAATTGAACCCACTGCACCCCCGACAATACTGCCAATACCCGTTTGCGTTCCCTCAATAGTTACTGCCCTGGCATCGACAATGATACCCAGCTGTACTTCCTGAACCATTCTTGCCTCATCGCGCGAGTAACTGGCCCCTGTTTGTTGGGTGGGGACAGCGCAGGCCGTCAAACTCAGAAAGCCGACTAAAAGGGTGATTTTTGAGAATGAATTACGCATTTTCATCGTTCGATGGCTCCTGAATCATTAGCATTGAAGCGTTAATATTACGACGGCAGCCGTGATTCCTGGCACGCCGACGATCAATAGATGCTATTTTGACCCAAAAACTTCAAAATTACTCCTTACTTAATTCCATTATTATCCTAGGCGGCAGCTATTCAACTGAAGCATCGCGCGAGTATAATGGGAAACAACACGCAAGCAGATTGCCGATATGTTAAAAAATAACATAAAATCATAGTCTTAAATAGTTATCGGCATCATTACACCGCAGCACAGAATCGAGCAGCCCGATCGAGCGGGGGGGGTTAACGCTCGTAAAGTCCAGATGAAACATCACGAACAGCGATAATCAACAAAACGCCCATCAGCCTTTGCAATTTAGAGCGAGGCTGTATAGAATTGCCGCCCTTATGAGTATTGGCCAAGCTTATCCTGTTATTTATTCGCTGCCGGTCTCATTAATGAATAACAGCAACCCTTAAACCAGATCAAATAGTTGAGTTTATATGCCACAAGTCAGAGTAAAAGATAATGAGCCCTTCGATATAGCCTTACGTCGATTTAAGCGCTCCTGTGAAAAAGCTGGCGTCATAGCAGAAGTGCGCCGCCGTGAGTTTTATGAAAAGCCAACTTCTGTCCGTAAGCGCAAAGCGGCCGCTGCGGTAAAACGTCATCAAAAGAAATCGGGGCGCGATATTCGTTCTCGCGTCCGTTTATACTAAGCGCACTGACGGCTTAGCCATAAAAAACCCGACCCTGAGTCGGGTTTTTGCGTTAAAGACCGAGCACCTGCCCCAGTTCGCGTTATACTATCAATTCATCAGATCCGAACCACCGACACCTAAACGGCACCGCCAGCGAGGATAGCCTGTGAGCAAATGCGACCAAAAGATAGCAATTGAAACCGCCATGAAAACGGCAATGCGAGCAAAAGATAAACCCACACTGGGAACGATTCGTTTAATTCTTGCCGATATCAAGCGCATTGAAGTGGACGAGCGCATCGATATTGATGATCAGCGTGTCTTGAGTGTATTGGATAAGATGCTTAAACAACGACGCGATTCTATTGAGCAATACCGAGCAGCTGGTCGCGATGATCTAGCGATTATTGAAGAGCAAGAAATGGTGGTTATCCAAAGTTTCCTGCCCACGCCATTGAGCGAGGCAGACATTGCCGAGCTTATAACGGCAGCCATTGCTGACACCGGCGCCAACAGTATCAAAGACATGGGAAAAATAATGGCGCAATTAAAACCGCAATTGCAAGGCCGCGCAGATATCGGCGCAGTGAGCGGTAAAATCAAAGCCGCTCTTGGTTAAAGAACAGGATTATTCACTGACGATGGCTGGCCGCATTCCACAACATTTCATTGACGATATACTCGATCGAGTCGATATTGTTGAAGTGATTGACCGTCGCGTTAGTCTTAAAAAGGCTGGCCGTAATTATTCAGCCTGCTGCCCATTTCACAATGAAAAAACCCCTTCCTTTAGTGTTAATCCTGATAAGCAATTCTATTACTGTTTCGGTTGTGGCGCCGGCGGCAATAGTATTGGCTTTATTATGGATTACGAAAACCTTGATTTTCCTGCTGCGGTAGAGTCACTGGCCAGCGTTGCCGGTTTAGAAGTGCCGCGAGAGACCGGTAATTCAGCTGAGCAGCGACAACGAAAAAGTGAATCACAAGGGCTTTATGACACCTTGGCTTGGGCAGCCAAGCACTTTCAACTGCAGCTTCGGCAACATAGCAATAAGTCGCAGGCGATTGATTATCTTAAACATCGCGGTTTGAGCGGCGAAGTCGCCCGTGATTTTGGTATCGGCTACGCACCGCCTGGCTGGGATCATTTGCTCAATGCCATTCCTAGTGGTGAACAGCAGGCTCGGCAAAGACAGCAACTCGAAAGCTGCGGCATGCTGGTCAAAAAAGACAGCGGCGATTATTACGATCGGTTTCGCGAGCGCATTATATTTCCTATCCGAGACAATCGCGGACGGGTCATTGCCTTTGGTGGTCGGGTGTTAAATGACGAGAAGCCCAAATATTTAAATTCACCTGAAACACCGGTATTTTCAAAACAGCGTGAACTTTATGGCTTATTTGAAGCGCGTAAAGCCAATCGCCAGCTTGATTATATTCTGATGGTTGAAGGTTACATGGATGTAGTGTCATTGGTGCAGTTTGGCATTACCAATGCGGTCGCCACGCTGGGTACAGCCAGTAGTATTTTTCATCTTGAAAAAATATTTCGTCATAGCTCAAAACTGGTCGTCTGCTTTGACGGTGATGCGGCCGGCAAAAAAGCCGCCGCTCGCTTACTTGAAACCGCGTTACCGGCGATGACCGATGGTCGCGAAATCTGCTTCTTATTTTTACCCGACGGCGACGATCCCGACACCTTTGTTCGTCAACATGGCAAAGTCGCTTTTGGCGCGCAAGTCGATAAGGCAATGCCATTGGAAAGTTTTTTAATTGAAACCGCCAGCGAAGGTATCTCACTCGACTCCGATGCAGGTAAAGCCAAATTAAGTCAACGCGCTCTGCCACTTATTCAGCAATTGCCGCATGGCGTCTTTAAACAACTGATGCTGAGAAAGTTAGCCTCAATCACTGGTGTCGATATTCACCTGCTTGAATCGCAAGCAGCAAAAATATCTGCAGCCAAAACCCAGTATCAAACGGCAGTGAGCAGCATCAAAAGGGAACCGCAAGCCAAAGCAAACGCTATTCAGGCGCCTCAACAGGACACCCAAGTGACTATTGGACTTGAAAAAACACCCATGGTCTGGGCGATTGCTTTATTACTGCATTACCCTCAACTCGCCAACCAGTATTCACTGCCAGGCTGTATTGAGCATTTCGACAGTGAGGAGGCCCGACTGCTGCAACTGCTTATGAGCCATATTAAAGCCCAAAGCCAAACGGTTACTACTAGCCAATTATTGGGTTATTGGCATGGCACAGCCGAGTCAGCAGCATTGAATCACTGCGCTAGTCGGCATAAAACGCCTGACAGTATCACCGTGGCTGAGCAAGAATTTGATGATATTTTAACCGGCATTGAGCGCCAATTTGCTCGCCGTCAACGCAGTCAATTGGTGGCGAACTTAAAGCAAAAACCCCTATCAGAGTTAAGTGAAGAAGAAAAAAACACTCTCAAATCAATTAAGATGCCAAACGTAAAAAAAGACAGATAAAGACTTCATTTTATATAAAACCAAGCATATGAGGGTCAAATAGCCTTTAATGATGAAAATAAATGGCTGAGCAGCACTTTTCTGCAGAATATCCTCCTCCAGCAAGCGAATTACATTATGCCTATCGGTTTCTATACGGTATAATATTCGGCTAAATTTTGGACGGGACCGGTATGACCGTCTAAACTTGTTATCGCTTAACCAGTGACTCAACAGACTATGAACTTGTCAGGGTGATCAATCAAATCAGCTAATCAGCTTTTTTCAAGAGCAGCTCAATGGCTTTTTCAAAAGGAATAAAAAACTAAAACTAAGGTACTGCAACTGACCTATAACTAAACAGCAGCATACGAACTTTTAGTTATATATCTGTCTAACGATAATAATCCACGCAGTACTTAAAATTGACGCAGTGGTCTTTAACGCATAACGCTCCATTGGATATTTTTCAGGAATCATATACATGTCTGTCGATCAACAATCTCGTATTAAAGAACTTATCACACGAGGAAAGGAACAAGGGTATCTGACTTATTCAGAAGTTAACGATCACCTTCCTGAAGATATCTCGGATCCTGATCAAGTCGAAGATATTATTCAAATGATTAACGATATGGGCATTAAGGTGTTTGAGACCGCCCCTGATGCCGATGACTTGCTGCTGGCTGAAAACGAATCCACCGATGATATTGCCGCTGCTGAAGCCGCAGCCGCACTCGCCGCAGTTGAGACTGAAGCTGGCCGGACCACTGACCCCGTAAGAATGTACATGCGAGAAATGGGTACCGTTGAGTTGCTCACCCGCGAAGGTGAAATTGCCATTGCCAAACGAATCGAGGAAGGCATTCGTGAAATGATGGCGGCACTAGCTTGCTATCCAAATGCCGTGAATACCATCTTGCTGGAATATGCCAGCACTGAAACTGAAGAGAAAAAGCTCAGTGATGTCTTGATCGGATATTTAGATCCTGCTGATTCAGTGCCCTCCGCTCAAGAAATCGCCGATGCTCAAGCCGCTAAAACAGCTAAAGTCGAGAATGGCGAAGAGGAAGAAGAAGTCATAGATGCGGGTCCAGACCCTGAAGAGGCCAAAGAACGTTTTGATGTCATTGCAGCACTCAGCGTCAAAGCTGATCGCTCCATTAATCGCTATGGTCGTGAAGCCGCCTCGTCGGTCAAAAATTTATTTGAACTGGGTGAAAAATTTAAATACTTAAAACTAACCCCACGTGTATTAGATCCGGTGATTAATAACCCGCGAGTAGCCTTACATCAAGTCCGCACTCAAGAACGTGAAATCATGCGGCTGTGTGTGCAAAAAGCGAAAATGCCACGAAAAGATTTTATCAAAGCTTTTGTTGGGCATGAAACCGACATGAGCTGGATCGACGCCATTATTAAGGCCGACGAGCAACCATATGCGGCTATACTTGGCAACGTACAGGAAGAAATTTTACGCGCACACAAAAAAATAGCGGCAATTGAAACGCAAGTCGAGTTAAGTATTTCCGAGCTCAAAGACATTAATCGTCGTATGTCGCTGGGTGAAGCTCGCGCCAGACGGGCAAAGAAAGAAATGGTCGAAGCCAACTTAAGGCTAGTGATTTCGATTGCGAAAAAATACACCAATCGAGGCCTACAATTTCTCGACTTGATTCAAGAAGGCAATATTGGCTTAATGAAAGCGGTTGATAAATTTGAATACCGTCGCGGTTATAAATTCTCAACATATGCAACTTGGTGGATTCGTCAGGCCATAACTCGCTCAATCGCCGACCAAGCGCGGACGATTCGCATTCCAGTACATATGATCGAGACGATCAATAAATTAAACCGCATCTCGCGACAAATGCTTCAAGAAATTGGCCGCGAACCAACACCTGAAGAGTTAGGCGAACGGATGGAAATGCCGGAAGATAAAGTACGTAAGGTGTTGAAAATTGCCAAAGAACCTATCTCAATGGAAACGCCGATTGGTGATGACGAAGACTCGCACCTCGGTGACTTTATTGAAGATGGCACTGTTGATTCGCCCATTGAATCAGCGACCGACCAGAGTCTTCGCGATGCTACTACCGATGTACTCGGCAGTCTCACCGCCCGTGAAGCCAAAGTGCTAAGAATGCGTTTTGGTATTGAAATGAACACTGACCATACGCTTGAGGAGGTCGGCAAACAGTTTGATGTTACACGTGAACGGATTCGTCAAATTGAAGCCAAGGCACTGCGTAAACTGCGTCATCCCTCACGATCTGATCATTTAAGAAGCTTTTTAGACGAATAATGTTTTTTGTTACTATTTTAAAACGCGGCATTTATAATAGCCGCGTTTTTATTGGTGACCTACACGCACCTTGTTGAGTTTAGTGACAATAAAAAATACCCATCAAAAAAGGGCCCGTAGCTCAGTTGGTTAGAGCATCCGACTCATAATCGGCAGGTCGAAGGTTCAAATCCTTCCGGGCCCACCATTTTTCATTTACTTCATGTTTACGCACGAAAGGCAACGATGCACTTAAATAATTCAGTCCTAATACAATAAGAGATCTTGATTACCCCAAAAACTTACAGTTATAAGCATGCAGACTATCGACGGCCACGGACTAACTTGCCTGGTAGCGCTCCCGTAGATTGGCCATTGCGAAACGTTACCTCACCAGCGCAAATAGTGGCGAGATAACCTCTAGCCCGTTGTAATATTCGCTGCGCACCAGTGGGAAGATCATGGGCAATCTCTGGTATTTCCAGATCGATTTCATCAAGATCAATAATATTTAAGTCTGCCCGTTTACCAACCTCAATTACTCCTCGATCATTCAAACCATATAACCTTGCTGGCTCGCTAGTTAACATTTTAACAGCTTCTTCAAGAATAATTTTCTGACCTCGCTGCCGATCACGCACCCAGTGCGACAATAAAAAAGTTGGCAATCCGGCGTCACAGATCATACTGCAATGCGCACCACCATCACCAAGGCTAACAACGCTCAACTCGTCGCGCATCATTTCTCCTAATGCCTCAAGATTTCCCTCTGCATACCCAGCAAAGAATACGGCCATCATACGAGTCTTTCCTCCCACAGAAGCTTGTGCAACCTCACACATTGCGTCATATAACATATGGACCGGATCAACACCCGCAGCTTCAGCTCTTCCCGCAATCGACTTTTCATATTCAGGCTCGGATACAGGTCCTTCATCCATAGCAAATGTGCTATGTAATGAGCTCATCATGATTTTCATAGACTCGTCATCGGCATCATCCTGTGACAAAATCTCTTCGCGACGCTGAGGCTTCAGCAACTCAGCAAGACGCTGCTCCATAGGTAGCGTAGCAATTTCCTGGTATGCAGGGCGAAATAAGAATGGATTAAAAGTCTCCCAAGACAACAACAAACCATTCGCTCGACCTGGAACCTGTGGTACCAAGGATACATCTTCATCCTTCGCAGCCCGACAAGCCGACATTGCATCGCGCCATTGATTAGGATATAGATGTAGCTGCGGTAATGAAAAGGTAATCTTCACGCCAGTTTTTTTAGCCAATTTTTTATACATTGCGACTTCATTCATAAGTGCGTGCGGATCCTCTGCCATTGCACCAGCTGGAATCGACTGCAAGAGTTCCCCACCACCCTCAACCACTGCGTTTGCGAGTGTTTCAAGTTCGGCAACATCTGCAAATGTCCCAGGTACAGGTTCGCCATCGACAGATGTGTGTAATGGCATACGATTTGTCGAAAATGCAACTGCTCCTGCCGCTATGGATTCACGAACAATGTCTGCCATCTTTTCAAGATCGGATTGTGTTGCAGTCTCTTGGGCGGCGCCCCGCTCTCCCATGACAAAAAGTCTTAAAGGGCCATGTGGTACTTGCGCGGCGATATCCATCGTGCGAGGCAATTTTTCCAATGCGTCAAGGTATTCTGGGAAAGTCTCCCAGTCCCACTTCATCCCCTCATGTAGTGCACTACCAGGAATATCCTCGACACCCTCCATTAATTCAATGAGTCGATTCCGCTGATCAATCTTAGCAGGAGCAAAACCAACACCACAGTTACCCATAACGGCTGTAGTGACTCCATGCCAGGAAGATGGTGCAAGAATTGAGTCCCAAGTAACTTGTCCATCATAATGCGTGTGCGGGTCGACAAATCCAGGCGTTACAATAGCACCAGCTGCATTTAGCACATTCGCATCACTAACAGGCAGTTTACCTGGCTCTGCTATCTCACTAATCAATCCATTACTAATTGCAAGATCAGCAGCGCGAGGTGGGCTGCCAGGACCGTCAACAACCTTTCCTCCAGTAATTATTAGATCATACATGAATATTTTCCTCAGCGTAAAAAAACCTTTTTAAGGCTAATGACTTATATTTGATATGCAAAATCTGGCATTTTAAAAATCAATAGAATTATCATAGATACATCACATTAGGGCTAAATCCTACGGGAAGCTTCTAATACTTTCAACGTATTGAAAGTATTCTCATTATGAGCAATATGTAAGTAAAAAGGTTTAGACCCTTATTTGAATATTGAGTGCATATATAATAGGCGAGAATAAATTGAATAAGAAAAGAGGCAAAAAAATCATGAAGATTGGCATGACATTACCCAGCATGGTACCCGACACCGAATATAGCCGTGACACTACCCTCGACTGGTGTAAGGTGATCGACCAAGGGCCGTTTGAAAGTATTTCTGTAGGCGAGCGAACCACCTACCCTAATCAAGAAATTACCGTGCTATTGTCGGCCGCGGCTGCAATCACTGAACGAGTTAAACTCTATTCGACCATATTTATTTTACCCACCCATGCCACTGCCGTACTCGCCAAGCAAACTGCTACAATCGATGTATTATCAAATGGCCGATTAACGGTGGGCATAGGCTCCGGAGGTAGAGAGCATGATTACATTGCCGCTGAAAAGCCCTTTAATAATCGCTTTAGCCGCATGGAACATCAAGTTTATGAATTAAAAAGGCTTTGGGCCGGTGAGCCACCGTTCACTGATGCCGATCCTGTGGGTCCAACACCGGTACAGGCCGGCGGGCCACCATTATTTGCTGGTGTTGGCGGACCTAAATCACTGGCTCGTGCCGCACAATGGGCTGACGGTCTGTTTGGCCAAAATGTCGGTGATGGCAACTACGCTAATTTTTTTCAATACGTAGAAAACGCTCAGCAACTATGGGAAGAAAAAGGTAGAAAAATTAAACCTTATATCACCACCAGTTTTTGGTATGCCTTAGGCCCTTATGCAAAGACCCGACTTGAGAACTATGCCAAAAGCTATATGGAAATACTCGGCCCTAGCGCGGTTGACTATATTCTTTCTCAACAAAGTATCACCAGTGAGGCGGCATTAATTGATGCCTTAGATACATTTGAAGCAGCAGGTTGTGATGAAGTTATTCTAGTGCCAACATCAGCCGAAACGGCAGAACTCGAACGTACTATTTCAGCGCTAGCAAAAAAGTAAATTTATGCTGCCGACCTCCTGACAAGCTTTCCTGGTCTTGCGCCCGTGTCATGGCCATTACGGTTAATGATCTGACCGGCGACCATAGTGGCAACATAGCCTTCTGCGCGCTGCAGCAAGCGCGGCGCACCAGTAGGCAAATCGTTAGCAACATAGGGCATCTGCAGTGATAAATTATTCAAGGCAATCACATTGATATCGGCTTTTTTACCCACCTCAATCACCCCTCGGTCATATAAACCGTACAAATCTGCTGGGGTTTTAGTTAACATTTGTATGGCAATCTCTAAAGGCAGCTTATCGCCCCTTTGTCGATCACGCACCCAATGCTGTAGCATAAAAGTCGTGTAGCTCGCATCACAGATAACATTAACATGGGCACCACCATCCGCGGCACCTACGATCACATTTGGGTGCATTATCATTTCATGCACCGCATTTAAATCACCGTCGGCATAATTACCCATGTACACATGTAAGAAACCTGATTGCCCTTCATCGGCTTTTACAACATCGCACATGGCGTCGTATAACACACCCTCAGCTGTATCGTTAGATGCCAATAATCTAGCCGCTAAACTGAGTGCTGGATCCGGCTCGAATATTTGCTGGTCCTTGCAAGGGAATATCGCACTCAGAGCATCGCGAACCACTTGCGCGCCGTTTTTCAACAAGGGCGACTGTATCTCTTCATTAAGAATTTTTTCTCTCCGCT
>JAYYUJ010000014.1:0-39954 GCA_036344075.1 Pseudomonadota bacterium
CAAAGCCTTGCAAAACGAAAAAATAAATCAGCCGAAGAAATGAGCCGCTGGCTTCAACCTATTTTAGAGTAACCATGAACAACTCATCGCAAGGTCATTCAGAATCAACCACAGGACAAGAAAAAAATGATACTGAGGAAAAACTGCCTTTAACGCACATTATCGCCAGTGTGATGGCGGCAGCTATTGGCGTTCAAAGTAAAAAAAATCAAGAGAAAGATTTTAGCACTAAAGGCAGTATTGTTACTTACATTGTGGCAGGGATTATTTTTACCGTCGTTTTTGTTGTCACGGTCATCGCTGTTGTTAAGGGCGTTTTAACCCATACCGGTATATAAACCCTCTAAGAGTATTACAGCCCCATCAACCAGTGCATAGCAACTGCCCAGGCTAAAAACACCAATGCCACTGAGCACCACATATCGACTTGGCTGTCGCTATCACGCTCTAACTCTCTTTGTTCTTCAATATTATCTGATTCGTGCATGACATTCCTCATGGGTAAATTTTACAGGCGGTCAATAGGTATAATAAGCTTGACCACATTTTTATTAAAGTGGTTATTTTAACCGGTATCTTGGCGCTTTAAAGCCTAAATTACTCCTAAAAATGCCCATCTACCGGCATTTGTGTTTATTCAACCTGAAATAACGATATTGCTAACCGTATAACAGGTATAAGCTATCAATATTGTTGTTATTAATCGATTTTTGTCATATAAAGGTCGCCTAAATTGATAACCGAACATTCAACCAAGCCTATGTATCAATACGACCACTACGATCGCCAAGTAATCAAAGAGCGGGTCGATCAATATCGCAATCAGACCCAGCGTTATTTAGCGGGTGAGATCAGTGAAGCAGAATTCCTGCCACTGCGGTTGCAAAATGGCCTCTATGTCCAACGTCTGGCACCGATGCTCAGAGTTGCCGTGCCCTATGGCCTTTATAATAGCGCCCAAATGCGAAAACTGGCCGCCATTACGCGTGACTATGACAAAGGCTATATCCACGTATCCACTCGCCAAAATTTTCAACTAAACTGGCCCCGACTTGAGGATGTGCCTGACATTTTAGATGAACTCGCATCCGTCGATATGCACGCCGTACAAACCAGCGGCAACTGTATCCGTAATACTACTACTGACCAATATGCAGGTGTCGCCATTGATGAAATTGAAGACCCTCGACCATGGTGCGAGCTGATTCGGCAATGGTCGACGTTTCATCCCGAGTTTGCCCTATTACCGAGAAAATTTAAAATCGCCGTCTGTGCCACTGAGGAAGATCGGGCCGCATTTAAATTTCATGATATTGGCGTTGAATTAATTCATAACGATGCAGGCGAAACTGCATTCAATATTCATGTCGGTGGCGGTCTCGGTAGAACCCCTGTGATCAGTCAATTAATTAAACCTAATCTAGCCTGGCCGCATTTAATCACCTATCTTGAAGCGGTATTGCGCGTCTACAATCAATTAGGTCGACGTGATAATAAGTATAAAGCCAGAATAAAGATACTGGTTAAAGCAATGGGCGCTGAAGCCTTTGCTGCACGCGTTGAAAAAGAATGGCAATTCATAAAAGATAACGATAACACACTCAATGTCGAGGCAGTCAATCGCGTCAAAGCTTTTTTTATTTCTCATAACTACGAGTCAATCGATGATCAAAGCAGCAATGCGCAATTACAATCACAGCGATTAGAATCGACAGCATTTAGCCGCTGGCTAGACAAAAATGTCAAGCCGCATAAACAATCTGGCTATGCTATTGTTAATTTGGCCCTAAAACCGACCGGCATCGCTCCCGGCGATATTAGTGACTTTCAGATGGAGGCGATCGCGGATCTCGCAGACCGTTTCTCTGGCGGGCTATTGCGCAACACGCATCATCAAAACATTGTATTGGCCGATGTTAAAAAAGAAGATCTATTTGAGCTTTGGCAAGACTGCGAATCGCTCGCAATCGCTACACCCAACTTAGGCTATTTATCCGATCCAATTTGTTGCCCCGGTGGTGACTACTGCGCACTAGCAAATGCCAAATCGATTCCTATTGCCGAGGCCGTGCAACGTAAGTTTGATGATCTCGACTACCTCTATGATTTAGGCCCCATTGATCTAAACATATCGGGCTGCATGAACGCCTGCGGTCACCACCATGTTGGCCATATTGGTATTCTAGGCGTTGACAAGAAAGGCAAGGAATATTATCAAATCTCGCTGGGCGGCAATATGAGTAGAGAAGCATCGATTGGAAAAATATTAGGCCCCTCTTTCTCACCGGAAGAAATTCCCGAAGTTATTCAAAAAATACTCGACGTCTATGTGAATGAAAGAACCGATGAGGAATTATTTATTGATACCTACCGTCGATTAGGCATTGCCCCCTTTAAGGAATATGTCTATGCCAGATAATGCCGCTCTATTAATTAAAGACCAACAACTCAGCAACAATAATTGGCAAGTGATCGATAAGGAGCAAGACATCGATCTTTGCTGCTTAACTGACAGT
Organism: Pseudomonadota bacterium; assembly: GCA_036344075.1. GTDB lineage: Bacteria > Pseudomonadota > Gammaproteobacteria > Pseudomonadales > UBA7434 > UBA7434. The sequence continues at coordinate 2,517 of JAYYUJ010000014.1, forward strand.
GATAAAATTATTTTACCTTTCGCGCGATGGCAAGAAAATCAATCCATGGCTCTAGGCAAGGCGAATATAGGACTATGGTTAGACAGTGATGAACCGGCTGAGCCACTGGCTTCGATCTGTCATGAGATTCCCCTCATTGCGATTAACTTTCCCGTTTTTTCTGATGGTAGAGGCTATTCCTACGCACGAACATTACGCGATCATTTTTCTTACCGCGGAGAAATTCGAGCGATCGGCGACATTCTGCCTGATCAAATGTACTTTTATCAACGCTGCGGATTTAACAGCTTCTTACTGCGAAGCGATGTCAACCCAGAGACAGCCATTAAATGCCTAAATGACTTTACTATCAGTTACCAAGCAGGCAGTGATAAGCGCAAACCTATTTTCCATCAGCGCTAAGCCATAGCTACTAACAGTAGGCTGTAGAATCGCATCGGCAGAAAGCACCTACTATAAATTACTGCTACTCATGATTTTCTAAACGAAATTTTTTTATGGTATTGCCCAATAAAAAATAAGCCCCTTGATGGCCGAGAGCAATTCGGGCATAGTTGCTTGATGGAACCTGACTCACTCATATTCTCGTTTTTTTTAATCTTCAGTGGTGCCGCAGTACTCGCATCTATTGCTTTGTACTCGCGGCAACCGTTAATCATCGCCTATATTTTATTAGGCGCGATGATCGGCCCCTACGGACTTGAACTCGTCAGAGATATCGAGCTTTTAGAAGAAAGTGGCCATATTGGCATTATATTTTTATTGTTTTTGCTTGGGCTTGACATGCAACCAAAGGCTCTATTTGCGGTCGCTAAAAAAGCCACCTTAGTCGCCCTACTCAGTGCCTTGATATTTGCAGCGATTGGCTTTGGCATCGCCTATAGCTTCAACTTTAGTCTAACAGAATCCTTGGTTATTGGCGCCGCCATGATGTTTTCTAGCACCATTATCAGTATTAAATTACTGCCAACAACGGTGCTACACCATCGTCATACCGGTGAATTAATCATAGGCCTATTATTGTTGCAAGATTTATTGGCGATTTTCGTTCTCATTATTTTACTGAGTAGCGATGCTGGACAGTTGGATATTGAACTCATTGCCAAGGCACTTATTGGCTTACCGATACTAGCCTTAGCGGCTTATTTGGCAGTCAAATATCTACTCTTAGCACTCATCAATCGTTTCGACCGATTTCAGGAGTATATTTTTCTACTCGCCATCGGTTGGTGCTTAGGCATGGCCGAAGCAGCAACAGCACTTGGCTTATCAGCCGAAATAGGTGCTTTTATTGCCGGTATTACCCTAGCGACCAGCCCGATATCACAGTATATCGCCATTAACCTTAAGCCGCTTAGAGATTTCTTTTTAATTTTATTCTTTTTTGCACTGGGCGCTCAATTCAACCTGAATTTACTTTCCGATATCATTCTTCCCGCCACCTTACTGGCCGTAATAATGACCGTCATAAAACCGATCGTTTTTCGCTTCTTGTTACAGGGAATGGATGAGCATCGAGATTTAGCATGGAGTGTTGGATTCAGACTAGGGCAAAACAGTGAGTTTTCCTTATTGATAGCTTATGTGGCAACCGGCGCATTATTGATTGGCAATAACGCCTCTCATCTAATCCAAGCTACAGCTATTTTAACCTTTATAATATCAACTTATATTGTGATCTTTAATTTTCCCACCCCAATTGCGCCCAGTGATAAACTTAGGCGAGACTAAATAGCTAAGCATGCAAAGTTCACATTTAACTTAAACCGTTTTTGTCGACGATAAGGGAGTATATCAGTTATATAGCCTTCGTATATTTTTTTGCAAGCATTGTCAAAATTGATAATCGTAAATGTCGGCATTCAGTTGATTAAAGACCCGCCCAGCTTTACTGTTGCCTGTATAAATAAACTAAATTCCTCAAGGAAAATATCATTTTCTTTAACGTCGAACCACGCGACTGAAGCCATTTCTTGCTCTTCAGTCATTGGCTGATCGCATTCAAACGGCAGTCTGCTTGTTGTCGCAATGCCGTTATTTGCTGGATGTCATCTGTTTAAGAGATGAACAGGTTTGCTTTATTCTCTGGTTGAAGTAACTAATTTGAGGGTTAAACGAGTCAAGAAATCATTCAAAATACATTTAAATAACAGCCCAGACTAAATTCATACAATTCCATATTTGAGGCTTGTTACATTTATCAGTGAAGCATTTGCCATTTGATGAAAAGCTAAATAGAATACATTAACATTAATAAAAGTTATATTTTTTATTAATGTTATGAACCCTATGAATGATCAATCAAAGGGGAGTTAAATGAATGTTAAACGTATAGATTTGAACCTTTTGGTCTATCTGAATACCTTACTCAAAGAGCGAAGCGTATCCAGGGCAGCGGCGAAACTTGGCATCACTCAACCGGCCATGAGCAACGCCCTGCGACGATTACGTGATCTATTAGGCGATCCTATTCTAGTTCGCACTAGCTCAGGCATGGCCCCTACTGAACGGGCGACCAAAATAGAGCCTTTAGTGGTTGAAGCTCTCTCCAGAGCCGAGCTTGCATTACAACCAGTGGATCATTTTGAGGCTGCGACCAGTTCACGTACCTTTCGTATCATGGCCAGCGACTATATAGAAACGACCCTTATTGCTCCATTGTTAGGTCGCTTAAACGAAGTTGCACCGTATGTGACTCTCGATATTCTCACCCCCAGTGATGCTAGTTTTGCCAATTTAGAAAGGGGTGAAATCGATATGGCCATCAATCGCTTTGATCATTTACCCAATTCTTTTCATCAAAAAAGCATTTGGAGAGATAATTTCTCCTGCCTGATGGGGGCAGAACATCCCGCCCTCGATGCACTGACATTCGATGCCTATCTAGCCTCTAAACACATTTGGGTCAGTAAAACCGGTATCGGGGTCGGGACCGGCATGAGCCCTAAATACAGTCAAAAACTGGGCTGGGTGGACGAAGCCTTAGCCGACTTAAATGAAAAGCGTGACATCACCATATTTACTCGAAATTATCAAGTATCTAATTATTTACTCAGCAGTAAAAAGTTGATCGCGACACTGCCAACAAGAGCGGCTTTAGTCTGGAAGGACATACCCGGTATTCATTTAGCAAAACCGCCTTTTCCCATTGTACCGATTGAAATAAAAATGGCATGGAGCCCTGTATTACATCATAACATAGCCCATAAATGGTTGCGCGAAGAAATTAAAGTGCTAGCCGCAACCATAAAAGGCAGCCTCTAAGTTTAGGTGCAATAAAGTAAAAATTTTTGTCATAGAGGCCAAAAATTGCTATTCAGATTGAAAATAAATCAAATACGATTCATAAATTCAAGATATGAAGTGGCATCATGGAAGATAGTCCTTTTTATGACCGTCTCACCAGTTTGTCTAAGCACCCATTGGCCGAATACCAATGGCTGAACGAATTTCAGCTAACTTTGGCACAGTCACCGCGCGTGCCTTGTCAGCACCCGCCGCTAGTATTGCCTCCATCAAGGCAGGGTTTGCGATTAATTCGGCATAACGCTCGCGAGGCTGAGCTAATTCTTGGTTGATCAATTCAAACAGACACTGCTTCGCTTCGCCCCAGGCAATCCCATCGGCAAATTGCTGACGCATGTCAGCGCTTTGTTCGGCACTGGCAAAGGCCTGCCAAATTTGAAAAACCGTTGAATCATCAGCGTCTTTCGGCTCGCCCGGTTCTAACAGGTTAGTTTTAATTTTGTTAATGGATTTTTTGAGTTTTTTCTCAGCCTCAAATAATGGTATTGTATTGTTATAACTCTTACTCATTTTACGGCCATCTAAACCTTGCAAGACGGCGACATTGTCGTCGATGACTGCTTCAGGTAAGACAAAGTGCGATCCGTAGTGATGATTAAATCGCTGCGCAATATCACGGGCCATTTCGACATGCTGAATCTGATCACGACCGACAGGAATTTGCTGGCCATTAAACATTAAAATATCTGCCGCCATCAGTACTGGGTAGCTGAACAATCCCATAGTAATACCCAAATCAGCATCGTCATTATTAGCTTCATTGGCTTGCGCACAGGCCTTGTAGGCATGCGCTCGATTCATTAAACCCTTGGCCGTACAACAGGTTAAGATCCACGATAACTCCATAATTTCAGGCACATCAGACTGACGATAAAAAGTCACTTGCTCAGGATCTAAGCCCAGTGCCAACCAAGTCGCCGCAATTTCCATACTCGACTGATGTATTTTTTCAGGCTCATGACTTTTTATCATGGCGTGGTAGTCGGCTAAAAATAAAAACGAATCAACATCGCTGGCCTGGCTGGCCTTAATAGCGGGTTTAATTGCTCCCACATAATTACCTAAATGGGGGCTACCGGTGGTCGTAATGCCGGTCAGTACCCGTGGATTATTAGTATGATTTTCAGTCATGATCGCCTTACCAAATAAGTGATGCTTAATAATAGCTTTTTACTAATCGATATTCACTGTAAATAGTCTAGCTGAGTAGCATTGAATTAATTGTAGACTTTAAAACCGGCGAGATAGTCTTCGGCAAGCTGAAGGTGACGGTCCATTTTATCGGCGTCCATCTTTTCGGCAAGCCGGCACATCATTGCCCAGCGCGGATTTTTAGACAACTTTGAGCGCTGGCGCCAAATCCAGCGCCAATACAAAGCATCCCATAAATCTGACCACTCACCTTTTGTATCATAGCCCATTTTGCGTAAATAAGCCGAGCCTGAAAAATAGGGTTTAGTGGTGATTAAGCCGCCGTCGGCATGCTGACTCATCGCGTAGACATTCGGTACCATGACCCAATCATAGGCATCGACAAACAAACTCATAAACCAACGATAAATGTCATCCGGGTGAATCTCGCAAAGAAACATAAATCCGCCTATCACCATTAAACGCTCAATATGATGACAATAGCCTGTATCTAACACCCGAGTGATCACGTCATCGATGGGATCAATCCCGGTTGATCCCTGATAAAAGCTGTTAGGTAAACAACGATTATGCTGCCAATGATTGCTGCTGCGCATGGTCGGACCAAGGTCATCATAAGTAGCGCGCATAAATTCACGCCAGCCAATAATTTGCCGAATAAAGCCCTCTAAACTAGCCAATGAAATGGGCTCTACGTCATCACGTTGAGCATAGGCCAAGGCTGCATTAACCACTTGCAATGGCGTTAATAGGCCAATATTCAACATTGGCGAAAGAACGCTGTGATAGAGCCAATTCTGTTGTGGTACTAAAGCATCTTCATAATCACCAAAGAGGGAAAAACGTTGCTCAAAAAACTGCTCTAACCATTGCTCGGCTGAAGAAAAACTAATTGGATAGTAAAAATCATTGGCCTGACCCAAAGCTTTTGGAAACCGCCGATTTATATAAGCTTGCGCTTCATCGACAAATGCATTGCCAACAGGAAAATCTAACTGAGGAATATCAGCGCGCTGCGCTTTAGGAATTTTCTTTCGATTATCCGTGTCAAAACTCCACTTGCCTCCTAAAGGCTTACCATTATCCATAAGAATATTAAGTTTTTTCCGTTGCTGCTGATAAAAATCAGCCATAAACCAACGCTTCCGGGCCGCTCGATAATCTATATTTTCGGCATGACTGTTAATAAACCCTTGTGACTCAAGCCATTGAATCTCAATGTGGTGAGCAGTAGCTGCTGATTGAATAAACTCTTTTAGCTTAGTATTCACCGGATCCATAACCTTTAAATCAGCAGTACCTAGATCGGCCATTACGTCAAACAAGACTCTCGACTCAGCATCGTAATAAACGACTGCATGTCCAAGCTCCTGAAGATAATACTGATAAGCCTTCATTGCCGCACGCTGAAGCACTAATTGTTGCTTATGGTGCCAAGCGCCAGCGCGAGCAATGTCGAAATGTAAAGGGGCTTCGACTAATACAATTTTAGTGGGTGAGTTGATTAGACCCACATGGTGTTTAAATAGCTGATGAGGCAAGACCAATAATACTGAGGAGTTGGACATAAAAAAATTGATAGTCGAGGAATAGAAAAATAATCAGTGCAGACTCAGTGGCACCCTAATAGCATTACTGGATTCTCGATCGGGCTGACCCACCATTTCATCAAAAGCACTTTGGTGGACGAGAGCCATGTTAGCAATCTGACAATCTTTAAGATCTTTTTTAATAAGCTCAACAGAGCTTTTAACATAGGGCTTATCGTTATCATCAACCACGCGATACTGTTGACTTTGAATAACCACACGTACGGTATAAAGTGCGCAGTCAATAGATAGAATTTCTAAGTCTTGAATGAGGTCAATATCGGCCAGTCGATTGATTGAAATTTTCAACATGCTCTCAAATCCAAGTAATGATTACAGAACAGATTCAATCGCCTGCATCAACTCTTTACTTTCTGGCGAAACCCAGCTGCCAAAATGCTTGACGACGTTGCCCTGCTTATCAACTAAATATTTGTTGAAGTTCCAGCTTGGTGATTTCGCCTGTTGATTCAAGCCTTGAAAGACGGGATTAGCCTGCTTACCCTTGACGCTGCTAGGTGCCAACATAGTAAATGTGACGCCATAGTTAACGTAGCAAATATCTGCAGCTTTGGATTCGTCTTTGTCTTCTTGGTTAAAATCGTCACTGGCAAAACCTAACACTACTAAACCGCTGTCGGAATATTTTTGATGCAGCTTCTCCAAGCCTTTGAACTGACGGGTAAAACCACAATGACTCGCGGTATTAATCACTAATACTGGTTTTTGATCAACTAATTGACAGATATCAATTTGATTTTGGGAATGCAATTGACGCATTTTATGATCAAACATATCGGCGCAAACGGCATGACTTGAAGCACTAAAGATAACACCAAAGGAAAAAGTAACAGCCCACAAAAAATGACGATTAAAGCGATTGACGCCAAAAAAAACCATGTCTCAGCCCTCAGTGAATACCTTTAATTGATGAATAATCATAATTTTTTTTACGCCAATCCGATAGAATTGGATTCAAGCTCAGTATTAAAGACTGTTTAATACTGATCTACCAGTAACGAAGAGCCGTAACAAAAAAGTATCGATATTATGAGCCTGTAATAACCCAACTACAACAACCTGCGCTAAAATTAGAACACTCAGCATGAACTCATCAATTTTACAGGCAAACCATGCGCTAGTAATCGGCGCCAGTAGTGGTATTGCTAACGCACTAATAGCTCAATTATTGCAAGATGAAACACTAGCACTAGTCACCGCAATTAGCCGTTCAGCTTGCCCAGAGAAATGGATCGATGATCCGCGTTTATGTTGGCGGCTTATCCATTATAATGAACCCGCGATTACAGTCATTAGTCAGCAATTAATCGAGCAAAATGAAATAACCCCTTTGCATATCGATCGAGTATTTATTTGTAACGGTATTCTACATAGCGAGGATTTTTTCCCAGAAAAACGTGTAGAAGAATTAGATGCAAAAATTATGCAACAAGTTTTTCACGCTAATACAATAATCCCAGCGTTGTGGTTAAAAACGTTAAGGCCCTTACTGGCTGGTAATAAAAGTTGTCATATGGTTTTTCTAAGCGCTAGGGTTGGCAGCATAAATGATAACCGAATGGGTGGCTGGTACAGCTACCGCGCATCTAAAGCCGCTTTAAATATGCTACTAAAAACCGCCGCTATCGAATACGCAAGACGCGCTAAAAATGTGAAGTTAATTGCTTTTCATCCAGGTACTACTGATACAAAGTTATCGAAACCCTTTCAAAAAAATATCCCTGAGGATAAATTATTTACACCCGATTTTGTTGCCCGCCAACTATTAATGCTAGTGGCTAAAACACCTATCGATGGCACGTTGTCTTACCTCGACTGGGATCATCAGACGATCGACTGGTAAGCTAGGCTCACTATTCACTTGCCAACATCGCCTTAACGAGGTTATCTGCGCTTTGCATCGCAGCATAAACACTGCCCTCACCCAGCCAGTCAGCAGCAATAGCGAGCCCTAAGGCCTCACACCAACGATAATCCAAAGATGATGCTGAGGCAGCATTCGAATGGTGACGGCCCAAGCGCCACCGATGGGCCGGCAATGAACTAAAATCAGCCGCTTCAAATGGATAATCTTGTTGTTCATTAAGCCAATGAGTAAATACCTGAATTAATTGCTCAGAGATCCATTGATTATCAGCGTCTATCATTCGCTGACTCCAATCCTGATCGGCCTGCAAGACCCAGCGAGACTGAAAAGAGTTTCGCTGTGGCTTTTGGCTGTCACAAATAATACGGGCAATAGGCCCAGCACTACATTCAACAACGGCAGGTAAAGCTTGCAATGCATCGATCTGAGCTTGGCTTAAAACAAGATTCAAGTTGGGACTGATCACCGTCGCCCATTGTGGCGCACAGACAAGACTGGCCCGGTGAGCATCAAGCAACCATGCTTCAGGCGCAACAGAACCGCTTAACAAAATAGCACTTTGAGCGGCCGGCGCAGTAATAATTAACCGTTTCGCCAGAATTCGACACTGATAACTATCATTAAGCAATCGCCAACCAGAACTGTCGCGCTCGATGATGCTGATTTTTTCACTGGCGAAAAAGTCGCAATGCTGAATCATATAACGTGTAAGTGCTGACATAGTCGGCGTCCCTGTGAAGGCTCTTTGATTTTTTTGATCTGCAGCTGGCCACGGCGCAATTACGCCCGCAGCCAACCAGCGATTTACTGACACCGCCAACTGCTGATCCTCAAGATGAAAAAAAGGGGCGCCTAGCTCACAGCTTGACTGCGTGCCAACATTGGCATGGGCTAAAACATGAGTATGAGCTGGAGCATTGCCATTAGAGAGACGCTTACTTGAGGCTCTTCCGCCAGTGCCTCGACTTTTATCGATGATACAAACTTGCAGGTCCGCGGCCTGCAAACGGTCTGCACAATAACTACCGGCTATACCTGCGCCAATAACAGCTATATCGTATTGTTTTTCAGACAGAAGACTATTCATAAAAAACGTTTCATTTGCCTAGCAAATTTTTCTAAACAGAGATTTTGCCATAACCGAGCATCCTGATAATGCGATTAACCGCATCATGAATGTTATTTTAAAATACGCGATTCTCGACTAGCTAGACTCATTTAATAGTTGTTTAACTAGCAATTTAACTCCATAACTATCGCGATTACTGTCGCCAAGCCTAAGTTTGGTCTAAAAATTGCTCATAACATTGAGTCATATTTTTTTAATCATTAGTAACCTCCTTAGGCTGGCTTTTTATATGAATGAAATCAAGCACTTAATTGATGGGTTTAAACAATTCCAACTCGACTATCAAAGTGATGTAGATGGCAAATTCTCCAAATTGTCTCAATATGGTGCACACTCTAAAATTTTAATGATTGCTTGCTGTGATTCGAGGGTTGATCCCGCCATTATCACGCATGCCGAAACCGGTGATTTAATGGTGATTCGCAATATGGCCAATATCGTGCCGCCTTTTCAACAAGACAGTGCCTACCAAGAAACGCAGGCGGCCATTCAATTCGCTGTCTGTTATTTGAATATTGAACAGATTATTGTGATGGGCCATTCGCGCTGTGGTGGCGTTCGATCCTTACTTACTCGCTTAATGGATAGGGTTGATGCCGAACAAGCATTAGACAAATGGACAGCCTTACTTGAACCGACTGCAAAACAGGTCTTAACCGATATGCCATATGACAGTCTCGATGAGCAGTCTTGTTGTTGCAGTCGGCGATCGATTATCTGCTCACTAGATCGACTCAAGGAGTATCCATGGGTTAAGGATAAATTAAAACACAGAAAGATGACCTTGCACGGTTGGTATTTTAATCTCGCTAATGGCCAACTAGAAAATTATAATAGTGAGCGGCAACAGTTTGAAACACTTTATTAGCCTCAGTAGCAACCGTTTACATCAATCGAGAACTTAATGATGGCAATTTTCCCAGACATAAACCAACAAGCAATATTTTTATCGCGTAGCGATAGTAGCGAACCCCTATCGAGTTTCGCCTATTCGCCATTTAAACTGGACGATGCCATTTGGCCGAGTGTCGAGCATTATTTTCAAGCAATGAAATTCATCGACCCTAAACAACAGGCTAAAATTCGTCAAGCAAAAAATCCTACACAAGCACGCAAAGCAGGACGCTCGCGATTAAAAAAAATCCGTGCCGACTGGAAAACGACCAAACAGGCTTTTATGACAAGAGCTATCTATACAAAATGTCGTGCCTACCCTGAAATTGCTCAGCAGTTGATCGACTCACATCCCAATCAAATTATTGAAAACAGCCAATACGATTACTTTTGGGGCTGCGGTAGAGATCGCAGAGGGCAAAATTACTACGGCAAAATATTAATGGCCGTACGCGACAAACTTATGTCAGAGTAACACTGTCATTTACTCAACTTCAAGCCATTCAAAGCTAGCCTGAAGCGTATCGACAGAGCTACCACCAACAAATACATCGAATTCACCTGGCTCGATCTGAAAAAGACCATCGCCGCTATAAAAACCCAATTCATCAGGACCCAAAATAAAACGTAACTGTTGAGATTCGCCAGCAGCCAAGCTGACTTTTTGAAACCCTTTAAGCTCCTTTAATGGGCGAATAGTACTGGCCACACGATCACGAATATATAATTGAACAACCTCACTGCCCGCATGGGCACCGCTGTTAGTTAACTGAACGGTCACCGCCACTGGCTCACCTAGCGGAAGGGTCGACTGTGCTAACTCAAGATCGCTGTACTCAAAGCTCGTGTAACTCAAGCCATAACCAAACGGATAGAGTGCTTCATTTGGAGCATCAGCATATCGCGACCAAAAAACATTACCACCAGGACCAGGACGACCGGTATTTTTTTGATTGTAATACAAGGGCAACTGACCGACATTATGTGGAAAACTCATCGGTAATTTACCCGAGGGGTTGTAATCACCGAACAAGACATCAGCAAGACCATGACCCGCTTGTGAGCCAGCATGCCAAGCTTGCAGAACGGCCGCCGAACGATCGGCAAGATCACCGATCACCAACGGTCGACCCGTCATTAACACCAATACAATTCGGTCATTCACTGCCGCAACGGCATCGAATAATTCCTGCTGCAAACCGGTCAAAGCCAGTGTGGTGCGACTACGCCCCTCGCCCGATTGATAGGCGTCTTCACCGAGCGCCATAATCACTACATCAGCCTGCTGAGCGGCAGCAACTGCCGCTGCAAAGCCCGAGCGGTCCTCCTCATTTAATGCCAGATAACTGGCAAAGGCGCGCGGGCCAGTTACCAAGGCCGCACCCTCGGCATGCAACACTCGACCATGATCCGCCACGGCAGAACGAACCCCCTCAAGCAAAGACACCGCCGATTGAGCGACTGCCCTGGCACGCCAGTTTCCTAAGGGACTGTCTTTGTCGTTAGCTAAGGGGCCAATCACGGCAATTTTCTGGCCCTTTTTTTTGAGCGGCAAGATATTCTTATGGTTTTTTAATAACACCGCAGATTTTCGAGCCGCATCACGAGCGGCAGCATGATGATCAGCATGCCCCACCAATCTTATCTCTCGCTCTTCATCAGCATAGCGGAAAGGATCATCAAACAAACCTAAGGCAAACTTTAAGCTCAGCACACGCCGCACCGCATTATCAAGCGTTTGCTCACTCACCTCACCCGACTCAATTAAGGCCTCTAAATGATCGAGATAGGCTGCTGATTCCATATCAATATCATTGCCCGCATTAATCGCTTGACGAGCCGCATCGGCCAAGTCGCGACTGTAGCCGTGCTCTTCCATTTCACCGATAGAATCCCAATCGGACACAATCAAACCTGGAAAGGCCCACTGTTCTTTCAAAATGGTATTCTGTAAATAATGACTGCCCGTTGCTGGCACCCCATCAAAGTCATTGAACGCGTTCATGAAGGTCGCCACACCGGCCTCAGCAGCGGCTTTAAATGGAGGCAGAATGACATTCCATAAGGTGCTATTACTGACGTCTACCGTGTTGTAATCGCGCCCTGCTTCGACAAAGCCGTAACCTGCAAAATGCTTGGCTGTGGCTGCAATAGTATCTAATTGACTTAACGCATTACCTTGGAAGCCATTGACCCGAGCTGTAGCAACTTTTGCACCAAGATAAGGATCTTCACCGGCACCTTCCATCACGCGACCAAAGCGTGCATCGCGGCTAATATCAACCATGGGCGCAAAGGTCCAATGCAAACCTGCCGCAGAGGACTCCACCGCGGCGATCCGAGCATTTCGTTCGATCATTTCCAAATCCCAACTGGCCGCCTCACCCAGAGGTATAGGAAACATAGTTTGATAACCATGAATGACATCGTAAGCAAACATCAAAGGAATACCCAGCCGACTCTCTTCTACGGCTATGCGTTGTGCCTCACGCGTAGCGGCTACGGAAACCACATTCAGCATTGAGCCTACCGCACCGTCGCGCAAACCTTTAACCCGCTTATTATTGTATTCATTATCGGCCGCAATAGGGCCAGTACTGTACCAACCGCCATTGAACTGATTCAGCTGCCCTACTTTCTCAGCCACCGTCATTTTGCTCAGCAAGCCTTCAACCTGTTGATCAATGGCTTGATCACCTGATTGATAACGAGTCATTTTTTTATCTGCATCCATTTGACAGGCAGACAAACTAAACAGCAAGGCTAGGGTTAAAAATAACGACGAAATTTGAGTAATCAAAGTAAATGAGCGGCTTGTGAATGGCATTGAGATGAGTTTAACCCTAAAGAAATTTATATAAGAAATCGAATTATAACTAAGTTTTTCGATCTCTCAAAACAATCTAAAAAAAGCGGCTAATAAAAAACGACAGTGCGGACGATTAATACGACTTAATATGCGCCAAATACTGCTCACGCATTTGGGGCCAGTCAAAATGTCTGATATCGGGTAATGGCGGCCATTGTCGCTGACGCCATAAATTCAAACGTTCAAATACTTCTTTTGCGATCGCTTTTGGCTCTCCATCACAGCGGTAAAGATAAGCCGAAGAAAAGATCTCTGGATAAACCAAATGATCAGGTAATAAAGGTATACAACCCGCCTGAACCGCTTCCAGCACAGATAAACCTTGAAAATCATGCAATGCTGTTGACAACACGAGGTCACACTCGGCCAGTAATTGCTGGTAATCTGTTTTAGACTGAATAAAACCCCAGCGACCCAAAATAATAGTATCTGATCGCTCTATCGTTTGCCTTATCGCTGAAAATGCAGCAGGGCTTTGTCTGAATTGTTGGCCGACAACATTAAACTCGATGGCTTGACCTGCTTCAGCTAATTGCTCAACAATGGCCAATAATATATCTGGGCCTTTATCGTACTCCCAACGATGATTCCAAATAATTTTAATAGGTTTTTTCTCATCACCTTGCTGTGTCATCAAAGACTGAGATATTGCATTAACAGTCTGCAATGGCACAGCTAATACACTAGTTTTAGCAATAATTTCATCCACGAAACTGATCGGTATTTTCTCAGGAAATTTTTTCAATAAAGTCTGTAGACCATCAATAGCCGTGCGGCGATTAAATTCAGAATTGAAACTTATTTGTTTTGCCACAAGACAGTTATATAGAAATACCATCTTTGCATCAAGGTTGTTAAATGTTCGATCATTGAGATGATGACTCAGCGGATAAGAAAATTGGTTTTCATGACAGTAGAGCCATAACGGTATAGTAGCTAACGACGGAATCAAACCCTTTAGGGTCGCCACATCGACCATTGAGGTAGCAATAATAAGGTCATAATCAGCCGACAATGTTAGTCGCTGCTCAATAAACCAAGTCATCGGATTAGCTCGCACACGATAACTAAAGAATCGGGGTGGTAAAGATAAAACTGTCCATTGGTATTGTTTAAACTGATCAACTAATGACTCACGCCAATAGCGATGACTCTGCGCATCATAAGCCGATAATAATAATATTTTCACGAAAAATTAATAACCGCTCAAAGCTTCAGGACAGGCTAATTACGCATAAGAAAATAAGACAGCACTTTTTTCATACGAAGCGGATCATGACTACCCGTCAATTCACGAATCGAATGCATACCATAAGTAGGAACACCTACGTCTAAAGTTTTGACACCAATTTCTTTGGCTGTTATTGGTCCAATCGTGCTGCCGCAACCCATATCGCTGCGTGTAACAAAATCTTGTACCGGAATATCACAACGGTGGCACAACGCTCTGAAAAACGCCTGTGTCTCGCTGTTAGAAGCATAGCGTTGATTCGCGTTGATTTTAATGACTGGCCCACCATTGACTCTAGGGCTGTGCAAGGGATCCATTTTTTCAGCATGACTGGGGTGCAGTGCATGAGCATTATCTGTTGAAATCAAAGTTGAATGACTCATAGCACGAGCAAAGTCTTCGCTGTTAGGTAGTATACGCTGCAAGGTTTGCTGCAAAAAAGGACCTGCCGCACCTACTGCTGAATGACTGCCCACTTCCTCGTGATCACTGCATATGACCATTGACCATTGACTCTCAGTCGCTTTGCTTGCAGTAATTATAGCCATCAAGTCAATATAACACGATAGCAGGTTATCTAATCTTGACGCCGCAATAAAATCGCCATGAATACCGATAGTATTAGACGGCTGGGTATCGTATAAAAACAACTCATGGTCGAGCACTTGATCAACATCAATAGTCATTTCATTAAGCTGCATGAAAAGTAATTGATGCAAACTATTTTTTTCATTATCGTCACCACAGGCAATCAACACAGGCAGGTGAAGTTGAGCGTTAACCGAACGCTTTTGATTGGCTTCGCGATCTAAATGAATAGCTAAGCTCGGTATGGTCGCAATGGGACATTTAAAATCAACTAATGTGCAGGCCAATCCGCCCTGCTTATCCTGGTAATGGACGCGGCCAGCAAGTGATAGATCACGATCAAACCAAGGGTTTAATAATGCACCGCCATAGACCTCTACGCCTAGACGCCAACTGTTGTATTGATGAATATCAGCGTTCGGTTTTACTTTTAAACAAGGACTATCAGTATGGGCGCCGAGCATATGGAAACCTTGCTCAACTAAACTTTGGTGGCCCTGAGTCCAAGCGATAATGGATGACTGATTACGCACGACATAATACTGTTTGCCCGATTCTAAAGCCCAACTATCTCCCTCTTGCAAAACGATAAATTCAGCCTCATCTAATAGCTGAGCCATATTTTGCACTGCATGAAATGGCGTGGGTGATCGATCAATAAAATCACAAATCTGATGATTAAATTGCTGTCTTAAACTTACATTCTCTGCAACTGCATCAAGTATTGTCTCTTTTTTCATAGCGTCATCGTTCTCTTAAGTTTTTCTTAGCCATAAATGTTCCGCTATTGCTTATATATAAATATCAACACCTACAACTTGAGATGCTGAAGTGTTGAGAGCACCACCTTGCTGTTGAAGGATATAGGATTCTATCGCTGTTCGCTGATGGTGTGGCAAGTGATCTATTGTTGCAAGCTGTCTAAATAAAGCTTGGCGATTTTCAGCATTCGCCACTAATTGACGATTAGATCGCTGCAGATCAACTTGTTCAATGGGCCGAGCATTAATGACAGTCGAGCGTGTCGAATAATCAGTAGTTGACGTAGGCTGACTTTGCGTTGGAGTAAGCTCAGTCGTTATGCTTGATAAGTACGAATGAGATGCGGCTGTCAGCACGATAAAACCTCCCGTCTGCTAATACTGTAAAAACTAACCGTAGCAAATACTCTAGGAACTAATGTATCAAATGACGAAATCATCGACCACCCAATAATAGCTAATAATTATAGAATCCTAACTGCTTTCACGAAAGACTTGACAGGTACTTTCACTACTTTATCACCAGTAACAAGAACAAGCCTAAACTCAGTCGGTACCAAACAAAAGGCATTAAACCTATGCGTTCAATTAAGCGCATAAAAATTCCGATGCATAAATAAGCGCTAATTGCTGCCACGATTAAAGCCAGCGATAATTTACCCCACGAAAAAAGAGTTGCTTGTTGGCTTAAATCAATGACCGAAAACGTGCCAGCGGAAAAAATAATGGGGATAGACAATAAAAAAGAAAACCGTGCGGAGTCTATCTTCGATAGACCAAGCAATAAAGCAGCAGTAATCGTCACCCCAGAGCGGGAAGTGCCAGGAATTAGCGCCAAGGCCTGAGCCAGACCGATAAATAAAGCAATTTGCCAGCTTAATTTCATGAAATCATTGCGCTGACGACTCGAAAGCTCAGCCCACGCCATTAATAAAGCAAATAGCAAAGTGCTCATTGCGATCACTTCATTCGAACGCAACTCAAGCGCTATATAGTCTTTGGCTATCCAACCAATCAGTACTGTCGGCAAAGTGGCTAATAGAATCATCCATGCTTGGTAAGCATCATCGTTCATCGTCGATAACTGCCGATCACGACAACTCGTGCACCAAGCAGTAACCAAAGCATAGATATTCGCTCGAAAGTAGAATATAACCGCCATCAACGAGCCGATATGAACCGCCACATCAAATGCCAAGCCTTGATCTGGCCAGCCCAGCAACTCAGAAGGCAGTATCAGGTGTGCCGAACTCGATATAGGTAGAAACTCGGTAAGGCCTTGAATAAGCGCTAAAATGACGACTTGAATGATGTCCATACTTCTCGCTACTATCGATCATAAAAACTAGCTATTAAAACAAAATAATAGCAGTCTTATCGAAATATACTACTATGAGGTGACATTATCGCGAAGGTAGCTAGGCATCAATTGCTCTGCCTGAATGCTTTGACGCTCGGCAAGCGCATGCTCTGCTAAGGGCAACACATGCGATGCGTCAGGTGCGATGATACTTAGATCAACCGTTGATGACATCCAAGTTGAAAACGGCAGACCAAGCTGATCCCCATAACACAAACCCCCGCCCACTATGGATAATGCTAGTGATTGATGAGTGGATGCTGGTCTAGATCCCAATTCAATTGGTGAACTAATCAACGAGCCTGACTTTTCTTCAAACTGCAACTCACCTACTCGATTCAATTCTGAGGGCTTTAACACCCATTCTCGACCTATTAACCTAGGTATTGAGCCACGAATATCGTACCAGCCGCAATAAAGCTCACTCATTCTTGCGTCCATAGTGGCCAATACAGCATCGACAGCCACAGCCTCTTTAGCGAAAGCTTTTTGACTACTTAATGCCACGACTGCAAGTGAAGAAACAGCTATTACGGGTATCTGGTGGGCAAAAGCTAAGCCCTGAGCGACCGCAATACCTATCCTCAAACCTGTGAATGAACCTGGTCCCTTCACAATAGCGATAGCATCAAGCTGTTCTAAACGAAGCTCAGCGTCATCAAGTGACTGCTGAATTAAGGCAAGCAAATGTCGGGAGTGTGAAACGGAGGCATCGTCACGCAGAAAAAATTGATGGGATGCACGTTGCAAACAGACACTGCAATGACGAGAACTAGTATCAAGCGCCAGAATATTCAAATCAAGTCACGCATTAACATCTGTTGTCCCATTAATAAAAAGTAACAAGCAATCGCCATATCAGCAAGCTGATAGTTGATTAAATTAACCATAAATCAAGCAATTTCAAGCCAGAAGACGATTATACTCTGTTATTATCAACAACAGAGCGGTTAGTTTCAATTTAAATAAGTGCATCAGATGGCTTAAATTCGTCCTGACATGCAGCATGAGTATCTAAATGACATTAATCACCCGAGCAGATATTACCGGCCTTATTCTCGCTGGCGGACAAAGCCGACGATTTAATTATAGCGATAAGGGACTTATAGAATTCAAACAAAAGCCAATGATAGCTCATGTCATTGAACGTATTGCGCCGCAAGTGGATTCACTAACGATCAGTTGTAACACGAATATCAACCAATACCAGGCGTTAGGCGATGCTTATAGCGCATCACTCTTGAGAGGTGCAAAATGGGGAAAATGCCTAGCCGATAGTCTCAATAGTAAACTAAAAGGTCCACTGGCTGGAATTGATCGTCATCTGGAAGACATTAATACTCCCTATTGCTTTATTTGTTCTTGTGACATGCCTTTAATACCCACTGATATCGTATTCATGCTGACCGATGCGATGACTCACACCGCCCAGCAAGCCTGCCACATTGTTGATAGTCAGGGCCGCCATCAGCTCGCATTATTGGTTCAGACAATGGCTGGAAGAACCGCTTTAGCTAAATTGACTCAGCTCAACTCAGAAAAAAACAGCAATGCATCTGAGCGATCAAAACACTCAATCAAGCATTGGTTAAGGCAAATGCAAAGTTTAGGGGTAGCTTTAAAGGGCTCAACTGAGCAAATAACGAGCATTAACACGCCCGAACAACTTTCTTACATGGAATTATTTAACGTGTAGCCAAAAAAAACCCCTCAAAAGAGGGGTTTTTGCAACAGCTTACAGGGAACTATTTCTTTTTAGCTGCTTTCTTCTTAGCTTTTTTCTTAGCAGCTGGTTTTTTAGCCGCTTTTTTCTTAACAGCTTTCTTTTTGGCGACTTTTTTCTTCGCTACTTTCTTTTTTGTGGCTTTTTTAGCTGCTTTTTTCTTAACTACTTTTTTCTTAGCTACTTTCTTTTTAGCTACTTTTTTAGCCGCTTTTTTCTTAACGACCTTTTTCTTAGCTACTTTTTTCTTAGCAGCTACTTTCTTCTTAGCCACTACTTTTTTCTTTTTAGCAGCCACTTTTTTCTTAGCAGCTACTTTCTTCTTAGCCACTACTTTCTTCTTAGTAGCAGCTTTTTTTGCTGGTTTGCGCTTTGCAGCGGCTTTCTTTTTTACCTTTGCCATGTGGAGTCTCCTCACCTTTTTAAGTTTTGTTACCTAGGTACTTTAATCATGATGATCATTTAAGAAGGTCGAAGTTAAAGTAATACGCCCAGATATTGCATCGGAGATACCACATCAAAATCAGACCAGCTAATAAACAAAGTCAAAAGTAATAATTGACTTATGAATACTAAATAAAAAATAAACCAAATACACGTACTTGCAAGGTTTTTTTTGTGAAAAAGTAAATCATTATTGCTTTTTTTGAAGAAAATAGGCAATTTCGTTATAAATATTCGTAGTTTTAAAAAAAAACGACCTTTACTTAAAAAAAACAACAATTCGTCAGCAAAAAGTTACTCTGTTTAACCACATTGCTTAAAAAGTATGTATTAGCGTTACTTTTGTTTTGAAATAAGAAAACGCAGGATTTATTTTTAATGAAAATATTAACGGTTTTTTTTGAAAAAAGCAGACCAATGAGATGAAATATTCATTTATTTTTAAATTACTTGTTCTTTTGAAGTGTTTTTATTTTTTCATTTATTTTTTTTCGAATTTTTTCAACGCTCCCCACCCCACTAACACTTAGGTGATGAGTTATGGGTATTTTTTTTTCACTTTTATTTAACTCTCTATAAAAACCAACCAGTATCTCAGTTTGCTCATGGTAAACCGATAGACGATTTCTGATAGTTTCTTCGAAGTCATCCTCGCGCTGAATTAAATCTTCTCCAGTAACATCATCTTTACCAGCAAATTTTGGTGGATTATATTTAACATGGTAAACACGACCCGAGCCAGGATGAACTCTTCTACCTCCAAGTCTTCCTATAATCTCCTCATCATCAACGCGTATCTCCAAAACGGTATCAACATGAACGCCGGCTTCGACCATTGCTTCCGCCTGCGGTATAGTACGTGGGAAACCATCAAACAAAAATCCATCTTTACAATCAGGCTCTGAAATACGCTCCTTAACGAGCTCTATAATAATTTCGTCAGATACCAAGGATCCTGAAGACATCACCTCTTTTACTTTATATCCTAACTCAGACTCCTCTTTAATCGCGGCTCTAAGCATGTCGCCTGTTGATATTTGCGGTATGTTCAAGTCTTCCATAATGAATTGAGCTTGTGTTCCTTTGCCTGCACCGGGCGGTCCTAACAATATAATTCGCATATATAACGTCTCTCTGATCACTTAATTATAAATATAGTCAATAGTCATACAACAAGCTTAGATGATGAAAACCCTGTGGTAGCTGGCGATATTATCAGATAGTCACTTAAAAGAGCTATAACCTATCAAATAATTGGCTTTGATACTTTAATCATCATGCTTAACTGACCGCCATAACTGGTCCAATAACAAGGGATCAGTAGGCATTTGCTCTCCATGCCGAACATTTCCAGCCTGGTCTAATTGTAGCCTAGCTAAAACGGCTAAAACTCTATAGGTGAATTTTTGATTCGCACCTCTTAAAGCTGACTCTGGATTAATCGCCAACTTTCTTGCCACATTGACGGCACTGAAAAGCACATCACCTAATTCGTCTATCATTCTTTCTTCACTAGTCTGAGCACTAGTACCTCGTTGCTGATAACCATCCATGGCCTGTTCTAATTCTGTAACCTCTTCTTTTAGTTTTTCTAAAGCAGAGCGCGCTTGAGTAAAATCTAAACCCATCGTAGCGGCTCTTTTTTGTAATTTAACGGCTCTCAATAATGCTGGCAAGGCAAGAGGCACGTCATCAAATAAACCTTCGCGACCCTTTGTTTCCCTTTCAGCAGCCTTAATCTCTTCCCAATTCTTGGAAACTTGCTGCTCAGTGATAGACTGTCGCTGTTCATTATGCCCATCAGTATGGAATAATTGGCCGTCTATAAAAATATGTGGGTGACGACGAATCAACTTACTACAAAGCTGATCGACGACTTCGTTAAAATCAAACTGCTGATTCTCTTCTGCCAACCGCGCAAAAAAAACAACCTGAAACAAAACATCACCCAATTCTGACCGGATATCTTTAGAATTACCCGACTCAATAGCATCAACTAACTCATAGACCTCTTCTACCGAATGCTGAATAAGTGTTTCAGGTGTCTGCTTCAAATCCCATGGACAACCATGATCTTGGTCTCTTAAGCGCGACATCAAATACAATAAATCATTAATCTTATAACTAGCCATTAGCTAATTCGACTAGTATTGATGATATTGGGCATATTGTTTAATCGCGCTAAAATTCTAACCAATTCTTCGATATTGTGAATTTCAATGGTTAAGCGAAGATTGGCAATATTGCTTTGTAGGTCGGTATAGGTATTCACTTTTCTCACATTAACTCGCATCGCTGACAGCAAGCCAGAAATATCACCTAATAAACCGGTTCGATCATAGGCTTCAACTGAGATATCGACGCTATAAACTTCGGATTTTTGCTCACCCCAACTAACCTCAATTACTCGCTCTTTTTGCTGACTGTCAACCTGTAAAAAGTGTTGGCAGTCTTTTCTATGAACCGTTACACCTCGACTCACTGTTACGTATCCAGCAATATCGTCACCGGGCACAGGCTTACAACATTGGGCGATTTGCGTTAGCAAATTACCCACCCCTAAGACCTGAATGGCATCAGAAGGTGATTGTTTTCGTATCTCACTCTGAATAACTTGCAACTTAAGCTGCGACTGAACTGGATCACCAAACCATTTCTCTGCAAGCCGCATAATTTGTGAAGTTGAAATATCCCCTGCCCCAAGTGCCACGTAAAGGTCATCAACGGTCTTGTAATTAAGCTTTTGAGCGAGTCGCTTATAGTCCAAGCTGGTCATTGCCAAACGCTTAACTTCACGCTCAAGTAAGGATCGACCCGCTTGTAAATTTTGTTCGGCCGCCTGTTTTTTAAACCAAGCACGGACTTTTGATCGCGCCCGACTGGAATTAAGGTAACCTAAGCTGGCTCTTAACCAATCGCGATTCGGGATAGCCTCAGGGCCTTTAATAATTTCAACTTTTTGACCGTTAAGCAATTCACGACTAAGCGGTACAATACGGCCATCGACCTTTGCTCCGCGACAACGGTGACCAACTTCGGTATGAATATGATAAGCAAAATCAACCGGTGTGGAGCCCGTTGGCACGTCTACAATGTGTCCTTCTGGCGTGAAAACATAAATTCGATCTTTACCAAAATCATTGGTCAAATCGCCAGCAAGTTCGCGAATATCACCACTACCGCCGGTCTCCTCATGCCATTCCAAAACCTGCCTTAGCCAAGCAATTTTTTGTTCGTAGCCTTCACTATTGGTCTTAACATCAGTCCCTTTATAAAGCCAATGAGCACAAACACCCAACTCTGACTCTTGGTGCATATGATCTGTTCTAATCTGCACTTCTAAAATTTTATTATTAGGTCCAATAACAGCTGTATGTAAAGAGCGGTAACCATTTTCTTTAGGATTAGCAATATAATCATCGAATTCACCCGGCAAATTTCGCCATTGCGTGTGCACCACGCCTAAACTCGCGTAGCAATCTTTTAATTGTGGAACGGTAATTCTCAATGCATGAACATCGTATACCTGCTCAAAAGCAACATGTTTACGCTGCATTTTTCGCCAAATACTGTAAATATGTTTGGCACGGCCATTAACCTGCGCCTCAATACCCATAATTTTGAGTTTCTCCTGAACTAAGTCGACTACTTGACCGATATAATTTTCTCGATCCAGTCGTTTTTCATCCAACATATTGGCAATTGAGCTATAGGCTTCGGGCTCGAGATAACGAAAGGAAACGTCCTCTAATTCCCATTTAATCTGACCAATGCCCAAGCGGTGCGCCAGCGGCGCATATATGTCGAAGACTTCGCGCGCGACTCGTCGTTGCTTAACAGGATCGGGATGATTCTTGACAGCTCGAATAGCTTGCGTCCGTTCTGCCAGTTTAATCAGTCCGACTCGAACATCATCTACCATCGCGACTAACATCTTTCTAATATTGTCTACTTGAGCATTACCTTGCCCTAACACGGGAGTCGTTTCAGTACGAACATTAGAAATTGCCGCCATTTTTAAAACGCCATTTACAAGCGATGCAACTTCACCTCCAAGAGCTAATTCCACTTCATCGATACTGATACGTCCCTCACGAACGGCACGATAGATTAGCGCAGCGATTAACACCTCTTCATCCATATCAAATCCGGCAAGGATGTTAACCATCTCCATGCCAGCATCAAAACAACCGATGAGGCCATGAGGTTTTTGATCTTTGCTGAGTACGGCGTTCTGCGATGCAGAAGCCATCTGAAAGGCTTTCCTCATCCTATCAACAGTTTGTTGATCAGAAAATCCAGGCAACGTATCTAACCAAGCGATGATATCAATATCACCCACTTCACTTTTTGAAATGTTTTTTCTTACTTGAACCATAGCTGAGATGCTTTTTTCAGTAAAAAAATCAACAATATTCGATAACTAGATCAGAAAAAAATTGCTTAATTATCAAATACACCAGTAGAAAGATAGCGATCGCCACGGTCACAAATAATGGCAACGATCACTGCATTTGAGACATTGGATGCAATATGCAGAGCACCGCAAACAGAACCCCCAGAAGAAACGCCACAAAAGATCCCCTCTTCAGTCGCCAATTGCCGCATCGTGGTCTCTGCATCACGTTGATCAATATCAATCACTTGATCAACTTCTTCAGCTTGATAAATACTGGGTAAATACGCTTTAGGCCAACGCCGAATTCCGGGAATGCTTGCCCCATCTTTGGGTTGCAAGCCTATAATTTGTATTGCTGGATTTTTTTGCTTCAAGAAACGAGACACGCCCATAATCGTGCCCGTGGTACCCATTGAGCAAACAAAATGCGTGATCATGCCATTTGTCTGCTGCCAGATTTCAGGGCCTGTCGAATCAAAATGCGCATTTGGATTATCAATATTAGCAAACTGGTCTAGCACTTTTCCCTCGCCTCGCGCTTGCATTGTCAGAGCCAAATCACGCGCGCCTTCCATACCTTCTTCCGCAGTTACCTCAATTAACTCTGCACCATAAGCCGACATAGCCAATTTACGCTCATGACTCATATGGCTTGGCATAATTAATCGCATGCGATAACCTTTTATTGCTGCGGCCATGGCTAAGGCAATGCCCGTATTACCGCTGGTTGCTTCAATCAAGGTATCACCGGGTTTGATTTCACCGCGCTGTTCTGCCTGATTAATCATATTAAGCGCGGGCCGATCCTTCACTGAACCGGCTGGATTATTGCCTTCTAACTTAAGCAATAATTGATTTTCTCCAGCGTACATTCGTTGCAGTCTAACTAACGGTGTATTACCGACATACTGCTCAATGGTTGGGTAACTCACGGACTCAATTCCTTTCAGACCAGCAAGCGTTTCAGCTCACACGGCGACATATCAAATGTTAATCATACCAAAAAACCACAAACGGCGGTTAAACAGTTCGAAAAAAGAATAAAAATTGACCAATATTCCAGAGGGATTGAGTGCTTTTTAGTGTATCAGCGTAAAAACTCGCCTGCTCAACAGTGAACCCAAAAAAGATAAAAATACAGGCTGCTATTCAGGCCGAAGATACAGTTCACGACTTTTAAGCGGACGACCACCGAGGTGCGGTGCCAGCGCTAAGCGCATGATTTTTTTTGCTAACTGGCGAACTTTTTTATCGTGATAATCGTCGTTTTTTATCGCAAGTATAGCGCTACCGGCAATTAATACTGGCGCATTAAAATCTAAGGCGCTATCTACATTAACTACACTGTATTCATTGTCCGAATCACCATAATTGCGATCTACACGGCAGAACCCGTATTCAGTGTCAAACCGATACTCTCCATCAGCAGTGATTGGCTGGCCCGTGAAAGCCTCTCGCATAAAATCCAACTCGAAACCTAAGGTGGCAAGTAAGCCAGCCTCAAATCTTCGCAGACTAACCTCGATAGCAATCGTATCATTCGCGTCTAAGCTTGCTAACTCAGAAATACTGGCCTGGTATCGCGAAAATAGGTTGGTATGACTCTCACCTGAATGAAACAAGCGAAACAATAGTTCGTTCAAGTACAAGCCTGCATACAACTGGGATTGGTGCAGTCGCGGCGCCGGCGTAATGACCTCAGCTTGGCGTAGTGACTTAAGATCAGTTTTACCAGACCATGAGGCGTTTAATAAAGCAAAGGGTTGTAGTGTGCTACGTAAAGAGGAGGCTTTTTTTCCTGCTGAGCGAACACCTTTGCAAACAAGGCTTACGCGACCCTCATATTCAGTCAATAGTTCGGCGATAACGCTTGTTTCACGATAGGGTCGCTGATGCAGTAAAAAACAGTGTTCTAATTCGATTGACACGGTGATCACCAATAAATAATTTTTCGTTTTAGCTAATCATCAAATCCGAGACTTTTCAACATTCTATCATCGTCAGACCAACTGCTTTTAATCTTAACCCAAAGCTTAAGCATTACCTTTTTTTCCATCATGATTTCAATATCTTTTCTTGCATCGGTGCCGATTTTTTTAATCTGCTCACCCGCTCGACCGATGATAATTTTCTTTTGTCCCTCACGCTCAACCCAAATCAAAGCATTAATATGAATCACATGGCCTTGATGATTAAAACTCTCTATTTCGACCGCTACTTGATAGGGAAGTTCGTCGCTAAACTGACGCATCAATTTTTCACGAATTAACTCAGTTGCCATAAACCGCTCGCTACGGTCAGTAATTTGATCGGCGTCATAAAGATGCGATTGCTCGGGTAAACGCTGATAGATCGCCTCGCGCAAGTGATCAATTTGATAACCTGTTTTTGCCGATAGTGGCAACACCTCTGCCCAGTCAAAAACCGATGCCAAGCTTTCTATATGCGGCAACAAGCGACTTTTATCGGTTAATCGATCTATTTTGTTCAACACTAGAATCACCGGAGACTTAGCCGCTAGTAGGCCTTGCACCACCAATTCATCCTCTTCATCCCAACTAAGTCGATCAACAACAAAGATCGTCACATCAACATCGGCAATAGTAGAAGTAGCCGCTCTATTCATGTACCGATTCATTGCATTGGTTTGGGTTTGATGAATACCCGGAGTATCAACAAAAATAGCCTGGTACTGATCTCGCGTATCGATACCTATGATACGGTGACGAGTGGTTTGAGGTTTTCGAGAAGTGATACTAATTTTTTGGCCTAGTAAGATATTTAATAGGGTCGACTTACCGACATTGGGTCGACCTACTAGCCCAACGAGACCGCAAAATTCGGGCAAACTTTGAGTCACAAAGCTTTTCCATTGTCGACCACCTTATCGTCTTGGCTTATGGCATCTTTATCGCTGTAATTAAACTGCTTTAACACCCGCATCGCGGCATTTTGCTCTGCTGCTCGACGACTTTTCCCTTCACCAAAAGCAAACTTTGATTGTAATTCAACACTGCATTTAACAGTGAAATGTTGCTCATGGCCCGGCCCTTCCACTTTATCTAATTCATACACCGGTAATGCCAAACGTTCTGCTTGCATCAACTCTTGCAACAGTGTTTTTGCATCTTTGAACTCCGGAACTAATGACACTTGTTCAAGATAATCGTCTAGCAAGCTCAGTACAATTTTTTGACATTGCTTAAAATTACTATCAATGTATATAGCGCCAATTAAAGCCTCAACCGCATCGCCCACAATTGAATGTTTAACCGGTGAACTACTGCCCTTTTCACCTAAGCCAAGAATCATCAAGCTATCTAGCTCAAGAGAAAAACCTATCTTAGCTAAGGTTTTACCTTTCACTAATTGTGATCTTGCGGTTGTCATAACACCCTCTGGCACGTCATCATAGCGCATGAAAAGTGCTTCAGCAGCAATGGCATTAAGTAAAGAATCGCCTAGAAATTCGAGCCGTTCGTTATTTTTACTGCCTGAACTTTTATGAGTCAGAGCCAACTCAAGCAAATCATGATCTTTAAATGTATAACCCAGCTTTTTTTGTAATGCTGCCAATAAACTTGTTTTTATTTGCCCCATACTCAGAACCCCAAAGAATTTAGTTCATCATTAAGCTTATTATTGAAACGAGCCGGCTCGCTTGAATGTTGGAAAATGCCAACCGGGCTCTTTATGCATCCAAATCGCCACAGCTTTACCGACAATGCGCTGTTCTGAAACAGGGCCCCAAAATCGGCTATCCTGACTATTATCTCGGTTGTCGCCCATCATAAAGTAATGTCCATCAGGTACCCTAACAGTAATATCATCATTTCGTTGTCTGGCAGTATTGATCTGGATATTGTGTTCAACCGCACCTAACTTCTCAATGCTCTGTCTAAATAATGCTCTCTTCTTACCCTTTATGGGCGTTTGCTGCTGTACTTCCCCGTTAATAATTAAAATTTTATTTTTATATTCAACTAAATCACCCGGTAAACCCACTACGCGCTTAATATAGTACTGGTCTTTATGCGGTGGGAAAAAAACCATCACATCGCCCCGTTCAGGTTGATTAATATCAACAATTTTATTCCGCCACACGGGAAGGCGTATCCCATAAGTATACTTATTGACGAGAATGAAATCACCAACCAATAAAGTTTGCTCCATCGAACCAGAAGGAATTTGAAAAGGCTCATAAAGAAAAGATCGTATAACAAATACAAAGGCCAGCACGGGCGTCAATGATTTTGCGTTCTCAATAATAAAGGATTCTGCTTCATCGGGCCCACGCTGCTTGCTAAACCAGAAAATATCAAGCAGCCAAATGAAAGCGCCGCCAAATACTAAGCACATTAAAATTAAAGGAAAATTAAAATCCATGGCATAAAAACCCTTTTTAGCAACTAAAAAAAGATCATCTTTTTGATTATAGTACCGAGAAGCGGGAACACTAACTGTCTACTTTTAGAACGGCCAAGAACGCTGACTGCGGTATCTCTACACTGCCCACTTGCTTCATACGCTTTTTACCTGCTTTTTGCTTCTCAAGCAGCTTTTTCTTACGTGTTATATCACCACCATAGCATTTAGCTGTGACATTTTTACGCAAGGCTTTGACTGTTTGACGAGCAATGATATGTCCACCAATAGCCGCTTGAATGGCCACATCAAACATTTGTCGGGGAATAAGCGATTTCATTGCCTCAACCAAGGAGCGTCCTCGTAATTCAGCGAGATCACGATGAACGATAATCGCCAATGCGTCCACCCGCTCACCATTAATAAGTACATCGAGGCGAACCAACTTCGCTGTATCAAAACGCTCAAACTGATAATCTAGAGACGCGTAGCCTTTACTACAAGATTTTAAACGGTCAAAGAAATCAAGCACCACTTCATTCATGGGTATTTCATAAACTAAAGAGACCTGCTTGCCTAGAAACTGCATATCAATTTGGGTGCCGCGTTTTTCAACACAAAGAGTAATTACATTACCTAAATAATCTTGTGGCACTAAAATATTTGCTCTTACGATAGGTTCCCGCATTTGATCAATTAAACCAATATCAGGCAATTTAGAGGGGTTATCAACAGCAATCGTTTCGCCGCTGACGGTTAATACCTCATACACGACGGTGGGTGCAGTAGTAATCAGATCAAGATTGTACTCGCGCTCCAAACGCTCTTGAATAATCTCCATGTGGAGCATACCTAAAAATCCACAGCGAAAGCCAAACCCCAAGGCATCAGAAGATTCAGGCTCGTAAAATAATGACGCGTCGTTAAGTGTTAACTTAGCGAGCGCCTCTCGAAACGTTTCGTAATCGTCAGAACTAACCGTAAACAAACCGGC
Organism: Pseudomonadota bacterium; assembly: GCA_036344075.1. Taxonomy (GTDB): domain Bacteria; phylum Pseudomonadota; class Gammaproteobacteria; order Pseudomonadales; family UBA7434; genus UBA7434. Next base: position 31,209 of record JAYYUJ010000014.1, read on the forward strand.
ATACACTTTGGGTTGTACTTGCTTAAAACCTGGCAGTGGTTCAATACCCTGCTGCTTAGCATGCGTTAAGGTATCACCCACGGGAGCACCCTGAATATCTTTGATTCCCGCCACCACAAAACCCACTTCGCCAGCGGCCAATTCTTTTGTCGCCTGACGCTTAGGGGTAAAAATACCGACTTGATCAACAATATGAACGCGCTCCTGAGACAATGCCATGACTTTGTCTCTGACCTTTAAGCGACCGTGTAACACCCGAACTAAAGAAACAACACCAAGATAATTATCGAACCATGAATCAATGATCAATGCTTGCAAAGGCGCTTCTGTATCGCCTTCTGGTGGCGGTATATCCCTAACAATCCGCTCCAGCGCGTCGTCAATCCCTATACCCGATTTTGCGCTAACCTTACAGGCGTCAGTAGCATCAATGCCAATAATATCTTCAATCTCTTGCGCAACACGTTCAGGTTCAACCTGGGGTAAGTCCATTTTATTCAAAATCGGCAAGACCTCTAAGCCTTGATCTATCGCTGTATAACAGTTCGCTACCGACTGGGCTTCAACCCCTTGAGCGGCATCAACAATCAATAACGCGCCTTCACAGGCGGCTAAAGAGCGAGAAACTTCGTAGGAAAAATCCACATGGCCTGGCGTATCAATGAAATTTAACTGGTAACTATTACCATCTCGGGCTTGATAATCAAGGGTAACGCTTTGCGCTTTAATAGTGATACCGCGCTCGCGTTCAATGTCCATCGAGTCTAAAACCTGCTCTGACATTTCCCGCGCTTCAAGCCCGCCACAAACTTGAATAAAGCGGTCTGCAAGTGTCGACTTGCCATGATCAATATGCGCAATAATAGAAAAATTACGTATACGGCTTAAATCTTGACTCATTGAAATCTCTATCACTCAAACGCGAGGCCGATGATCTCAAGTCTTAAATAAGAAGAATCAACAGGCAAAAAAAAACAAAAATTGTCTGATTATGCGGATCAATTCTACGATTAATCCGCATAATCATATCGACCATGATTGTATACCATGAAGATTGCTGATGCGAATAAGCGAAGGTAATAATATTAACTGTTTTGCCGACATAGCCGACTAAGTATCAACTAAGGGGGAGATGAATTCGAAAGCCCTAAAAACTGGGGCTGAAAGCCTGGCAATTGAAACTGCTTAGCAGTGACTAGCCGAATTGTCGCTAGAGCCAGCAAAAAACCCATTACAGCCCCGCCAATAGTTAACAACTCACTATCAAACCACTGTTCAAAAGCGATTGCTAAAGCAATCATAGCTGCAGGGGGAAATACATAGGAAAGCAAGGCGGCTTTGGTTAACAGTCCAGCTGGAAACCCAACATTGACCCATTGCCCCACGACTAACAAATCAGCTTGATCTAATTCACAAATAACAGGCAAAGTGTCTGCACCACGGTCAAACCATCGACCTAAAAAACTATGCTGACAACCGCTTTGCGTCTCACATTTACTGCAACTACTGGTCTGCGACGTTTCAACCCATAAAATGGCTTTATCACCGGAGATTGAATTTCTATCGATAGCTACCAACCGAGCACACTCAATAGCGAGTTCCTCGGTCAAAGGTTCTTGTTGGTTGTACATTATATAGATGCCCCAAAAATTAAACCAATGAAATAGCTTACTGCATACTAAAACCTGCCCTAACAATGGCTATCGACTAACAGAATGGGCAATCTTTTTTGCAGTCTGGACCGGTATCTCACCGACCACAGTTACAGTGTACATACCTAGTGTATCTTTTTTAGTCGCACTGTAAGCTGTTGTCGCACCTTTTTGAATAACATTCAATTCACTCATATCGATAGCATCCGCAACAAAAATACTAAACGCCGCTAATCCATCTGAATACATCATCGCATCTTGCATGCTCGGTTTCAAGCTGGACATGACCTGTTGTGACGACTGATGATCGAGCAACTGGAAGTCAACTGGTAGCCAGCCAACTGTCCAAGCAGAAGCAGTTTGTTGAGAATTTTCAATAAAGCGGTTTTGATTCTTCGCTTCACCTGGATGAGAAGTCGTCTGATGTTTAAGTAATTGTTGGCTATCCGCTGTAAGCGCAAACTGCTCGGCAGCGATCGGTTCACCAACGACAATATTTGTATACTCAAAACGCTCTAAGATAACCCCTTGATGATCAACCATCAATGATCGCAACAATAGACCAGTTTTCTGATCAAGCGCCAATTTAAAACCAAACCGATGAGCGTCTTGCGCATGCACTGTCAGCAATTGAACAGGCCGGCCTGCCACACGGCTATTACCAGCCAACTGCAATCGATAGCGGCTTTGCTTTAAACCTAATCCTGAGTGGTAATCACGCGTAAAAGATCCTAACGGAAATGGTTTAGTTAAATTGATAACACCAACTTTTGAGTTAATAAAAAAAACTTTATCGCCACGGCGAATAACTACTCTCGGTGCACCACTGAGATATTCTAAACGCTCAAACTGAACTCCATTTTCAAAATGATGATGGATTTTTATTGGCTCCATGTGTCGACCCTGAGAGTAAATTACCGAGCCTTGGTAGCTTAATTCTCGTGTGTTTTTTTGCATCAAATCAAGCATACTTTCAACACTGACACCCGAGCTGTCTGCAAAAGCAAAAACATTTATCAACGCTGTAAGAAAAATTACTAAACTTACAGTTTTCAATGATAGCAACATAATTTTCCCAAACATTTTTCCTAAACAACCATTACTGATCTTCAAAATTGGCCACTCGTGCAAAAGGAATAAGGCTATGACCACTTTGTGTCGCCGCTCGGTTAGCATGCTGAAGGAAGTATGCATTTAATCGCGCCTGCGCCTCAGCCGCTTTTATTTGATCAGTTGCCCTACTTGCTTTAACCGGTGACACCCACTGGTCTGCGGGTAGTTTCGATTCAAGTGATCGAAGTGCAACAAAATCAGACTGCTGAACCACAGAGGGCGTGCTTGTCTTTTCGCCACTTGCCAACAAAGGCTGACCTCCTTTAGGCGCGAAACGTTCAAATTCTTGAACACCCAGCACCACGGCAAATGCTACTGAAGCAGCAACCGCCAAACCTCGCCAATGTGAAACGCTAACATCAGTGGTGCAAGCCTTCTTTGTCGCACTGCCCGCAATTTCTTTAGTCACGGCATTACTAACGATTTTCGCAAAGCCATCACCTGCAAGGACAGGCCTAAATGCCTCTGAGCCAGAATCAAACCCAGAATCAGAAGTATTACTCCTAGTCGCCTTATGTACGACATGTCTAGTTAATACATCACTGATTGTATTAAACCGAGACCACTGCGCCATTAAGCGCTCAGCCTCATGTTCATCAGCTTGATCAAGCGCCGCTAACAATCGGCGCAACTCAAGCTCATCGACCTCGCCATCAAGAAGCGCAGATAATGTTTCAGGGAATAATTTAGACATAATAGTTACCGTTCATTTTTAAATTATGCGTTTTGTTAATTTCTGTGTATTTCGTTCAATCATCGATTATTGAGTGCAGGACTAAGTTGCTTATCAATGGCTTCTCGTGCGCGAAATATTCGTGATCGAACTGTGCCAACGGGGCAGTCCATAACATCGGCAATATCCTCATAGCTCAGACCGTCAAACTCACGCAAAGTTACCGCTGTTCGTAAATCTTCGGGCAAGCTCTCTAAAGCATCTCGCACCACCACAGCTACCTCTTCACCGTGAAGAATACTCTCTGGCCCTTGTTGATCCAACAACACATTGGCACCTGCATAATCAACCGATTCATCGACATCAACATCGGTTGCTGGGGGTCGACGCGAGCGAGATACTAGGTGGTTTTTAGCCGTATTGATCGCAATACGGTACATCCAAGTATAAAACGCACTTTCAGCTCGAAATTTATTAATCGCCCTATAGGCTTTAATGAATGCTTCTTGAGCGACGTCTTGAACCTCGGCTTGATCGCGCACATAGCGTGAAACCAAACTATGAATTTTATGCTGATACTTAAGCACTAATAAGTCAAAAGCTCGTTTATCACCCTGCTGCACGCGCACAACCAGTTGTGCATCGGTATCTTTCATAGTTATATTCTAGCCTCTAAAAGCATACACAGCACAATCGTCAACTCCATTGATGCACGTTATGCGAACATTCGATGCTTGCTGTCAGTTTACTGCATTGATTCTAGCTTAGAACAGTGTTCGCTTCGTGTACTTTTAATCATTCGTTTAAATATGCTTCATACTCAATAAATTTTTTCGCAAGGCCATATCTGCTCCCAGAAAATCACAAACTTCAAAACGCATTTTCAAGGCCGCTAAATTTATGATTTATCGAATATTATTGATAAATTAGTGATTTTAATCGCTTAGGTAGTTGAGCCTGCCTTTACAGACCGCTAAGATAGCCATAAGTTCAACCAAGCATTACATTTTTGAGGCCGATAGTGACAACAATTTCAAGCTTAACAATCACGATTCGAAGCCAAACCGTTAGAGGTGACCCGTGAGCACTGCAAAACAGTTTGACGTGGTTGTCATAGGCAGTGGTGCTGCAGGCCTAACAATTGCACTCGCTTTAGCTGAACAGGCAAAGATCGCCATCATTTCAAAGTCGGAACTCAGTGAAGGCTCAACCTATTACGCTCAAGGTGGTATTGCCGCTGTTTTAGACGCAGCTGACAGTATTGACGCCCATACTGCTGACACCCTTGTAGCCGGTGCAGGACTCTGCCATGAAGATGCTGTTAGATTCACTATCGAGCGTAGCCGGCAGGCAATTGAATGGCTAATCAATCAAGGCGTAGCATTTACCCGAGAATCTAATCCATCGCCAAACGATGGGTACAACGAAAGCAATAATGACTACCATTTAGCCCGTGAAGGTGGCCATAGCAGCCGACGTATTATCCATGCCGCAGATGCAACCGGCAAAGCGGTATCTGAAACCTTAGTTGAACGTTTACAAGAGCATCCGTCGATTGAAACACTTCAGCACCATGTCGCCATTGATGTAGTGGTTGAACGAGACAATCCTACACCCACCTGCAGTGGTGCCTATGTGTTAAATTGCGAGACAAACAAGGTTGAAACCTTTCACGCACGCTTTGTGATCATCGCTACTGGTGGTGCCAGCAAAGCCTACCTCTATACCAGCAACCCTGATGGTGCCAGTGGCGATGGCATTGCTATGGCTTGGCGAGCCGGTTGTCGTGTAGCAAACATGGAATTTAATCAATTCCACCCCACTTGTCTTTATCACCCAGAAGCCAAATCTTTTTTAATCACTGAGGCGGTCAGAGGTGAAGGCGGCAAACTATTATTGCCTGATGGCGAACCGTTCATGCATCGCTTTGATAAACGCGGTGAATTAGCCCCGCGAGATATTGTCGCCAGAGCGATCGACCATGAGATGAAACGACTGGGCAGCGACTGCGTCTACTTAGACATTAGCCATCGTGACCCTGACTTTATTCAATCGCATTTTCCAACCATCTATCAACGCTGCCTAGACCTTGGTATTGATATTTGCAAACAACCTATACCCGTGGTTCCCGCCGCTCACTATACCTGTGGTGGCGTGATAGTGGATAAATGCGGCTCAACCGATGTCAAACATCTGTATGCCATTGGAGAAACTAGCTTTACTGGCCTTCACGGAGCCAATCGTATGGCGAGCAATTCACTACTTGAATGCATTGTTTTCGCCCAGGCCGCAGCTGAGTCAATTCTGACAGAAATCAGTTCGACGGAATGGCAGAACCCACCCCAACCTTGGGATGAAACTCAAGTCACAGACTCTGATGAGGATGTGGTGATTTCGCATAACTGGGATGAGTTACGCCGTTTTATGTGGGACTATGTAGGCATAGTAAGAACCACCAAGCGGCTTGAACGCGCCGAACATCGGGTCAAAATGTTACGTAAAGAAATCAATGAGTACTACGGCAACTACCGTGTTAGTAATGACCTTATCGAATTAAGAAATCTGTCATTGGTGGCCGAATTAATTATTGAATCAGCATTGAGAAGAAAAGAAAGCCGTGGTCTACACTACACACTTGACTACCCAAGCGACAATCGTCATGCTCATGACACGGTTTTGTTTCCGCCTAAGTTTTGTCCATAGAAATTAACCAACTCGTGACTCTTCAACATTGGACTACTAGAGGCTAGCAGTCAATTTTCGCTAACTAATAAGTGGGTCGATTATGGGCGAGAATCAGCTCGATCATAGTAGCTAGCTCAGGATCACCTGCCGGTTTTTTTTTCAAAAACCAATCGTAAAGTTGCTGGTCTTCATAAGTCAATAAGCGGCGATACAGATGACGCTGATCAGCATCAAGGCTGAGATAATGTTGCTTGACGAATCTTTCGAGCACAATATCCAGCTCTAACATCCCTCGGCGGCTATGCCATATCACCCGATTATGCTCGGCGCGGTCTAAATCATCAGTCGTCTCCATAGCTTTTATCATACCTTAAGCCAACCAATAAAAACAAAAAATCTGTTTAATCCAGTCAATAGTCATCACTGCGAAGCAATCACCCACTTGTTAATGACATACCATATTGTTAAATCAAGACATCTGTAAGACAATAAGCACTTTAAACCTTGAGCACAGATGCTGAGAGTCCGAAATGCAGGCAGACGCCCTTTCACTTGATCCTCACTGGCAAGCAATCTTTGCCTTATTGCCAGACCATCAATTTATTGACCAACTTAGCTGGTTTAACCATCAAGCTGCACTAAAAAGCCCTGCAAAAAAAAACTTGATTTGCCCACTCCCACATTGGGGTTGCATCGCTATTGACGGCCCTGAAGCCGCAACGTTTTTACAAGGCCAACTGACTAACGATACCGTTAATTTAGTTAGCGATGAAACCGTTTTGGCTGCCCACTGCGACCCCAAAGGTCGCATGCATGCAAATTTTTATTTACACCGCCAAAGCGAGCAGTGTTTTTATTTACTCATGCCACGTACAACCATTACGACTGCGCTGGCAGCATTGAAAAAATACGCAGTATTTTCGAAAGCCGAACTAACTGACATCAGCCACAACCTCGCGCAGTTTGCCTTGATCAACAGTGATGAACAGATGCTTGCAAAAGTGTTAGTCGGCGATAAATTGGCTAAGGTAATCACACTGCCTACCCACCCCAACCAATATCTGATCCTTGTTGAGAAAGCACAAGCACTAGATTTTGTGAACCAACTTAATGAGACTGTTCTGAATTCAGAGACGCTCCAGTGGGTTGGCTCAAGTCAATGGGAATATCTTCTGATTCAACAGGGCATTGCCTTTATACAGCCAACAACAGTCGGCGAGCTGATCCCGCAGATGCTTAATTTTGATGCCCTCGCGGGTATTAGCTTTACTAAGGGATGCTATACCGGCCAAGAAATTATTGCCCGAATGAAATACCGAGGCAAAGTTAAACGACGTTGCTATCCTTTTTTAAGTCATCAAGCCATCAGCCAACCGCTGGTTCAAACCTCATTAGTTGGCGGTGAAATTTTTGATCAACAAGGCAAAAGTTGTGGCTTAATTGTGAGTGTTGTGATCGACTATACTAGTGAAAATAAGACAGCTTATGGCTTAGCCGTGCTAAAAATCAGCGCCATTGAAGAGGCCTCAAACTTATCGCTACACCTTCCCGACAGCGACCAGAGGATAGACATTCAATTAAGCCACTTACCCTATTCTCTGGACGACGAAGAATAACATTGACCACAGGATGGTGAGTTTCACAATGAACCTTACGAGCGATCATTAATTTCTAAATCGGTGGTTACTATGCAAGTATTTGGTCATCGCGGCGCGGCCGGTGAAGCCCCTGAAAATACTATTGCCGGTCTTCATCATGCTATTAAGCGTGGATTAAGCTAGGCCGAAATTGATCTTCGTCTATCTGCCGATCAAAAAATTATCGTTTGCCATGATGACAACACCTTACGCACCTGCGGGGTTAAACGTGCCATCAGCCGCAGCCAAGCTTCTGAGCTCGCCAAACTCGATTGCCGCGCCAACGCGCCCGAGTGGCCTAATAAAACCGGCTGTGGCATTCCACAACTGCGCACACTGATGCGGCAATGTGCCTCACTGAAAGGCTACCAACTTGAAGTCAAAACCGACAGCCAGCGTCATAGCCAACACATGGCTGGGCAACTAAAACGTTTATTTCCACGAAGCAGCGACTGCCAAAAAATTGTCGTCACTTCGTTTGATGAGTATTTTCTGCAACAGCTACAACAACGAGCGCCGCATATTCCTCGGGGCCTAGTGAGCATGCAGCGCCAATCTCTTTCGCAGGCCAGCGCATTAGGTTGCCGTTATTTTTGTATTCATGACCACATCGTCACCCCTGGGCTAATTAAAAAAATACACGCCAAAGGAATACACTGCTCGGTTTGGACCGTGAACCAACCCAGCCGCATTAAGGAGTTATTTCAGTGGCAGGTCGACAGTCTGGTGACCGACTATCCATCCATGGCGCTGCCCTTAGTTAAACGTCTTACTCACGCCAGATAAGACCTATTAAGACTCGCCAATCTAAACAAATTGTTTATTGTGAGTTGAGGCCCTTTCGGGGTAACCTTGCTTTTTGCATCGCCATGCGGTGCGTCTAACTCCCATGAACAGACCGGTTGAGAGCAGGTACTCTATGAATAATCAGCAATGGCTAATGAACGAGCGTCCTAACGGCATGGTCAGTGAACAGCACTTTACAC
>JAYYUJ010000015.1:0-137384 GCA_036344075.1 Pseudomonadota bacterium
GAGTGGATAAAATCGGTAGGTCATCGAGATGTCCCTGGCAGACCTACTATTTACGCCACCACTAAACAATTCCTAGATTATTTTAATCTAAAAAGTCTTGATCAGTTGCCGCCTCTGGCCGAGGTGCGCGATTTAAATACCATCAGCCGTGAGTTAAATATCGAGTTGCCAATAGAAGATATTACCTCAGCTAATGATGATACCCACGAAGAGGATGCTGACCAACAGGCGGTGGTACCATCAGTAGATGATGAACCTCCGATTACGTCACTAAATGATGAAGCAAAGTTGTTGAATAACGATTTGATCGACGCGGATCAGCACCAGGCGAACTTATATAATGATCAGCAAGTTGGTGATAGTCTTGAAGAGACCGATGCACTTGAAAATTGGATTGAAGATGAGTTGCTCGATAATAATGAACAAAGTGTTGATTTGATTGAGTCGCAACAAGATGATCAGTCTGACTTTGACGCGATTGAGTTAAAACCGTTGAATGAATCAGCCATTTAATGGCCATTGACTGTAATATTCTTTGTTAGTCCGCAAGCTAACCCCTTCCTTAATATGAACAATATTTAGCGATATGTCTGAACGGTTGCAAAAAGTACTGGCTGCAGAAGGGTTGGGTTCACGTCGAGAGATTGAACGCTGGATCGTTGCCGGTCGTTTAACAATAAACGGTGAAGTTGCCAGTTTAGGGGCTAAAGCAAATCTTAGAGATATTATCGAGCTTGATGGAAAGCGCCTAAGATTATCATCAAAAACCGAACAAACAAGGGTGATTATTTATAATAAGCCCGAGGGTGAGGTGTCGACCCGTGTCGATCCTGAGGGTCGAAAAACCGTATTTGATCGCCTGCCGGTTAAAAAAGGCGAGCGTTGGATAGCTGTGGGTCGCTTAGATATAAATACCAGCGGTTTACTGTTGTTTACTAATGATGGCACTCTAGCAAATGCTTTAATGCACCCTTCTAATCAGATCGATCGCGAATATGCTGTTCGTGTAAAAGGTGTAGTTGAGGATGAAACCCTACAAATTTTACGTGAAGGTGTATTACTTGAAGATGGTATCGCTCGCTTTACTGATATTCAGCGTGGTCGAAATGCGACAGGCAGCAACAGTTGGTTTTATGTCGTATTGATGGAGGGAAAGAATCGTGAAGTACGACGATTATGGGAATCTCAAGAGCTCCAAGTCAGTCGTTTAAAGCGCGTTCGTTACGGTAACGTCTTTATTCCTTCATCGCTCAAGGCGGGAAAGTATACCGAATTAAGCCCAGCCGAGGTGGCAAGTCTCGCCAGTTTAGCCGGTTTAGAACCCATTGAGTTAAATCCTTCAAAGATAGATACTGCTTTACACGATCAAAGTCGTCCAGCTAAAAATAAAAAGCCAAGCCGACGTTAGGGTTGTTTCCTCAGCGATTGCTCTCACATCGGTAATATTTTCGACCCATCAGTCCAGTTATCATGAACCAGTGTTTTCATCGCGCAGTAACTTCTGTCTGCGGTTAATGAAATTAATAATGACAAAGAGTGGAATTCATCATGAAACAGTTTAAAGATAAAGTAGCGGTTGTGACAGGTGGAGCTAGCGGTATCGGAAAAGCGATTGTACGTGCTTTGCTAGCCGAGGGTGCTAAGGTGGTTGTTGCTGATGTTGAACAAAGTGCTATCGACAGAGCTATCGCTGAACTAGGTACTGGTGATGCAAGCCTAATCGGTATCCAGACTGACGTATCGAACCCCGATTCGGTCAATGCGCTAGCAGATCAAGTCTATGCTGATCATGGCAGTTGTCATTTATTATTCAACAATGCCGGTGTTGCTGCCCCTTCATGCAATGTTTGGGAAACCACGATTAACGATTGGAAATGGGTGCATGGTGTTAATGTAATGGGCGTCATTCATGGCATTCAAGCGTTTGTGCCCCGAATGATTGCCTCGGGTGATGAGTGTCATGTTATTAATACTTCATCGGGTGATGGCGGTATTTCGCCACTCCCTTATCAATCAGTTTACGCCTCAAGTAAAGCTGCTGTATCAATTATTACCGAGTGCTTGGCGGCACAATTAATTACTGAAGAAACCAATGTTCGTGCCAGCTTGTTTTACCCCTCGGGCGGAGTGTTAGATACCGGTATTTGGACCACTGATAGAAATAGGCCGGCCGATTTAGCGCGTGAAAAACCCTATGACCCAGTTCCTTCGGTTGAGGACTTTAAGCAAGCAGCTGAAGCGGCGGGTATGGAGTTACAGTTCCAAGATTTAGATGAGCTGGCACAATATTTATTAGACGGTATTCGCGAGCAAAGATTTGTTGTCATGATTAATGTCGATCAAGCCGCCGAAACGTTAAGTTTCCGTGCCGATTGTTATAACAAGTCTGAGTTGCCATTAAATCTGGCAGAAATACCACAACTATAACAACTCTCGCTGTATTGTCATGCTGGAGGTCTAGCCTTGAATATAAGTGATTTAGTCAGTGATGATGCCGCTTATGTAAGTCGCAAGGCTTGGACTGACCAGCGAGTATATGAGCTTGAAAAAAAGGGTATCTTTGCTAAAGCTTGGCTTTTTTTAGGGCACGAAAGTCAAATTAAAAACCCGGGTGATTTTGTCCAAGCGTATATGTGTGAAACGCCGATTATTTTAGCCCGCGGCGAAGATCATAAAATCTACGCATCTATCAACAGTTGTTCTCACCGTGGCTTACCGGTTTGTCGTGCTGACCATGGCAATACCAAGCGCTTTCTTTGTCCGTATCATAACTGGTCATACAGTGTTGACGGTAGTTTAGTCGCTATTCCGCAAGAAAAATTATTAACCAACAAGCCTGATAAGTCCTTGTTAGGCCTTAAAGCTGTGCCCAGAGTGGAATCGTGGCGAGGAATGATTTTTGGTTGCTTTGATGAGTCAGTTGAGTCACTTGACAGTTATCTTGGTGATATGCGGTTTTACTTGGATGCTTTTTTTGAACGCTTTGATAATGGCATAGAGTTTTTTGGTGCACCCCATCGATGGACAATTAATGCTAACTGGAAGTTACCCATGGAAAATCAGTTAGGGGATGTCAATCATGGACCGTTTTTACACAGTGCAGTAATACCGGCGGAAGCCAATGAAGAAATATTTTCAGTGGGTTGGAGCGCTGTTCCAGAACCCGGTCATGGTGCTACTTTTCGTTTGATGCCAGAGGGGACTGAATACGCTCAGGTGGCTTGGGGTATGGAAGGTATGGGTGCCATTTTAGGTGGCGCTGAAATACAAGAGTATTTATTTGAGATTCAGGCTAAAGCTGCTGAGCGTGTCGGCGACATTCGCTCGCGTATGAAAGGCTTAACCTATGGGATTTACCCCAATTTATCATTTTTATGGTCGAATACTTCGTTCAAAGTGTCGCATCCTCGAGGACCGAATAAAGTGGAGTATTGGTCTTGGGCGGTGGTGCCTGCCGATGCCCCCAATGCGATTAAAAAAATACTCCGTACCAACTACAGCTCTTTTTTTGGTCCGGGTGGTATTCTTGAACAAGAAGATTCAGAAGCATGGATGCAACAATATTTAGGCAGTAACATCGATTTTGCTGACGATAAACCTTATTTCTATGGTCTAGGTTTGGGAGAAGAAAAGCCGCACCCCGATCTTCCCGGTATGCTCAGTGTAACGGCTAACGAATATTATGCCCGTGCTTTTTTTTCACGATGGCGATCTGCATTAGAGGCAGTGAATGACAGCTGTGATTTAATCGCTACTTCCAAACAGGTGAGCGTTGATGATCTCTGATATTGAGCGACAATATGCGATTGAGCAATTTTATTACCGTGAGGCCCGCTTACTAGATGGGCGTCAATATCAGCAGTGGCTGTCCCTCGTGAGTGAAAGTATTCGCTATGTAATGCCTGCAAGAGTCAATGCCTTAGTCAATAATCGTCAGCGTGGCGAAGAGGCTATGATTGCAATTGACAATGAACTTGAGGGTAGCGATGGATTGGGCTGCCCGATTCGTGAAGAGGGGTATGCCCACCTTTTTGTTCGAGTAGACAGGGCCTATAAGATGAACTCTTGGGCCGACAATCCACCAGCGAGAACGCGCCGTATTATTGGTAATGTTGAACTGCTTGAGTGTGGTGATGAAAGTATTCGCGTGCGGAGCAACTTTCATTTATTTTTTGCTAGGCCTGGCAGTGATAATTTTATCTACAGCGGTCAGCGGAATGATCAATTATTAATGACCGATGGGGATTTTAAAATTGCTGATCGAGAGGTTATTATGGATTATGCCAACATTGATGTGCCTACGCTGGGCTTAATTTTTTAGTGACGATTACTTTAAGATTCGCGATAAAATAAACAGTATTTGCATCAGCATGGCCCAGCAAAACGCTAAACCACCAATCATAAGACATGCGAGTGAGATCAATTCCTGCCTCAGTGATGGTGCTATATTGGTTTCGCACCAGTAGAGCAGGGTGTAGCTGATAAAAAAACCAGGCCACTGATTGCGAAATGCTTGATTCGCAGGCGATCATCACGAAAGAGTTTTGCCAGTTTACTTTTGCTGGCGCGCATCATGGTATTAGTCGCTGAGTAATGCGATCATTATTTTTTCATAGACCGCATGTAATTGGTCAAGCTCGGCCGCATTTACTCGTTCATTCACCCGATGGATAGTCTTATTTACAGGGCCAAGTTCCACCAGTTGGGCACCGGTTGGTGCAATAAATCGTCCGTCCGATGTGCCGCCAGCGGTACTCAATTCTGCATTCAAGCCAGTCACTTGTTCGATGGCTTTCACGCTGGCATCAATTAATTCACCACGCTCTGTGATGAACGGCAGTCCGCTCAAATGCCATTCAATACTAAACTGTAAGCCATGCCGGTCAAGAATTGCAGTTAGCCGTTGTTTAATATCATCGACGGTAAGTTCGGTAGAAAAGCGAAAGTTAGCGGTAATGTGTAAGTCACCAGGGATAACATTCGTTGCCCCAGTGCCCGCTTGAATATTAGAAATTTGAAAGCTCGTAGCGGGAAAAAAATCATTCCCTCGATCCCATTCTGTTTGATTAAGTTCAACCAGAGCCGGAGAAAAACTAAAAATGGGATTATCCGCTAAATGGGGGTAAGCGACATGACCTTGCACACCGTGGATAGTTAATTTAAGCCCTAGTGATCCGCGTCGACCATTTCTAATCGTGTCGCCAGTTAATTCGGTGCTAGAGGGTTCACCGACGACACACCATCGAATTGTCTCGTTATGCTCGGCCAAATAGTCCATCACCTTCGCAGTACCATTAATGGCAATACCTTCTTCATCACTGGTGATTAAAAAAGCCAGACGGTTGGGGTGATTAGTGTGTGCGGAAATAAAAGCCTCGGTGGCGGTAACCATCGCGGCTAAGCTGCCTTTCATGTCGGCAGCGCCACGACCACATAAGAGGCCTTGTTCGACACGAGGCTGATAAGGCGGGTACTGCCATTGGTCTTCGTCGCCAGCGGGAACAACATCGGTGTGGCCAGCAAAGGCCAGAATATCACCGCTGTCGCCATGCACCGCCCAAAAATTATCAACGTCATCAAACCGTAAACGTTCAATTCGAAAACCGATAGCTTGTAACCGAGCGATCATAATTTCTTGGCAGCCATCGTCGATAGGTGTCACCGAGCGACAGGCCATTAGCTGCATGGCAAGGTCGATGGTTGGGGAATGAGACATAAGTGACTTACTCGTTATTTGCGTTAGAGGCGGAAAGAAATGCGGGTGCTTCGCCACCGCCATGAACGGTTACCGTAGAGCCTGATACATAGCTTGCCAGTGATGAAGCTAAAAATAAACAGGCATCGCCGATGTCTTGTGGTTGCGCCATACGACCCAGAGGGATCGTGCGCCCAACAGCCTCGATGCCGGCTTCATCACCGTAATGTAATTCTGCTTGCTCGGTTCTGACTAAACCTGCGATAACCGCATTTACGCGAACCTTGGGCGCCCACTCGACGGCGACTGATGAGGAGAAGTTGACCATGCCTGCCTTGGCCGCGCCGTAAGCTGCCGTGCCTGGCGATGGGCGAATGACGCTAACACTGGCAATATTGATAATACTGCCGCCACTGTCCTGATCTTGCATAAGTGTATTGGCCATCTGAGCAAGATTAATCGGCGCAAGCAAATTTAGATTAATGATCGATGCAGAGAACCGTGGCGATGCCGTTGCCGCATCAGCGGGAGGCGCGCCACCAGCATTATTGACCAACACATCTAAACGCCCTGATTCTGTTTTGATTTGATCGAACATGGCTTGTGCCTGGTCGAGATCGCGGACGTCGGCGCTGATAAATTGAGCGACATTAATACCCGTCTGAGTCGGTACCGATGGCAGCGACTTTGGCGCTGAACGGCCGCAAATATAGACAGTGGCACCCGCCTCAAGAAAGCGCAGGCTGATGCCTAGCCCCACCCCTTTACCGCCGCCGGTCACCAATACCACAGCGTTATCGAAGCAAAGCCTCGTATTGGTTGGATTGTCTTGCGTATTATCGTTGTTAGCCATAATTCTATTCGCATTACACCTGATGCTGATTGGATGCTAAAATCGATGCGAGCTAGATTTTAGCGAACGGTTTGTTTTCTATGCTTAGTTTATTGTAACTGCATCTTGATTTAAAAGGGAAATATCCCTTTTAGGGTGGCCGTTATTGCCACTCATCTTTAATGGCAATTTTAGCGTATAATAGTCACAAATTAGCACTGGTTTATTCACTTCGTTCAGCGATGGCCGTTGGGCGACAATTAAATACACAATTACAATAAGGAATTGCTATGAGTGATTTATTACCCACCGTTGCCATTTTGGGCGGCACTGGCGATCTTGGGACGGGTTTAGCGCGTCGTTGGACGCAGGCAGGTTATCGCGTCATTATTGGCTCTCGGACTCAGGAAAAAGCGCAACAAGCTGTTGATGCCTTACAAGGCTTAATGCAGGAACGAGGAATCGCTGACGCTGCTGCCGAAGCCATGGATAATCATGCAGCTGCCAGTGCAGCTGACATCGTTGCAATGACGGTTCCTTTTGCACACCATGCCAGTACCTTAGAGTCGGTCAAAGATGTGCTTGAGGGGAAAATTTTAATTGATGTGACGGTGCCATTAGTTCCACCTAAAGTGGCGCGTGTCCAATTGCCAGAGCAGGGCTCAGCGGGCCAGATCGCTCAGGAGATCGTCGGTGAAAACGTGCAAGTCGTATCGGCTTTTCAAAATGTCGCTGCTGTGCATTTACAAGCGGGCAGTGACTTAACCTGTGATGTTATCGTTTGCGGGAATAAAAAAGCGGCCCGAGAAGAGGTTATCAAGCTTGTTGAAGCGGCTGGCATGAAGGGCTACCACGGTGGTTCAATTGCGAATGCCGCGGCGGTTGAAGCGCTCACCTCGGTGCTGATTTTTATCAATAAGCAATACAAGTGTCATGCCGGTATTGCCTTAACGGGCATTCCAGAGGATTAATTGACTGACGCCTGTGGACCTTTCTCTAACCGCATTAAAAACATTACCTTTGGTCGAGGTTGGCGATGATTTGTCAGCCTTGCTCGATACTGCTTTACATGCGGCCAAACTCGAGCTGGTGGATGGCGATATACTCGTTATCGCACAAAAAATCATTTCGAAATCTGAAGGTCGCTATGCCTTACTGGACGAGATTGAGCCCTCTACCGAGGCGCTGCATTGGGCCGTTAAAGTCGACAAAGACCCTCGTTTAGTACAGTTGATTCTAGATGAGTCAAAAGAAGTGGTTAGGCATCGTCCAGGCGTGATGATTGTCGAGCATCGCTGTGGATATGTGCATGCTAATGCTGGTATCGATCGGTCTAATATTACTGACTTTGAGGGCCGAGAGCGGGTCTTGCTGTTGCCTACAGATGCGAATTTAAGTGCAAAACAGTTTGCCGATTATTTCGCTCAGCAAGGTTTGAGAATAGGTATTATCATTAGTGACAGTGCGGGTCGAGCCTGGCGCAACGGCATTACCGGTTTTGCGATAGGTAGCGCTGGGGTACCCTCATTGCGCTCAGCGATCGGCGCCTCTGATTTATTTGGTCGATCGCTAGAAGTCACCGAAATGGCTGACGCAGACGAACTGGCATCTGCCGCCTCGCTATTGATGGGGCAGGGCGATGAATCGGTTCCAGCAGTCGTAATTCGAGGATGGGATTGGCAACTCAGCGAGCAGGATGCGAGCGCATTGATCCGTGATAAAAAAGCCGATCTGTTTCGTTAGTTTAGTGATAATAGAATGATAGAACAAGCAAATATATTAGCTCTTACAGGCGGCGTTGGTGGGGCGAAATTAGCTCTGGGCTTAGCGCGATCACTGTTGCCAAAACAGCTGACTATTGTTGCCAATACTGCTGATGACTTCTTTCATTTAGGCTTTCCTGTTTCGCCTGATCTCGATACTGTGATGTATACTTTGGCGGGCTTAAATAATGTTGAGCAGGGTTGGGGTCTGGCAAATGAAACGTGGCAATTTATGGATGCCATGTCCAAGCTTGGCGGTGATACCTGGTTTCGATTAGGCGATCGTGACCTCGCGACACATACTCGCAGGCGTCAATATTTGGAGCAGGGCCTCAGTTTAGAACAAGTCACTGCAAAGCTGTGCCAAGCGCTCGGGGTTGAGCAACAGCTGATTCCCATGACTAACGACGCAGTTGCGACACAGGTGCTTACCGATCAAGGCTGGCTTGACTTCCAAGACTATTTTGTCGGCCAGCAGTGCCAACCCCCAGTGAGTGAGATCCGATTTAACGGCATGGCATTAGCGGCCCCTAGCGAGGCTTTCGAGGCTGCCATAGCAGCAGAGCCTAAAGCTATTATTATTTGCCCGTCGAACCCCTTTGTCAGTGTCGATCCTATTTTAAAAATACCGTCGGTATTACCAAAACTTAAGCGATGTCGAGCACCTATTATTGCAGTATCACCTATTGTGAATGGCATGGCGATTAAAGGTCCGACCGCAAAAATGATGGAGGGGCTTCAAATGCCAATCTCGGTGATCGGTGTTGCCAGTTACTATAGTGATACCATTGACGGACTCGTTATTGATCGCAGCGACACTGATCGAGCGGCTGAAATTGAGGCGATGGGTATTAGAGTAAAAATTGCCGACACGATGATGCACAGCGAGCAGGATAAAATAAATCTAGCCCAGCAGTGCTTACAATTCGCTGAACAATTTGATTTATCAGCGCTAGAATAACCTTAACAAAAATAGGTTTTTTATGTGGGCAGTCTTACCCCTTAAAGATTTTGTCAGTGCTAAGCAGCGTCTTTCTGGTGTGCTATCGGCTACTGAGCGTCGTCGTTTATTTCATGCGATGGTGGAAGATGTGTTGTCGGTATTAACTCAGGCGCCATCGATAGACGGCATTGTGATAGTGTCTGATGATCCTACCGCTGTGTTAATGGCTAAACACTATGCCGTCACGGTAATTTCTGAGCCCGTACAGATCGCACCAGCAAAGCTAAAATCAACTACGATTTTATCCCCATTGAATGCGGCTATTAACGCTGGCTGTGAGTACGTTTTACAATTAACTGACGACACCGATATCTGTATTTTACATGCCGATCTGCCCGAATTATCGATTGCTGAGATAGAGCGACTTGCGCATCAGCGCGATGATTTATCACCATCAGCGCGGCGCGATTCAGTGATCTTAGTCTCTGACCGGCATCAAGCCGGCACCAATGCGCTGGTATTGCACAGCAGCCATTTTTTGCCGCTAAAGGTTCAGCAACGACATACATTAAACCGGCGATTATTTCACTTTGGACATAATAGTTTCGCGCTTCATCTGGAATCATTTGCCGCGCAAGACCTTTCGATCCAGCGATTCTACTCACCGTCGATTGCCGCAGATATTGATACCCCCAGTGATTTAATGGCCTTTATTTTAGGCCTTAACCGATCAGATTCGATGGCGTCCGATTCTTTATCGCGTGAGCGCTCACAGGTTACTTCATGCACGTCAGAGTATTGTCGTGATAGCGCTATTGCCCAACGACTGCAAATGATGTGGATGTTAGAGGTTGAGGACGTCGAGAATGATTTGACAGAGGACCAACAAAATTCAACATCGCTTGATTACAGTCAACTTGATCGGCCTGTGCGTGATCAGGCTCTGGCATTAGCTGACAATGACGATTTGGTGGCATTAATGAAGCAGGCGTCGGCCTTGCGAGATGCTGGGCATGGATCGCTGATTTCTTATTCGAGAAAAGTATTTATTCCGCTAACTCATTTGTGTCGAGATGTTTGTCACTACTGTACGTTCGCCACCACGCCTAGGCATCTTGACGCTATTTATATGACGGCTGATGAAGTGGTTGCTTTGGCTAAGCAAGGTGAGTTACAGGGTTGCAAAGAGGCACTTTTCACCTTGGGTGAAAAGCCAGAGTTGCGCTATCGGGTAGCGCGTGAGGCTTTAGCTGAGATGGGTTTTAGCACCACGTTAGAATACGTGACGCATGTTGCTCAGCGAGTCGCAGAGGAGACCTCGTTACTGCCACATATTAATGCCGGATGCATGGATGCCGACGAGATTAAAGCGTTGCGAAAAGTGTCAGCCTCAATGGGTATTATGCTCGAGTCATCCTCCGAGCGCTTAACTGAAAAAGGTATGCCACACTATGGCTCGCCTGATAAAGACCCAGCCGTACGTTTAGAGACTATTCGATTAGCCGGTGAATTGAATGTGCCGTTTACCTCGGGCATTCTAATCGGTATTGGTGAAACGCGCCGCGAGCGCATTGAATCAATGTTGGCCTTGCGTGATTTACATGACAAGTATGGACACTTGCAAGAAGTGATCATTCAGAATTTTAGAGCCAAGCCTGATACTAAAATGGCCCAGTCGCCGGATCCCAGCATCGAAGAGTTACTTTGGACTATTGCAGTCGCGCGTATTATTTTTGGTGCTGCGATGCACATACAAGCGCCGCCTAATTTAAGTCCGGGCGAGCTAGAAAAAATTGTTCAAGCCGGTATCGATGACTGGGGTGGTGTATCGCCACTGACCCCTGATCATGTGAATCCAGAGGCCCCATGGCCTCATGTTGATCAATTGGCATCTCAAACTCGCGCGACGGGTAAGTACTTGCATGAGAGGTTAACGATCTACCCCAACTATGCGTGCGATACTTTTCGTTGGCTTGAGCCTACCATGCAGGCTAAAGTGCTCGCTTTGATTGATAGTGAAGGTTGGCCGCGAACAGACAGTTGGGTGGCGGGTATATCGAATTCGATCCCTGCTTGGTGGCAAGCTCAAAAAGATGACCAAGCAAGACCCGTTGCTTCAAGTGCAATCGCTGCGATTACGGCTAAGGCTTCAGCTGGCGAAGTGCTGGAAGAACAAGAAGTTGCACAACTATTTTCGGCTCGTAATGATGACTTTTGGCATGTCTGCCACGCGGCGGACTCGCTTCGACAGTCAGTGAATAGAGATACGGTTAAATATGTGGTTAATCGGAATATTAACTACACCAATATTTGTTATTTCAAATGCCAGTTTTGTGCCTTTTCAAAAGGCAAGATGAGTGAGAATTTACGCGGCAGACCTTACGATTTAAGTGAGCAAGAAATTCAGCGTCGGACCCGCGAAGCCTGGGATCGCGGCGCCACAGAAGTCTGTATGCAAGGTGGTATTCACCCCGGTTACACTGGCCAGACGTATATGGATATTTGTCATGCAATTAAACAAGCTTCCCCCGATATGCATATTCATGCTTTTTCGCCATTAGAAATTTGGCAGGGGGCGAAAACTTTAGGCTTAGATATTAAAACCTATTTACAGCAGTTGATTGAAGCGGGGTTATCAACCTTGCCTGGCACAGCGGCAGAGATATTGGATGATGAGGTGCGTGACACGCTCTGTCCTGAAAAAATTCGTACTGAGCAGTGGTTGCATGTCATGGAGACGGCGCATACTTTAGGTATGAAAACCACATCCACGATTATGTATGGCCACATAGAAAAACCTATTCATTGGGCGCGCCACCTGTTGAGATTGCGTGCGCTGCAAGTTAAGACTGGTGGTTTTACAGAATTTGTTCCGTTACCTTTTGTGCCTGAGGAGGCCCCGATGTATTTAAAAGGCCTGTCACGTAAAGGGCCTACTTTTCGTGAGGCTGTATTGATGCACGCGGTTGCTCGTCTTGTATTTCACGGTCAAATTCATAATATTCAAACCTCATGGGTGAAGATGGGCGAGCTGGGCGTGGCAGCTTGTTTAAATTCGGGTGCCAACGATTTAGGTGGAACATTAATGAATGAAACCATTACCCGTTCCGCCGGCGCTCAGCATGGTCAAGAAATGCCACCCTCACAGATGGATGCAATGATTCGCCGCTTAGCACGTGTGCCTAGCCAACGAAAAACTTGCTACAGCGAAGCGCCGCAAGCGCAGATCAATGCGTCTTATTCTGCCGCTGAGTTGACAGAAACCATTAATGATCCGCCAGGAAAGATTAAATCGCAAGGCGAGCTGAATCGCCCTGGCTTGGATGACGGCGATATTTTGCTATCTGTGAAATAGGTTTTTTGATTCAGACCAATACAAGATTATCGCGATGTATGAGTTCTTTGTCACCGCCGTAGCCTAACAGTTCGCTGAGTCGATCACTGGCTTGGCCGATTATTTTATTAGCTTCTTCGCTGGTGTAGTTTGTTAAACCGCGCGCCACTTCTCGCCCGTTAGTGCTAACACAGCTGACCAAGTCACCTCTAGAAAACTCTCCGTTGACTGCAGTTACACCGATCGGTAATAAGCTGCTGCCTGATTCTAACAGTTTCTTTTCTGCGCCTTGATCAATAATCAATTGCCCACAGCTTGCCACACTGCCTGAAAGCCACTGTTTTCGTTGGCTAATAGGGCTATTTAGACTGCTTAGCCGTGTGCCGAGACGTTCATTGGCAGCCAATCGAGTAATGACATTCTTCGTTAATCCATCAGCAATAATGGTGTCTGCACCTGAGCGGGCGGCTAAACGTGCAGCTTTTATTTTAGTGTTCATACCACCGCGACCTAGATTGCCGCTGCTGCCACTCGCGGCTTCATCGAGTGTCCTGTCATTCACTTCACATTCATCAATTAATGTGGCGTCACGATGCTTTCTAGGATCTTTGGTAAACACGCCTTGCTGATCAGTTAGAATTACTAAGCGTTCAGCGTCGACCAAATTGGCAACCTGGCCGGCTAAGGTATCATTGTCGCCAAAACGAATTTCATCGGTTGCTACAGTATCATTCTCATTGACGATAGGAATAACATTGGACTCGAGTAGACTTTGCAGTGTTTGTCTGGCATTAAGGTAGCGAGTGCGTGAAGATAAGTCATCGTGCACTAATAAAATTTGCGCGGTTAGTAAATCAAACTTTTTAAAGCGTGTTTCATAGGCTTGAATCAAGCCAGCTTGGCCAAGTGCTGCGGCAGCTTGTAGTTGATGAAGTGCGGTAGGACGTTGTTGAAGGCCTAGCCGAGTCATGCCTTCAGCAACCGAGCCTGAAGAGACAATGACGATGTCATAGTTCATAGCTTTTAATTTAGCGATCTGTTCGACCCAGTGATCAAGAGCGTCCACTGCTAAACCTTGACCATTACCTGTCAACAGTGCACTGCCAATCTTAATGACCCAGCAGGTTTTTTTGTCTGTAATTGTTGATGTCATGGTCCGGCTCATTTCACGATCAGAGATTAATTTTATGTTTCACTACGCAAGCTCATCGTGTTTATTCCTTAGTGTATTCAACTTCTACGTCGCTGTCATCATCGTCGATTTGGTCGGTTGATGAGGCACTTTCGCGACGTTGTTCTGCGCGCCTTTCAGCCAGTTCGGCAATACTGTTTCGACCTTCTCGTTGCGTGGCTTGTTGTATTTCGAGCTCTTTCAATGAGTTTTCCGGTTCGTCTTGCTCGTCTTGCCATAGCTGTTCTAGGCTTTTCATGATGTCCTCAGTTAGCTCTTTGAGACCGCGTTTGGCAACCGTTGAAATGGCATATACGCGGTTGTATTGCGGCAGCTCAATCGCTACTCTGGCCAATAAGTCAGACAGTTGTTGTTCGCTTAGTAAGTCAATCTTATTGAGTACTAGCCAACGCGGTCTATTTGCTAGTGATTGACTAAAAGCTGCGAGCTCATCGTCTAATAGATCAACGGCATCGATAGGGTCTGCTGTGTCAAGTGGCATAACATCAACTAAATGCAGCAGTAAACGGGTGCGTGTTAAATGTTTTAAAAACCGAATACCTAAACCCGCTCCTTCGGCGGCACCAGGGATCAAACCTGGGATGTCGGCCATCACAAAACTGCGATAGGCTTCAAGGCTAACGACGCCTAAATTTGGCACTAAAGTCGTAAACGGATAGTCAGCGATTTTAGGTTTGGCCGCCGAGATAGCAGTGATTAAACTTGACTTACCTGCGTTGGGCATACCCAGTAAGCCAACGTCGGCAAGTACCTTTAACTCTAGGCGTAAGCGGCGAGATTCACCGGCTGAACCAGGAGTGGTTTGCCTAGGCGAACGGTTGGTGCTTGACTTGAAGCGCGTATTACCCAGACCGTGAAATCCACCTTGGGCAACTTTGAGCCGATCCCCAATATTTAATAGATCTCCGAGCGTTTCATCGGTAGCTTCGTCGATAACTGTGGTGCCGACAGGTACCATTAAGGTTTTATCAGCGCCTGCGTGGCCCGTACAGTTTTTAGGTTGTCCGCTTTGGCCGGATTCAGCCGCATAACGGGGTTGGTAGCGAAAATCAATCAATGTATTGAGTGATTCGTCAGCCTGTAAATAGACACTGCCGCCGTCGCCGCCGTCGCCGCCATCGGGTCCGCCTCGAGGGATATATTTCTCACGGCGAAAGCTAAGGCCACCTTTACCACCTTTGCCTGCTGTCACTGAAATAATAGCTTCATCAACAAATTTCATGGTTGTGCCTATTTAATAGTTGACCAAAAGTAACTGAATATAATGTTTCTGTTTAAGCGTAGGGCCGATACAAAAAAGCCCCGTCGTAAGACAGGGCTTTGGGGTTGATAAAAGCCGTGTTTACGAAACCACGTTAACGTATTTTCGATTTTTTGGGCCTTTCTGTTCAAACTTAATGAAGCCATCACCCGTTGCAAAGAGAGTATGATCTTTACCCATTCCAACATTGACACCAGGGTGCACTTTAGTGCCACGCTGACGAATAATAATGTTGCCAGCTTTGACGGCCTCGCCACCAAAACATTTAACACCTAATCGTTTTGACTCTGAATCGCGTCCGTTACGCGTACTACCACCCGCTTTCTTATGCGCCATGATTTACTCCAAAATTTATCTAATCTGTTAGTTGATTGAAAACCTTAGCCAGCAATGCTGGTGATCTTTAGTTCGGTGTACCACTGTCGATGGCCCATCTGTTTACGGTGATGCTTGCGTCGACGAAACTTAACAATAGTTACTTTTTCATGACGGCCGTGTGACACAACCTCAGCAGTAACAGAGCTACCAGCGACATAAGGGGCACCAATTTTTACTGATTCACCTTCACCAACCATCAGGACTTGATCGATAGTGAGTGACTCGCCAGTGGCAAGGTCAAGTTTTTCGACTTTGAGGGTTTCACCTTCGATGACTCGGTGCTGTTTACCACCACTTTCAACAACTGCGTACATAATTTTCTCCGTTTTGTGGCCAAACTTGGCTTTTGGGTTAACGCGCTATTTTTATTGGCGAGTTTGGCAACGGTAATGAGCCTTTCAGCTCGATATAAAGGGTAAACCAATTACCCCTAAAAAGGGCGCGAATGATAAGCCATCTTGTCGGTTGAGACAAGGATTCATCGGTTTTTTAAGGGGTATTTATTCTCACGGTAGCTCATTGGGAGGGCGTTGATTGAATATAGGACCAAAAATGCTACTTTACCCAAGCTGGTAGTGTATCTTTTTGATAGAAGTAGCTAGCAAAAATGAACGGTAGAAGGGATAACGGCTTATCGTTGCTTAAGTCAGCACTGAGCGTTCACACATAAAAAAGCAGACGACTAGAGGCCTGCTTTTTTAAAAAATTATATAAATCAGTAACTTAAAATAAAAATAAGGTGATTTAGCTGGCGAGGGCTTTGACCTGGGCATTCAGGCGTGATTTATGGCGTGCGGCTTTGTTCTTGTGAATAACGCCTTTATCGGCCATGCGGTCAATAACCGGAACGGCGTCGTTATACGCGGCTTGAGCGGCGCTAGCATCACCGCTGCTGATGGCAGCAATAACACGTTTTAAATAAGTACGCACCATAGATCGCATACTTGTATTGTGATTACGACGTTTTTCAGCTTGTCGCGCGCGTTTTTTTGATTGGGGCGAATTGGCCAAGATTATCTCCAATAGAACATATTAAGGCTTAAATTTAAGGCTGACGATTATTCAGAGTTGTAAGGTGATTGTCAATAGCTGTATAAACAGTGAAAATAGAGAAAACCACCCGAAATTGCAGTATTTGGCAATAAAAGGTGTTTTTAACTGGTCTAACACATAAAACAGGTAAAACGCGCATCTATGTCTAAAGCTTCCACTACTTTTCAGCCCTTAACCTTGTCCGTATTAACGGTCTCTGACACGCGAACCGCCAAAAATGACACTTCAGGTGATTATTTAGTCGATTCGCTAACGGCAGCAGGTCATCATTTATTCCAGCGTCATATTGTTAAAGACGATATATACGCTATTCGGGCCACTATCTCGGCGTGGATTGCTGACATATCGGTCGATGCGGTGTTGATTACCGGCGGGACCGGTTTTAGTGGCCGTGATTCCACTCCCGAGGCAATAAGCCCTCTGTTTGATAAGGAAATTGACGGTTTTGGTGAGCTGTTTAGGCAGCTCTCTTATGCCGATATTGGAACATCTACAATTCAATCACGCGCCTTGGCAGGCTTCGCTAATCATACTGTAATTTTTGCTATGCCCGGTTCAACTGGTGCTTGTCAGTTAGCATGGGATGCCATTTTGTCTGAACAGCTCGACAGTCGCTATCGACCCTGTAACTTCCATGGCGTGCTTCAGCACCAAAAAAACGATCAATGATAGCGTTCGAGGCAGGCCTTACTCAGATCTTAGCTAAAACGCTAGAGCCTGAGGTTGAATCAATATCGCTGAATGAGGCCTTGGGTCGTATAACCGCAGCGCACCAAATAGCCGCTATCGATGTGCCATCGGTTGATAACAGTGCTATGGATGGCTATGCCATTCGCTGTGCGGATTTTGCACGGGGTAAGGCTTTTACCGTCTCGCAGCGAATTGCCGCGGGGGATTTGGCCCGTGCGTTAGAGCCCGGGTCGGTAGCGCGAATTTTTACTGGTGCGATGATACCGGCAGGTGCCGATGCCGTCATACTTCAAGAAGACAGTCAGTCATTGGTTGAAGGTAATCAGGTGAATTTTACTGAAACGCCCTCTTTAGGGCAACATATTCGATTAGCAGGGCAAGATATACGGTGTCAGTCAGAGGTGGTTGCAAAAGGGCATCGACTCAATGCTGGAGATATTGGTTTGTTGGCCTCGGTCGGGGTAAGCCAATTACAATGTCATCGGCCTTTAACTGTTGCTTTTTTTTCCACCGGTGATGAGCTTAAAGACCCTGAGCAGGGGCTTCAGCCTGGGCAAATATACAATTCTAACCGTTACTTTTTAGCTGCTAAAATAACTGAATGCGGCGCTATTCCGCTTGATCTCGGTCGATGCCCTGACGATGCGGCATCGACAGGGCAGTTTTTATTGCAGGCTGCTGAGCAAGCCGATTGCGTGATTACGACTGGTGGCATGTCGGTTGGCGAAGAAGATTATGTTCGTCAACAAGTTGAAACCTTAGGCTCTATTGATTTTTGGAAATTAGCAATTAAGCCTGGTAAGCCAGTTGCCTTTGGCCAGCTTCAAGGTACAGTTTTTTTTGGTTTGCCAGGTAACCCTGTGTCTGCATACGTGACATTTCATTTATTGGTTAGGCCGTGGTTGTTGAAATCCATGGGGCTAGCCAACTTAGTTGATATCGATCTTGCCAGTGCAAACCTGAAAGGCTATTCAGCCACCGCAAATTTTGAGAGACATAATCGCGGTCGAAGATTGGATTTTTTACGCGGTGTTGCGCGTATTAATGAAACTGGGCAGCTGGTCGCCGACTTATTTGATAATCAAAGTTCAGGTGTATTGTCGTCGATTTCTGCGGCCAATATTTTAATTCCTATGGCTGCTGGTCAGCAATTAACAGCCGGTGAACGTTGCACCATTTTACCTCTATCATGTTTTGGTGAGTTGAAAATTTAGCTTTTCTTAGTCGGTATAACGTTGAAATACTAAGCTGGCGTTCGTGCCGCCAAAGCCAAAACTGTTTGACATAACGCGGTTTAATTCGCGGCCCTCAATCGTTTTTTCAATAATGGGTAAGCCCTTAGCAGCTTCATCAAGCTGATGGATGTTGGCAGACCCTGCAATGAAGTTGTTTTGTAACATTAGCAAGCTGTAAATCGCTTCTTGCACGCCAGCGGCACCCAGAGAGTGCCCGGATAAAGACTTTGTTGAGCTTATCGAGGGGATATTTTCACCAAAAGTTGTTCTCATCGCTGCGAGTTCGACCATATCACCCGCGGGGGTGCTAGTGCCGTGTGCATTGATGTAGTCAATGTTACCGTTAAGATTAGCGCTGGCTAATTGCATGGCTCTAACCGCTCCTTCTCCCGATGGCGCGACCATTTCTGCACCGTCCGAAGTTGCGCCATAACCGACGATTTCAGCGTAAATTTTCGCACCGCGGGCTTTTGCGTGTTCCAGCTCTTCCAACACTAGCATGCCACCGCCGCCGGCGATAACAAAGCCGTCTCGATCCTTGTCATAAGCTCTAGAGGCTAATTCTGGGGTATCATTATATTTTGACGACAATGCACCCATGGCATCAAAAAGGCAGCTCATCGTCCAGTGTTCTTCTTCACCGCCACCGGCAAAAATAATGTCTTGTTTGCCTAACTGGATTTGTTCCATCGCATTGCCGATACAGTGTGCGCTGGTTGAGCAAGCAGAAGAAATAGAATAATTGATTCCTTTAATTTTAAAGGCTGTGGCGAGACAGGCGGATACTGTGCTCCCCATGGTTTGCGTAACGCGATAGGGCCCTACTCGTTTAATACCCCGTTTCTGTAGGATTTCTGCCGCCGCTACTTGGCTAGCTGAAGACGCGCCGCCTGAGCCAGCAATGATACCAGTGCGAGGGTGGGAGAGCTCGACGGGTTCAAGACCTGCATCGGCAATTGCCGCAGCCATCGAAAGGTAGGCGAAGCCTGCGGCGCTGCCCATAAAACGTAATAGTTTTCGATCAATTAGCTCGCTGAGATCAAGATCAATCATGCCTGCAATGTGGCTGCGCATGCCTAATTCAGCGTAGCTATGATTATACTTAATGCCTGAAAGGCCTTGTTTAAGAGCAGCTGTAACGGTTTCTGTGGTTGATCCTAAACAAGAAGTGATACCCATGCCTGAAACAACGACTCTTCTCATGAATGATCCTTTTACTGCAACTCAATAATTAAACAATAATTATACGATGAAATCCTTATTGCCGGAAATTAAAACGTCTAAAAAGTGAAGAGTTAAGCCGGGGATTATTTTTTAAATAGGCCAACGCGCAGATCCCTCGCGGTGTAAATGACCTTGCCATCGACTTCCATGGTGGCATCGCCGATACCCATTACTAATTTTCGCTCAATGAGTCGGCTCATATGAATTTTATAGCTAACGAGCTTGGCTTCGGGTGTCACTTGGCCTGTGAATTTCACTTCGCCACAGCCTAATGCGCGACCTTGACCCTCATTGCCTTTCCAGCCTAGAAAAAAACCAATTAACTGCCAAAGCGCATCAAGACCAAGACAGCCAGGCATGACTGGGTCGCCCGGGAAGTGGCAATCAAAGAACCAAAGCTTTGGGTGTATATCAAGTTCAGCTTCAATATAACCTTTATTAAATTTGCCCTCTTGCTCAGTGATTTTAGTTATGCGGTCCAACATAAGCATATTATCGATCGGTAATTGCGCATTGCCAGGGCCAAAAATGTGGCCATGGCCACATGCAATTAATTCCTCTTTAGAGAAAGAATTTTGAGTGATTGTCATGTTTCATGGCCCAATAAGGTTATAATAAGATGGAAAGCGCAAACTGGGTATTACTAACCCGAGGCTGCGGCGTCATTTTAGCGATTATCATGATTAAGTCCAGCGGCAATAGTTAAATGCGACGTTTATCTACTAGAAAGCTAAGGTATTATCGATGTTTTTATGAAGTCGCCTAATTGAAGTTTACTTTAACATGTTAAAAGGATAGTTATGATTTTTCCTGTCATCTTATGTGGTGGTTCAGGCAGTCGATTATGGCCTTTGTCAAGAGCGTCATATCCGAAACAATTTATCGATCTTTTAGCCGACGGCCATTCAATGCTGCAGTCGACAGCGCTTCGATTAAAAAGTCTCGATGATGTGGCAGCTCCCCTTGCAATTTGTAATCATGAAAATCGTTTTTTTGTTGCTGAGCAATTTCAGCAACTAGGGCTTAAGCCTGCAAGTATTATCCTTGAGCCTGTGGCAAGAAACACAGCCCCGGCCGTGGCTATTGCGGCATTCTCCGCTATAGAAGTCAATCCAGATGCCGTACTGCTTGTTTTGCCAGCAGACCACCATATAAAAAACCAACAGGCTTTTTCTGCTGCGGTTAATCAAGCGACGCCTGCTGCAGAGCAGGGTTATTTGGTTTCCTTTGGTATTGTGCCCGACGCTGCAGAGACAGGTTATGGATATATAGAGCGTGGTGAGTCTTTATCTATTGGTAACACTGCAGCGTCTATTTTTTCAATAAAGCGGTTTGTTGAAAAGCCAAATAAGCAGACGGCTGAAAGTTATATTGCCGATCCAAACTTTAGTTGGAACAGCGGGATGTTTCTTTTTCGTGCCGATCAATATTTGGCCGAACTGGGTGCTTATGCTCCGGAGATTTATCAAGCTAGTAAACAGGCATTTAATCAGGCATATCGCGATCTAGATTTTATCCGTATTGATGAAGAATGTTTTACTGCTTGTCCTAGTGATTCAATTGATTATGCTGTCATGGAGCATACCGCGAAAGGTGCTATGCTTCCTTTAGCGGCTGAGTGGAGCGATGTAGGTTCCTGGCAGGCGATATGGGATATCTCTGATAAAGATAAGCAAGGGAATGTGGTTGTTGGTGATGTGCTTATGCAGGACAGCTTTAATAGTTTGGTGATGAGCGATCATCGTCTCGTTGCGACTCTAGGTTTATCCAATACTGTGGTGGTTGAAACCAGTGATGCAGTTTTAGTAGCCGACAAAAATGCTATTCAGGACGTCAAAAAAATTGTTACTGCCTTGCAGTTGAGTCATCGCAGTGAAGGCTCAGCGCATCAGTTAGTGTTTCGACCATGGGGAAGCTATGAAACCATCTGTCAAGGTGAGCAATTTCAAGTTAAAAGAATTGTTGTGCATTGCGGGCAAAAGCTCTCGCTGCAGATGCACCATCACAGAGCAGAGCATTGGGTGGTGGTTTCTGGTGAGGCACAAGTCACCTGCGGTGACGAGGTTTTCACTTTAATTGAAAACCAGTCTACGTATATTCCTCTCGGTCGTAAGCATCGATTAGAGAATATCGGTTCTATACCGTTAACATTAATTGAAATTCAGTCTGGCGCTTACCTTGGTGAAGATGATATTGTGCGCTTTGACGATGATTATGGTCGTCATAAATAACCGATGATTGTCTGAGCAGAACAAAAAAACTACTATCTTAATATTTATATAGGGCTTAGAGCAAAGATGATAAAAAAGTGTTTGTTTCCAGTGGCGGGCTATGGCACCCGTTTTTTACCGGCGACTAAGGCGATGCCTAAAGAAATGTTGCCGATTGTCAATAAGCCTTTGGTTCACTACGGTGTTGAAGAGGCGTTAGATGCGGGTTTATTTGAAATTGGCTTCGTTACCGGCAGGAATAAACGCGCGATAAATGATTATTTTGATACTAACTATGAGTTAGAGAATGAGATATCTGGTAGCGGCAAAGAGGCACTGTTGAGCGATATTCGTGATGTGATTGATCGAGGTACTTTTTCAACTACGCGACAAAGTGAAATGTTGGGTTTAGGTCATGCCATTCTCACAGGTGAGACATTAATAGGTGATGAACCTTTCGGCGTTGTGTTAGCCGATGACCTTTGTTTTGGTCAGGACAACGAAGGTGTTTTGAGCCAGATGGTTGAAATGTATCAACAGTTTCGATGCACTATCGTTGCCATTGAAGAGGTGCCTGTTGATCAGGTGGAAAAATTTGGCATCATTGCGGGTGACAAAATTCGAGACGATTTATATCGGGTAACCGATATGGTGGAAAAACCTAAACCAGAGGATGCGCCAACTAATTTAGCGATTATTGGTCGTTATATTCTAACTCCGGATATTTTTGATATTATTCGAGATACCCCGCCAGGAAAGAATGGCGAGGTTCAAATCACCGATGCGTTGTTACGCCAGGCAAAAAAAGGCTGTGTTATGGCGTATAAATTTAAGGGTAAGCGTTTTGACTGCGGTAGCATAGATGGTTTTATCGATGCAACTAATTATTGTTATGACCATGTTTATAAAAAATAGGCTTGATAGGAGATAAGAAAATTTCAAATTACAGTTGTTTCAAATCTTATGATATTCGCGGTCGAGTTCCTGATCAATTAAATGAAGAGATTGCCTATCGAATCGGTAGAGCTTTTGCCCAATACCTAGATGCTAAGCGTATTTGTCTTGGCCATGATATTCGCTTGACCAGCCCTATATTTTCTGAGGCCGTTGCTCGCGGTATTAATGATGCTGGTGCAGAAGTGTTAGATATTGGTATCTCGGGCACAGAAGAAATGTATTTTGCCACCTTTAATAATGATGTCGATGGCGGGGTGGTTGTAACGGCCAGTCATAACCCGATTGATTATAACGGTATGAAATTAGTCAAACGTGGCAGTCAGCCCATTAGTGGCGATACGGGCTTGCTGGATATTAAAGCATTAGCGGAATCGGGAGATTTTAAGCGCTCTGATTCTGCTGCTGGCATTACTCCCTTAGAGAGTCGGCCAGCTTATTTAGCGCATTTATTAAGTTATATTGATGTTGACGCCTTAGCGGGACTCAAAATTGTCTGTAATGCCGGTAATGGCGGTGCTGGCCTAGTGATTGATGCACTCGAGCCATTACTGCCTATTGATTTTACTAAGGTATTTAACCAGCCTGATGGTAATTTTCCGAATGGTATTCCTAATCCACTGCTGCTTGAGAATCGACAGCCAACCATTGATGCTGTCATCGCCGCTAATGCTGATTTTGGCATTGCCTGGGACGGTGATTTTGATCGATGTTTTTTCTTTGACGAAAAGGGCCAGTTTATTGAAGGCTACTATATAGTTGGTTTGTTAGCGGAGGCATTTTTACAAAAAACACCAGGCCAAGCGGTGGTGCATGATCCACGACTCACTTGGAATACCTGTGACATTGTCAATAAATTAGGCGGCAAGCCCATCATGAGTAAAACAGGCCATGCATTTATTAAAGAGCGCATGCGCTCAGAAGATGCGGTCTATGGTGGTGAGATGAGCGCACATCATTATTTTCGAGATTTTGCTTATTGCGACAGTGGTATGATCCCTTGGCTATTAATCGCTGAACTGGTCGTCAAAAAAGGTCAACCACTGTCGAGCTTAGTCAGCGAAATGATTAGCAATTATCCCGTAAGCGGTGAGATCAATCGAACCGTTCCCAATGCAGACGCCGTGATTGCTTCCATTCTCGATTACTATCAAGCATCGGCAATTGATGTCGATTACACTGATGGCGTTAGCGTTAGTTTCGATGATTGGCGATTTAATATCAGAAAATCTAACACTGAACCACTGCTGCGACTCAATGTTGAGTCGCGAGGTGATATGGCATTGATGCAAGCAAAAACCGAAGAGCTATTGGCTAGGATTCAGTAAGTTTGAGTAAACACAATGATTCAACTGCCTTTATGTATTTCAATAAATTGCTCGCACCAATAAGCGGTGGTTGCATCAGTGGTTGAATTGGTTGGAGAATCTGTAGACGCTGAACTGTCTTCGGGTTTGGTCTTTAACACGGCCAGAATTGGACTGCTCAGTTGCTTGCCTAGCTCGACGCCCCATTGATCAAAAGCATTAATACCCCATATCACACTTTGGGCAAAAACTTTGTGTTCATAAAGTGCTATCAATGCGCCTAAATTACTTGGTGTGAGTTTTTCCATAGTGATAATCGTATTAGGCCGATTGCCAGGGCTTGATTTGTGAGCGCTCAGTCGCTTGGCTTCTTCAGCTGAAGCGCCACTGTTGAGTAATTCCTGTTCGGCGGCAGCAATTGTCTTGCCTTCGGACAAGGCCTTGCTTTGGGCTAAACAATTGGCAACTAAATGCGCTTGTTTATGTTCGTTCTCCGAGTGACTGCTTAACGGCAGTATAAAGTCAACCGGAATATTTTCGGTGCCTTGATGAAGTAATTGATGGAACGAATGCTGGCCAATCGTGCCAGCACTGCCCCAGATGGTTGCACAAGTTCGATGGCTAACCAAATTTCCTTGTTTATCAACCTGTTTACCGTTGCTTTCCATGACGAGTTGTTGCAGGTAATCTGGCAGTAGGCGCAGTTCGTGACTATACGGTAATACGGCGATGCTGTGAGCATCGCAGCGGTTGACATACCAAATTTCTAATAAAGCCAAAAGCACTGGCAGGTTAGTGCTCAGTGGGCTTTGCGAAAAATGTTGATCCATACTGTGTGCGCCAGTAAGTAAGTCACAATAATTTTGGTAGCCAGTGGCGATGGCAATGGGCAAGCCAATCGACGACCAAAGCGAGTATCGACCTCCGACCCAGTCCCACATGGGCAAGATGTTTTCGGGTGCAACTCCAAATTTAACAGCTGCTTTTATATTGGAAGACACGGCAATAACATGCTTTGATAAGTCATCATCGCTCATTTCAGTTAACAGCCATTGCCGAGCAGACAAGGCATTTTCTAGTGTCTCCGTGGTATTAAACGACTTTGATGAAATAATGATTAAGGTGTTTGATGGAGATAAAGCTTGCAAGGTGGACTCGAGGTCGCGCGGGTCAACATTGGCAACAAAATGCACCTTAGGACCATCGGCATAGCTAGCGAGTGCATGACAAATCATTCTTGGGCCTAGGTCTGAGCCGCCGATGCCGATATTAACAATATCCGTAATCGTTGCATCATCTCGACCACGCCATTGTTGCGTTCTGAGTTGTTCACTGATGCGTTGAATTTCGTGCTGTGATGTCGTCACCTCAACACGATTTTGTATGTTTTCGGGAAGCCTGAGTGCGGTGTGATGGGCCGCACGTTGTTCAGTATTATTTAGTTCAGCTCCATGAATAAGTAATTGGATCTGCTCAGTTAAATCTTTCGATTCGGCGATTGTAATCAGTTCATTTAGGACCGCTTGGCTAATGCAAGCTCTTGAAAAGTCTGCGGTTAAACCAGCGGCGCTTAATCTTGGGTCAATGGCGTTGGGGTCGGAAGAAAAATTTAGATCTCTCATGTTACCGGTTGATGGCATCAAGGGCTTAATAGATTGCAATTGATCTAAAAGTGTGGGTTGCGAATCGCTAGTCATAATTGGTCACAGAGTAAGTTCATTGCTTGCGATGCACGGCTTGATCAGCAATATTGCTTAAGGCATCGCGGTAGTAGGACTGAGGTAATATGGCAAGCGCTTGTTTAGCTTTATTTGCTTCAGTATGCGCAACCGTGAGCGTATAATCTAGAGCTCCGGAAGCGCGACATAAGGCCACGACGGTTTCAATATGGCTTAGATCTTTCTCTTCAATAATGCGGCGCAATACGTGGTTGTCTTGAGTGTTAGTGGTGAGGCGCAAGGCTTCAATGAGTGGCAGGGTGAGCTTGCCTTCGGCTAAGTCATCACCTACATTTTTCCCTAAATCATCGGCAGTGCCTGTGTAATCAAGGTAGTCATCAAAAATTTGGAATGCCTGGCCTAAGTGCAGGCCATAAAGCGCGAGTGCATGTTCTGTTTCGCTATCGGTGTCTGCAATCATGGCAGCACAGCGACAACCACCTGAAAATAGAACCGCTGTTTTATTATGAATCACGTCAAAGTAATCATCTTGGCTAAGACTTAAGTCACCAATCAACATCAATTGTTTGACTTCACCTTCAGCAATTTTTGTTGTCGAATGACTGAGTACATCCATCACGGGTAAGCTGCCAATAGCAACCAATAATTCAAAAGCCTTACTGTAAACAAAATCACCAACTAGTACGCTCGAGGCATTACCCCAGTTGGCATTGGCGGTGGGTTTTCCGCGGCGCAGAGTCGACATGTCGACCACATCGTCATGCAGGAGCGTTGCCGTGTGTAAGAATTCAATAGCTGTGGCCAGTTGAATTTGTTTAAAGTGCTTGGCATCACCCAGCGCGGCAGCACTGAGTAGAGTTACCAATGGCCTGACTCTTTTTCCACCGCTATCGACTAAGTAGTGACTAATATCTTCGACTAAGCCTACTTCGGAGGTCAGCGTTTCAGTAATAAGGGTGTTGACAGCATTGAACTGATCGGCAACGAGTGTGTGAATGGATTGCATAAAAGAACCAACAATAGGCCATGTAGGCATTGACCATGATAAAAGTCCCTCAACGAATCAGGACCTTGAAATAAAACGCCATCCTATGGTTTGGCCTAAATACTGTCAAGCGGCGTTGATGAAAATTAAATTTGATTATTCATAGGTGGTCTAGCGGTAAATGGGCGCGCGGTATCACTTGCCGTAAAACAAAGCTTGAATGCACCCCAGTGACCCCGTCAATTTTGGTTAATCGACCGAGCAAAAATTCTTCATAGCGAGCCATGTCTGGTAAGACTGCCTTCAGTAAATAGTCGGCCGACTGGCCCGTGACAATACTGCATTCAATAATTTCAGGAAAATCACTAATAATTTTTTCAAAATTGGCAAAGCGATCGGGGGTGTGTCGGTCCATGCTGATACTGATTAAGGCTGTTAGAGATAAACCGAGTAAGGTTTCATCGAGTACGGTGATGTGGCCTTGAATGATGCCACAATCCTCAAGACGTTTCACGCGACGAGCGCAAGGTGTTGCCGACAAGCCAACTAGCTCTGCAAGCTCTAGGTTGCTAATACGTGCATTGTGCTGCAGTGCAGCCAAAATGCGTTTATCCGTGCGGTCCAGTGTGGGGGGAGTGTTGTTCATAATACTCCAGTCAGAGGGCTGAGCTATTTGATACCTTCAGTTAAAAGAATACTTGAGCTAAATTTTAGCAAATATTAGGTCAAAATCTCTATTTTATCGATTTTAATTAGTTAAATAATTCAAAATATCAGTATTTTTTATTGTATTTATTCATTTTCACTCACGAAATGACGATATACTTATTCCTTATTCTCGTTAACCGTTAATTTAATAACCAAGGAATCAGCGATGTCAGGGTTCGATTACCGCAAGTATTCACCGCATTTACCATTACAACTCAGTGACCGAACATGGCCCGACAAAGTCATTCAGAAGGCGCCGAGCTGGTGCAGTGTTGATTTACGTGATGGCAATCAAGCATTGATAGAACCGATGACGGTGGCACAAAAACTCAACCTATTCGAGTTGTTGGTCAAAGTTGGCTTTAAAGAGATCGAGGTGGGTTTTCCTGCCGCTTCGCAAACTGATTTTGATTTTGTCCGTTGTTTGATAGAAGAGCAGTTGATTCCCGATGATGTCACAGTTCAAGTGCTGACGCAGGCACGTGAAGACTTAATTAGTCGCTCTTATGAATCCTTGAAAGGGGTGAAGCAGGCCATTGTTCATGTCTATAACTCTACCTCAACGGTACAGCGTGAAAAGGTCTTTGGTTTAGATCAGGCAGGCATTAAAGCTATTGCAGTTAAGGGCGCAGAATTAGTCAAGCAATATGCTGCGGCGCAGCCCGAGACCGATTGGTATTTTCAATACTCACCTGAGAGTTTTACCGGTACCGAAATTGATTATGCCGTTGAAGTGTGCGATGCGGTGATTGATGTTTGGCAGCCGACTTCAGAGCGGCCCATTATTTTGAATTTACCGGCTACGGTAGAGATGACGACGCCGAATGTGTATGCTGATCAGATTGAATATTTTTCACGTCATGTACAATCGCGAGATGCTGTATTAGTGAGCTTACACACTCATAATGACCGAGGTTGTGCCGTGGCGGCGGCAGAATTAGCTGTGCAGGGTGGGGCTGATCGGGTGGAGGGAACCCTACTTGGCAACGGTGAGCGAACCGGTAACATGGATATTGTGACCATGGGTATGAACCTTTACAGCAGGGGTGTTGATCCGCAGTTAGATTTTTCTAATATCGATGAGATTATTCAGGTGGTAAAAGCCTGCACTAATTTGCCGGTGCACCCGCGACATCCCTATGCGGGTGAGTTGGTATTTACCGCTTTTTCAGGCAGCCATCAAGACGCTATTAAGAAATGTTTGGCCGTTCAGCAACAGGATCAACCATGGGATGTGGCCTATTTGCCGATTGATCCGGCTGACTTAGGTCGTTCTTATCAAGAAGTGATTCGCATTAATAGTCAATCGGGGAAAGGCGGTATCGCCTATGTGCTCGAACAAATGCGTGGCTTACAATTGCCTCGCTGGTTGCAAATCGACTTCAGTACCGTGGTCCAGCAGCATGCCGAGCAGTCAGAAGCGGAGGTTTCACCTGATGCCATCTGGACTTTGTTTCAACAGCATTATTTAGATCAACAAACGCCGTACTCGCTAGAAGCTTTCGAGATCAGTCATCGCGCGGGACATGACCACTTGGTGGCAAAATTACTTCGCGACAATCTACCTGTAGAGGTCGTTGCAGAAGGCGCGGGCGTTGTTGAGTCATTCGTTGGCGGGTTAGCTGAATTGCTTGGCCAAGAACTGGTATTGGTTGATTATTCTGAGCATGCCTTAAGTCACAATGTCCACTCTGAAGCTGCCTGTTATGTGCAAATGAATATAGGCGGCCAGCGGCTAAGTGGAGTAGGGTTAAGCCGAGACATCGTCGACGCCTCCCTACAGGCTATTCTTTGTGCAGTTAATAATTATCTACGTTCTAGCTGAGCGAGGCTTAAAGCCAACACAGCCCTTGCCCATTCAGTGATTAACGGTTCAGTCAATCACAGGGCAGCGATTAACGATGGTTTCAGATAGCACTTGCGCATTGATCATTGGCTTCATTACACTGTCATTGATTGGGTTAATTATTTGGTTGAGTTCAGCGCATGCATCGTGAGCACCGTAACGCGTATTTATCGGCTATGGGTATTGACCTTTGGCAGCCTGTTAAGCCTTTGCCGGGTGCTGAGGCAGGGCACTGGATCGCTAGCCCAACGACAGCACAGCTCGCTGTGACCGCATTAAGTGACCATGATCAGCAGCCATCACATTCAGCGTCTGATGGCCCCGGGGCACCTCCTACCCCTTCATCACTAAATTCAGGACTATCTTCAAGATCATCGCCTGCACACCGCGATCGTTTAATGGCAGAGTTACAAAGCATCGAGCCTTACTCGCCCAATAAAGTCGGCCTCATGCCAAACGCAGACCCAGACCCAGTAAAAGAGGAGCTCCATCCCATTCAAAGTCTATCCGTTGCCGAGTCTCTGTCTTCCTTTACCTTAACTGCCAGTATTAACCATGGCTTATTAATTATTGATGACGTCAGTGGTTTAGATTGTGCTAATAGCGCTTATCAATCCTGGATTAAATCGCTATTATTAGCTTTAGGACATCCAATAAGTCTGGACTCAGCGACTAGCCAGCAAGACCAGTTTGTTTGGCCGTTGCCTGAAAGTGGCTTGTCGGCAACTTCAACGATAGCGCCAACAGAGATTTTCGCCACGTGGTTAAATCGACGTATTGAAGAGAATAAGGTTAATCAGTTGTTGTTAATGGGACAAACTGCCGCACGGGTTGCTGCTTATGAGAGTAATCACGATTTGCTGGATGCGAAAACACGCTTCTTGAATCAGCAAGCTGTCGATGTCATAACGACCCACAGTTCAGCGGAGTTGTGGGCTGAGCCGAGCCTTAAGCGTTCGTTTTGGTGTCAGCTTCAACCCTTTTGTAAGACGAAGATGGGCTAGGTGACAACGCAGTGAATATTCGTCATTACCACGATAATGACTACTCATCCTTATCGCAATGGTGGGATATAGAGGCCAGTGGTAGTTGGCCAATGAAATCTCTACCTACTTGCTTAGCGAAATCACAATACGCCATGCTGGTGGTTGATGTCTCAGGCGATATCAGTGCCGCATGTTTGTTCAGCTTAGTAGTCGATCAGTGCGAGTTACTTTTTATTGCTGTAAACCCTACTCAGAAACGACAGGGTATGGCCATTCAGTTATTGCGTTCATTGATAAGCCATTGTCAGACAATGGTCGTGGAAAATATTTTTTTAGAGGTGCGAGAAAGTAATTTTCCAGCCATTGCCTTATACCGTGCGGCTGGTTTTTTAGTCACTGGCCGGCGAGAAAATTATTACCCCAGTCGATCAACAGATGAACCGATACGTGAAGCTGCCTTAATGTTTCAATTAGCGATTAACCCCCGATAGGAAATTTTATGTCAATTGTACAAACTCAATGGTGGTGCTTAGAGTTGCCTGAAGAGTGGACTGCCAAGATGGATGATGACTCGGTCACTATCGCGGACTGCGACCGTGTAAGCGAAGTCGACATTACCGTGATTCGAAAGCAGTCGGGGCAAGTTAATGAAGGAGATTTAGATGAATTCGCTGGAGATTTACGCGCTCAGGGTTTGACTGGTGAAGCTGTAACTTTGAATGCTGCGCAAGGCCTACTTTTTCAATACGATGATGAAGACGGTGCTTGGCGCGAGTGGTTCTTAGCCGCCGAATCATTGATGATTTACATTACTCACAACAGTGCGATTGAGGATAAAGGCCTTGATAACGCCGTGGTAGATGATATTTTATCGACGCTTGTCACTCTCGATGATGAGGCCCTTGCAGAAGACTAAGTGTACTGTGTTTGAACCTTCCTTGATATTCCTTAACAATCGTCAACTTAGGCAGTTGGCTCTGGTAACTGCTGACAGTAATCCGTATATTTTAATCTGGTTTTAGGCATGATATGCCGTCTTTTTAATTTAACGTGTGCTGCTTATGAAAACCTTTGCTGAACGATTCCCCCGCCCAGATTTAGTTAAACGGATTAATTTAATGGCTGACACTGTTGGCGGTGCGGCTGAGTTAATTAGTCTTGACCCCACTGAAATGATTGATTCTAGTAGTCGTATAACTGATTTAAGTGATTTTGGCGAGAGCATTGATGGCGATTGGCGCGGTCGTTTAGAGGGCTTGGTGGCAAGCTTGGAAGCCGAAGCTGATTTGAATGTGATGGGCCGACTGCAGGTTAGACAAGAGATTTTACGTTGCTTACAAAGCCGATTATTTTTGAAGCAAAAGATTACTCAGCAGCCTGAGATTTTAAACGAAGAAATTCTTGAACCCCTAATTATCACCGGAACAGGGCGTTCTGGCACTACAATCACGCTCGAATTATTAGGTCAGGACGCCGATTCACTTGCGCCGATTGCATGGAAAGCTTTTCACCCTACTAATGACTTGGGTGATGATGAAATCCTGTTACAACTGACGGAGTGTGAGCAAGATTTGTGGTTAGATATTTGCCCGCAAATGGCCGCTATTCATGAGTTGCGATCGGATATTCCCGATGAATGTATCGGTGTGCAAAAACCGTCTTTTGGTGGCATGTTCTGGTGGGTGCTTCACGACGTGCAGACCTTTCCATTGGACCCTGAGGCTGCGATGAAATACCAAAAAGTTATCATGCAAGTGATGCAGTATGAATACCGGCAAAAGCATCCACAAAGAAAAGTACCGCACTGGGTATTGAAAACACCCACCTATTTGCCTATGTTAGATTTGGTGTTTTCGATCTACCCTGATGCATGGATTATTCTCAATCACCGGGATCCATTAAAAACAGTTCCCTCTGGTATGTCGACCTTAGCCGCGACAAGATACATGCGAAGCGATAGAGAAAATTCCGAACAGTTGTTGGAATTGGCGGGTAATGCCAGAAATGACATGATGATGGACGTGTATCGTCGACGTCAAGCTGGCGAATTACCTGAGCGATTTATCGACTTACATTTTAGTGATCTGATGAACGACCCTGTGAAAGCTTTGGCGGCGGTTTATCAACAATCGGGCAAGACCTTTAGCGAGCAGTACCAGCAGGCGATCCATGATTATTTGGCTGAAAAGCCAAAAGGCAAACATGGGAAGCACAGTTATCGACCTGAAGATTGGGGCATGGATACTGAAACGCTAAAACAGCAGGCCAAAGACTATATTGACAGCTATCAAGTCAAGTTAGAGTCATAGAGATCGTCGGTTAACAATAACCTGCTAATATTGGTATTTATTTGAATGGAATTGCTAATAAAAGCCATTCAAGGAGCTGATAATATGGTTAAGTAATTTTCTACTGCTGAGTGCTGTTTCAACTGGTGTGATCATGAATAATAAGACAAATAACGAGTCATCGACGAAACAGCCAATTTCTGATGAACAGGCTACCGCTAATATTGAGCATGCCTTCGGGATTAACAAAGATTGCAATCCTGTAGCGGTCAATCGACGCAATTTACTCATGCAGTTTGCTGTTCATGGTCTTGTCTTTGTCGCGGCGCTGACTTTATGGGCGGCCTCAGATGCATGGCGGTTAATATCAGATCTGGTATTTGCGTCAGGCTTTTCAGTATTTGCCTCGATTTTATTTGGTATTACTATGGCCCATATTCTGCATGAATGGAGCCACTTTTTAGGCGCATTTATTTCGGGCGCTGACTATACGGTTAAAGAAAAGCCTGCGCCATTATTTTTTGATTTTGACTATAAGAGTAATACAAAAAAGCAGTTCTTATCGATGAGTATTGGTGGTACATTAGGAAATATTCTTTTTTTAATGGCAATTTATTTTATTATTCCAATGGATAGTGTTGGTAGGATAATGCTTTTAGCTGTCGCGATAGGCATGACATTTTATGTGTCAGTGATTGAGTTCCCGGTGATTAAGTTGGCTAGCAGTGGTCATTCAGCCATGGAGTCGTTGATGGCGCACTTAGGTCAAGGCCCTGCAATTTTAAACATCGCCATGTTGTCGGGAGTGGTCACGACAATGATCAGTTTTTTTCTTATTTTTTTGTAGCAGTGAATTTCATAGATCAACCAGTTAATAGGTCAAGCACATGTCAGAAAAATCCAAACCTACCCAGCCAAGACGTTATCAAGATATTACGGAATGGCATCAAGAATTAGATGTCGCTGTGATTGGCTTTGGCGGCGCTGGAGCCTGCGCAGCGATAGAGGCGAGTGATGCCGGTGCAGAGGTCACGATATATGAATTAGCCAGTGCTTCGGGGGGATCGACCGCTATGTCAAGTGCTGAGATTTATCTTGGCGGAAATGGTGGGACGCGCGTACAAAAAGCCTGCGGTTATGAGGACTCAACCGAAAATATTTATAATTATTTGAAACTTTGCAATGGCGAGCAAGGTGACGATGATAAGATCCGCGCTTTTTCTGAAGGTGGTGTTTCGCATTTTAATTGGTTAGTTGAGCAGGGTGTGCCGTTTAAAGATACCGAGTTTAAAGAGCGAGCCATCATGGTCACTACTGACGATGGTATTTTATATACAGGCAATGAAAAAGTATGGCCGTTTAATCAAGTCGCTAAGCCGGTTCCTCGCGGCCATAATTTACATGTTCAGGGCGATAATGGTGGGCCTTTGTTCATGAAGATAATGACTGAAAATGTCGAGCGTCGTCCGATAAATGTTGAGTATGAAACGAGAGCCTTGACCTTAATTCAAGATAGCGATGGCGAAGTAAAAGGTATTGTTGTCAGACAAAATCAACAAGAGCTAAATATAAAAACTCGTAAAGGTGTGGTGCTATGCGCGGGTGGCTTTGTTATGAATGAGGATATGCTCAAGCGCTATGCGCCAATGCTGTCTAAATGTAATGCACCAACTGGTAACCCTGGTGACGATGGCGCCGGAATTCTAATGGGTATGGGGGCAGGCGGTGCTGCAATTAATATGCATGAGGGTCTCACCACCTTGCCTTTTTATCCGCCAGCCAGCTTGACTAAAGGCATTTTTGTCAACTCAGCCGGCCAACGGTTTATCAACGAAGACTGTTACCACAGTCGAGTCGGTAATTACTGTTTGCAGCAGCCTGGTGATAGGATTTTCTTGGTCTTCAGCGTTAACGATATTGGCGATTATCAAGATAGCAATTATATGGGTGCAGATATTGCAGGAACGGGTGAAACACTGGCTGAATTAGAGACTGAGTTAGGTCTACCTGAAATGTCCTTGCAACAAACGGTCGAGTTTTATAATCATTATGCGGCCAAAGGTGAAGACCCAAAATTCCATAAGATACCTGAATGGTTAGAGCCAATTGAAGGGCCTTTTGCAGCGCTTGATTGCAGTCTCGGTCGAGGTGCTATGTACTCCATGTTTACCCTTGGCGGCTTAGATACACTGCCAAGTGGTGAAGTGTTGACGGGAGAGCGTGAGGTGATTAAGGGATTATATGCAGCCGGTCGAACTACCGCCGGGATGCCAAGGACTGGCCATGGTTATGCCAGCGGTATGTCGGTAGCTGATGTGACATTTTTTGGTCGCTGGGCTGGAAGAACAGTAGCAGCAGTCCCGACTAAATAACGTCTATTGCTTGAATGATTAAATTTATTTCCATGAGTAGCAATAATAAGAGATGTTCTATCACGTTTTCGATAAGTTGTTTAGTCATGGCGTTTCTGACATCTGCCTGTACACATTTAACAACAGCAAACCATGCTATGCCCCCTGATCAACAGCCACAAACGCTGGGCACGGCTTGTCAGCGAGCTTTAGATCACGGCCATGAATTAATTCGACTGCAAAGAGTGGTAGAGGCCGAACATGATCTTTTGACTGCAGCTAAAGAGTCATGCAGTAGTGGTTATGAAGCGGATCAGTTGTTACGCTTACTGGCCTACACGTTTTCTCACCAGCAAAAATACCCTAAGGCAATAGAGGCTTATGAAAAAATTGTTGCGAGCAAATACTTAGACTTGGTAACTAGAAGCGAAGCGGTTTATACGCTTGCTCAAATTCATTATTTGCAAGGTGATTACCAGCGTGTCATTGCACAATTAGTTGATGCGAAAGCGAGGGAGTTATTGGTCGATGATAGTTTGCAGGTTTTGGTTGCGCGGAGTTATTATCACCAAGCTGAAACCGCTAAGGCGCAAGCTATAATGGATGCTATTATTGAGCAAGCAGTAGCTGGAGGTCAAGTCATGAAAGAAGCATGGTTGATTTTTTCTTGGCATCTGTATCTCGACACGCAGTCATTTGAACAGGCCATACTAGTCGGCGATCAATTAATAGCACATTATCCAAGTGATCAGCACCGTTATCGGTTACGTCAAATATGCCAGCGTGGCGAGTTGTTATTTTTATGCCGTTCAGTGACGCACTAAAAGTTACTTACTAATCTATTTTGCCCGTTACTCTAACTCGCTTTGATGTTTTTTCTACGCCTTCTGAAAGCGCATCTTGGCGTTGTTTGATTTTATAATCAATGAAGTTTTTTACGGCAATGATTAATCCGGTGAGGATGAAAGCGCCCGGAGGCAAAATAGCCAACAAGAATTGAGGATAATCGGAGGAAAAAGTTATTTTCCAGTCGGCTGCTGCAGGACCAAATAATAAATCCATATTTGCAAATAGTGCG
Organism: Pseudomonadota bacterium; assembly: GCA_036344075.1. GTDB lineage: Bacteria > Pseudomonadota > Gammaproteobacteria > Pseudomonadales > UBA7434 > UBA7434. The sequence goes on from JAYYUJ010000015.1 coordinate 35,993, forward strand.
CCAGTGCCAATCAGTTCACGCATTGCGCCTAACAGATATAAAGCTAAGGCGAAACCAATACCCATCATTAAGCCATCGTAAATTGATGCGCTAACCGTGTTCTTACAGGCAAAGCCATCTGCGCGACCTAGAATCAAACAATTAGTGGTGATTAACGGTAAAAATATCCCAAGAATTTCGTAAAGTTCATAGGTATAGGCTTGCATTAATAATTCGATGCATGTGACTGCGGCGGCGATAATCATGACAAATGTTGGCAAGCGTATTGCGGCTGGCGTGACATTCTTAATAACTGATACGAAAGTGTTTGAGGCGACTAAAACAAAAATTGTGGCTAGGCCTAAGCCGATAGAATTAACCACCGAATTTGACACCCCGAGTAAGGGGCATAGCCCTAACAACTGCACTAATGCTGGGTTATTATCCCATAAACCATTACGGGTGATGTCTGCATAGTTAGCCATTGCTTACCTTTTGTTGTTTAGCGATAGTGATTTTTTTTAACAATTGATCAATGAAACGTTGATGGTAGTTAAGCGTTCGCGCAATAGAGTGGGTGACTGATCGAGGCGTAATGGTCGCGCCTGTGAATCCATCAAATTTGCCACCATTTTTTTTGACGGTCCAATCTTCGGCTTGGGTGTTTTCAAGGCTCAAACCATTGAATGAGAGTATCCACGGCGATTTTCTTAATTCGATCTTATCGCCTAAGCCTGGCGTCTCCTGATGACTGACAACTCTGACACCGGCAATAGAATTATCATCAATGTTGACGCCAATGATATAACTGATGTCGCCGCTATAGCCGTCAGTAGTTGTGACTGGATAGACAATCACTGTTGGTTGGTCGTGCTGCTTGGCAAGGTAAATGGTTTGCGCTTGACGATGCCCTAATTGCTCAACTTTCAGATTGATATTGTCTGTGAGGAGGTCGTTGTCGTGAAGATTTTTAGGCACAATTTGATATAAGGCTTTCAGTTGCGCAAGTTTTTTCTGCTGCTTAATATTATCAGCGGTATTAATGTAGGTAAGTGCAATAATAATTGTACAGATTAACGCAAAGCTACCCAGAGCAAAGCTATTAAGCATAATAGACTGCAATAAGCTGTTATTGTTAGCGAGCTTATCTTGGCTAGTTTCAGCTTGTTCTTTGGTGTCTTGTTGATCGCTCATATCGACTCAATCTTACTTGATGTTGCTATGACCATAAGGCTTAGTTTGGGTGTAGTGGTCTATTAATGGTGCTGAGAAGTTCATTAGTAATACAGCAAAAGCAACGGCATCCGGATAGTTACCCCATTTTCTAATGATGAACGTTAACACACCAATACCTGCGCCGTAGATAATACGCCCTTTATTACTGACAGCTGATGACACAGGATCAGTCGCTATAAACCAAGCGCCAAACATGGTTGCACCACCCAATAAATGAAAAAGCGGTGAGCCAGCACTGTTGGATGAGCCGCCATCATAAAATAGTGCAGACATAATAGCGATTGCTAGCAGCATTGAAACGGGCGTATGCCAAGTAAAAATCTTTCGCTGCAGTAAAAAAAGTCCACCGACAAGAAAGCCCAGATTAGCCCATTCCCAACCATAGCCACTCCAACGACCAAATTGTGGGTACTCATTTATAAGGTCATTGAGCAACAAGCTATCGTTTTGGCGGACAAGGTCTAAGGGTGTTGCCATTGTGAAGCCGTCGATCATTGGTCGTTCTATCACGCTTAAGGCAATTAACAAGGCGTCGAATAAATTTGGAATAGTTACCGTATCCGGGGTTAGATGAATGGGAGCGGGCCAAGCGGTCATTGCCACGGGAAATGAAATCAATAATGCCACATAACCGACCATGGCAGGGTTAAAAGGGTTGTAGCCTAGGCCACCATACAGTTGCTTGGCAACAATAATCGAGAAGAAAATACCCACTAAAATCACCCACCAAGACGAATAAGGCGGCAGGGAGATAGCCAGCAAGACGGCAGTTACAATCGCTGTGTAATCATTGAGATAAAATTTCACAGGTCGTTTTCGAAGTTTTAACGCAGAGGCCTCGAGTGCAATAGCAAACACCACCGCTAATAAGATATTGACCAATGTTCCCCAGCCAAAGACAAAGGTCAGCGCCAATACTCCGGGTAAAGTAGCCAACAGCACCAGTTGCATAACCTGACCGGTGGTTTGTCGGTTATGTGTATGTGGTGATGTTACTCTCATTAAGGCCATAATTTTTTATCCATTACGCTATAAAGCCTAATCCTCAGAATTCGAGGCTTTTTTATAGTCATCTAAAGCTTTCTGACTGCTGACCAATTTCGATTGTGCTTTTTCTAATCCGGTTTCAAGAATGTTGACATTGGGATCGCCACTGTCTTTGGCTGCCACTAGTTTTACCTGTAACTTTTTCATTCGTTGCTGAGCACTTTCAACTGCTCGCTTAAGTTTTGCTTCTGGGTCCGCTTGGTCTTGCGCTAATTGCGCTTCTCGTTTGGCTTGAGCGCGCGCAACAGGGTCATCAGTTGTTTTTGAATGGGTGGCTTTTTTTATTTTAGCTCGTTCAATAGCGGCTTTTACCGTTGCCTCACGCTCAGTATTATCAGTGGTCGCCGCTGTATCGGCATTAGCCGCTGATGCGTTTGCCGCTGGGGGTTTATTATTTGGCGGATTGGCTTTTTTTCTTGCTGCTTGACGCGCCTGCTTAGCGGCAATTTTTTCTTGTTCAAGTCGGATTAATCGATCTTGTCGGGCATCAAATCGGCGCTTAGCTAACTCAGCATTGCGGTGATCTATTTCACGTTGCTTAATGTCAGTTTTTGATGCTCGGTAGTACTGCACGAGCGGGATATTGCTTGGACAAACATACGAGCAAGCACCGCATTCTATGCAGTCGGCAATATTATGCTGTTCCAACTTTTCAAGTTCTTTTCCCTGTGAGAACCAATAGAGCTGCTGCGGTAATAGTGAGGCTGGACAGGCTTCTGCGCACATGCCGCAACGAATGCAGGCTTGTGCAGGCGGTGGAGTGGGCAGTTCAGCTTCAGTTGGCGCTAGAATGCAATTACTGGTCTTGATGATAGGCGCGGATATGTCTGCTAAGGCAAAGCCCATCATTGGTCCACCCATTATCAGTCGATTATTTTGATCAGCCTGGTATTGAGATTCCTCCAACAAAAAACTAACTGGCGTGCCAATCAGCACATGGTAGTTACGAGGACGTTTTACTGCTTCACCCGTGACTGTGGTGATGCGCGAAATTAAGGGTTGGTCAAGACAAACCGCATCTTTTATAGCGACAGCAGTGCCAATATTATGACAGACAATGCCAATATCGGCAGGCAGTCCTCGACTAGGAACTTGTTTTCCGGTGAGAATTTCTATCAGCTGTTTTTCTCCACCTGAAGGATATTTTGTTGGAAAGGTTACAACACGCACGTCAGTAGTACAGCCGCTGTGCGTTGAAAAATCAATACGGTTAAGTGCGGCCTCAATGCCATTGACGACATCTAACTTATTATCTTCAATGCCAAATAAAATAGTTTTTGGCTTAATAATTTTTGCTAATATGGCAAGCCCTGTAGCAATATCATTGGCTTTTTCAAGCATTAGACTGTGATCAGCTGTAATATAGGGTTCGCATTCTGTGCCATTCATGATTAGAGTATTGATAGGTTTGCTGTCGCTACTTTTAAGCTTTATTGCCGCGGGGAATCCTGCCCCACCCATACCTGCAATGCCAGCGTTTCGAATAATCGAGAGTAGCTCATCATCAGTGAACAAATTAAAATTTTGACGAGCTTTTCTTTCTCGCCATTGATCTAGACCATCAGTTTCGATCACGATACATAAATCATCAATACCCGACGGGTGGGGCACCGTTTTATTTTCAATGGCAAAAACTGTGCCTGAGCTAGGTGCGTGAACAGGCACACTAACCGCAGCACTGGTATCAGCAATGGTTTGTCCTTTTAACACCTTATCTCCGACTTTAACAATGGGTTTAGCGGCTGCACCAATATGCTGTGAAAGAGGCACGTACAAATAAGGCGGAATAGCAGCTTGTAGAATCGGCTCGCTAAGCGATTGTGTTTTGTTTTCGGTCGGGTGGACACCACCGTGTATGTCCCAAATTTTTCTCATGCGCTTAGTGTCTAGCCTTTGGTGAATCAATCGAACGCTGATCGCTGGCGATGATATTAGCGTTATAAAAAGGATTTCTATCGGGAATTTGCCATTTCCATGCTTGGGTGCCGACCGATACGGGCACCATGTCGATACAGTCAACGGGACAAGGCTCAACACAAAGGTCGCAGCCGGTACACTCTGAGCTGATTACGGTATGCATGACTTTTGCCGCACCTAAAATAGCGTCAATAGGGCAGGCTTGAATGCATTTAGTACAGCCAATACACTCTTCTTCTCGAATAAAGGCCACTTTTTTAATGTCTTCTTGACCGTGTTCGTCATCCAGTGCTAACGGTTCTCTATCAAGTAAATTGGCTAATTCATTGATACCGGCTTCGCCACCAGGGGGACATTTATTTATTGCATCGCCTTCAGCAATTGCTTCTGCATAAGGTTTGCATCCAGGGTAGCCACATTGACCGCATTGAGTTTGAGGTAAAATCGCGTTGATTTGATCAACGATTGGGTCACCTTCGACAGCGAATTTGATTGCGCCAAAACCTAAAATTGCGCCAAAGGATAAACCTAGGGCTACGAGAGCGATTAGTGCTGACAGTAAAGGATTTAAGCTAATAAATTCAATCATTTCTGTTCACAGTTAAACAAGGCCGGCAAAGCCCATAAAAGCCATTGACATCAAGCCTGCCGTAACCATGCCAATAGCGGCGCCCTTAAACGGTTGTGGGACATCGGCGACAGCTAATCGTTCTCGCATGGCCGAGAATAAAATCAGGACTAATGAGAAACCGGCTGCCGCACCTAAGCCATAAAGAGCTGACTCAACAAAATCATGTTCCTGATTAATGTTGAGTAAGGCTACACCAAGTACGGCACAGTTAGTCGTGATTAACGGTAAAAAGATACCCAAGACTTTATATAGCAGAGGGCTGGTTTTCTTAACCACCATCTCGGTAAACTGAACCACTACTGCGATCACTAAAATAAACGCAATGGTTCTGAGGTAAGTTAACTCTAAGGGTACGAGTAAGTAATTGTAGGTGATGTAACTGCATACCGAGGCTAAGGTCAGGACAAATGTCGTTGCAGCAGACATACCAATGGCTGTTTCAAGCTTATTGGAAACGCCCATGAATGGGCATAAACCTAGAAATTGCACTAAGACAAAATTGTTAATTAAAATAGCGCTGACTAGCAATACAGCGAGTTCACTAAACATACTTGCTTGCCTAGATTCGATTTAAACTAAACTTACTTAATTTGCATGCCGGGTTTGGCGCCCGCATGGGGCTCGAGTAAATAAATCTCATTATCACCTGGCCCTGCAGCAAGTACCATTCCCTCTGAAATTCCAAATCGCATTTTACGCGGCTTAAGGTTTGCAATCATGACGGTCAGTTTACCTTCTAAATCGCTGGGTTGATAGGCACTTTTAATCCCTGAAAAAACGGTGCGGTTGTGGTCGCCAAGATTTAGTGTCAACTTAAGTAATTTATCGGCACCATCTACCTGCTCGGCACGGGTAATTAATGCAACGCGCAAATCGACTTTTGCAAAGTCTTCAAAGCTGATTTCTGATGATGAGTTAGCTGTCTCCTCTGGTTGTTGCTTGACAACCTTGGCGGGAGCTTTTTCTTCAGTATTTGATGCAAGCATTTTTTCAACCTGTGCTATTTCAATACGCTTGAGAAGCGGTTTGAATGGATTAATTGTGCTACTACAAAGTGATTTGTCAAGGTCTGTCCAGTCCAGTGATGTCCCTAAAAATTTTTCTGCATTCTCTGCAAGCTCGGGTAAGACAGGCTTTAGATAGATGATCAAAATAGCAAAACCAGAAATGGCTTGACTACAAATCCCTTGAAGTTTGGTATCTTGGTCTTCCTGTTTGGCTACTACCCATGGCTGTTGCTCATCAATATATTGATTAATACGATCCGCGAGTGACATGACTATACGCATCGCTTTGGCAAAATCTCGTTGCTCATAAGCGTCAGCAATAGTATTACTTTCGGCGAGTAAAGCATTGTGTAATTCAGTGTTAGGTAATTGTTGCGCCAGTTGGTTATCAAATCGTTTGTTAATAAATCCTGCACAGCGACTGGCAATATTGACTAGTTTGCCGACGAGGTCTGAGTTGGCTTTTTGCACAAAATCCTCTAAATTAAGATCGATATCGTCGATGCCACTACTCAGTTTAGAGGCAAAGAAGTACCTTAAATACTCGGGCTTAAGGTGTGTTAAGTAACTTCGCGCCATTATAAATGTGCCGCGAGATTTTGACATTTTTTCACCGTTGACCATTAGAAATCCATGGGCATGTATGGCGGTTGGCAAGCGTAATGAAGAGGCATTTAACATGGCCGGCCAGAACAAACCGTGAAAATTGATAATGTCTTTACCTATAAAATGGAATAATTCAGTGCCCGTTTCAACGGCCTGTTGTTGATCCCAAAAATCGTCGAAGTTAAGAGGTTTGCTTTGACAATAGTGTTTAAAGCTAGCCATATAGCCGATTGGTGCGTCTAGCCAAACATAAAAAAATTTACCCGGCGCATTGGGAATCTCAAAACCAAAGTAGGGTGCGTCGCGACTTATATCCCACTCTTGTAGTCCATTGTCTAGCCACTCTCTGAGTTTGTTGGCAACGGCAGGTTGTAGGTTGTCATTACTAAGCCACTGGGTTAAAAAGTCATTAAATTCTGGCAGTTTAAAAAAGTAATGGACAGATTCTTTCGTAATAGGTTCAGCACCAGAGATGGTTGAGAATGGATCAATAAGATCAGTCGGTGCATAAGTAGCCCCACAGACCTCACAATTGTCACCGTATTGGTCGGGCGCGTGACATTTTGGGCATTTCCCTTTGATATAGCGATCGGCTAAAAATAGTTGCTTTTCAGGATCGAAAGCTTGGGAGATACTTCGCTCGGCTATCAGGTTTTGTTCATGCAACTGTTGATAAATTTGCTCAGAAAAATAACGATTTTCTTCAGAGTGAGTGCTGTAGTAATTATCGTGACTGATCAGAAAATCGTTAAAGTCATTGCAGTGTTGTGCCTGAACATTGGCGATCAATCGCTCGGGAGTTTGTTGCTGTTGCTCGGCTTTGAGCATAATCGCTGTGCCATGGGTATCATCGGCACATACATAGTGGCATTCATGACCACGAGAACGTTGGTAACGTACCCAGATATCGGTTTGTATATGCTCTAATAAATGACCAAGATGAAGCGGGCCATTCGCATAGGGTAATGCACTAGTCACTAATATTCGACGATGCTTTTTCTCTGACATGAAAATCCTAGTAATGCTAAAAGCCCGATGGGGCAAAAAATTATCAACTGTAAATGTCTAACTATACCTATTTTCATACCTGCATCCTACTCTGGATAGTGGTTTTTATCACGGTGCCAGCGATTAAAATACTATTAATGCGGTGATTGCAGCGGTATGATCGAGGTATCTGCGAGATATTTTGCTCTCCCAAGGCGTTTTGCAGCGAGATCAGCTACGCTTTTTGCCGTGGCTCGATAGGTCGTCAGCTTGCCACCAAAAATACTGATGACTTTAGGCGAGTAGCTATTATCGATATGCAATACGGTTTCTCTGGCCTGCTTGGAGAAACGGCGCACGCTCGTTTTATGTGACTGTTTAGGCAGAACTCTTAAGCCTGACCATGCCTTAATAAACTTCCCCTGGTACGTAGGGAAATAATGAAATAAAACCTTCTTCAGGTAGTGGATCTCGGACTCAGTTGGCTGAATGCTAGCAAGCTTGTCTTGATGCTGAACTTCTGTTGTGCCGATTAATGTACCTCCCAGCCAAGGCATAATGAAGACGGGTCGATGATCGTCTGGCGATTCTAAATAAAAGATATCGTCTGATATGGCTTGGTCATATTCAAGGTGAGTACCTTGGACGAGATCAATGTCAGAGCCGCGCTGAGCAAAGTCAATCTGTGCCTGAACATCTTCAACCCAAGGCCCTGCGGCGTTAATAAGTAGTTTGCAGTCTATGTTAACGGCTTGTTGACTTTGTCTGGCTTCCACATGAACGGTTTTATTTGTCAGTTGGCTGATCTTGATAAATGTTTTTTGTTCGAAAACCTGGCAGCCATATTGTTTTGCTGAATGAATCACCGCTCGGGTCAGTGCAAGGTCATTGGTTTGGGCGTCCCAATACTGATATACAGCGAGTAAGTCATTTTTTTTAAATCGGTTAAATTATTCTGTTCGGTCTTTGATAAGCGTTTAAAGCGGGTCTTTTTTCTTAATCCGCCGAGCAAGCTGTAAATGCATAAAGCTAATATCAGTTGCCAACGTTTCAATCGGTTATGGCGATAGATTGGTAAAAAAAATTGCCGGCTATGGATCAAATCGGGCGCAATTTTTTCGAGTGTCGCCCGCTCTCGCAATGATTTTCTCACCAAAGAGAATTGACCATTTTCAATGTAACGCAGGCCACCATGAATTAGCTTACTTGAGCGACTAGATGTGCCATGGCTGATTTGATTTGATTCAATCAATATTGTTGAGTAACCACGGCTAGCCAGTGCTTTTGCGCAGCCAGCGCCATGAATACCGCCACCTATAATTAATACATCGACTGCACAATTTTTTTCATCCATTAGCGAAGCCTCTGCTTGACGAGTTACTGTTATGCTTTAATGGGTTAATGTTATAGCTATAATTGTAGACGGTTTGCCGTTGCCTGCATGATGAATGAGGTTTTGACCAATGAGCGACCTTAGTGCGATATTTGAATGCTAAATAGGCTTGCTTGATCGGCTTGTAACAGGCATTATCTAGTCTCGTTTATGATAATTGAGAATAGTAAATTAATTAATGGTGGTATTATGAATCTTGAGTATTACCCAATTAGAGGGCGCGGGCCTGAAGGCGATAAATTTCAATTAGCGCGCATTACTGATGACCAGGGCAATATGTATAAAGGCCAATATGATCAGGCTAAACATTTTGGCTCTGAGCAAGAATTAAAAACCTATCTGTCTGAGATGTTAAATCTACCGGAAGCAGAACTGTCGATAAAAAAAATGAGCTTATAAAAAAGCCTGTTTTTGCCGGCCTTTTTTTAATATTCTAGTTAATCAAGTATTAAGTAACCGCCAAAAATGATGTAGCTAAGGCTAATAATAGCCGTTATACACACTAACAGCTTTTGGTTGAGACCAAACTTTTCAGCATAATCTCCTGCGATTTGCCAGCCAGCTAAGATTGAGTTTAATCCTGCAAGGAGTAATGTTATTGAAAAAAAGATGACGCTTGCTGTGTCTGCTTTCAAATCTTGTAAAACTTCAAAGTTAATGACCCCTGGGCTGGCTAAAAACACCAATAGCCAAAGACCAAAAATAACAATGATTAGGTTACTGATTCGCTGGAAAATCCACTGATTTACACCCATACGTAAATACCCGCTAAAATACTTAGTAAAATCCCCAGGCTGATAGCCAGCCAAGAAATAATCTTGCCACCAGAGAAGTCTTCACAATAACCCATCTCCTGAATTAAATGCTTTATAGTCCCCATGCAGTAATAACCATAGGCGGTTAATAGGCCCCAGACGACGAATTGACCCATAAAATTTTCGGTTATAAGTTGCGCGATTTCATCAAAGGCTTCTGGCGATTGGCTGGCATAGTAAATACCAGCAAGTAAAATGCCTAGTCCGATCCAGATAATAACGGCACTGATACGATGGGTGATTGATGCAATGGCTGTGATTGGCCAGCTAAACTTCCCAAATTGAATATCGACGGGGTTGGTTTTAGTGTTTGCCATATAGATTGCCTTTTTAACCATGTGTTTATGCTAATTGAATTTCAGTGAAGCAGATTAATCTATTCGCAGTGATTTAACGCTTGTCAATCGACTGATAATCTCTGCTAGGATGGCCCGTATAAAGTTGTCTTGGTCTGCCTATTTTATAGGGGGCGCTGTGCATTTCGTGCCAATGGGCGATCCAGCCAACTGTTCGGCCAACTGCAAAAATAACGGTAAACATGCTGGTCGGAATACCGATAGCTTTTAAGATAATCCCTGAATAAAAATCAACGTTAGGGTAGAGTTTTTTCTGCACAAAATAATCGTCTTCTAATGCGATAGCCTCTAATCGTTTGGCGATCTTGAGCAAAGGATCATTTTCTAACCCTAGCTCCTTCAATACTTCGTCAGCGGTTTCTTTCATGACTTTTGCGCGTGGATCGAAGTTCTTATAGACACGATGCCCAAAGCCCATTAAGCGAAAAGGATCGTTCTTGTCTTTTGCCTTAGCAACAAATTCGTCGATCCGAGATTCGTCGCCGATTTCCTCAAGCATTTCTAGAACAGCTTCATTAGCACCACCATGAGACGGCCCCCAAAGCGCAGCAATCCCTGCTGCAATACATGCAAATGGGTTGGCACCTGATGAGCCGGTTAGTCGCACGGCCGAAGTTGAAGCATTTTGCTCGTGGTCAGCATGCAGTAAAAAGATTCTGTCCATTGCACGAGCAAGCACTGGGTTCACTTGATAGTCCTCGCAGGGATTACCAAACATCATAAAAAGGAAGTTTTCAGCATAGCTAAGATCATTACGCGGATACATGAACGGTTGGCCGATACTGAATTTATAACTCATAGCAGCTAGAGTTGGCATTTTTGCAATCAAGCGAAAAGCAGCGATTTCCCTGTGCTTTTCATCGCTGATATCGAGCGAATCATGGTAGAAAGCCGATAACGCACCGACTACGCCGCATAAAATTGCCATGGGGTGCGCATCGCGCCGAAAGCCAGAGTAGAAAGTGCTGAGCTGTTCATGCACCATTGTATGGCGACTGATGGTGTATTCAAAGTCTGCTTTTTGGGCCTTTGTCGGTAACTCACCGTAAATCAATAAGTAGCAGGTTTCTAAATGACTGGAGTGTTTAGCCAGTTGTTCGATAGGGTAGCCACGATGAAGCAAGACACCTTCGCCGCCATCGATGAAAGTGATTTTTGATTCACATGAGGCGGTTGAAACAAAACCGGGATCAAAAGTAAAACGGCCATTGGGTGTTAATTGTGAAATATCTATCACTTCAGGACCAATGGTCCCTTGGTGGATGGGTAGCTCAAGAGTTGGGCCGCCTTCTATGGTAAGTGACGCTTTTGAATCTGACTTGTCGGGCATCGTTGAGTCCTGTTCTTTGAATGAGATTATTCGTGCTAATGCATGAAACTTTATGCATTGAACGTCCATATTTTCTAATTTTACCTTTTTTTGTAATAAATTGGCAGTCGTAGTTAGGCTTAGTTGATTTTTTGTTGATTTTTTGTTGGTTTGATTGGCTTGATGGTGTATTGAGGGTCGTTTAATAAAAGCTAGAGCTCAGTGAAAAAATGACCGTTCGATAAGACCCTATGATCTTACAAACGATAAATGCGTTATGCATTGCCGACATAACCCCTCGATTTAAGCGAATAACTATAGAGGGCTCGACTTTTTTGGTCAATAAAGATGATTGAAATGTATCAGCTTTGGCTACGGGTTGATGCAACGGTTACCGACTTTAAATGTTATCGAAATTAACTATTCAGTGCATAAATAATGTATAAAGCGGACTTTTATTGTTTCCAAGTAACTAGATGTCTATAATCGCGCAGATTTTTGAAGGATCTTTGCGGTTTTTTCACAATCATTTCTTCTTATGCTTTGCTGCATTGGCTAATGAAGAAAGTGCGCGGCTTCTAAATAAGAAGCGATCTCAATAGCTAGGAAATGGCTTGTTATGACTCGAAAATAAAGGTTTTTTTATCGCGAGAATGAATCCCTTATTGCAAAATAAGCGTAAGATTTACTACCTCTGTTAGTTAATATTAATATACCCCAGAGCAATGCAGATTTTTCCAGATTAAATGAAAGAGATGCTACTCATCTGACAAATTGCAGTGATTGGAGTTAAGGCAGTATGGCAAATATTAGAACGCTTACCTATGATGGTGTCATTGTTGGTGGCGGTGGTGCAGGCATGAGAGCTGCTCTTCAATTGGCACAGTCTGGTTATAAAACAGCCGTTATTTCCAAGGTTTTTCCTACCCGTTCTCATACTGTTTCTGCCCAAGGTGGTATCACCTGTTCCATCGCTAGTGCCGATCCCGATGATGATTGGCGTTGGCATATGTACGACACAGTCAAAGGGTCTGACTATATAAGTGATCAAGACGCTGTTGAATATATGTGCAGTGTGGGCCCTGAAGCCATCTTTGAGTTGGAGCATTTAGGCCTACCGTTCAGTCGGACAGACTCGGGGCGAATTTACCAGCGGCCATTTGGCGGTCAATCTAAGGACTTTGGTGCTGGTGGGCAGGCAGCGAGAACGTGTGCCGCAGCGGATAGAACCGGCCATGCCTTACTTCATACTTTGTACCAAGCCAATATTAAGAACAATACTGTATTTTTAAACGAGTGGTACGCTACTGACTTGGTGAAAAATCAAGATGGCGTAGTGGTCGGTGTTATTGCGATTTGTATCGAGACAGGTGAGACCGTTTACGTCAAGTCAAAAGCTACCGTTTTTGCCACTGGCGGTGCTGGTCGTATTTATGCATCTACTACCAATGCACACATCAACACGGGCGATGGTGCCGGGATGGCCATTCGTGCCAATGTGCCGATGCAAGATATGGAGATGTGGCAGTTTCATCCAACCGGCATTTATGGTGCTGGTACTTTAGTGACTGAGGGCTGTCGCGGTGAAGGCGGCTATCTCATTAATAAAGATGGCGAGCGTTTCATGGAGCGGTATGCACCGAATGCTAAAGACCTAGCCGGTCGAGATGTGGTCGCTCGTTCAATGGTGATGGAAATTCTCGAAGGGCGTGGTTGTGGTCCCAATGGGGACCATGTGTTTTTAAAACTTGATCATCTTGGCCAAGAGGTCTTACACAGTCGTTTGCCGGGTATTTGTGAATTATCTGAGACATTCGCACATGTTGATCCCGTTTACGCGCCCGTTCCTGTGGTGCCGACCTGCCATTACATGATGGGTGGTATTCCAACCAATGTTCATGGTCAGGCACTAACGCAGAATGCAGCCGGTGAAGACGTGGTGGTTGAAGGCTTATATGCCTGCGGAGAAATCGCTTGTGTTTCTGTTCATGGTGCAAATCGACTCGGTGGTAACTCTCTGTTAGATCTTGTCGTTTTCGGTCGCGCTTCGGGCTTATTTATTGAAAAAGCACTTGGCGAGGGCATTGAGCAGCGTGATGCCAGTAATACAGATATTGAGCAAGGGCTAGATAGGGTTACCCGATTGAACGAAAATAAAGGCAATGGCGAGAGCGTGCCTGCCCTTAGAAAAGAATTGCAAAATATAATGCAGTTGTACTTCGGGGTGTTCCGTACTGGCGATAAAATGGATGAAGGCGTTAAACAGCTGGATGACCTGCGAGGCCGCATAATGGAGGCTACTTTGGTTGATAGAAGTGATGCCTTTAATACCGCACGCATCGAGGCCCTTGAGTTGCATAATTTATTTGAAGTGGCTGAAGCAACAGCTATTTCTGCCAATGTTCGTAAAGAAAGTCGTGGTGCGCATGCCCGAGAGGATTTCCAAGAGCGAGATGACGAAAATTGGCTTTGTCATTCTATGTATTATGCGAAAGACAAGCGTGTTGGAAAGCGAGGGGTTAATTTTAAACCGCTCACGGTTGATACCTTTGAGCCTAAAACGAGAGTATATTAATCAAGCGCATTTGGCTCATTGGGCTGGAAAAGTATTTTTGGTTAGCGGTTTTTATATCGCTTAAGCCGAACTCAATAAAATTTGGTCAGGCACTGAAGGAAGAAGTATTATGTTACAGGTAAGTATTTATCGATACGACCCGGCGCAAGACTCTGAGCCGTATATGAAAGATTATCAAGTCGAGACTCACGGCAAAGATATGATGGTGCTTGATGTGCTCGAGTTACTCAAGGCTGAAGATCCTTCTTTGACTTATCGCCGCTCTTGCCGAGAGGGGGTTTGTGGTTCTGACGGCATGAACATGAACGGAAAAAATGGTTTGGCATGCATTAAGCCTCTGTCTGAGGTTGTCAAAAAAAACAAGTTAGAGTTACGTCCACTCCCTGGCTTACCCGTTATTCGCGATTTAGTTATTGATATGAGTCAGTTTTATGCGCAATACGAAAAGGTCAAACCATACCTACAGGGCGATATACCCGATACTGGGATTGAGCGAAAACAAACGCCAGAAGAGCGAGAAAAGCTTGATGGTTTGTACGAGTGTATTCTTTGTGCCTGTTGTTCAACGAGCTGCCCTTCTTTTTGGTGGAATCCCGATAAGTTTATTGGCCCAGCTGGCTTGCTTCAGGCTTACCGGTTCTTAGCCGATAGCCGAGACAATGAAGCTGAATCAAGGTTAGAAAGCCTATCTGACCCGTTCAGCGTTTTTCGCTGTCATGGCATTCAAAATTGCGTTTCAGTATGTCCAAAAGGGTTAAACCCGACTAAGGCAATTGGACATATTCGCTCCATGCTCTTGGGGCTTCAGTGACGCCTAGCAACGATTCTTCTTCAAAGAATCACCATAACTGATGGTACTTTTGCCATTTATCGCTAGCTTTTGATATGTCTACTTGACTTCATCGGTTGCTTGGTTAGCTTTGCCCTTCTTTTCTGCGAAGAATTAGCAATTTTCTTCCTTGTCCCTTTCGTTATTCACGATACACTTATATCCAGAAATCCTATCTATCTTTGAGTAGCCAGAATGTCGGAGTCCCCACAGCAGCAGCACCCAATGCATCATTGGTTGCGATCGTCTTACATATCCGGTGGTAATGCCGATTATGTCGAAGCGATGTACGAAACGTACCTCGAATCTCCTAATTCAGTCGATCAAGACTGGCGTGATTACTTTGATAAACTACCGCGAGTTAACGGTAATATTAGCCCTGATATTCCCCACGGAACGATAAGGGCTCATTTTCTTGAATTAGCTCGACAAAAACGCGGTGCGGTTAGAGCCACGGTGGCTGATAGTTTGGCGACTGAGCATGAGCGAAAACAAATTCGGGTGCTGCAACTTATTAGTGCCTATAGGCAACGTGGCCATCAAAAAGCTAATATCGATCCGTTAGGCCTGCTGTATCGAGAGCCTGTGCCTGATCTTGATCCCGCTTACCATCAATTAAGCCCTGCTGATTTCGATACTGAATTTCAAACCGGTGTTTTTTATATCGGTAAAGATCAAGCTAGTTTAGGCGAGATTATTGATGCCTTAGAGCAGACCTATTGTGGCACTATAGGTGCTGAAATCATGCACATTGTTGATACAGAACAACGCCAATGGATTCAAAAGCGAATGGACGGTGTCCGGTCTTCTCCTGAATTTAATCTCGACACAAAGCGACATTTGCTAGAGCGATTAACGGCTGCTGAAGGATTAGAGAAATATTTAGGTTCGCGTTATCCAGGAACTAAACGGTTTGGTCTTGAGGGCGGTGAAAGCCTTATTCCGATGTTGGATGAATTAGTACAGCGCGCCGGCTCTTATGCTGCTAAAGAAATTGTAATCGGCATGGCCCATCGAGGTCGACTGAATGTTTTGATTAATACCTTAGGTAAGCAACCTTCTGAATTATTTGATGAATTTGAAGGTAAGGCCATTTTTAACTCCTCTGGTGATGTAAAGTATCATCAAGGTTTCTCATCTAATGTGATGACGGCTGGTGGTGAGTTACATTTGGCATTGGCATTTAATCCATCGCATCTTGAAGTGGTTTCCCCCGTGGTTGAGGGTTCGGTTCGCGCTCGACAAGATCGTCGAAAAAATGTTGAACGTGATCAGGTTATTCCTATTATTATGCATGGCGATGCGGCTTTTGCTGGGCAAGGCGTGGTCATGGAAACGTTTCAGATGTCACAGACTCGTGCCTATAAAACCGGTGGCTCGGTTCATATTGTGATTAATAATCAAGTAGGTTTTACCACTTCGCATATTGAAGACGCCCGATCCACGGAATATTGCACCGACTGTGCCAAGATGGTGCAGGCGCCAATTTTTCATGTTAACGGTGATGATCCAGAGGCTGTCTTGTTTGTTACACAGATGGCGTTGGATTTTCGGCAACAATTTAAACGGGACGTAGTGATTGATTTAATCTGTTATCGTCGGCGTGGCCATAACGAGGCCGATGAACCTTCAGGTACTCAACCCTTAATGTATAACGCGATTAAGGCTCAACCGACTACGCGTGAAATCTATGCGAGAAAATTAGTTGAGGAAGGCACTATTAGTTTGTCAGACGTGCGACAAATGGAAGACGATTATCGCCAAGCGCTTGAAGCCGGTGATCACGTAGTGAAAAGTCTGGTAAAAAAGCCTAATGAGGAATTATTTGTCGATTGGACACCTTATCTGGCTCACGACTGGGAAGTGCGTGGTGACACTCGCTACCCTCTTGAAAAGCTTCAGCAGTTAGCCCAATCGGTTTCACAAGTGCCAGAAGGGTTTGCACTGCAACGGCAAGTTTCAAAGATCATTGAGGATCGTATCAAAATGGGCGCCGGCGCTATGCCCGGTAATTGGGGTTTTGGCGAAACAATGGCTTATGCCACCTTACTCGAGCAAGGTTACCCCGTTAGAATAACAGGACAAGATGTCGGTAGAGGAACGTTCTCTCACCGTCATGCTGTATTGCACGACCAGCAGACAGCCGAAACCTATATTCCTCTGGGTGCCATGCAAGAAAGCCAAGCTGAGTTTGAAATCTATGATTCCCTTTTGTCTGAAATGGCTGTGCTAGGTTTTGAGTATGGCTATGCGACAACCAGCCCAACCGGCTTAGTGATTTGGGAAGCCCAGTTCGGTGATTTTGCTAATGGTGCCCAAGTGGTGATTGACCAATTTATTGCCAGTGGTGAGCACAAGTGGGGCCGTTTATGTGGTCTGACCATGTTATTGCCGCATGGCTATGAGGGACAGGGTCCTGAACATTCATCAGCAAGGCTAGAACGCTATTTACAAATGTGTGCAGAGCATAATATACAAGTTTGTACGCCAACCAGTTCCTCGCAAATCTTTCATTTATTGCGCCGTCAGGCCATTCGTCCATTGCGACGGCCATTAATCGTTATGTCGCCAAAAAGTTTATTGCGTCACAAACTAGCCGCATCAAGCTTAGAAGATTTTGCTGACGGTCAATTTCATAATGTTATTGCTGAAATTGATGACATTGATTCGCATAGTACTAAACGCTTAGTAATTTGTAGCGGTAAAGTTTACTTTGATTTGTTAGATGCGCGGCGCGAGTATCAACTCGATCACATTGCGATTATTCGATTAGAGCAGTTGTATCCTTTTCCTGATGCAGAAATGTTTGCCGCTATTGCTGATTATAGCCGTCTTGAAAGTGTGGTTTGGTGTCAGGAAGAACCTAAGAATCAGGGTGCATGGTATACTAGTCAGCATCGCTTGCGCCGTGTATTAGACCTTATCAATAAAGATTTGCCGTTAAGTTTTGTAGGTCGTCAGTCATCTGCCTCTCCGGCGGCTGGTTATATGGCTTTGCATTTACAACAGCAAAAACGGTTGGTTTCGATTGCATTAGAATTACCCTTAGAGTAAAAGTTTTAGCTTGGCCAAAAACCTATTAATTGAGCATTTATGTGAAGAGCATTACCATATGACTATTGAGATTAAAGCACCCTCATTTCCTGAGTCAGTGACAGATGGAACTATTGCTACTTGGTATAAGAAACCAGGTGAAGCATGCCTCAGAGATGAGTTAATTGCTGACATAGAGACAGATAAAGTTGTGATCGAAATCAATGCTCCAGCACAAGGTGCGTTAGCCGATATATTAAAGCCAGAGGGCGAAACGGTGATCAGTGATGAATTGATTGCGCATTTTGAGGCGGGAGAGATAGCAGAATCACCCCCGCCAGC
The DNA here is from genome assembly GCA_036344075.1 of Pseudomonadota bacterium. Taxonomy (GTDB): domain Bacteria; phylum Pseudomonadota; class Gammaproteobacteria; order Pseudomonadales; family UBA7434; genus UBA7434. The sequence goes on from JAYYUJ010000015.1 coordinate 54,055, forward strand.
GGTGGGTATTAATGAGCTAGAAGCCGAGGCGAGTGCCGGTACTGCCGAGCTTATTATCAGTCCTGCAGCGAAAAAAATGATGGCTGAAAATAAAGTTGAAAGTGACGAAGTTACTGGTACTGGAAAAGCCGGCAGGGTGACTAAGGAAGACGTACAAGCCGTCATTGAACAACGTAAGACCTCAAGCGCACAGAAAGTTAAAGATAAGCCATTGGTGCCAACTGCAATTGCTGAGTCCGAGTCTTCGGGCAATCGAACCGAACGACGTGTGCCTATGACGCGTTTGCGGGCTAGGGTGGCTGAACGGTTGTTAAATGCCACCCAAACAACGGCGATGCTGACCACCTTCAATGAAGTCAATATGCACCCAGTGATGGAATTAAGAGCCAAATACAAAGCGCAGTTTGAGAAAACCCATAATGGTACCCGTTTAGGTTTTATGTCGTTTTTCGTTCGAGCTGCAACAGAAGCGCTTAAGCGTTTTCCTGCGGTCAACGCTTCGATAGATGAGCAAGATATTGTCTACCATGGCTACTATGATATTGGCGTTGCTGTTTCCAGTGATCGAGGTTTAGTCGTGCCAGTATTACGCGATACTGACTGTATGAGTCTAGCGAGTATCGAAAGTAAAATTCGAGAATTTGGGGGTAAAGCGGCAGATGGTAAATTGAGTATCGATGATATGACCGGTGGTACGTTTACGATTACTAATGGCGGCGTGTTTGGTTCCTTAATGTCGACGCCGATTTTGAATCCACCTCAAACCGGTATTCTGGGAATGCATAAAATTCAAGATAGACCAATGGCGGTTAATGGTGAAGTGAAAATTTTACCGATGATGAACTTAGCCTTATCATATGACCACCGATTGATTGATGGTAAAGAAGCGGTTCAGTTTTTAGTGGCCATCAAGGAAATGATAGAAGATCCAGCGCGAATTTTACTCGAGCTCTAGACGTTTTTTAGTTAGGTTGAATTTTCTGCAATTTATTTTTAGATGAATTGTAGTCTCCTTATAATTCAAATCACATGCAGATGAATGGAATAAAGATTATGTCCGAAGATTATCAAGTCATCGTCATCGGTGCCGGACCTGCCGGTTATGTCGCGGCGATTCGCTGTGCCCAGCTGGGCTTTAAAACAGCTTGTATAGAAAAGTGGATTGACGATAAAGGTGAGTCTAAGCTCGGTGGTACCTGCTTAAATGTAGGTTGTATCCCATCTAAAGCGTTGCTTGACTCGAGTCATAAATATATTGATGCAAAAAATGACTTCGCTGTTCACGGCATCAGTTCAGAATCAGTTACTATCGATATTGAAAAAATGCTGGCACGAAAAAATAAAATTGTTTCGCAGCTGACTGGCGGTATTACGGGTTTATTCAAGTCTAATGGAGTTAATTCAATTTTTGGTACAGCTAAGTTATTAGCCAATAAACAGGTGGAAGTGACCAATGCGGCAGGCGAGCAGACTACTTATCAAGGCGAACATATTATTATAGCGGCGGGCTCAGTGCCAATTGCAATTCCGCCAGCGCCGCTAGTTGACGACATCGTTGTTGATTCCACTGGTGCTTTAGAGTTTTCTTCAGTTCCAGAGCGGTTGGGCATTATTGGTGCAGGCGTGATTGGTTTAGAGCTTGGCAGTGTTTGGGCGCGGTTAGGTGCTGAGGTCACCGTGTTAGAAGCATTAGATGACTTTTTGCCGGCTGTCGATATGACTATCGCTAAAGAAACCAAGAAAGTATTCAAGCAACAAGGTTTGGATATTCGGCTCGGTACCCGAGTGACCGCTACTAAGGTAACCGGTAAAGGCGCTAAACGTGAGGTAATGGTTGAGTACAGCGATGCTAAGGGCACTCAACATGTAAATTTTGATCGTTTGATTGTCTGTGTTGGTCGTCGGCCTTTAAGTGAGAATTTATTAGCACCGGATTCGGGTGTTAGTTTAGACGAGCGCGGCTTTGTATTTGTGAATGAACAATGTGAAACCGACGCTCGGGATATTTATGCGGTTGGTGATATTGTTCGTGGTCCTATGTTAGCCCATAAAGGCTCTGAAGAAGGTGTGATGGTCGCCGAACGCATTGCAGGCATGCAAACTCAAATTAATTATGACAATATCCCTGGCGTGATTTACACCCATCCTGAAATTGCATGGGTCGGTAAAACCGAGCAGGAGCTCAAGGCCACGGGCCATGACTATAAAGTAGGTATGTTTCCTTTCGCGGCCAGTGGCAGGGCATTAGCGGCTAATGAAACAACGGGGATGGTAAAAATGATTGCTGATGCCCAGACCGATAGAATTTTGGGCTGTCATATTATCGGGCCTAGTGCGGCCGATTTGGTTCAGCAAGTAGTGATAGCTATTGAATTTGGTGCGAGTTCTGAAGATTTAGGGCTGACGGTCTTTAGTCATCCAACCGTTTCTGAGGCCGTTCATGAGGCTGCTTTGGCCGTTTCTGGCCATGCTATTCATATTGCTAATAAGCGTCCACGTAAAGGTTAGTAAAGATTACCGTCATATCATATTGCTTATGGCGATATGACGGTTTTCGGTCTTGCTTAACACCCCCTTTTCTTGCGAAAATCGAATCTTCGTTTTTAGTGAAGATAAAAACGATTAAGTTTTTATTGTTCTTTTCATAACTGGAAATTAATCCCATGAATTTGCATGAATATCAAGGCAAGCAGTTGTTTGCCGAATATGGCTTGCCTGTTTCCAAAGGCTATGCGGTAGATACACCCGAAGAAGCAGTGGCTGCGGCAGAGAAAATCGGTGGTTCTGAGTGGGTTGTCAAGGCTCAGGTCCATGCCGGCGGTCGCGGTAAAGCTGGGGGTGTTAAATTACTTAAAGATACGGCTGAAATAGCGGCATTCGCTAAGCAATGGCTAGGTAAAAATCTCGTTACTTATCAAACGGATGAAAATGGCCAGCCAGTTAGCAAAATATTGGTTGAGGCATGTACAAATATCGCTCAGGAGCTGTATTTAGGGGCTGTGGTTGACCGTTCGACGCGAAAAGTTGTTTTTATGGCATCAACTGAGGGTGGTGTTGAAATTGAAAAAGTGGCTCACGAGACACCAGAAAAAATCCTAAAGGCGACTATTGATCCTTTAGTTGGGGCCCAACCCTATCAGGGGAGAGAGCTAGGCTTTAAATTGGGCTTAAACAGTGACCAAATCAAGCAGTTCACAAAGATATTTATGGGTTTGGCTAAATTATTTACCGATCTTGATTTGGCATTGCTTGAAATTAATCCCCTAGTGATTACTGATGAAGGCAATCTGCATTGCCTTGATGCCAAGATTAATATCGACAGTAATGCCATTTATCGCCAACCTAAGTTGCGTGATATGCACGACCCTTCCCAAGAGGATGAGCGTGAAGCCAATGCGTCTAAGTGGGAGCTGAACTATGTGGCTCTCGATGGCAATATTGGCTGTATGGTCAATGGTGCAGGACTCGCAATGGGAACCATGGATATTGTTAACCTGCATGGTGGTTCGCCTGCTAATTTTCTTGATGTTGGTGGGGGGGCAACTAAAGAGCGGGTGTCTGAAGCGTTTAAAATTATCTTATCGGATGATAATGTTAAAGCGGTATTAGTGAATATCTTTGGTGGTATCGTACGCTGCGATTTGATTGCTGAAGGCATCATTGGTGCCGTTGAAGAGGTTGGGGTAACGGTACCCGTTGTGGTTCGTCTTGAAGGCAATAATGCTGAGAAAGGTTCAGCCATCTTAGCCGATAGTGGATTAAATATTATTGCAGCGACCAGCCTGAAACAGGCAGCTGAATCGGTTGTTAATGCGGCAGGGGGTGCTGAATGAGTATTTTAATTGATAACAACACCAAGGTGCTTTGTCAGGGTTTTACTGGCGGCCAAGGGACGTTCCATTCAGAGCAAGCAATCGCTTATGGGACGCAAATGGTGGGTGGTGTAACTCCCGGTAAAGGTGGGCAGTCTCACTTAGATTTGCCTGTATTTAACACCATGCTTGAGGCAGTTGAGCAGACTGGAGCAGATGCCTCCGTGATTTATGTGCCAGCACCTTTCTGTAAAGATTCTATTCTTGAAGCGGCTAATAGCGGCGTTAAATTAATTGTTTGTATTACCGAAGGTATTCCTACTTTAGATATGCTAGAGGCGAAAGTGGCTTGTGATCAATTAGGAGTGCGTTTAATTGGTCCTAATTGTCCTGGTGTTATAACACCAGGCGAATGCAAAATTGGCATCATGCCTGGCGCTATTCACTTGCCCGGTAAAGTGGGGATTGTGTCTCGCTCAGGAACCTTAACTTATGAAGCGGTTAAGCAAACAACGGATGCAGGCTTTGGTCAAACTACCTGTGTGGGCATCGGTGGAGATCCAATCCCAGGCTCTAACTTTATTGATATATTGGGTTTGTTTGAACAAGATCCCAGCACTGAAGCGATCGTAATGATTGGTGAAATCGGTGGTACAGCTGAAGAGGAAGCGGCTGAATTTATACAATCTAATGTAACTAAACCAGTGGTTTCCTATATAGCGGGTGTCACTGCCCCTCCTGGCAAGAGAATGGGTCATGCTGGCGCCATTATTTCTGGGGGCAAAGGCACAGCAGATGAGAAGTTTGCCGCCTTGGAAGCTGCCGGTGTCAAAACTGTTCGAAGTCTGGCTGATATTGGCTCTGGCCTAAACGAAATCACTGGCTGGTAACAGTGTAGCCGGTAATAGGCGCGATCAAGTATTTTTTGTTATAACGCCCGATGTAACCACAGGGCGTTTTTTTATGCCGGATAAAATGCTATTGCCGCTGAGATTAGCGAGTGTTACAACTGCCTAATAGATACCGATCGATTTTTTTGATAGCTTATTAAGATTGGTTTAGCGCAAGTTATAGGCTTTTTATAACTACTTTAAAATAACAGGTGAATCTATGTTGACAGGTCAAAGAATATTGGTAACGGGTGCAACGGGCCAAGTGGCTCGTCCGATTGCAGAGCAATTAAATGCCAATAATGAGGTTTGGGCGGCGGCACGTTTTTCTGACCCAGAAGCCAAAGAGGCGCTTGAAGCGCAAGGTATTAATACGGTTGCATTCACCATGGGTGAGTCTGATTTATCACATATGCCGGATGTCGATTACGTTATTCATTGTGGTGTTAATACTATGCCAAAAACCACCGATATTGGCATGCATGATAATGCCGAGGGTACGGGTTTTTTGATGAAGCGTTACCGCGACGTTAAAGCATTTTTTCATATGTCGTCTGACTCGGTTTACCGTGACACTGCTGACCCGAAAGAAATTATTGACGAATCAGCGGTTCTAGGCGGCTATTCAAATTATTCTAAACACTATGCCATGAGTAAGTTGGTCTCAGAGGGGGTGGTGCGCTTTCAAGCACGAGAGCTCAACTTACCCACAATTATTGCTCGCCTCGATGTGGCTTATGGTGTTTGTGGACATGGTGGTGTGCCGACGGTGTTGTATCAATTTATGCAGGGTGGCATTCCTTATACGCAAAAAGATAATGGCGAGAGTTATTGCTGTCCGATTCATCAAGATGACATCGTCCAACAGGTTCAGGGCTTAATTGCTCATGCTTCAGTGCCCGCCACCACCGTTAACCTAGGTGGTGATGAGGTGGTTTCCGTTGAAGAGATGATTCGTTATATCGAGTCTTTGACAGGGTTAACGATGAAAATAGAAGTGGGGGAATTAGCAACGTGGGGTATGAAGGTTGTTGATAACACCCTGCGTAAAGAATTAGCTGGCCCATGCCATATTGGTTGGCGAGAGGGTGTGAAAAGCGTGCTTGAGGCCCGTTTTCCTGGCTGTTTGAATTAGTAAATTAATTTTTGTTAGGAGCTGGCATGAGTGATGAGCTGTACGGTAAAACCGCCTTGGTCACGGGGGCAGCGAGTGGTATTGGTCTAGCTGCGTCAGAGTTATTTGCTGATCAAGGCGCAATGGTTATTGTAGCTGATATTAATTTAGCCATTGCTCAAGAAGTTGCTTCGAATATAGTTGCTAATGGTGGTCAGAGCAAAGCTCTATACGTTGACGTTGGTGACCCAGTTTCAGTAGCTTCCTTATTCAGTCAGATTAAACAGCAATCTTCACGGCTAGATGCCGCTTTCAATAATGCAGGTGTCAGTGACTCACAATGTTCTTGGATAGACTTTCCACTTGAACAATGGCAGCGTATGATCGATGTTAATTTAAACGGTGTTTTTTATTGCCTTCGTGAAGAGTTGAAGCTTATGAGTGAACAGCAGGTCGTTGATGGTTTGCGCGGTCAAATAGTTAACACGTCTTCAGGTGCCGGTTTAATACCTGCTCCAGGCCAGCCGCACTATACTGCAGCTAAGCATGCAGTGTTAGGTTTAACTCGGTCGGCGGCGCAAGATTTTTCGCACAAGGGAATTCGAGTTAATAGTATTTTACCTGGACTTACTGAAACGCCAATGATCGAGTCCCAGCCTCAGTCGATGCTGGATACATTTGCTAAGATGTCTCCTACAGGGAGGTTAGGTCAGCCTATCGATATTGCAAGGGTGGCGGTTTGGCTTTGTTCTCCTGCTGCCCAGTGGGTGAATGGCCAAGCTATTGTTGCTGATGGCGGCGGTCTAATGCATTAACCCGTCCTAAATATAATTCACATATGGTAGGGATATGAGTTTTAATATTGCTGATGTTTTTGAGTTAGCGGTAGATCATTATGCTGAGCGTGAATATTTAGTCTGTGATTACCAGCGCCGGACGTATGCTGAGATGGAAAGCCGCGCGAATCAACTAGCGCATTACCTTCAAATGCAGGGTATTGGTCCAGGCGACCATGTCGGTATCTATGCATCGAATTGTGTTGAATGGGTTGAGTCTATTTGGGCGACTTTAAAAATTCGTGCCTTATATATCAATATTAACTACCGTTATGTGGCCGATGAATTGGCCTATATTTTTGATAACGCCGATTTAAGAGCAGTTATTGTTCAAGCTCAATATCTGCAATTGTTAGATCAGTTGAGTGAAAGTTTACCGAAGCTAAAACATGTTTTAGTGATTAAAGACAGTTCAGACCATGCCTCCTTAGAGTCTGGCTTGACGACAGCTGATGTTTCTTTGATAGCTTATGAGTCAGCTTTAGCTGGCCAGTCTAGCCAGCGAGATTTTCCCGTTCGTAGTAGTAATGATCATTATATAGTTTATACCGGTGGCACCACGGGTATGCCTAAGGGTGTAGTATGGCGTCATCAAGAAGTCATGTTTGCTTTAGGTGGTGGTGTTGATCAATTAACTCAACAGCCGGTCGAGCGACCGCAGGAGATTATTGACCGTGGTAAAGACGGTTCAATGACGGTGATGTCAATCGCACCATTAATGCATGGCGCCGCACAATGGAGTTGTATTTCGCGTGCTTTTGAAGGCGGTAAGGTAGTGATCATGCCGCAGTTTTCCGCTGACAAAACTTGGCAATTAATCGAACAGGAACAGGTAAACTCGGTTTTTATTGTGGGTGATGCGATGGCAAGACCAATGATTGAAAGTTTTTTAGCCACAGCAGAAAAGCCAAATATAGATTCACTGTTTTTATTGGCTAGTTCAGGGGCTATCTTTTCTGCTTCAATAAAAGATCAGTTTTTTGATTGTTTTCCAAAGCTAATGATTGTTGACAGTATTGGTGCCTCAGAGGTGGGTGGTCAAGGTGTGGCGATGATTGAGCCAGGTAAAACCGCGATGACCGGTGGCGGGCCGACCGTGACCCCCTTGAGCGGTACAGTTGTGCTCAACGAACAGGATCTAACAATTCTTCCTGCTGGCAGTCCATCCATTGGAAAAGTTGCCCGTCGAGGTTATATCCCTGTTGAATATTATAAAGACCCAGTTAAGACGGCAGCAACATTTGTCATCGCCGCTGATGGTCATCGTTACGCTTTGCCTGGCGATTATGGCAAAGTCGAACAAGATGGTCGTATCACTATGCTTGGTCGAGGCTCAGTGTCGATTAATTCGGGTGGCGAAAAGGTTTTTCCTGAGGAGGTTGAAGCTGCTATAAAGGCTCATGATGAGATATTCGATTGTGTTGTTTGTGGTGTGCCCGATGAGAGATGGGGCAGTCGGGTAGCGGTTGTAGCACAATCGCGATCATTGCCTGTGCCGAGTTTAGAGGCCATTCAGATTCATTGCCGAACAAAGCTTGCTGGTTACAAAATCCCACGTCAAATTCACTATGTTGATTCCATACCGCGCTCGCCTGCTGGAAAACCTGACTATCAATGGGCTATAAATGTTGCTCAAAATAACTTAACTAAGTAAGTAAGGAGTAAAACTGAAATGATTAACTATGTAACCCTTGGTACTAATGACTTAGCTAAATCGGCTGAATTTTATGATCAGCTATTAGAAGAGTTCGGTGCCAAGCGTGTGATGGCCAGTGAAAGAATGGTTTTTTGGATGGCTGAGGGTGGCGGTGCAGGCATTTCCATATGCACGCCTGCTGATGAGAGGAAAGCGACAGTGGGTAACGGTAGCATGGTTGCTTTAGCCGCTGAAAATACTGAAAAAGTTGATAGTATCTATCGAAAAGCTATTGCTTTAGGTGGTCAGTGTGAAGGCAAGCCTGGTAAGCGAGGCGAGATGTCTTATGCGGCCTATTTTCGTGATCTCGATGGCAACAAAATAAATGCAATCTGTTATGTTTAGGGACTGCTTTTAATTTTAGGCTTCTAAAAGTGTTAATAGGCCTTTATCAGCATCTAATCTAACTTTATCACCTGTTTTAAATTGTTTAGTGGCCTGTCGCAAATTTACTATGGCGGGCAGGCCGTATTCACGTGCGATCACAGCGCCGTGTGATACGGCTGAACCAACATCCGTCGCTAGACCGCCGATCACATTAAAGTAGGGCGTCCAACCTATATCGGTTATCGGTGCAATTAATATTTCACCCGGCTGTAAGGCGGCCGCCTCTTCGATGGTCATTGCCACTCTCGCATAACCTTCGACCATGCCACGACTCACTGGCCGTCCACTCAACTCTCCATCGACTGAGTTTTTTGATGCCGTCCACTGAACAGGTTCAGGCTTCCCTACATAAATTTCGTCAAATTCCATTTTTTCGTGGAATGATAAGGCGATCCTTCGCTGCCGGGCTTTGTCTACCCACTCAGCACTTGGTTCTATAGTAAATTGGTTTAATTCGTCATGCGTAAAAAAGAATACTAAGTCATCGTCCGGAAGATGACCCTCCTTAACAAGGAGGTTAGCCAAATGCCTATAGCCCCTCTTTAAACGGTGAGTAACTAACACCAATAATGATTTAGTGTGCTCTCTTCGTCGGATTGCACCATGGGCAATGGGTAAAAGTTTTTGGAGTAATCTTGAAAGCTCATACAGTTTTATTTTACTGATGATTTTGGGTTTGTAGTCACCTTTTAATCGGGCACCAACTGACACCTGCATTGTGACTATTAATTTTTCAGGGGCATCAATCCAACCCTTCTCTCGAACACATAGCTCCTTAATTGAGCGGTGGCCATGTTCGTTTAAAAATTCCTCAAAGCGTAATTTAGCAGCACCTGAAGCATCACTCATAAGCCAATTTAAAGCTTCTTTTGCTGATGTATTTTGAAATGCCACGGCCGCATCAGGATGTTCAGCTATGATGTCAATGACATTCTCTAGGCGATCGACCATCACCGCACTTTCAACGTTTTTGGCCCCTGCCAACAAGCGAGCGGCTTCGGCCTGCTGATCATTGTTAGGGGTTTGGCTTCCACCTGATACAATTGCTTGAATAACCCCTTCCATTACGCCAGATAAAGCAGAGCAACGAAGATGGACCTCGTTTGTCTCAAGTATCCATGGGAAGTAGTCATTTATAGCTTGCATCATAGTTTTACTGTCGTCAGTAAAAGGTATAAAGGCATGCTTAAATCGTGTTTCGAATTCGGTTAGGTATTTTTGGCCTCGTAAGCAGTATATGATAAATGTGAGGGTGCCCCACCACCGACGCCAAATAGGTGCTTTATCTTTAAGAGGTTTTAGCTCGGGCACAGGGCCGCCGCAGAGGCTTTGACCCATTGATTCGGGTGTATTAATCGATACATATCGAGAAGACTCTAGACCGCCTGACATATTAATAAACATGTGACCAAAAAAGAGATTTATCTGACTCCATTCATCATTGATAGCGGGCCTGCCTGCATACTTTAGGTGCATGTGTTGCATGCCATGCTCGATAGCACGGCCTTGTACCGTAAAAGTCAGTGGACAAACGGCACCAGGCATCATCTCACTGACATTGCAACGAGTGATTATGTGGTTTTCTGGAATAGGCGTATCTAATTCGTTAAGGTCAGATCCTAAAGTCGTAATAGGGCGAGCTTGCAACCAAAATAGCTCACCGCTTTTATCAATTGCCCACTCCATGTCGAGGAGTGGGTTGATAGCGTCAGCTGCTTGCCTTGCTTGAGAAGCTAAACGGTTAATATCGTCTTGATCAAGAATCGCAGCGCTTGCGCTTAGTTCGGAGTGGGTGATGGTATTAGTGGGGTCTAATTCAAAGTGATCGGGGGTGATTTCACCGCTGACTAATGCTTCGCCTAAACCGGCTACAGCATCAATGATTAAGCGATCATGCCGGCCTGATACGGGATCTGCAGTAAATAGTACGCCAGCTGCCCGCGGATCTACCATTCGTTGGACTACGACACACATGTCCACTTCACCAAGATCTGCCTGCTCAGCTTTATAAGCATTGGCATGCTCGCTAGAAAGTGAGGCAATGCATTGATTAATTGCCTGTTTTAAATTTTCGATGCCGCTAATATTAAGCAGTGTTTCGTATTGGCCTGCAAATGAGCTTTCATCACCATCTTCACCGATAGCCGAGGATCTAACCGCCACTAAGCCACCACCGATGGCCTGATAGTGTTCGTCCAGATCATCAGGGTGTTGATTCGCTTTTGCGTTAGGAATAACAAATGCGGGGGGTACATTAAGCCCTTGACGGGTTAACTCAGCTAAACCCTTTGCCTTGCCGCCGACGGCTTGGTTGCCGATTTCTTTAAGTGTAAGGATATTACTGGACATAATTTTAGCAGATATATGTTATTAAAGCTGCGCATGATAGCGGGTTTAAATATCTTTTTTCATGTTAATTTGTTTAGCTTCTAGAATATTTTTAACGAAAGATTATTTTTCTTCTTAGTGATTTGGTCCTGCTGCGCATTGTTTTTGAGTCAATACGTCTTTGCCTTGAAGCTTGAAGAGGTTTGGTCGCAAGACGAGATTTTTTCTCTGACAATAAGTCCATCAGGATTTTTATAAGGCGGTCAATGGCATCGCTACGATTCTTTTCTTGACTACGAAAACGTTGTGCTTTGATGATAATAATACCTTGATTGTTTATTCGGTTATCATCCGCGTATAATATTTTTCTTTGATTATACTCTGATAAGGAAGATTTTTTGATGTCAAACCTTAGATGAATGGCCGTTGAGACTTTATTGATATTTTGGCCGCCGGGTCCTTGTGCCCTAATAGCTGAAAGTTCAATGTCTGATTCTTTTATACTGAGTGCTGAATTGACTCGAATCAATTAATCATACCCCCATACTTTTCTTTAAAGCCCGACCAATCATTTTTTGTCCCCAGACGGGGGAGAGGCGTTTAATCCATTCTGTTATGTAGGCTTCAGGCCCTGTCCTAATTCGAAATTTATCTTTTTGTATGCCTTTAATGATTTTTCTAGCAACGGTGTCAGGACCTTGGGAGCGCTCCATCATTGACGAGAAAAAATCTTTGAACTCTTTGCTGGCAGCCCTTGAGTCGTTCATTAAGTTTGTATTGACGCCACCAGGATGAACCAGCATAACCTCAACAGAGGTATCTTCTAGCTCCGTGTATAGGGCTTCAGAAAATCCCCGAACAGCATATTTACTCGCACAGTAAGCGGATTGGCTTGCTACAGCCGTCCAGCCAAACATACTGGATACATTCACAATCTTAGCTTCAGGTCTTTTCTTTAGGTGCGGCAGGAAGAACTTACATCCATAAACAACGCCAAAAAAGTTGATGTTAAATAACCATTGGAAGTCATCGAGTGTATTTTCTTCAAAATAACCCCATAGAGTTACACCTGCGTTATTTATCAAAATGTCGACGTGATTATGCCTCGATAGCACTTCAGTGGCTATAGTCTGCATAGAGTTGGGATCACTGACATCGGCACAGTGAGTGGAAATTGTGATATTGTCGCGTTCTAAATTTTTGGCCAGCGCTTGAATTCGTTCTTCACGAAGATCGATAAGAGCAAGGTTAGCACCTAAGCTCGCTAATTGTTCCGCAAGGGAATAGCCGATACCACTTCCAGCACCAGTTATGACGATATTTGAGTTTTCCACTTTCATTGGCTTGATTCCAAGTTTAGTTTTTCTTCATTCATACTTTGGCGCAGAATAATGAACCCAGCCAATAGGATGATTAGAGTGCCGATTATGGCATATTTTTCGGGAAGGGTATTCCATATTAGCCAATCAAAAAAACCCGCGTATATGACAGCGAAATAACTGGTCGCCGATACTATCGATGATTTTGCGTAGGCATAAGCTCGGGTATAGGGTATGAATGCGAAATACATGCCGAAGCCAATTAATAATAACCCAGGCAATACTCTGAGCGGAATGGGTTCAAAATGTGTAATGAAAAAGGGAAGTGACACAATTAATGAAATAAGAAAGTAATAAAATAATATTCTTTTTTCGGGCTCATCTTTACTTAATCTACGAGTCAATACCATAGAGAATGCTAGTCCTATCCCCGAAAACAGACCGACGATATGCCACGGACTAACTTGCTCGCCTGATGGCCTTAGTATTATTGCTATACCAATAAAACCCAGGCATAAAGCCAGCCACCTTAAAGAGGGGATGCTGGTTTTAAAACATATGAATAAGATTAATGGGACTATTAGAGGTGCACTGTGGCGTAATAGTGTCGCTTCGGCTAAAGGAATATGGTTAATAGAAAAATAAAAAGCATAAAAGCTCAGACAGCCAAAGATGCCCCTTGTAAAGTGGGTCATCGGTTGGTTTGTCTTGAGCTCTTTCACTCCTTGTTGAATGATCCATGGCACTGTGCATAACAGGCATATAGTGAATTGAGAGAATACAATCGTAAATACATTGACATCGCTGGCTATCAGTTTTACAACGACAGAAAGGATGCTGCCAATAAGCACTGTAAACAGTCCTAGGAAAAATCCTTTCAGGGTGTTTTGCTCAGTATTGATTCTTGGAGGTTTAGGTTGAATTTCCATGTGTGGTTTATGTCGCTCTCGCTTGCCTGAGTGTTTCTATCAGGAAATACTGCCAAAAATTCTTTTTTTACTGTTTAATAGAATGGACTGCAATGTTTACACTTTTTAAAAATATAAAAAAGAATATTAAGTTTTTTCTTGATTGTAAATAATCTTCTTATTAAGGATAATTGTCACTGTTGTTTTTTTGGATTTAACTTTTATGGTAGATGTAATAAAAGATCTTTCTGTTTTATTCCCTGGTCAAGTGCTTTCAGGCCAACAAGTGAGTGATAGATATTCCGTTGATTGGAGTGGTGAGTCGGCTCATACACCAGATATTGTTGTTCGTGCAAAGACAGTTTTTGATGTTTCTAAGCTACTTGCATTCTGTAATAAGACTAGTTTACCCATTGTCACTCAAGGTGGCATGACAGGCCTGTCGGGTGGCTCCACGCCGAAGGGCTCCGAGATCGTTTTATCTTTGGAGTTGCTTAGCGGTATTACGGATGTAGATGTCGAATCGATGACAATCACAGCGTTAGCGGGCACCCCCCTTGAACAATTACAGCAGGCAGCTAATGATGTTGGTTTTTATCTGCCACTGGATTTGGGTGCCAGAGGCAGTTGCACCATTGGTGGTAATGTGGCCACTAATGCGGGTGGTAATCAAGTGCTAAGTTATGGCATGACTCGTACTTTGGTATTAGGGCTAGAGGCAGTAACGGCCGACGGTACTGTCATTCGATCAATGAATAAAATGCTTAAAAATAATGCCGGCTATGATTTGAAGCATTTATTTGTTGGAAGCGAGGGAACTCTAGGTGTTGTCACTGAAGTCGTTTTGCGCTTGTATCCTAAACCGTTAACTAAGCAAAGCGCCTTGTGTGGGTTTTCTAGCTTTTCTCAAGTAGTATCTTTTCTTCAGTACATGCAGCGTAATTGTTCGAGGGTGACTACATTTGAGTTGATGTGGGATAACTACGTTAAACAAGTGCGGCAGATGAATCAGCAATTAAAGCCAGTGCTGACTGATGACCACTCCTTCTATGTGTTAATTGAAACTGAGGGCAATGATCCGGCACGCGATGACGACTGCTTTAATCAGCAGCTTCAGGCTTGTATTGATGATGGTCAGCTTAATGATGCTGTTGTTGCCCAGTCAGAGAGAGACGTGAATCGATTTTGGCAATTACGTGATGGCGTCATTGATATACTCAATAAGGTTAAGTATCGAGCAAACTTTGATATCGGTGTGCCAATCAGTCAAATGGCGAGCTTTGTTCATACTGTAGAGTTCGAATTGGTGCAGTCCTTCAAAAACCTTCAGTTGTGTACGTTCGGTCATATGGCCGATGGCAATTTGCATATCATTGCATGGACGGGGCGCGAGGACGATGTCGATTCGATTTATGAGCGTGTTTATACTTTGGTGGGTACGGTGGGCGGCACTATTACCGCTGAACACGGTATTGGCACCATGAAGCGCCAATATTTATCTTTATGCCGATCAGAGCAAGAAATTGACTTGATGCGTGCCTTAAAAAAAGCCATGGATCCGAATAATATTCTAAATCCTGGGCGGGTTATTTGAGGTATTTATGTTGAAAGATTTGCGCTCTTTTTTCTGGTATCAATTGCACCGACCATTGTGGATTATTCTGCTGGTTTTGACCGCTTGCTCGAATACGGATGTAGTTGATAGTGCCGAATCGGGTGTCGCATATCAACTATCTGTTGCGGCGGCAAAAGTCGAACAGTGGCAAATGATTGATCGTCGTGCAGAAGTCACTCCCATTGTAGGTTATAAAGTGGCGTTAGCCGGTTCGGCTGCGCAGAATATGTTTGGTCTAAGTTCGCCAGTGGTGGGAGCCTTATTCTCAGACACGGTATTAGCATCACCCCAGCGCATTAATCATGCTCAATTTCAACGTTTAGCTTTTGAGGCGGATTTGTTAGCCGTTGTTAACAGTGCTGAAATCAATCACGCCAACAGTATTGAATCTGTTGCTGAGCATGTTAGCCATATCATGGCCTTTGTTGAATTGCCATTGTTATCTGTGCCGCCTCACCCTTATGCAGGGCCTGACTTTATTAAGAGTAATGCAGCAGTGAAATGGGGGGTATCAGGCACAAAAATAGCCGCTACTGCTGACCAAGCGTTCATTAATAGTTTAGCTACTATGACAGTCGAGAGTTTTAATGCTAAAGGTGCATTATTATCCTCTAATCGAGGCGCTGTTATTATGGGTCATCCCTATCATGCGATACTTTTTTTACTGCAAGAACTGAAAGTCAATAAGCGAACATTAAAGGCTGGCGATATCATTAGCCTTGGCTCATTTTCAAAGCCTACCTTAGTTGGCGACATGGAGCGGCTAACCGTTACTTATAGAGGGCTAAAAGATGATGCAGAGATGCGAGTTGAGGTTGACTTTACGCCTCAATCGTCCTTGATTAATTCACGGATATAAATAAATAGTTTTCTAGCAGCTGCGGGGGGCTTGTTTTTATCGGTTTCATGCCAGCTTTGCCTGACCATTTGTCGTAACCATTGTCGATCGCCATTTGGGTATTGCGCGACTAATGCCTCAATTTCAGAATTTTCTTTATTCAGTAACCGATCTCGCCATTGCTCAATAAGGTGGTGATGTTGGGTATGATTTTGATGCTGATTATGAAGTTTTTCAAAGAAAGCTTCTATTTTTTCGATAGTTTCAGGCGGTTCTTTTCGCATTAACTTGCCAATGAACTGCATTTGTCGACGTAATCCTTCACGGTGTTTAATGCGTTTCGCTTCGTTTAAGGCATTAATGAGTATCTCATTAATGGATAACTTTTCGATCTCCTCTGGCTTAAGCTTAACTAATGCTTTACCTAATTCTTGTAAATGATGCATTTCACGTTTGAGCTGGCTTTTACTAACCGGTACGTCTTGATCATTACTTTTTTCGGGATGCGATTTAGCCATAGTTACTTTAGTGAGTGAATAATAAGCTTAAGCGTAAAAAATAGTAGCTAGGCCAAGAAAAGACATAAAGCCAACAACGTCGGTAATGGTCGTTAGAATTACACCGCCGCCCAGAGCTGGATCAATGTCCATCTTTTTCAATACTAAGGGCAAGACCGCACCGGCTAGCGCGGCCGTGATTAAATTGATTACCATTGCGGCGGCGATAATGCCACCGATGATAAAGTCGTTAAACCATGCAATTGCAGCACCTGCTACAACCGCAGCCCAGATAAAGGCATTGATGAGTCCCACACTCAGCTCTCTGAGGATTAGCCAGCGTTGGTTGTGTTGTTCGATATGGCCAACAGCTAAACCTCGAATCACAATGGTAAGGGTTTGCGTACCTGCAACGCCGCCCATGCTGGCAACAATAGGCATGAGAATAGCTAGAGCGACGACTTTGTCGATTGCTCCTTGAAATATATTTATGACTGAGGCGGCGATAAACGCTGTTAGTAAGTTAAGGCCCAGCCACAAGGCGCGGCGCGGAGTGGTTTTTATGACGGGGGAAAAGGTATCTTCCTCTTCATCGAGACCAGCGAGACTCATAAGGGCATGATCGGCGTCCTCTCGTATCACATCGACGATATCATCGATAGTGATTCGTCCAAGTAGCTTTCCCTCGTGATTAACAACGGGTGCAGATACCCAATCCTTTCGCTCAAATCGACGAGCTACCTCATCATCTGGCATATCGACAGGGAGGGCTTCAGCATCAGATAACATAATTTCACGAACCGTATTGCTCGGATCAGAAACCAGCACTTTAGCCAGCGGTAGGGTGCCAATAAAGGTATCACTGCGGTTGACGACATAGAGTTTATCTGTCATTTCAGGAATTTCATCATGGCGACGGAGGTAGCGAAGTACCACTTCGATGGAATGACTGGCTCTCACTGTAATGCTGTCAGTGTTCATTAAACCACCAGCAGTATTCTCAGGATAACTAAGTGCGCTGACGACGCGTTGACGATCTTGAGCGCTCATGGCTTGCAATACTTCTCGGGTAACCTGCTCGGGCAATTGTTGAAGGATATCAACCATGTCATCGGTTTCTAGTTCTGCCGATAAGGCAACGAGCTCTTCATTATCCATCTCTAGTGCAAATTGCCCTTGCAATTCATCGCCTAATAACGGCATTACATCGCTGCGACGTTCTTCGTCAATGAGCGCCCATAAAATTTGTCGAGAGGGTGGTGGCGAGGCATCTATGAGGTGCGCCGTTTCTTCAACGGCAAGCACCTTTAGCATATGACGAGCATGCTGAAAGGTGCCTGACTGAAGTAGTTTAGCTACTTCTTGGCTATGAGAGCGAGTTTTGTTGTGATCGATTTTAGCTGGCATAACGGCATCTAACTCATCAAAAAAGCATGCGATATCACAACCAAAGGATTCATCGCAACTATCCGACCATGAATAGACTTAGAGTATGCGGCAAAGATTTTACCGCAACAAGTTTAGAAGCAGGCAAGATTACCGATGTTATGTCTATAGCATCGGTAATTGCCGGTAAGTAATTGTTTTTGTGTTGAGAGCCTTGAGCTCCCTGATTAGCTATTGTGGGTTGGCGTGTTTATTCGCTATTTTTAGTCTGACAGAGTAACAAGCTGCCGAGTGAGCTGCTGGTGACTTTCATCATACCCAGTATATAAACCAAACCAATAGTGCCATCAAATACTACCAGTGCGTATTCAGGTGGCGTTGCCAATCCCTTAGGTACCGCATAAAGCACGGCTGATACGGCGGTTAGACGCACAAGCCCCTGCCAAAAAATTACCGGCGAGCGGT
This sequence comes from Pseudomonadota bacterium, assembly GCA_036344075.1. Classification (GTDB taxonomy): domain Bacteria; phylum Pseudomonadota; class Gammaproteobacteria; order Pseudomonadales; family UBA7434; genus UBA7434. The sequence goes on from JAYYUJ010000015.1 coordinate 72,146, forward strand.
TGACCATATCCTTAGATGCCCACATTAAACAGGCTGCAGCCATGGCAAGGAACATACCGAGCGTCATAAGTGATACGAAATAACCCGCTGCCGGATTAGAGATTGCGCCGTACCAGCAAACTACAGCAACCACAAAATCGAGTGCGCCTGTCCAATAAACGAATTTTTGTAACATGGTTTTTTTCCTTTTAAGATGAAGTAGTGGTTAATGGGGAATTAATTTTTATTTTTTATCGTAACCTTGCTCTCTGAACCAGCTAACCGCGTCTTTAATTGCGGTTTCGATTGGCGTTTGCGGCATGCCTAGTTCATCAATCGCTTTGCTAGGATCAAAAAACACATCTTGCATTACATATTTTGAGTTTTTAATGGTTGTCATGGGTGCTTTGCCCGTTATTTTCGACCAAAACTCCATGACTTTAGCAGCTGTAAGCATAGTCTTAGGAGATAAGTAACTGGTGGCAACGTTTGGTACGCCGGCAATATTACCGACGAGTTGCGCGAGGTCTTTTTGTGAGATGTTGCCTTGCTTGTTGGCTAATAAATACGTTTCACCGATACGGCCCTTTTCCATTGCCAATAAATGACCCCGAGCAACATCCCGAACGTCAACTGCGCAGAGTCCGCCATCATAATATTGTTTCATTTTACCCTTAAGGATGCTGACGATTAATGAGCCAGTTGGCGTCGGCATGCGGTCACCAGGACCAAACGGAAAACCAGGGCAGACAATCGTGGCAGGCAGTCCAGAAGCGACCATCCCTTTAACAACGTGGTGACTAATAAACTTAGAGATAATGTATTCACTGCCATCCTCCCAACTGTTGTAAAATGTTTCCTCGTCACCTAGCTGGCCATTACCTAGTACGCCTAAGGCAGCGATGCTAGAAGTAAAAACAATTTTTTTCACGCCTGCTGCTTGGGCTGCTGCCATCATTGCCTGTGCGCCATTGATGTTGACTTTATGATGCAAAAAAGGGTCCTTTGTCCAGACAGCGAAGAGAGCGGCTAAATGGTAAAGTCCCTCGACACCTTCAACACAGTGCGTTAAAGAGGCGGGGTCAAGTAGGTTTCCTTCAACAAATTCCACCTTCATACCATCGAGAGGAGAGCGATCTTCGCCAGGCATTACCATGACGCGGACCTCATCGCCTTGCTCAAGGCACATGCGGGTAACGTGGTTGCCAATGAAGCCGGTGGCGCCGGTAATGAGTACTTTCATGATTGACTCCTGTAAGAATAAATTAAATACAAATGCATTTATAAGCTGGCTTGATCCGCTAATTCAGTGGCCATTGCTAAATAACTGTCGACCCGGGTTGCAATCGCGTCAATCGAATCAACCTTCATTCCGCCACTGGCTCCCTGCTTAAGTCTGGCGTAGACGCCTTCAACAATACACGCTTGCTTCCACCAGCTAAAAGCTAGGTAATAATCCAGTTCTGATAAGTCTAAGCCTGAGCGTTGAGCATACAGCTCAACGACCGAATCACGTTGAATGAAATGGGGGTTAAGTGTCGGCGGATCCAATAGCCAAGTAATTGAATCTTTGGGTTCGGCCCAATAAAGCAGTGACCAAACAAAATCGGCGATAGGGTCGCCGATCGTACATAACTCCCAGTCCAAAACTGCGGCAATACGGCAGTCATCAGTCAGCACGGTATTATCAAATCGATAATCACCGTGTGCCAGTCCAGGTCGCGTTTGCTCCTCGGGAATATTTTTTGATAAGCGTTGGTGCAGGGCATCGAGAAGCGGGAGTTCACGTATTTTTGCGGCGTCAATTTGCTTACGCCAGCGTTTTAGTTGCCGTTCTATGTAATGGCTACGTTTTTTTGCTAATCCTGATAAGCCAACAGCATCGATATCGACTGAATGAAAAGCGACTTGTGTATCTATTAAGGAATGGGTGGCGGTTAAGCATTGTGCTTCAGTAAGATGACTAGCTGAGGCTTGATCGCGAAGAATAAGCCCTTCAACAAAACTCATAACATAAAAAGGCGCTTGATTGACCATAAGGTCATCACAATAGCCGAGCATTTCGGGGACGGGAACATCACTGTGCCTATGTAAGGCGGACATAATGCTCCATTCGCGAGCCATGTCATGCGCGGTGGCTAAGCGTGCTGATACTGGCGGGCGACGCAGTGCCCAGGTATGGCCTGCCACATCATTCACACGAAAGGTGAGATTTGAGCCGCCGGCGGCGATCAATGAAAAATCGAACGGCGGTGTTGCGCCATCAATATGATGGGCAAGCCACTTACTGACAGCTTCGCTATCAAGGCCTTTAATGCTGGTTTCGTTCATAGCGTCTCCATTCCTTGAAGCCCACCCCTTATTAGCGTAGTCTGAAGTAGATGATACTGGACCATGTTATTGATCGTTTTTGATGGCGTTGACTAAATGACCAAATTTTTGCCAAGCGTCTTTTTTCCGTGTTGGAATGTGCATGGAAGGCAGGCCTTCAACGGCCGTGGTTGACCTCAGTATTTGGCGAGCGACCGTTTGTTTGTGCACCTCGTCGGCGCCATCTGCAATCCGTAATGCTCGGCCAGAGCGGTACATGTATTCCAATGGTAGATCGGTGGAATAACCTAAGGCACCGTGTAACTGAATTGCTCTATCGATAACGGTTAGAAGAATTCGCGGCACATGAAATTTTAGCATGGCTATTTCGGTTCTCGATTCAGAGCCATGGCCGCCGCGCGTATCCATCGTCCAAGCAGCTTTCAATGTGAGTAGGCGCGCAGTCTCAATTTCAACGGCTGATTCTGCGATCGCATCTTGTACCATTTGCAGCTGGCCTAAAGCTTTGCCTTTTGTTTGCCGAGAAACCGCGCGTTCACACATCATCTCAAAGGCCAGATTGCATTGCCCAATAATTCGCATACAGTGATGAATGCGACCACCACCAAGGCGTTTTTGGGCAAGAAGAAAGCCTTCACCGGGTTGACCTATCATGTGATCGAGAGGAACGCGGCAGTTATCGAACAGCACTTCAGAGTGACCGCCAATGCGGTCGCTAATGTATGACGTTTGCTGATTATCAGTGTCGTGCATGGGATGGCTCATGGTGCCGACGTCACGAATGACCTTCATGCCAGCTGTGCCGCTTGGAACGATTAACATAGAGGCTCTTTGATGCGGAGCTGCATCGGGATCGGTGACGGCCATTAATACTGTGAAGTCTGAGACTGAGGCGTTCGATGCATACCACTTATGGCCGTTAATCACCCATTCGTCGCCCTCTTGATGGCAACGTGTCGTGATTGCAGTGGGGTCTGAGCTTGCAATCTGTGGCTCTGATAACGAAAAGGTACTACGGACTTCACCACGCATCAAAGGGTATAACCAACGTTGGCGTTGTTCCTCTGTGGCGCCCACTGCCAATAATTCTGCATTGCCAGAATCGGGACCTTGGCAATTAAAGATTTCAGGGGCTAATTCACTACGACCGAGTATTTCGTGGATTAAGCCCAGCTTTAGCTGCCCCATACCTTGGCCGCCGTGTTCTGGCCCGAGGTGGGGTGACCAGAGATTTTTCGCTTTAACTTTGTCTTTTAGAGGCGCCCAAAGTTGGTCGAGTTGCGTCTGATTGAGCCCACCTTGAATCAGTTCTATCGGAATAATTTCGTTATCGACAAAGTCCCGAATCCAATCAAGCTGGTGTTGAAATTCTATCTCGGTAGAGAAGTCCCAGGCCATTTAGTACTCCGATGTTGCATAGTTGATAAGTCAATCAAAAAGACATTAGTCATTTGGGTGCGCAGCGTCAAGATCCCAATTATCAAGAAGGATTTTATTGGCGTACCAGGTATTCCAATGCTCGGTTAGGTATTGGATCTTACCTTGGTCATTAAAACGAAAAACAAAACAATAAACATTTTTATAATCTTTACCTGAGTTGGTTTTACTGTGTTGCGTGTGTTGACGCATAACATAATCATTATCGGCAATCACCAGTAAGTCAGTGAATCGGTTAGTTGATAAGTCGTATGAGTCAGTGCCTGAATTGGGTTGGTCTTGACCGGCACCATAGAGTATCTTTTTAATCGTCTCGATGCCCTTATGCTCGGTTTTTCCTTCAAGGCCAGGTAATCTCGGAAGGCCGTTCCACCAAATGGCATCATCTGCAAATAAACTCGCGGGATCTCCGCAGCTGCCATCAAATAATGAATTGGCACTAGCGATATTGTTTTTTTCTTGTTCCGAGTATTGAGGCATGATAAATAATCTCTGACAAAGTTATGAATTGTTGAAGTAGTTCCAGCTTAGTACTTCCTTGACGGGCTTTCTATAAGCTGGTTTAAAGTCGGTGCCGATAGTATAGGCGATTGGAAATAAGCCAACTTGAGTATATTGATCAAAAGGAATGCCTAGTAATTCGGCAAGTTCTTGCTCTCGCCAAAGATGGGCTGTGGTCCATGCACTGCCTAACCCCTGAGACCGTAATGCTAAAAAAAAACTCCAGACTGCCTGGATAATAGAACCGTAAGAGCTGGCTTGCATAAAGACGCCTGCATTTTCGACTCGGCCTGACATAAGCGGGATTAATATTGCGGGCGCCTTAGCTAAATTTTCTCGCAGGTAATCGACGGATTGATTGATTTTGTTAAAGCCGGGAATATTCGCTCCCATATAGTTTTCGCCGACAGCGTCGCCGAGTAGCGCAACATAGTCGTCCATGGCAGCATTATAAATGCTTGCGATTGATGCAATCGTTGTTGGATCATCGATAATAAGCCATTTCCAAGTGTTCATGTTTGAGCCGTTGGGTGCTTGAAGCGAAAGCTCAAGGCAGTCTTCTAATAGCTGTCTAGCAATGGGCTTAGAGAAGTCGAGTCGTTTACGAACGCTTCGAGTAGTCGTCAATAATTCTCTTGCATTAAGTTCAAGCATAATTAAATTTGCTCCACTGTCTGTCAATAAGCTAAGGGTTTAATTCTTACTCTTTGGACGCGGTTGAGCAATAGTTGACATGGTTAATTAACTGTTATGTGAGGGTCTGAAAGAGTTAGTAGTTAGGATGATGAGTGTTTAAGGTAGTTTCGAGTATCCAGTTTATTCATCTTCGCCAAAGCGGTTGTTTATTAATTCCTTTATAGCTTGCATTGCGATCTCTTCATCAGAGCCGCTCGCGGTTATGAATAATTGATTGCCTTTTGCGGCCGCTAAAAGCATGACTGACATGATGCTTTTCCCATCAACCTGCTTGTCATTGAAAGTGATTGATATTTCACTGGCAAATTGATTGCTCACATCGACCAGCTTATTTGCTGCTCTGGCGTGTAAGCCAAGCTTATTTTGAATGATGATTTTTTCTTTAATCATAGAGCTATTTACTGTCTCAGTAACATAATGATTATGTGAGGCTAATTAAAGTCAATATTTTTACATCAATTAAGCGTTATTTTTCTTCAGTAATTCACGGTGCCGAATTTGAATGATATCCATTTGTTGTTTGAAATGCTGGTATAAAGCATTCGCCACGAATACAGATCGATGTTGACCGCCAGTGCAACCAATAGAGACTGTGGTATAGCTTCGATTAGTTTGTTTAAATTTAGGTAGCCAGATGACTAGATAATTAATAATGCTATCAATCATTGTCACTACATCTTCTTCCTTACCAAGATATTCGATAATTTCTTTATCGTTGCCATTAAAGGGACGAAGTGTTTTATTCCAATAGGGGTTAGGCAGGCATCTGACATCAAAAACAAAATCAGAATCAACCGGAATATGACTTTTATAGCCGAATGATTGAATCAGTAATGACATCTCATTGGCGGGTTTGTCACTGATTCGATCGCTGATAATCTCTCTCAATTCATGAAAGGTCATTTTGCTGGTTTCAATAATTAAGTCAGCCATTTGCGCGATACCGTCAAGAAGTTCTGCTTCTTGAATTATGGCCTCTGATAGTGATACTGACCCACTACTTAGCGGATGTTTTCGCCGGGTTTCTGAAAATCGTTTAATGAGAGTATTGTTGTCTGCGTCAAGATAGATGATGTTGGTATCGATATCAGCAGGAATATTTTTAAATATGATTGGAAACTGAGACAGTTCATCATGGTTATTTCTAGCATCAATGCTCACAGCTACTTGACTTTGAGATGTTGCTCTTGTTCCATTCTTAAATGACTGCATTGCTAATGCGGGTAGAAGACTGGCAGGTAAGTTATCTACGCAATAGAAGCCTAAATCTTCTAGCATATTCAGTGCGCTACTTTTTCCCGATCCTGATCGCCCACTAATAATCAATAGTTTCATTGGTATTCCATAGTCATTATTTTATCAGCCACTCTTAGTGACTATTATCTGTTAGAAGCAGATACAGCTTGGCTGGGTCTTGAGCTTGGCGAATCGCTTGGCAGATTTCAGTTTGAGTTAATTTCTCTGCCATTAATGCCAGCGTTTGTAAATGGTCATCGTTAGCATCGGTTGGTACTATCAACGCCCATAAAAGATCTACGTTTTTTCCATCACTTGCATCAAATGAGACGCCGCCATCAGTGAGAGTGATAATGGCGCAGAGCGGTTCGCGGCAGTCGGCATAGCGGCAATGGGGTATGGCTATGCCATCACCAAGTCCTGTGGTGCCGAGTTTTTCACGATCTGTTAATGCATCAAAAACCAGATCTTTACTAATGCTAGGAATATCTTTTGCAAACAGCTCGGAAACGGCTTGCAAAGATTTTTTTTTACTCGATAAGCTTAATTGTAATGCGATTCGAGTAGGACTTAATAAAGGCTTGAGTTTCATTGCTTATTAGGAAGTCCCTTGCAGCTTTCATGATGTAGTGTGCGGATCGTCTGCAGTGATGTCAGTGACTTCGGCTGCATTCTTAACGCTGTCACGACGATGTTTGCCCTGTGACTTTTCCTTATATTTGATTATTTGCCGATCTAATTTGTCCGTTAAGTTATCTATAGCACTATACATATCTTCGTGTCCAGCGTTAGCGAAAAGATCAGCCCCTGCTACATGAATAGATGCTTCGGCTTTTTGAACCATTTTTTCTACTATTAATGTAACGTCTATTTTAGTAATTTGATCGGAATATCGTTCAAATCGATTCAGCTTACTTAATACGTATTCTCTCATTGGATCGCTTACAACAACATGATGCCCACTAATATTGACTCTCATATAGGTCTCCCAGTTGATTTAGAAACTGTATTGATTGATAAGGGTTACATTCCATTCTTGAAATAAGCGGGAATAATCTCACTTCCTTAACTTCAAGAGTATAACTAATTAGACCTCCTTTATGTGTGATAAGTTTCAATAAATGAGTAAAGAAAATACGCGTAAAAAACTTCTATAACCCTAGACTAGCTCAAATGGGGGCTGAATCCAAGTAGAATCGAACGGACTTTTTAGCCGATTATTTTTCGTTCATTTGAGGGTGGAATCATCATTGATTCTCGGTATTTAGCGACAGTTCGTCTAGCAACAGTAATTCCCTGCTCAGCTAACATGATGGCCAGTTTGTTGTCGCTCAAGGGTTTGCGAGAATTTTCATGGGCGATTATTTTTTTAATGATCGCTCTAATGGCTGTTGAGGAGCATTCTCCACCTGATTCAGTTGAGACGTGACTTGAAAAAAAGTACTTTAATTCAAATATGCCTCTTGGTGTATGCATGAATTTTTGAGTGGTTACTCGCGATATGGTCGATTCATGCATTCCTACATCGGTTGCAATGTCATGAAGAACTAAGGGCTTCATTGCTTCTTCGCCGAGCTCGAGAAAATTATTTTGGTGCTCGACAATTTTTGTCGCAACTTTTAATAAGGTTTCGTTTCTACTCTGCAGGCTTTTCAAGAACCATTTTGCTTCCTGTAAATTGTCTTTTAAGAAATTATTGTCGTTGCTTGTATCGGCACGTTTGATGAGTGATGCATATTGATGATTGATCTGTAGATTGGGCGCAATGTCCGGGTTAAGCTTAACTTGCCAGCGGTTATTTATCTTATCGACATAAACATCGGGTATAACATACTCGGCTATGTTGTTGTTAAAGGATTCGCCGGGGCTTGGGTTGAGGCTTTTAATTAGCTCAATAACGGCCGCTAGTTCACGTTCTTTGAGTTTAGTGCGTCGAGTGAGTTGGCTATAATCACGAGAGGCTAGCAGATTAAGGTGTCGGTCAATCACTTCTGCAGCTTTTTCTCGCCAAGGTGTATCGCTTGGTAATTGTGAGAGCTGAATCATTAGGCAGTCAGTGAGGTCAAGACTGGCGACTCCGACGGGATCAAATTGTTGGAGACGATGTCGGACGGCTTCGATTTCGTCGATTTCGACCTCGAGCTGTGCATCAAAGGTTTGAAGCAGTTCTTCTGCCGTTGTTTCCAATAGCCCACTCGGCTTTAAGGCATCAATAATGGCAATTGCAATGCAGCGGTCTTTTTCGCTCATTCGCGTGAGGTTTAACTGCCAAGTTAAATGACTCGACAGTGTTTCAGCCGTTGAATTTCGATGATCAATATCTGGAATCTCATTAAATACATAATTGTTATTCTGTGCTGGGCTACTTGAGTAGGCGTAAATATCATCCCATTTTGTATCAATGCTTAGCTCATCAGGGATATTTTCCTGCCAGGTGCTATCGTTATTACTGTCGATAGCTTGATCATTAGTGTCAAAGTCGTTATCAGACTCTTTGGCAGTTCTATCAAAGTTGTTCAAGGATTCAGAGAATGCAGGATCATTGTTATTGCTTTCGCTCTCACTACTATTGTCACTTTTGTTGGTAGAGGTATTTTTATCTTCGTCATAATTTGTATCATCTGAAATTTCAAGCATGGGATTACTGTCGATGATTTCTTGAATTTCATGCTGTAAGTCGAGCGTTGAAAGTTGTAGCAATCGAATTGCCTGCTGCAACTGTGGGGTCATGGTTAGGTGTTGCCCTATTTTCAACTGTAAAGATTGCTTCATATTGTTTTTTGGTATATCAATTTGGTGTTATAAAGGGGGGGTGCTAGCCAAACGCTAAAGATAAAATATTAGCGCTAAACAAAAAATTATGCAAATCTAATGCCAATGTGATCTAGTTGGCATTTCCGTCTTCATGGTATGGATTTAGACGGGGTTGCTCAGATGACGAATTGATGACCGAGGTAGGTATCACGTACTTTTTGATTGGCTAAGATAGTCTCTGTATTGCCTTCGGCAATAACATGTCCCTCACCAACTATATAAGCGCGTTCACAAATATCGAGTGTTTCACGAACATTATGATCGGTAATGAGTACGCCGATACCGCGATTTTTAAGTTGATCTATGATGGATTTGATGTCTCCAACGGAGATTGGATCAACGCCGGCAAAGGGTTCGTCTAATAAGATAAATTCAGGTTCGCAGGCGAGGGCGCGTGCGATTTCTACTCGACGCCTTTCGCCACCCGAGAGCGACATTCCCAGCGCGTCACGAATGTGCTGGATGCGAAATTCATCCAGTAATGTGTCCAACATTTGTAGCCGCTGCTGCCGCTTAATATCCTTGCGTGTTTCAAGAATTGCAGCAATATTATCAGCTACACTGAGGGTTCTGAAGATTGATGGTTCCTGGGGCAGATAACCTAAACCAAGTTTAGATCTGCTGTCGATCGCTTTATGGGTAATGTCAGTGCCATTGATTTCAATAATGCCATTGTCTGCACGAACAATACCAGCAATCATGTAAAAGCAGGTGGTTTTGCCAGCGCCATTAGGACCTAAAAGGCCAACAACTTCGCCACTATTGATCATCAGAGAAACATCGTGAATAACTTTTCTGCGATTATAGCTTTTAGCAAGATGTTTAGCGATTAGTTGGCTCATAGTTATGGCATATTTTCATGGCTGGATTTGGGTTTGATCACGGTGTGGACACGAGTATTAGTATTTTCAGGATTTGTTTTGGCTTTAATACTTCGCATGTGAGTAGAGTATTCAATTCTATCGCCTGTCACAATATAGCCTGCCTGATCAATTGACGCATTGCCTTGAAGTCTTATGATGCCCGACTCGATAAAATAATCAAGCTTCTTTGCTTCTGCCTTGACCGTAATTCTGCCGCTGCTATCGTAATGATGGAATAAAGCTGGTTTGCCAATAGCTTCAATAGCACTGTGTTGCTCTTGGTTTTCTTCACTCATGTCGCTGTTGTTTAAAGTGATAACAGTGACCATATCACCACGTAAAAGCAGTGATCCTTGCTCAACAATAACGTTGCCTCGGTAAATCGTTTGTCCCAATTTACTAATACTTTGAGCATTATCAGCGCTAATTTGAATGGGCTGTGAAGGTTGATCTGCCCAGGTGGGGTTGAATAACATAGACAATATAATTATTGGCAAAATAAAGCTAGCATATAAAAAGTTAGCCGAATGATTGTTATTTCTTAAACCATTATTATCAGGGGTTGATGACACTTTTCACTCCAGATAGAAGCTGCCATTGATCTTTGTTAAGGTCAGCTTCGATGCCTGAGGCTGTTGTAGTGGTAGTTGGAGACTCAATGCTAATGGCTTGATCAGTTGATAAAGTGTTGGCCTTAGAGTCGATTGTTAAAGATTGAGTGAAAACTTTAGTCTTTCTGTTTATATCGTTGATTTCCACATCACCCGTTAATTGTGTTTTTTTATCTCTGTGCCCGATTAAACCCTCATTAGCGGTAACAGTTAATGGCTTGTTGTTTTTTTCGTAGATTATCATGCGCGGTTGAATAAGTCGTAACTTGTTATTCCTAGTGTCTTTAGTGGCAGTGAATCCTTGCTGGGTGTATGCGTGAGAATCCTTATTTTGATCGTTCGTTTCAGTGATCATTTCTGCACGATTTGCAGTTAAATGTTGTCGCAATTGGCCTTGAGAGTCGAACTCACGAATTTCTATGTTATCTAAGATGCTAACCGGTTGTTGCTTATGGTTTGAGGCAGAGTTTGCTGTATCGAAAAGTGAATCGAGATTCAGATTGAGCACATAGAAGGCGATCATAGCGGAGCTGATGCCCAGTGCAAGCAAGTTGCGAATCTGCTTTTGACGTTTTTTTGCAAACATAGACCACTGCTTATTTCAATTTATTAATTTTTGCTCCGAAAAGTATCGATGCTTTTATCATAAAGATCATTCGCGCACAGAATTAACTCGACTAACTCTCTTACGGCGCCATCACCGCCTTCTTTTTTTGATATCCAATCAGCGACCGCTTTCACCTCGGTGTTAGCATTGGCGACAGTGGCACCTAACTTAACATTTTCAATAGCGCTTAAGTCGGGTAGGTCGTCGCCCATATAGGCTGTTTGTTCTAAAGTGATGCCGGTTATTGATAGTAATTCTTCCAGTGCCATGAGTTTATCTTCTCGCCCTTGGATGAGGTGCTGGATAGAAAGCTCGTTCGCTCGACGTTGAACGATGTTAGATTCTCGACCAGTAATAATGGCTACTTCAATGCCTTGATTTTGTAGTAGCTTGATGCCTAAGCCGTCTGCAATATTAAAGCATTTCAGTTCTTCGCCATCATTGCCGAAATAAAGTTTTCCATCACTTAAAACGCCATCCACGTCTAATGCGAGTAATTTTATTCCCTGAGCTAAAGACAGAATTTTTGAGTCAAACGATGCGGCTAAATTTTTTTTCTTTTTCATGCTAAACCAGCCTTTATAAGGGCATGTAAATGGACAACACCTAAAACAATATTGTTCTCCGTGGTTACTGCAAGGCATGAAATATTATTATCTTCAATAATCTTCATTGCCTGTGCTGCGAGCATGTTATCACTAATGGTGATTGGGTTTTTGATCATGAGATCACTCATGTTTGTGTTGTGAAGATCATCGCGGCGATCAATCGCTCGGCGTAAATCTCCGTCAGTAAAAATGCCTAGTAAGGCATGACTTTGATCGGTGATTGTCGTCATACCTAAGCCTTTTTGGCTTATTTCCAGAAGACCTTCCGCCAGTAAGGCCTCTGGTTTAACTTGCGGGAAGTCTGCTTCCATTACGTCACTGACCTTCAACAATAGTCGTCTTCCAAGTGTGCCGCCTGGATGGGAAAATGCAAAGTCCTCAGCGCTGAAGCCACGAGCTTCTAACAGCGCAATAGCCAGCGCATCGCCCATCACTAAGGCCGCTGTTGTGCTGGACGTCGGCGCAAGACCAAGCGGGCATGCTTCTTCTTCAACACTGACATCAAGATGTATATCAGCACTTTGAGCTAGGGTCGATTGCAGGTTGCCTGTCATAGCAATTAATGGCACACCTATGCGCTTTATCAGCGGCAGTAATGTCAATAATTCATTGGTGTTACCTGAACCAGAAAGGGTAAGTACGACATCGTTAGCTGTTAGCATGCCAAGATCACCGTGACTGGCTTCAGCCGGGTGCATAAAGAATGCAGGAGTCCCTGTACTTGATAGCGTGGCAGCAATTTTATTGGCAATATGGCCTGATTTCCCTATTCCGGTTACGACCACACGGCCCCGGCATTGCATAAGCGATTCGCAGGCTTGCTCAAAGCTTTTACCAAGACGATGCAGTAAGGCATGGATTGACTTTTGTTCCATTTCAATTGTGCGTTTGCCGATAGCGATGAAATTAGGCTTTTTAATCATGGTGATAATTGACTCAGGTCTTTAATCGTTTGTTGACGTCAATGGTAGTGAACAATAAGGGTTGATTGTAAATCCTTACACAGGATTAGGCTCGTGATTAGTTGGCACTGATCAAGCGAATGATTAAGCAAAAATGCCAATGACATCTTAAATGTAGGCGATAAGGCCCAGTGCTGTTAAAAGATGAATGTATAGTAAAAGCCATAACTAAGTAGTAGTAGCAGGCCGATGGGTCGTCCTAGTGACGGTGTTACGGATTTTTGCCTAAGGCTGGCCAAGCCTACTATTGCGACTAATGCGAAGGTCAACAACACCATTACGAACAAGTCTCTATTGACTGTCATTGCAGTTAATGAAGAGGGTGAAAGAATGCCTGGAATCGCCATAACTGCTAATATATTCAATAAGTTAGATCCAATAATGTTACCTATAGCGATATCGTGATGCCCCTTAAGTGCGCTAGCTATCGACGCGGCTAATTCTGGCAAGCTGGTGCCCAGCGCGACGATAGTTAAGCCAATAATCATCGGGCTGACGCCAAAATGCTCAGCTATTGATTTAGCTGACCAGACCAATAAATCAGCAAAGCCAAGCAGTGCTAATAGGCCTAGGGCCACGTAAATAATGGCTTTTAGATAGTTTAATTCTGGCGGTATCGCTCGTTCGGCCAGTTCGCTTGAAGAGATTGACTTAGCGCCGCGTGCATCCCAGATAAGCGCTAAGGTAGCCAGTATAGCAGCTGTCAAAAGGCCAACGCCTTCGAGAACGCTTAAATACAAGTCCCACAAGAAAAAGATGGCAAGAAAGGTGGCTACCAGTAATAAGGGGATTTCAAGTCGCATTAGACGGGTATTGATCGGTATGGCAGCAATGATTGCTGTGACGCCTAATACTAAGCCAATATTCGCGATATTAGAGCCGATCGCATTGCCAATAGCCAAATTAGGTACACCGTCCAACGCTGCTTCTGCAGAAACAAACATCTCCGGTGCTGATGTGCCGAAGGCAACGACCGTTAATCCGATTAATGTTGGCGTCATTCCTAAGTGTTTAGCGAGTGAGGCGCTGCCGCTAACAAATATATTGGCGCTCCAGACCAGTCCTGTAAAGCCGATAATGAGCGTGGTCATAGCGAAGATAGAGATAGGCATAAATTTAGTTTTTTAATGTTATAGACTTTAATAGTTAAAAAAACGACATACTGTATGAATATCATCCTACTATGGCAGTTTTGAACCCGCTGATGAAGACAGCATTGCCAGTATTGTTGCTTTAAGCTTGCGAACTTTTGTGCTGTTTTTTTACTGTGGTTTTGTGCTTGACCATGAGAAGATACACCATTTATTGAATTTGAGAATTATCTACACCGTTGAGCGCAATCGTCTTCAAGTTGGAAACTATACAGTAGGACTTCTGTTGCGACAACGCAGCGATAAGACTTAATTTCCTGAATTTTTAATAAAGGGGAATTAATTGCGTTCGTTTACATCAAATTAGTGATAGTTAATGGATAGTGAGGCGATATGAGGTTAAAAGTTCAATGCATAGCAAGGTTAAAAAAAATACGCTCTATGGTTTGGCTTACTTCGGCCATTTGCTGGGTGAGTACGAGTTCAGCACAGGTCAGCCTTGCGACGAATGATAATGTTCAATCGATACAAGCAGAGCAAGGGACGACAGAAGTAATCGCGGCGCATCAAGTGGTTGAAGCCATGACAGGTGATTTGCTTTTATTAATTGAGGCTGCTCAGCGTTATTCAGCAGACGATAAGCAACGTTTTTTTGTTGAGCTCGATAATCTACTTAGACCTGTTATCGATTTTAAATCCTTTTCGCGAGCGGTCATGGGTAGGCATGCAAGCGCAAAGAAAATGGCGATGCTCTCAAGGGAAGAGCAGCAACGTTTGATGTATCAAATCGAGCGATTTAGCGGTGTATTTTCTGCTTCACTAATACGAACTTATGGTAAAGGCTTATTGGCATTTGAAGGTCAAAAAATTGAGGTAGTTGTGCCCACAGATGTCAATCCCTCAGCAACTAAAGCGAGAGTCAAACAATTGATTTATGGAGATCGACAACAACCGTATGAGATTCAATACTCTTTGCGAAAAGACTCTCAAGGGCAGTGGAAATTGCGTAACATGGTTGTTGAATCAATTAATTTGGGTAAGATTTACCGCAACCAATTTGACAGTGCCGTTGAAGTTTATGAGGGTAATATCGATAAAGTTATTGATAACTGGTCTGCTTCTGGTGATGATACTGCTGCGCAAGCCCATTAGTCAGCTGCTAAGCTAGCCGTTAAGGTTTTTTTGAGAATAGAATTATGCAAAAAGAAATTATCGATTTAATTCAGGCACGTATTAGTGTCGATCATCTTGAAGTTGAATTATCAGGTAACCATTGTTCTGTCACGGTTGTCAGTACAGAATTTGAAGGTCTGTCAGCGGTAAAAAAACAGCAGCGTGTTTATCAGTGTTTAAATGAAAAGATTGCCTCGGGTGAGATACACGCAGTTAATATTCGCGCCTTAACACCATCAGAATGGCAAGCTGGCATTTAAGCTTATTAAAAAGAAGATCCCATGGATAAATTATTAATTAACGGTCCTTCAAAAATTGAAGGTGAAATTCGAATTTCGGGTTCAAAAAATTCAGCCCTGCCTATTTTAGCGTCAGGATTGCTCAGTAAGGGGCCAGTAAGAATAGGTAACTTGCCTCATCTAAATGACGTGACTACGATGATCGAATTGTTAAGCTGCCTAGGGGTTGATTTACTTATAGATGAAAAGTTGGGTGTTCAATTAAATGCTGAAAAAATAACGCAGTTCACCGCACCGTATGAGTTGGTTAAAACCATGCGAGCGTCAATACTCGTATTGGGCCCATTGTTGGCGCGGTTGGGTAAGGCTAGAGTGTCTTTTCCGGGCGGTTGTGCTATTGGCAGTCGTCCAGTTGACTTACATTTGCGCGGTTTTGAAGCGCTGGGAGCTACTATTACCGTCGAATCGGGTTTTATTGAAGCGGTGGTTGATGACCGATTAAAGGGCGCTCATATTTTCATGGACAAAGTCACCGTGGGTGGCACTGAAAATATACTTATGGCTGCTACCCTCGCTGAGGGGCGATCGATCATTGAAAATGCTGCTCGAGAGCCTGAGGTGGTGGATCTGGCTAATTGCTTAAATGCGATGGGTGCTAAGATTAGCGGCATCGGAACTGATAAGCTGATCATTGATGGTGTTGAGGAGCTGCATGGCTGTGATTATGATGTGATGTCTGATCGGATTGAGGCAGGTACCTTTTTAGTCGCGGCGGCGGCGACTAAGGGCTGGATTAAAGTCAAAGATGTTGACCCGCATTCGCTCGAGGCTGTTTTAGCCAAGCTCGAAGAGGCGGGTGCAAAAATAGCCGTAGGTGATGATTGGATTCGCCTCGATATGGAGGGCAGAAAACCTATCGCGGTGGATATTCGCACTGCACCATACCCTGCATTTCCAACGGATATGCAGGCTCAGTTCACCGCGATGAATAGCGTTGCCACGGGCGTCAGTACAGTGGTAGAAACTATTTTTGAAAACCGTCTGATTCAAGTTCATGAGATGAATCGGATGGGCGCTAATATCCGTATTGAAGGAAATACGGCTATTGTAGAAGGTTGTGAAGAACTTACTGCAGCACCGGTTATGGCTAGTGATTTACGTGCTTCGGCTAGCCTGGTTATTGCTGGATTGTGTGCAAATGGTGCGACCTTAGTTGATCGGATTTATCATATTGATCGAGGTTATGAATGCATTGAAGAGAAAATGCAATTATTAGGAGCTAGTATTCGTCGCATACCTGGCCGTCTCAGTAGCGAACAAAGTGAACAATCATGATTACTATTGCACTCACTAAAGGTCGAATTTTAAAAGACACATTACCGCTGCTTGCCGCGGCAGACATCGTACCTGAAGAAAATATTGCTGAAAGCCGTAAGTTGGTTTTTTCAACCAATCATGACGATGTTCAGTTGTTGGTGCTTCGTGGTATTGATGTATTAACCTATATTCGTTACGGCGCGGCCGATTTAGGTGTGGTGGGTAAAGACATGCTAATGGAAGACGGTGGCGATGAGCTTTACGAGTTGCATGATTTGGCGATCGCACGTTGCCGGCTGATGACTGCAAGGCAGAAACAGCAGGTTGGGCGAAATGCTCAGTCTCGATTAAAAGTGGCCACTAAATACGTCAATATTGCGCAGCGATTTTATGCTGAAAAAGGTATTCAGGCCGATATTATTAAGCTTTACGGTGGTATGGAGCTTGCGCCAATCATGAGCTTAGCCGATGAAATTGTTGATATTGTCGATACCGGTAAAACCTTGGTGGCTAATGGACTCGAGCCGATTGATCTTATCGCTGATATTAGCTCACGTTTAGTGGTGAATAAAGCCTCTATGAAAGTCAAATATGACCAGCTTAAATCACTCACTGATTTAATCGCTTCAGCCGTTGGCGATAATTAACTAAGTAGTAAGTAAAAAATCTTCCGGTGCGACATTTTTTATGACAACAAACATGCAGCCTAAATTATCGCCTCGGCGTTTATCAGCCAACGATCCAAATTTTAGCGATGATCTTACCAAGTTGACGGCTTGGACAGCAGTGGCCGATCCAGCCTTGGAGTCGACTGTGCGCGATATTATTCGCAGAGTACAGGATCAGGGCGATGCAGCAGTTGTCGATTATACCTCGCGATTTGATCGCTTTGCAGTTGATTCATTGTCAGGCTTAACCGTCGATAAAGTTGCCATTGAACAGGCACTGCTAGATCTTGACCCCACTCTCCGAGAGGCCTTAGAGCAGTCTGCGCAACGAATCAGTGATTTTCATCAGCACCAACGGCAGGAGTCATGGCAGTATACCGATGCTACTGGCACTCTGTTGGGGCAGCAAGTTACGCCATTAAAGCGAGTAGGTATTTACGTTCCGGGCGGTAAAGCGGCTTATCCCTCCAGCGTGCTAATGAATGCACTGCCAGCCAAAGTCGCGGGTGTGGAAGAGATTGTCATGGTCAGCCCCTCACCGGGTGGCGAAGTAAACCAGACTGTTTTGGCCGCGGCTGCAATCGCAGGCATCGATCAAATTTTTACTATTGGTGGTGCCCAAGCCGTTGCCGCATTGGCTTATGGTACAGAAAGTATCCCGCGGGTTGATAAAATTGTTGGTCCAGGCAATCGCTTTGTCGCCTGCGCCAAGAAAATGGTTTTTGGTGATGTCGGTCTTGATATGTTGGCAGGTCCCTCAGAGATTTTGGTTATTTGCGATGGTAAGACAAATCCTGACTGGATCGCGATGGATTTGTTTTCGCAAGCAGAGCACGATGAAGATGCCCAAGCTATTTTGATTAGCCCGAGTAGTGACTTTCTTCAAGCTGTAGAAGATTGTATGAATGCGCTTATTGATGATATGAGTCGTAGTAATATCATTCGTCAGTCGATTAGTCAGCGTGCGGCATTTATTTTAGTTGATGATCTGAGTCAGGCGATGGTGGTGAGTAATGCTATTTCTCCTGAGCATTTGGAATTATCAATTGAAGATCCCGAATCCTGGTTGTCGAGCATTGAGAATGCCGGTGCTATATTTATGGGCAGGTTTACTCCTGAGTCCGTGGGAGACTACTGTGCAGGGCCTAATCATGTATTGCCAACCTCAACAACAGCTCGATTTGCCTCCCCTTTAGGCGTCTATGATTTTCAAAAACGCAGTTCTTTAATTCAATGCAGTGCTGAATCTTCAGCTGATATCGGTCGGCTCGCATCCGTGGTCGCCCGAAGTGAATCATTGACGGCTCATGCTCGCGCAGCCGAGATGCGTATTGAATCGTTTGCTAGAGATGACCAAGAGGGTGACG
Source organism: Pseudomonadota bacterium (assembly GCA_036344075.1). Classification (GTDB taxonomy): domain Bacteria; phylum Pseudomonadota; class Gammaproteobacteria; order Pseudomonadales; family UBA7434; genus UBA7434. Next base: position 90,646 of record JAYYUJ010000015.1, read on the forward strand.
CCAGTGACAGATAAGAATACCTTTTGGAGCCCTCTAGTCCACCAGTTGGAACCTTATGTGCCAGGCGAGCAGCCGGTCGGCAATGAGCTGATTAAGTTGAACACAAATGAAAGTCCTTATCCGCCTTCACCAAAAGCATTGGCGGCGATATCGGCGCATGCAATTGATAATTTACGGCTGTATCCTGACCCTGAGTCAACGGAATTACGAGAAGTTATAGCCGATTACCACCAGCTGAGTAGTGAGCAGGTTTTTATTGGTAATGGCTCGGACGAAGTATTAGCGCATGCATTTAATGCTTTTTTCCGGCAGCCTAAGGCGATTTTATTTCCCGATTTAACCTACAGTTTTTATCCGGTTTACTGTCAGCTTTATCAAATTGATTATAATTTAGTGGCACTTAATGATCGTTTTGAAATAGACGTTGCAGACTATCGCCAAGATAACGGCGGGATTATCTTCCCGAACCCCAATGCACCCACCGGTATTGGCTTAAGCCGTTCAGCCATTATTTCATTATTGGAGGCAAACCCTCGTTCGGTGGTTATCATTGACGAGGCCTATATCGATTATGCGCAACCAAGCGACGCTGTGGTCGATTTACAATCTGTGGCTTCAGTGCTTGATTTAACACAGCAATATAACAATTTGTTAGTCGTGCATACTTTGTCGAAATCACGTGCTTTTGCCGGCTTGCGTGTTGGCTATGCAGTGGGTCATGTTGATTTAATTGAGGCTCTGCAGCGGGTTAAGAATAGCTTTAATTCATATCCAATCGACCGGCTCGCTCAGCAAGCGGCGATTGCCAGTTTTGGCGATGAAGATTATTTTCAGTTAAGCGTTGATAAGGTTATTGCCAGTCGCTCGCGGTTGGTCTCAGCGCTGGAGAAACTTCAGTTTACCTGTTTACCTTCGGCAGCCAATTTTATTTTAATTCATCACGCTTCGATTGATGCGTCAGCCTTAGCCAGTTTTTTACGTGATAGAAAGATTATTGTCAGATATTTCTCAACTCCTCGTATCGATCAATATATTCGAATTACCGTTGGAACTGACCAGCAGAATCAAATTTTGTTAGAGGCCATCGCCCAATTTCTTGCGGCTTAATACCAGCGCTTTCATAACATGACCATGTTGAAATCTTTGCCATGCTCAACTGGCATGGATCGTGGGAATTCGTTTTAATCATTGCTGACATAATTTAATGAGTAAAAGAGGGCTTGCTGTGGTTGTTGCTATCGCAGTTGTGAATAAAAATTTTTTAGAAATCAGTACGAGTATAGCCTTGCGGGTTCTTTTGGGTCTAATTTTTCCTGCTATTGCTACTCTTACTGTGTTGGCTGAGCAATGTGAGCCAGCGTTAGCTGCTTCCATTGATCTTACGCCACATATTAATGGCTGGGGCATTAACAAGAGAAACCATCGGTTTATTGCTGAATCCAATGCAGGTATTAGCCGCGATAATGTAGCTAATTTGCAGGTCAAGTGGGTGTTCGCCATGCCAAAGACCAAAACGCCGCACACGCAACCTTTTATTACTGCGGACACGGTTTTTATTGGCGATGAGCCCGGCATGGTCTATGCGCTCGATCGTGAAACAGGCTGTGAGAAGTGGCGGTTTGATGCCGATACGACGGTGCGAACAGCGCTGCGATTTATGACCTATGAGTCTAATGGTCAGCAGCATAATCTGTTGACATTTGGCACGGCGGGGGGCGAGGTATTTGGTATCGACCCTTTGACGGGTGAGCAGGAATGGCGAATCCTCGCCGAAGATCACTCAAAAGTGATGGTGTCGGGTTCATCGATTGACCATCAAGGTGTTATCTTTCAGCCAGTTTCGTCTTGGGAAGCGATGTGGGCCGTCAATCCCTTCTATGCCTGCTGCGATTTTAGAAGTTCGGTGATTGCGCTTGACCCTGCCAATGGCGAGTTAATATGGCGTAGCTATACCATTGAAGAAGAATCAAAGCTGATTAAAAAACGGTTTCTTTTACCCGATCAATACGGGCCCTCGGGCGCGCCGGTTTGGTCTCAACCGACCTTGGATGCTAAGCGAAATCGGTTATACGTAGGCACTGGTGAAAACTATTCATCACCCGCAACGGACACCAGCGATGCGATTATAGCGTTTGATTTAAGCTCTGGCGAAATGCTCTGGCACCAACAATTTTTGGCATCAGATGCTTGGAATGTTGCCTGTGAGTCGCCCTTTGATTTTAACTGTCCGACTGAGAGAGGTGTGGATTTAGACTTTGGTGCGCCACCCATATTAGTGACGGTTGATGGCAGGGATATCATTTTAGCTGGTCAAAAATCAGGGTCTGTGTTTGCCTTGGACCCTGATCAGCAAGGGGAATTATTGTGGCAGCAAAAGCCAGGTACTGGGGGTAAATTAGGCGGCGTGCACTTTAGTATGGGGGTTGATCAAGCTAAGGGTGTCTTATATGTGCCGATCAGTGATAGGCCAGTCGATATTCTTGGCGATAACCCAGAGGGGGAACCGAACCCTTCTTTGCATGCTTTCGATATTGCGACTGGCCAATCGATTTGGTCAACTCAGGCTCCGGATATTTGTCAGGATGCGGAAGGTCGAGCGGTTAAGCGTTGCCATCCCGGATTATCGGCGGCCGTGACGGTAACAGAGAGTCTGGTTTTTGCACCTTCCTTGGATGGACATATTCGCGCTTTTGATGCCGAAACAGGAGCGTCGATTTGGGCATTTGATACTCGGGGTAAATTTCCAGCGGTCAATGCGAAGCAGGCAAAAGGGGGCTCCATTGATCTGGGTGGTGCCTACTTGGATGGCGGGCAGCTATTTATCAATGCTGGTTATGGAACCTTCGATCAGCAGGGGGGAAATGCCTTTATTGTGTTAGAGGCCGCTGGTAAGTAAATGATCGATACTCATATCTTGGTCGTGCTATCGATCTTGAGAAGTTCACGGCTATTTAAGATCAAATAGCAATAAAAATCTTTTTTTATATCAAATAAAATTATACTAAATTACAAACTTAAAGTAGCACTTTAAGTTTGTAATTTAGCTTCATGTAATCTATCAGAAAGCTAAAACAATCGATTCCTAAGTTCTCATCTACCCTAGTTAAGATATTGATTTTATTAATTAAAATACTTTAAAGCAGTGCTTGCAAGAGGCTCTCTATAGCCTTATAGTGTTGTAATGTGGTGTAAAGTGGTTATTTGTGGGTAATTTGGCGATTTTAGGTGTTATCTAGGTCTATTTTAGCCGGTTTTTTCAGCCGGCTACTTTTTTGACCGATTATCGTTCGATTAATTAACCCTCTAACAGTGATTACACGTTGGATGAAAGCACTCCTTATCGGAGCCGGCAAGGAGATTGAGGGCAAGTTTTGTTTCGAGGCGTTAACCCCATCAATATGGATGCTAAAGGTCGAATTGCGATGCCGAGCAAGTATCGCGATCGTCTGATTGATGCCTCTGCTGGCCGCTTAGTAGCGACGATTCATTTACAGGTTAAATGCCTATTAATTTATCCCTTACCAGTTTGGGAAGTCATCGAGCAGGAGATTCAAGACTTGCCGACATTGAAACCTGAGGTGGGTCGTCTGCAGCGTTTGATGTTGGGTTACGCCTCTGACATTGAGCTTGATGGCAATGGTCGTTTATTGCTGCCCAGTGCGCTTCGCGCTCATGCGAGCTTAGATAAAAAAGTCGTGTTGGTGGGGCAGGGGAAAAAATTAGAGCTGTGGAGTGAGTCGCTTTGGGAGTCCGAGCGTGAGAGTGGTCTTGGGCAAGCGGCAGATCAGCCGTTGCCGGAAGAATTCTTTACGTTGTCACTTTAATGGCGATTGGCGCAATTGAGATTAACAGCGGCGGAGATCATCAGGCGGTTTTAGCGCAAAGTACTGTTGATGCTTGGTTGACGGATCCCGACGGGATTTATATTGATGGTACGTTTGGGCGAGGTGGGCATAGTCGATTATTGCTTGCCAAATTGTCGGCTAAGGGAAAATTATTGGTTGTCGATCGTGATCCCGAAGCCATTGCTGTTGCAAGGCAGTTGGCGAGTGAGTTTCCTCAAGTGTCAGTAGAGCAGTGTGAGTTTGCGAATATTGCTAGTTTGGTCACGGCTAGGAGATGGCAGGGAAAGGTTAGTGGGGTATTACTTGATCTAGGCGTGTCATCACCCCAACTGGATCGCGCCGAGCGTGGGTTTAGCTTTTTGCGGGATGGTCCGCTTGATATGAGAATGAACCCAGATAAGGGTCAAAGTGCCGCGCAATGGTTGGCGGTTGCTGAGGAATTAGAGATTCGCGATGTATTGCGTCATTACGGTGAAGAAAAATTTGCTACCCGAATAGCTAAGGGGATTATTGCTGAGAGGAGGGTGAGACCTATTTTAACCACGCATCACTTTGCCGAAGTTATTGATAAGGCGATGCCGGTGGTTGAGAAGGGCAAGCATCCCGCCACCCGTAGTTTTCAGGCGGTGAGAATTTTTATTAATCAAGAGCTCGAGCAAATTGAGCTTTTTTTAGATAGTAGCGTGGAGTTACTTGCAACCGGTGGTCGTTTGGCAGTGATTAGCTTTCATTCTCTCGAGGATAGAATTGTTAAGCGGTTTATTCGGCATCAGGTGCAGGGTGACCGTTTGCCGGCCTCAGTGCCAGTAAAAGATGAAGCGTTGAATAAGCGTATGAAAATGATTGTAAAGGCCGCTAAAGCAGATGAAAAAGAGTTACAAGAAAATAGTAGAGCGAGAAGCGCTACTTTACGAGTAGCAGAAAAGTTGTAAAGGGTTTCAATAAGTAACAAGAGTGACGTTTTTAATTGTCGAATCTGGGGGGATTCAATTAGTAATGTCAATGTTTAATCGATCAAGGTCCTATCTTCAGGCGATTGCTATTTTACTGGTGTTAGTCACTGTGACAGCCTTAGCTGTGGTTTACAGTAGTTTTAACACTCGTCAACTATTTATTCAGCTTCAGGCGCTTCAGGCGAAAGCCGCTGCACAGCAGGTCACTCAGGGTCGCTTGTTACTTGAAAGCAGCGCTTGGTCGTCTTTATCATCTATTGAGAATACTGCGCGTAACCAGCTGTCGATGCGTGAGCCTTCTGCTCAGCAATTAGTCGTGGCTACTATTGATGCTAGGGCTGCTCACTGATGGTGTATAAAAATCGCCTTGATAAATGGTCATGGCGTGTCTACCCATTATGGTTGATATTACTGATTGCTTTATTCGCGATTATTTTTCGTCTTGCTCAGCTTCAGTTATTTGATACCGAAAACGGACGGATTTTTTTACAGCAACAAGGTGATGCTAGGGTTGTTCGAAACGAGCAGATACCAGTAAGTCGCGCAGAGATAGTCGATAGAAATGGTTATCTTTTAGCTGTTAGTTCGCCAGTGAAGACCGTGTGGGCTAATCCAAGATTGATTGATCGCGACAATTTAGCCTTAACTGAGTTGGCAAACCTACTGAGCTTGCCAGTAGCTGAAGTCGAGAAAAAATTATCATCGAAAAGTTCTTTTGTTTATCTTCGAAGACAAATGGACCCACAGCAAGCTGAGCTTGTTGCCGAAAAAAAATACCCCGGCATATTTTTAAAAACGGAATATAAACGGTTTTATCCTGCCGGTGAGGTGGTTTCACATCTAGTTGGCTTCACTGATATTGATGAGCGAGGTCAAGAGGGTATTGAACTGTCTTATGATGAGGTGCTGCGGTCACGGTCAGGCTTAAAGCAGGTCATGCGCAATGCTCATCATGAAAATATTAAAAATATTAAACTGTTATCGCCAGCATCTGAAGGTCAAAAGATCACGTTGTCGATCGATATGCGTTTGCAATATGTTGCTTATCGTGAATTAAAGTCTGCGGTTGCTAATCATCAGGCGTCATCTGGATCAATTGTTATTTTAGATACTCAAACGGGTGAGGTTCTGGCCTTAGCTAATCAGCCGTCGTATAACGCCAACGATCGAAAGCAATTTATTCCTGAGCACATGCGTAACCGCGGTATCATTGATTTATACGAGCCGGGTTCTGTAGTCAAGCCTTTTACTATTATGGCTGCGCTTGAGTCAGGTAATTATGATCTTGCATCTACAATCGATACTTCCCCAGGCAAGCTCTATATCAATAATAAATTAGTGTCTGATGAAAGGGATTACGGTGAAATTGATCTTGCGGCTATCCTATCAAAGTCCAGTAATGTCGGAACCAGTAAAATAGCCATTGGCCTGGGTGATGACCAATTGCTGAACCTGTTCGCAAAGTTGGGCTTGGGTGAGCATAGCGCTAGTGGTTTCCCTGGTGAGCAATCGGGTTATTTACCTCGTTATAAGGATGACGCCTTGTTTAAGGCGACGCTTTCCTTTGGTCACGGTTTAACAGTGAACAGCGTTCAACTGGCGAGAGCTTATGCCGTGATTGCGAATCACGGTGTTAAACAGCCAATTAGTTTACTTCGCTTAGCTGATCAGCGTGATACGTCTGAAACTCATGCTATCGATATTGTTTCTTCTGCAACGGCAGATAAAGTCTTACGGTTAATGCAGGGTGTCGCAGAAACAGGTGGCACAGGTATAAAAGCAGCGATTAAAGGCTACAGTGTTGCAGGTAAAACTGGCACTACCCACAAGGTAGGTGATCTAGGTTATGAAGGTAGTCGTTATCGTGCCAGCTTTGCGGGTATTGTGCCTGCTAGTTCACCACGTTTAGTGGCTGTTGTTACCATTGATGATCCTGCCGGTGATGAGTACTTTGGTGGCGATGTGGCAGCACCAGTTTTTTCCCGCGTTATGGCTTCAGCGTTACGATTAATGAATATTCCCCCAGATAGAGCGGACCAGATAGGAGTGCCTCAGCTTAAAACGGCTTCCCAGCAGATATATGAAAAATCGAAGGCTAGTTTGAAGGTTGACGATGCTCGAGTTAAACATGGAAGCGTTTAATATGAGCCATCCTTCACATCTCGGAAGGGCTTACGAGTCTCGAGTAATGGATTTATTAATTAGCTGTCAAGCTGCTGATAATGAATTCAATGTTAACGGTATCAACATTGATAACGTCTTAGTGACAGGCCTATCGACCAATAGTCAAGATGTAGAACCGGGTGATGTATTTATTGCGCTCAACGGTTTGAATGCGAGAGGTCATGATTTTATTGATCAGGCGATCGATAAAGGCGCTGTAGCTATCTTTGCAGATACAGATGGGATGTTTTCATTACGTTACCAGCTTAATAAGCAGGTATTCTTCATTCCTAATTTAGCGCTTCATTTAAGTCGAATGGCTAGCTGCTTTTACCGTGAACCGAGTCAGCAGTTATCTGTTGTCGGTATAACCGGCACTAATGGTAAGACTAGTTGCAGTCATTTTGTGGCAAGTTTGGTGAGCGGTATTGGGCGTCAAGGAGCAGTGATAGGTACTCTGGGTTATGGCCCTTATCCGCATTCATCTGAACGTCCGCTCGTTGAAACTGGCTTTACCACGCCAGATGCCGTTCAGTTGCAGTCCTGCCTAGCAGATTTGCAGACGCAAGCAGTTGATTTGGTTGCGCTTGAAGTGTCATCACATGCATTGAGTCAGTGTCGCGCAGATGCAGTAGCCTTTAATGTGGCAGTATTAACTAATTTATCCAGAGATCACCTTGATTTTCATCAAGATATGCGGAGTTATGCTAAAGCTAAGCGCAAGCTTTTTTCGTTTTCTTGTCTCGATGCGGCGATAATTAATATCGACGATGAATTTGGCTTAAGTATTAGTGAGCAGCGACCCAGTCATTTAGTGTGTTTAAGCTATTCGCTAAAAAATTCAGAGGCCGATATTTATGCCTATCAAACAAACTATAAGGATAATTCAATTGAAACTCGTGTTAAAACGCCTTATGGAGAGGGTAGCCTGCAGCTGCCCTTTGTTGGCCAATTTAATTTAAGTAATGCCTTGGCAGCCCTAGGTGCCCTGTTGGTTTCTGGTTATCCATTAAAGGAATTATTGGGCGCCTTTTCAACTGTGCCGATGATACCTGGTCGCATGGAAGTGGTTTCCTACTCTGGATTGGTACCTGATAAGGAGCAGCCCTTAGTCGTTGTCGATTATGCACATACGCCAGAGGCATTAGAGCTGGCTTTGACGACTCTCAGAGATCACTCTACTGGCCATGTTTGGTGTGTGTTTGGCTGTGGTGGTGATCGTGACCATGGTAAGCGAGCAACGATGGGTCGAATTGCCCATCAGTTGGCGGATCAGATTATTGTCACTTCAGATAATCCTCGCAGTGAATTAGCTGAACAAATTATTGATGACATTCTCTTGGGTATTGAGGATATGCAAGGGGTTTTTGTTGAGCAAGATAGAAGCGCGGCAATCGCATTTGCCGTTCAGCATGCAACTCAAAATGACGTCATCTTAATTGCTGGAAAAGGCCACGAGCAGTTTCAGCTTATTAATGATGAAAAAATTCCTTTCAGCGATGTAGCTGTAGCCCAAAGTTTTTTACAGTTGAGGGCGTCGTTATGATGAGGGCGATAGACTTACAGACTATTGCAAACGCGACCAATGGTCAGTTATTAGGGAATAATAGTCAGATCAATAATATTACTATCGACAGTCGAGAAACGGGTATTGGTGATATGTTCGTCGCCGTTAAGGGTGAGCATGAGGATGGCCATAGTTTTGTCGGTATGGCGGCTCAAAAAGGTGCCATTGCTGCGTTAGTTGAACGACAGCAGGCGGTCAGTATTCCCCAATTGATTGTTCAAGATACGCGTCAAGCTCTCGTTGATATTGCTAAGCTTAATCGGCAGATGTTCAAAGGTAAGGTCTTAGCGGTTACTGGAAGCTCAGGAAAGACGACCTGTAAAAATATGTTATCAGGCATCTTATCGATTGCGGGGAATGTTTGTGCAACAAAAGGTAACTTTAATAATGAAATCGGCTTGCCGTTAACTGTTCAGGCAATCAATGACAGCCATGAATTTTCCGTTTTAGAGATGGGCGCAGCGAAAGCAGGTGATATTGCTTATTTAGCTGATATAGCGCAACCGTCAACGACTGCGGTGACGAATATAGGCGCCGCCCATATCGAGGGTTTTGGTAGCCTTGAAGAAACAGCATCGACTAAGGCGGCCATCTATGATGCTTTGCCAGATGAAGGTTGGGCTGTTGTTAACCTGGATGATGATTTTTCTAATTTTTTTGTTCAGCGGCTAAAGACCCAGCAAGACAATGGCCGACTTTTAAGTTGCTCGATGCATTCGGCTGAAGCTAACTTTTTTGCCAGTGATATTCAACAAGGTGAGAGTGGATTAACTTTTACAATGAATATTAATACTGCTGCAGAACAGCAAGCTATCCCAATAGCGCTGAACTTTTTAGGTCAGCACAATATTTACAATGCCTTACTGGCCGTAGCTATGGCTAAGACGCTTGACATTACCAATGATCAGGTCACTCAGGGCCTGTCAATGGTTTACCCAGAGCGTGGTCGTTTGTCTCTGTGTCAATCAGCGAACAATCTAACCCTAATTGATGATAGCTACAATGCCAATCCGGCGTCGATGGAGGCAGCTATAGACGTGTTGACTGCTCTTTCTAAAAAGTTGCAAAAATCAGCAATTTTGGTAGTGGGTGATATGGCGGAATTAGGTGTCGAGTCGCTTGAGTTTCATCGTCATATTGGTCTTTACGCTGCAAAAAAGGGTGTTCAGCGCCTTTGCGCTGTTGGGAAGTACGCAGGAAATATTGTGTCTAGTTATAACCAACAACAAGGTTCAGATTCCTTGAAGTTTAATTCAAAGGAGGCGCTGGCTAAATATTTGTTGTCAGATATTTGTAGAAATTCTCTAGTGTTGGTAAAGGGTTCAAGAAGCGCAGCAATGGATGAGGTTGTCGATTTATTAGTAGTGGATAAAGAAGGTGCTTTTGAGGGAGTTAATGCATGTTGATTTTGTTGGCCGAGTATTTACAACAATACATCAGCGCTTTTGCTGTCTTTCAGTACTTAACTTTGCGTGGCATTTTAAGTGTTATGACCGCATTGCTGATTTCATTATTAATTGGACCATGGGTGATTAGAAAATTAAATTATCATCAAGTCGGTCAATCGATAAGAGATGATGGTCCGCAAACGCACTTAGTGAAATCTGGCACCCCAACAATGGGCGGCGTTTTAATTCTATTAAGTATTTTTATTAGTACTCTTTTATGGTCCGACTTAAGTAATCGTTATGTCATGGCTATTTTATTTATTACCTTATCTTTTGGTTTGATTGGTTGGGTTGATGATTATCGTAAAGTCATTGAAAAAAATTCGACAGGCCTACCGGCAAGGTGGAAAATATTTTGGCAGTTAACTTTTGCGTTAATCGTCATGACTGGCTTGTATATGTCGACCACAAGTCAAGTCGAAACACAATTAATAGCGCCTTTTTTTAAAAACTTCGTGCTTGATTTAGGCAGCTTTTATATTATTTTTGGTTGTCTAGTGATTGTTGGTTCGTCCAATGCTGTTAATTTAACTGATGGTTTAGATGGTTTGGCGATATTGCCTACGGTGCTAGTAGGTGCTGCCCTTGGAGCTATTGCTTACTTGGCGGGCCATATTGAATTCGCTACATATCTGCATATGCCTTATATCGCTGGCGCTGGTGAGTTGGTGATATTTTGTGGGGCTCTTGGCGGTGCTGGCTTAGGCTTCCTGTGGTTTAACACTTATCCTGCCCAAATATTTATGGGCGATGTAGGAGCTTTAGCTTTAGGCGCTGCATTGGGTTTAATTGCGATTATTACTCGTCATGAAATCGTTTTCTTTATTATGGCGGGCATTTTTGTTGCGGAAACGCTATCTGTTATTGTCCAGGTGTCAACCTATAAGTTGACTGGTAAGCGTGTTTTTATGATGGCACCTTTGCATCATCATTACGAGTTGAAAGGCTGGCCAGAACCAAGAATTATTGTACGATTTTGGATTATTACTGTGATGTTGGTTCTGTTCGGTTTGGCGACGTTGAAATTACGATAAGAATTTTTGATGCGTTGACTGTAAGCAGTCTCTGCAAGTTAGGATGAATAATGAATTTAGAGCGGCAAGAAAAAAAACGCGTAGTGATTGGAGTCGGCCAGACGGGTCAATCCTGCATGCGTTTTTTTTCTCGTTCCGGTCTGCCTTTTAGTGTGTTTGATACGCGAGAAAATCCTGAAGGTAATTGCCATCTATTACAAGAGTATTCAGATGTTGAGTTTCGATTTGGTGCTGCCAAGGTTGCCATGCTTGATGAAGCTGATCAGTTGGTGTTAAGCCCTGGTGTCGATTTATCTGACCCAATATTCAGGGATATAGATGTATCTAGCAAAGAGTTAACCAATGATATTGCTATTTTTTCTGAGATTGCGACGGCGCCTAAGGTATTAATCACAGGCTCAAATGCAAAGAGTACCGTGACGACATTAGTTGGAAAAATGGCTGAGAGTGCTGGTCTGAGGGTGGCTGTTGGCGGTAATTTAGGTAAGCCTGCTTTAGATTTATTAGATGATGAAAGTGAAGCGTATGTATTAGAGCTATCAAGCTTCCAGCTAGAGTACTGCTCTAATTTGGGTGCAAAAGTTGCCGCTATTCTAAATATTTCAAACGATCATTTAGATCGTCATCACAGCATAGACAATTATCAGCGCATAAAGCAGAGGATTTACCAGGGCGCAGAATCTATCATTTTTAATCGCCATGATCCCTTAACAAGGCCCTTGGACTCATCGTTGTCAACAGGCCTTAAAAGTTTTGGTATTGATCAACCAAAAGCAGGTCATTACGGTGTGGTAGAGACTGAGGGTAAACAATTTATCAGTCGAGGTCTAGATTTGCTGTTGGCAGTTGAAGAAATACCACTGCAAGGTGAGCATCATTTGATGAATTTTGTGGCAGCGATAGCGATTGGTGATATGGCGAGCATCCCTGTTGATGCCATGGTATCAGCTATTAAAGGGTTTGACGGATTGCCTCATCGCTGCGAAAGAGTGGCCGTCATTGCGGGCGTCACCTATTACAACGATTCCAAAGCGACTAATGAGGGGGCAACGTTATCAGCTGTTCGTAGCATGTCAAAAATAACAGATGGTGAGGTAGTCGTTATATTAGGTGGGCGAGCGAAGCAGAATGATTTTTCTTCATTATTTTCCCAGCTCCAAGGTATTCGTTATAAGTTGATTGTTATCGGCGAGTCAGCTGAGCTGATTAAACGTTTTGTGCCCGCAGATATTTTTATCACCAATGCCGAGACTTTACCCTCAGCAGTTGAGCAAGCTCAAATGATCAGCTCTGCCGGAGATATTGTCCTGTTATCACCCGCATGCGCTAGCTTTGATATGTTTGACAGCTTTGAGCAGCGAGGTGAAGTATTTAAGCAATCAGTTTTGGGTTTAACGAGTGACATTGGTGATGAGGTGAATTATTGATGCTTACTTTAGGTGATAAGAAATTGAATAGTCAGCCAGATTTCATTTTGTTACTAAGCACTTTTACATTGCTTGCAATAGGCTTGGTGATGATTAGTTCTGCTTCAATGGATTACGCTAGTCAGCGCTATGACGATCCTTTTTATCATACTCGTAGACATGCTATATATTTGATCATTGCATTAATAGCAGGATTTATTGCCTCAAAAGTTTCTGTTGAGCTATGGCAACGAAGTGATAAGTATTTATTGCTTCTAAGTTTTATTATTTTGACATTGATAATTATCCCGGGAGTTGGGCTAACAGCTAATAATGCGACTCGCTGGTTGAAAATTGGACCTTTAACACTGCAAGGTTCAGAAGTGGCGAAGCTTGGTGTGATTGTTTATTTGGGAAGTTATCTCGTTAGACAAAATGATTTGGTTAGAAGTAAATGGAGTGGTTTTCTTAATCCGATGGCTATTATGATGGCGATGGTCGTTTTATTAATAAAAGAACCAGATTTTGGAGCGGTGGTTGTTTTAATAAGCGCAGCTTTAGGTATGTTGTTTCTAGGTGGAGTGCGATTATGGCAGTTCATTATTACCTTGATTGGTGTCGGTGGTCTATGCGTGTTACTGGTTATGTCCTCACAGTACAGAATGCAGAGACTTTATTCTTATTTAGACCCATGGTCTGATCAGTTTGGCGATGGGTACCAATTAACACAAGCTTTAATCGCTTTTGGTAGAGGTGAATGGTTTGGGCTGGGTTTAGGTGACAGTATACAAAAGTTATTTTATTTGCCCGAGGCTCACACGGACTTTATTTTTGCGATCATAGCTGAGGAGTTAGGGTTTATTGGTTGTTTGTTGGTGTTGAGTATTTATATTGTGTTGATTGGGCGAATTTTATTTATAGCTAGAAAAGCCGAGTCAATGAGTCAATCGTTTAGTGCTTATGTCGCCTATGGTGTATCGATTGTTTTTTCTGCGCAGCTTTTTATTAATGTTGGTGTCAATATTGGGTTACTTCCGACTAAGGGATTAACCTTACCGTTTCTTAGTTATGGTGGGAGTAGTTTGTTGGTGAGTTGTGTATTAATCGGTTTAGTCTTACGCATTCATCAAGAATTAACAGCAGAGCAGGGTAGCTTGAGAGTTAAAAAGTATGGAACTAAAAGTTATCGTAGTTTGGTAGGAAACAATTACTCTGAGGTGAAAGGATTACCAAGATTAGAGCCTACGCAAAGAAAAGGAGTGGCTATCAATGTTTAGTAGACGCTCAAGCACCAATAAAAATAAAACTATTGTCATCGCTGCTGGTGGTACTGGCGGTCATGTTTTTCCAGCACTAGCGATTGCACAGCAGCTGATTAAAAACGGGTTTAAGGTAGTATGGCTGGGCACTGAAGAGGGCATTGAGTCTTCTGTTGCACCGGATAACGACATCCCGTTACATACCTTGCGGGTTGTTGGTGTTCGCGGTAAATCTTTCTTTCAGAAAGCGACAGCACCTTTATTAATGGCTCGAGGTATTTATCACGCTTTGTTTTTGCTTCGAAAGCATAAGCCTTGTTGTGTGCTAGGGATGGGTGGGTTTGCATCAGGAGCAGGGGGCACGGCTGCATTTTTAATGGCCATTCCCTTAGTTATACAAGAGCAAAATGCCATAGCGGGTACGACTAACCGGATATTGGCACGCTTTGCAATAAAGATATTCACTGGTTTCCCGAATGTTTTTGCTGATCATAAAGCGGCGATTTATTCAGGTAATCCTTTACGCACATCTTTTTACCAGCAACTGCTCTCTAATGAGAGTGTGAGCAAGGATGAAGGGCCAGAATCAACGCCGATTAATATTCTGGTTTTGGGAGGAAGCTTAGGCGCGCAGAGCTTAAATAAGGTGGTGCCATCTGCATTGGCAAAATTGGGCACAAAAACTGATTTTTCTGTCAGGCATCAAGCCGGGGAAAAAGATGCCGCTATGGTTTTAGAGACCTATCATTCAAGTCATATTGACGCGAGAGTAGATACATTTATTGATGATATATATCAGGCTTATAAAAAAGCAGATCTAGTTATTGCAAGAGCAGGCGCATTAACCATCAGTGAAATTGCTGCCGTAGGCGTAGCCTGTGTGCTCATACCTTATCCCTACGCCACTGATGACCATCAACGCGCGAATGCAGAATGGTTAGTTAAAACTGGTGGTGCAATTTGTATCGATGACACTGATTTTTCCGTTGCTAAGGCTAGCGCTGTGATTGGTGAATTGCTAACAAATCGAAGTGAATTGATGTCTAGAGGGAATAAAGTAAGTAGCATGGCGATGCCCAACGCAACCAATATTATTACTGATGCTTGTTTGGGGTATGCCTATGCCTAGTTCACAAGTATTTATTCCAGAAATGCGAAGAATCAAAGTGATTCATTTTATCGGTATTGGCGGTGCGGGCATGTGTGGCATTGCCGAGGTCTTGCTTAATCAAGGCTATCAAGTCAGCGGTTCAGACATTCAGCAAACGCAAAATACAAAGCGATTGTCAGAGCTAGGTGCGACTGTTTTCATCGGCCACTCAAATAACAATATAAAAAATGCCAATGTGGTAGTTATTTCTACGGCAATAAAAAAAGATAACAGTGAATTACTTGCTGCTCAGCGAGCGCAATTACCCATTGTGCCTAGAGCTGAGATGCTAGCTGAGTTGATGCGCTATCGCCATGGTATTGCAGTAGCCGGTACCCACGGGAAAACCACGACAACAAGTTTGTTGGCATCGATATTTGCTCGGGCGAATTTGGCACCAACATTCATTATTGGAGGTTTGTTAAATAGCGCAAATGCAAATGCGCAGTTGGGCAATGGTCGTTACTTAATTGCCGAGGCAGATGAAAGCGATGCCTCATTCTTGCATCTTCAGCCGATGGTTGCCGTTATTACCAATATTGATGCAGACCATATGGGAACTTACGCTGGTGATTTTTCTAAATTGAAATCCACATTTGTTGATTTTATTCATAATCTTCCTTTTTATGGTTTAGCAGTTGTATGCATCGACGACAAAAATATATCAAGCTTAATAGCTGATTTTCATCGACCTGTGATTACTTATGGGTTTGATCAATCGGCTGATTACCGTTTAAGCGAGTACGTGAGTCAAGGATTAAAAACTCAATTTTTGCTGAGTCATCATGAGGCTGAAGATCCAGTGCAGATTTGTCTGAATACTGCAGGCATACACAACGCATTAAACGCAGCCGCTGCTTTCGTTGTAGCCAAAGACGAGGGAGTTGAGACCGCCATTATTTTAAATGCTCTAGAAAATTTTAACGGTGTCGCTAGGCGGTTTCAGGTAACTAGTAATCTAACATTGAATGGCCAAGCGATTACTTTAGTCGATGATTATGGTCATCATCCAACAGAAGTAGAGGCTACGATTAAAGCTGCCCGTGAGAGTTGGCCGGATCAGCGATTGATTATGGTTTATCAGCCGCATCGCTATTCAAGAACGCATGATTTATATGAAGATTTTGTTCGAGTTCTATCTAAAGTTGATAGTTTATTTTTGTTGGATGTTTATTCGGCTGGTGAGGATGCTATTGCGGGCGCCGACAGTAAAAGCTTAGCTAGGAGTATTCGCCAAAGAGGTGAGATTGATCCCGTTCACATTGCAAAAAACGACGACCTATATTCATTACTAAAAAGTACGATTGAGTCAGGCGATATTCTAATCACTCAGGGTGCGGGTGATATCAGTAAAGTGTCTGTCGATATTGTTAGGCGCAGTGGAAGTAGCGACACGGTTTAGAGAATCGTTTAGATGACAAAAAATGAATTAATCATTGACGATAAAAAGCTGGAAAGACTGAAGAGCTTAGGCTCGATTGCGGTTTTAATGGGAGGGCATGCTTCAGAGCGTGAGATCTCATTAGAAAGTGGTCAAGCGGTTTTTGATAGTTTGTCGTCAATGGGTTTTAACGTTGTAAAGATTGATACCGCGAGTCATGCGATTGCAAGTTTACAGGCTATTAATCCGGTGTTTGCTTTTATTGCATTGCATGGTCGGGGTGGCGAGGATGGCAGTATGCAAGCGGTGCTTGAAAGTTTATCGATACCATACACAGGTTCAGCTGTGTTGGGATCAGCTTTAGCAATGGATAAGGTCCGCGCAAAAAATGTATGGCAAGGTCTCTCATTACCAACGCCCAAGTATCTTAGATTAACCGAACAGAGTGATTTACCTGAGGTGCTGGAATACTTGGGTGGAGCAGCATTTGTTAAGCCGGCTGAAGAGGGCTCAAGTATTGGTATGTCACTGGCCTCATCGGTTGCAGAGTTACAGCAGGCCTACCTTAGTGCTGCAAGTTTTGGGGTTAATGTTCTCGCCGAAAAATTAGTTGTTGGGCCTGAATATACCGTGGCAATTTTAGAAGGCCATATTCTGCCATCTATCCAGATAAAAACTACCCGTGAATTTTATAATTTTGAAGCTAAGTACAATGATGATGATACTGGTTTTTTAGTGCCGAGTGGATTAAATGATGAGGATGAGATGCGTCTTCAAGGCTTGGCTCGAAAAGCCTTTGACAGTCTCGATTGTAGGCATTGGGGTAGGGTTGACTTTATGCAGGATCATCTGACAGGAGATTTTTACTTACTTGAAGTGAATACTGTGCCTGGGCTTACTTCACATAGCCTTGTTCCAATGGCGGCGAAGGCGGCGGGGATTGATTTTAATCATTTAATAAAAATAATTATCGACCTTTCTTATGAGGATGATAAATGAAAGTCATAAGAAAAATATTTTTAGGGCATCGTAGTCGTAAAGCTGCTGTAAGTCGATTCGGTGCCGTGCCGAAAAAGACGGATTTTGAAAGAAATCAAAGTCAACAACATGCAATGCATAATATTTTTGCATTGGGTATTTTGTTATTTTTCTTGGTTGGTTTTTTGTCAGTTTTTAATTACATGGCAAAGATGCCAACTGGCGAAATATTTATTTCGGGGCAGACTGGTTTAAATCTGGATGCTGGTCGACAAGGAGCTACTGAAAAGGAGTTGCTATCTTTGGTTGAGAAAGATGTTGGCAAGGGTTTTTGGCGACTTAATTTAGAGGATATAAAAAAGATATTGGAAACGCATACTTGGGTAAGGCGGGCTGAAGTTAGAAGGGAGTGGCCGAATCGATTGATTATTGGTATTGATGAGTATGTGCCAGTAGCACGCTGGAATGATTATTATCTATTGACCACAACCGGTGACTTAGTCATGCCAAAATCTATTGCATTGTTTAATTATCTGCCGATGCTAATAGAC
This sequence comes from Pseudomonadota bacterium, assembly GCA_036344075.1. Classification (GTDB taxonomy): domain Bacteria; phylum Pseudomonadota; class Gammaproteobacteria; order Pseudomonadales; family UBA7434; genus UBA7434. The sequence continues at coordinate 108,381 of JAYYUJ010000015.1, forward strand.
CAGTACGGTTCAGCACAGAAAAACTTTTCTGAATCTGATCAGATAAAAGACATGATTGCCTGGTTCAATTTTTTTCAGCAACCTTTAATTGCGCAAGGTTTGAATATCACTGAGCAAATTCGAACATCTCAAGGTGAGATAACTTTAGTTATTAATGATGCCATAAGGTTAGTGTTAGGTGCTGAGGATATTAAGGTTCGTTTTCGGCGGTTACTGGCATTGCTTGATACGCCTTTTAAGGAAAAGTTAGCTGTTATTAATAATATTGATTTACGTTATGCAAATGGTATTGCTGTTAAAGAAGGTCGATCGATGCCTCAATCGTTAATGTATATCGGCCAAGTGAAACACCACTAATCTCGTTTTTGAGATTTTATATTAATAATTGGAGAGCGAAAATGTCTAACCCTGCTGCAAGAAAAATCATAGTTGGCTTGGATATCGGCACATCGAAAGTAGTAGCGATTGTCGGCGAAGAAAATGAAGAGGGTGAAATTGAAATTATTGGTTTAGGAACTCACCCTTCAAAAGGACTAAAAAAAGGCGTTGTTGTTAATATTGAGTCAACAGTTCAGTCAATTCAGCGAGCAGTTGAGCAGGCTGAATTGATGGCGGGTTGCCAGATTTTTTCTGTCTATGCAGGAATTGCTGGTAGTCATATACGGAGTTTGAATTCACACGGTATTGTTGCTATTCGCGAGCGTGAAGTTATGCAGGTTGATGTCGATGGGGTGATTGATGCTGCTCGAGCAGTAGCTATCCCCGCGGATCAAAAAATTCTTCATGTGTTGCCGCAAGATTATCTAATCGATACGCAGGAAGGGGTTAAAGAGCCATTGGGTATGTCTGGTGTCCGTTTAGAAGCCAAAGTCCATTTAGTTACCTGCGCAGTGAATGCCGCACAAAATATTGAAAAATGTATCGAGCGCTGCGGTTTGCATGTCGAGAATATTATTCTTGAGCAGTTGGCTTCAAGTTATTCAGTATTAACAGATGATGAGCGTGAGCTCGGTGTTTGCTTGATTGATATTGGTGGAGGTACAACCGACATAGCGGTATTTACGGCGGGGGCTATTCGTCATACTGCAAATATTCCAATTGCGGGGGATCAAGTCACTAATGATATCGCCATGGCATTACGCACGCCGACACAATATGCCGAAGATATAAAGATTCGATATGCATGTGCGCTTACGCAGTTTGTTGCTGATCTTGATGAAACGATAAAAGTCCCTAGCGTTGGTGATAGGCCGCCGAGGGATTTGTCTCGTCAGTCTTTAGCTGAAATTGTCGAGCAACGTTATGTCGAATTGCTTGGCCTGGTTCAGGCTGAACTGCGTCGAAGTGGTTACGAAGACTTGATAGCAGCCGGCATTGTTTTAACTGGCGGTTCGTCAAAAACGAAAGGTATGGTTGAACTAACCGAAGAGATCTTTCATGTGCCTGTAAGGCTGGGTTCTCCGGTCGGTATTACTGGTCTTAAAGATGTGGCTGAAAATCCTATTCATGCCACTGGGGTAGGGTTGTTGCACTATGGTTTTAAACAGCTCAATGAGTCGCAAAGTATAGGTTCATCAGGCCAGGTAAATAATTTATTAGCTAAAGTAAAAGCTTGGTTTAAAAATAATTTTTAATCTAATTTAATTTTTAAAGTTTAAAGTTCCTGAGGGAGGAAATATTATGTTCGAACTAGTTGATAACTTGCCACAAAATGCAGTTATAAAAGTTATTGGTGTTGGCGGCGGTGGCGGTAATGCGGTTAAGCACATGATCAATAATAATATTGATGGTGTGGAATTTATCTGTGCCAATACCGACTCGCAAGCTTTATCCGATATGGCTGCTAACACTGTCCTTCAGTTGGGGAGCGCAATTACAAAGGGACTGGGTGCAGGTGCTAATCCTGATGTCGGGCGTCAAGCAGCACTTGAAGATCGAGATCGTATTGCTGAAATTATTGGTGGTGCAGATATGGTCTTCATCACTGCTGGGATGGGTGGCGGAACTGGAACTGGTGGCGCACCTATTATTGCCGAAGTGGCAAGAGAGATGGGTATTTTAACCGTTGCAGTAGTGACTCGACCGTTTAAGTTTGAAGGGAAGAAGCGTCTAGAGCATGCAGAAGCCGGTATTCGTGAGTTGCAGCAGCATGTTGATTCACTAATAACTATCCCAAATGAGAAGCTGTTAGCAGTCATGGGTAAAAATACAAGCCTACTCGATGCTTTTAAATCTGCCAATGATGTATTATTGGGCGCTGTACAAGGGATAGCTGATTTGATTATCCGTCCTGGCATGATCAATGTGGATTTTGCCGATGTTCGAACAGTGATGTCAGAAATGGGTATGGCGATGATGGGTACAGGGGTTTCTCGTGGTGAGGCCAGAGCCAGCGAGGCGGCAGAAGCGGCTATTCGAAGCCCGTTATTAGAGGATGTAAACCTTCAGGGCGCGCGAGGTATTTTAGTAAATATTACCGCTGGCATGGATCTTTCTTTGGGTGAGTTTGCCGAAGTAGGCGATACTATAGAGGGATTTGCCTCAGATAACGCGACTATCGTGGTTGGCACCGTAATTGACCCAGAAATGACCGATGAATTGAAAGTGACGGTCGTTGCTACAGGCTTGGGTGAGGTTGCTTCTGCAGGTCGATTAAAGCCAGTCGATATGCGCTCTAGGTCGGTGAGTCGCGGGTCTCAGATCAATTATGACACACCGACGGCTTTCAGAAATGAGGCCAATAAAGTCGAAACTACCCCGGTGACTCGAGCTATAGAACCGGCAGCAGTATTGGCAGAAGACTCGAAGAAAGATGTTAAATCGGTCGAAAATTCAGCAGTGAAGGATTTGGATTTGCTGGATATTCCAGCTTTTTTGCGCCGCCAAGCTAATTAGTTCCTCTCTAATGATGGTTTAACTGATTTATAGGGCGCATTTGCGGTAGGCAAATCATGATTTGTTGGCTAGTAAATGTTGGTAAGTTCTGCTAGGATCCGCGCCCCAAATCGAGAAATATTCGCGATTGGCTGGAGAATAAACGGTCGAGGTTTTATTGGTAATTCTTCGATGGCCAATAACGATTAAACAATCGAATAATCAGGTGAGCCATGATACGACAAAGGACATTAAGGAATAGCATTCGTGCGACTGGTGTTGGCCTGCATTCAGGTAAAAAAGTTTACCTGACACTGCGCCCAGCAGCGGTAAATACCGGCATTGTTTTTCGTCGTATTGATTTAGATCCTGTGGTTGAAATACCCGCGACAGCTGAAAATGTTGGCGACACAACATTATCTACTACCCTCGTCAAAGATGGCGCTCGTATTTCCACTGTTGAACATCTGCTCTCAGCAATGGCCGGCTTGGGTATCGACAACGCCTATGTTGAAATGAGCGCGGCTGAAGTCCCTATTATGGATGGTAGTGCCGGCCCCTTTGTGTTCTTACTGCAATCAGCGGGTATTGAAGAGCAGTCAGTTGCTAAAAAGTTTATTCGTATTAAGCGAGAAATTCGGGTTGAAGAGGATGATAAATTTGCCAGTTTTCTTCCCCGCAACGGCTTTAAAGTAACCTTCACCATCGATTTTGATCATCCTGTTTTCCGTGGTCGCCCAGCATGTGCAGAAGTGGATTTTTGTTCTACTTCATTTGTAAGAGAAGTGAGTCGAGCTAGAACATTTGGTTTTATGCATGAAATGGAGCATTTGCGCTCTAAAGGCCTTGCTCGAGGTGGCAGTGTTGATAATGCTATCGTGGTTGATGACTACCGTATTTTAAATGAAGATGGATTGCGCTATGAAGATGAGTTCGTTCGCCATAAGGTCTTGGATGCGATCGGTGATCTTTACTTACTTGGTAACAGCTTAATTGGTGAATTCAGAGCCCATAAATCGGGACATGCTCTGAATAATAAATTACTAAGGGCCTTAATGGCGCAACAAGACGCTTGGGAAGTCGTGACATTTGAAGATACAGAAAAATCACCGATTACTTTTACCTCTCCTGTTATGGCGGTTTGATAGCTCGCAAATCACACTCCGTATCATCTAAGAAAGTATCATAAAATCATAGAGATAGTTTTTTTGATGTTAGCTCAAGAAATACTCTTTTTGTTGAAAAAGCTAGATTTCTTACCTAAAGCGATAAAAATTCTTTTCAAAAAGGTAAAATTCTGTTATTTTTTATTATTAAATCTGGTTAAAATTTAACCATTTCTTGTTTTGTTGAGATACTCAATGAAGTTAATTTTTTTGCCCGGTCCTGCGGCTGAATCAACGACCTTAGATAGTGCTAAGCTCGCCCACAAAGCGATTTGCTTAATGGCGTTGTTGCTGCCTTTTATGGCAGGTGCCGCCTTCGTCTGGCTTTTAAATGTCTCAGAGCGCAGTGAGCTTGGCCAGCAGATGTTATCGCAATGGCGGGCACAATTAAGCCAGCAAGAATCACTGGTTAATCAAGCTCAAACGCAGATTATTGATGAGCTTTCGGGCATCACTCTTCAAGTTGCCGAGTTAGAAGCCCGGTTGATTCGATTAGATGCGCTAGGCGAGCGAATTGCCACTAAGGCTCAATTAGACGATGGCGAATTTGATTTTAGTTTACGGCCAGCGTTGGGTGGGCCGAAAGTTGAAGCGATTAATGGCGATTTAATTGCTACCAACAATGATTTGCCGTTAACAAAACTCCTGGCAAAATTGAATGCTCACGTTGAAAAAAGTGAGCAAGAATTGACCTTGCTCGACAAACAATTGGCAGCTAAAGAGTTGCGTCTTGAAGCTTTTGTTGCAGGTAAACCGATCAAAAAAGGTTGGATGTCATCATCCTATGGCCATCGGATTGACCCCTTCAGCGGACATAAAGCCTGGCATGATGGCGTCGACTTTGCTGGCGCAGAAGGTTCTGATGTGATTGCAGTTGCTGGTGGTATTGTTACTGACGCGAGCTCTCGCTCAGGCTATGGCAATATGGTCGAATTGAACCACGGTAACGGTTATGTGACGCGCTATGCGCACAATCATTCGTTGACGGTTAAAGTGGGTGATATTGTCGAAAAGGGCCAGGTTATAGCCTTAATGGGTAGTAGTGGTCGTTCGACGGGACCCCATGTCCATTTTGAGGTACTACGAAACGGAAAATCGGTCAATCCTGAGCGGTACATTTACCGTGCTAGCCTCTAGTCACCTATGGCACTAATAATCTAGTCTTCACGATCAGTTAATACGTAAATTCAACCCATTCTTGTGTCTTATTTGCCTCTCTAGCACAGCCAAAACGCGTTGTTTACGTGCTATGCTTGAAAGCTTCGTTGTACCGCATTTTATCCATCAAAAATCTTCTTATTGATGTGGAGGGCGCACTCGATAGCCAGCGTAAAAAAATGTAGAGATGCAACGGTTAGCGGGTAATAAACAAGCAGAATAGATGAGACGATAGCGCCGTTATGATAGTTAAAACATTTAAAAAAATATTTGGTTCGCGTAATGATCGAGAACTAAAGCGGATGTCGAAGACGGTGGCCAAAGTCAACGCTTTGGAAGAGCATTACCGCGCTTTATCAGACGCTGAGCTATTAGCAAAAACAGCTGAATTCAAGCAGGCTTTGTCAAATGGTAAAAATATCGATAAGTTAATCCCTGAAGCATTTGCTACCGTCAGAGAGGCTGGTGTTAGAAGTCTCGGTATGCGCCATTTTGATGTGCAGTTACTGGGCGGTATTGCACTTCATGAGGGGCGGATCGCTGAGATGAGAACCGGTGAAGGTAAAACCTTGGTGGCCACTTTGCCTGCCTACTTGAATGCTTTAGCCGGACAGGGTGTACATATTGTGACGGTTAACGATTATCTCGCAGAACGCGATGCTAATTGGATGCGTCCTTTGTATGAATTCTTGGGTTTAACGGTCGGTATTATTCAATCTGGTCAAATGCCTGAAGAAAAACGAACAGCCTATGCGGCAGACATCACCTATGGTACCAATAATGAATTTGGATTTGATTACCTTCGGGATAATACCGCTTTTAGTTTAGAAGATCGTGTCAGTCGCGGTACCTATTTTGCAATTGTTGATGAAGTTGAGTCTATTTTAATAGACGAAGCTCGCACGCCGTTAATAATTTCTGGCCCAACCGAGGACAGTTCCGCCTTGTATAAGCGAATGAAAGCGATTGCTCCTCGCCTGCAAAGAGCCAGTGATCCGGAATCGACGATCGAACAAGATCCACAGTTGGTAGATGATGGCCATTTCATTATTGATGAAAAACAACGCAGCGTCGACTTAACAGAGCTAGGACACGAATTCGTCGAAGAAATATTAATCGAAGAGAAGTTACTCGATGAGGGTGATAGCCTTTATTCAACGGGCAATTTAAATTTGCTGCACCATGTGACAACAGCATTAAGAGCATTGCATTTATTTCAGCGCAACGTTGAATACATTGTTCAAAATAATAATGTGGTTCTAATCGATGAGCACACTGGTCGAACCATGTTGGGTCGACGATTATCAGATGGCTTACATCAGGCTATAGAGGCGAAAGAGGGTGTTAACATTCAAGCTGAAAGTCAAACTTTGGCTTCAACGACATTCCAGAACTATTTTCGTCTCTATCAAAAGCTGTCTGGTATGACCGGTACAGCTGATACTGAGGCACCTGAATTCCATCAAATCTATTCATTAGATGTGATGGTAATTCCAACTAATAAGCAGACTATTCGTAAAGATCTGAACGATTTGATTTTTATGTCGGTTGATGAGAAGTATGCGGCTGTTGTCGATGATATTAAAGAAACGCTAGCCACAGGTGCGCCGATACTAGTAGGCACCGCTTCGATAGAAACTTCAGAGCAGCTATCAAAGTTTTTAAACAAAGCAAAAATCGAACACAATGTTCTGAATGCAAAGTTTCATAAAAGTGAAGCGAAAATCATTGCTGAGGCCGGTCGTCCTGGTGCCTTAACGATTGCAACGAATATGGCTGGTCGTGGAACGGATATTGTCTTAGGGGGTAATTTAGAAGCTGAGCTGAAAGCCCTTGATACTGATGATGAAGCAAAAATAACGGCCCATAAAGAAGATTGGCAGTTGAGGCAGAAAAAAGTACTGGCTGCAGGCGGCTTGCATATATTTGGCACAGAGCGGCATGAATCGAGACGAATAGATAATCAACTACGCGGCCGCTCGGGTCGTCAAGGTGATCCGGGCGTCACACGATTTTATTTGTCTATGGAAGATAGTTTGATGCGTATCTTTGCCTCTGACGGCGTGCGAAACTTTATGCAGCGCTTAGGAATGGAGCAGGGCGAGGCCATAGAACATAAAATGGTTTCGAATGCGATAGAAAAGGCTCAACGAAAAGTTGAAGGGCGAAATTTTGATATTCGTAAACAGCTTCTCGAGTACGACGATGTCGCCAACGATCAGCGTCAAATTATCTACCAGCAAAGAAACGATATTTTATTAGCTGATGATATTAGCCATATGGTGAATACTATTCGACATGATGTCATTAACGATCATGTTGATGGTTTCATACCGCCTCAGAGCATCGAAGATCAGTGGGATGTCGAAGGGTTAATGTCTAGCTTAAAGTCTAGTTTTGATATTGATTTGCCTATCAAGCAGTGGTTAGATGACGATGATGAGCTTTACGAAGAAAGCCTGAGACAAAAGATCATACAGCAGTTAGCTGACAAGTATCATGATAAAGCGGCTCGGTTTGGTGGTGCAGCTAGACGGTTTGAAAAACAAATTATGCTGCAGATTCTCGATGGGCTTTGGAAAGAACATCTTGCCACCATGGATCATTTGCGACAAGGTATTGGTCTTCGTGGTTACGCTGGTCGAAACCCAAAGCAAGAGTACAAACGAGAGGCTTTTGAGTTATTTCAATCAATGTTGCAAAACATGAAGTTTGAGTTGATTCGCTTTCTTTCCTTGGTGCAGGTTCAAGCAGAAGATGATCCAGATATCATTGAAAAGCAGCGTCGTGAAGCACAAGCCAAAGAATCAATCACCGCCAAGCATGAGCAGGCACAGAGTTTGGCTAACGATGAGGCCGGTTCGGTTGAAGGACAAGTCACACAGCCAGTTCAGCGTCAGGGGCCTAAAGTCGGTCGCAATGAAAAGTGCCCCTGTGGTTCGGGTAAAAAGTATAAGCAATGCTGCGGTAAAATCAGCTAAATATAGACCTATTAGTAACCAGATACAAAACTCTGTGGTCCATCAGTCAACGGGGTAATCCTCATGGTTTCAGCAAACCCTAAGCTACACATCCTTCCTGTCGCAGGTGTTCGTTGGGGCGTTGCTTATGCCGGTATTAAATCTTCTACTGAGTATCCTAGTAATGACTTGGCGTTAATGGAACTGGCAAGTGGTAGTCAATGTGCTGCCGTATTCACTCAGAACGCTTTTTGTGCGGCGCCCATTACGGTGGCGAAAAATAAGTTAGCAAGCCTCGCTGTGCAGAAAGATTCCAGTGCTATTTATCTATTAATCAATTCGGGAAATGCTAATGCAGGCACAGGGGATGAAGGTTATCGTGCTGCAGAGCTCAGCTGTCAATTGGTCGCTGAAAGTATCAACTGTGATGCTCAGCAAGTGCTGCCATTTTCAACTGGAGTGATAGGACAATCTTTGCCGGTAGAAAAAATTCAAGCAGTAAGTGATGCATTAAATGCTTCTTTGTCGACTGACAGTTGGTCCTTAGCGGCAGAGGCAATCATGACAACGGATACCCTTGCCAAGGGCTTTAGCCGAACGATGGATATTGATGGCAAAAGTGTTACTGTTTCAGGTATCTGTAAAGGCGCTGGTATGATTCGTCCTAACATGGCCACAATGTTAGCGTATGTGGCTACTGATGCAGAGTTAGATCCGAAGGATTTACAGGAGTTGCTCGATCATGTTGTCCAGTGTTCGTTTAACCGGATTACGGTCGATGGCGATACATCAACTAATGATGCCTGCGTTTTAGCTGCCACTGGTCAAGCGGGTATTAAACTTGATAACAAGCATGATGCATGGCATGAATTTAAATCGATGCTAAGGCTATTGTTTGTTGATCTTGCCACCGCGATTATTCGTGATGCTGAAGGCGCTTCAAAGTTTATTACGATTGACGTTAAAGGAGGGCGTAGTTCTGCGGAATGTCTGCGAGTAGCTTATGCTGTGGCAGAGTCGCCTTTGGTTAAAACAGCTTTTTTTGCCAGCGATGCAAATTGGGGCCGTATTTTAGCCGCTGTTGGGCGCGCAGGAGTAGGGAACCTTGATATCGAGTCGATCGAAATTTATCTTGATCATTTGCTTATCTGTCAGCAAGGCGGTCAAGCCTCAACTTATGATGAGCAACAGGCCATGAAAATAATGGGTCAGCAGGACATTTCAGTGACCATTGATTTGCAGCGAGGCTCTGTGGATGAGCGGGTCTGGACCAGCGATTTATCCTTAGATTATGTCCATATTAATGCTGATTATCGAAGTTAGGGAATTTGCTTCATGATCCATGTTGCTGTTGGTTTGGTTCTTGATAACGACCGTGTTTTTGTGGCTCAAAGGGATCAAAATGCTCACCAAGGTGGCTTGTGGGAGTTTCCAGGTGGTAAGGTTGATGCTGGTGAGACAGTTGAAGCCGCCTTGTCTCGTGAGTTAAATGAAGAGTTAGGTATCTTTGTTGACTATGCGGAACCTGTTATGCAAATCAAGCATGATTATACCGACAAAATTGTTCTGTTAGATGTTTGGCAGATTGCTCGTTATCGGGGTGAACCTAGTGGCTGTGAGGGTCAACCGGTCAAATGGCTAGCAATAAATCAGTTGCTAGCAGAGCAATTTCCAGCCGCCAATCAAGCGATTGTTGATTGGCTGGTTAGGCAATTCAGTTAATTAATTGATACCCTTTGCAGTTATATCACTGGTTCTTGTCGGTGCTATGCACCATCTTCACTGAATATATCTTCGTAACTGGGATTACCAGCGATGGTCTTTTCTTCGTTAGCCCAGCCAATAAAATCATTGTTTTTACAGCGCACTGAGCAAAAAGGCCGTTCTGGATAATCATTTGTCCATTTAATGCTAATGTTGCAGTTTGGGCAGTTGGATTCTACAATTTTGTTTTTCATTATCATGTTTCTTTTGCTAAGCATTGGTATTGTTGGTGCATGGTTTCAACTTGCTGGTATAGGTGGTCCAAGTCGCCATTATTATCGATAATATCATCGGCTAATAAGCGCTTTTCTTTACCGTCCATCTGGGCGGCCATAATCGCGAGTACTTGCTGCTCGGTATTATTGTCTCTAGACATGGTTCGCTCGAGCTGTGTTTCGGCGGTTACATCAATGAGACATATTCGCTGGGTCAATTGTCGTTGGCTGGTTTCAAGTAATAGGGGTGATTCGAGGATACGATAATTGGCTTCGTCTGCTTGTTGAGGCTGGCTTAATTGTTCATAAATCCTAATACCGATAAGCGGATGCGTTAGGTTTTCTAGCCAGCTTTTGGCCTCAGCATCAGCGAAAATTAAGTGTCTTAATTGATTTCGATCTAAATGTCCATTAGCTAATAATATCTCTGCTCCAAATTTATGCTCGATTTTGGCTAGAGCCTCAGAGCCTGGTTCAACGACTTCTCTAGCGACTGTATCGGCATTAATGACGCTGACATTCAGCGAGGCGAATTTTTTAGCTGCCGCTGTCTTACCACTCCCAATACCGCCTGTTAATCCTATGATTAGCATAGATATGATCGCCTAGTCGCTGTCGTCGTGAAAGGCAATTTTATGGCTTTGACCAAGTAACAGCAATGGCTTCGAGGAATAAAGCCAAGGTTTATTCCATTTGCTCATCTTTGATGGCTGATTATTGCTCTCAAGGGCTATTCTATTAGGCAATAATGACAGTCCTAGCTTTGAAGGCTTGGCCTCCTTATCTCCTAGGTTTAGACTAAGTTATCTTGTATTTATCGGTTTGTGTAAGTTGCCGGCTCAAGATCGTTAATTCAAGGCAATCATTTGAGTGGAGTATGCTCGATGGACTTTATTGGTAGTCATATCTTGTCGATTGATCAGTTTGAACGCGCTGATATTGATCATATTTTTTCAGTCGCTAGGATGATGGAACCCTATGCGCATCGTCATCAGGTGACAAAAGTGCTGGACGGCGCGATACTAGGCAATATGTTCTTTGAGCCCAGCACACGTACTCGGGTCAGTTTTGGCTGTGCGTTTAATCTGCTTGGCGGTGAAGTCAGAGAAACCACTGGTTTTGAGAATTCGGCTCTCGCTAAAGGTGAATCGCTTTATGATACCGCCCGAGTACTCAGTGGTTATAGCGATGTGATTGCCATGCGTCACCCTGCGAGTGGATCAGTTGCCGAGTTTGCAAGCGCTAGTCGCGTACCGGTCATTAATGGTGGTGACGGAGCGAATGAGCACCCGACGCAAGCGCTATTGGATCTCTACACCATCGAGAAAGAATTAAAGTCCACTGGCCGCAGTCTTGATGGCCTTAGAATTGGTATGATCGGCGACTTGAAGCACGGTCGTACCGTCCACTCGCTGGCAAAATTGCTCTGCTGTTATAAAAATATTAATTTACAGTTGGTTTCGCCCGATGCCTTACAAATGCCAGGCGAGCTTGTTGAATTACTTCGGTCGACAGGTCATCAGCTCACTATTTCAGATAATTTAGCTTCTAGTATTGCGCATGTTGATATTGTTTATTCTACTCGCATTCAAGAAGAGCGATTTGTGTCTCAACAAGAGGCTGATCTTTACCGAGGCAAGTTTCGTTTAAACCAATCGGTATACACCAAACATTGTGAGCCTAACACTGTCATTATGCATCCCCTGCCACGTGATTCCCGTGCTGAGGCAAATGAGTTAGACAGTGACTTAAATGAAAATCCTAATTTGGCTATTTTTCGGCAGACCGATAACGGTGTCGTCTTAAGGATGGCGTTATTTGCCCTAGTGCTCGATGTTGTTAACTTAGTAGATAAATCAGCAAAGCCTGTTAATTGGTATACCGGCAGCCGTTTCCAGTAAAGTATTGCCACAATAAAAATACAGATTAATGTCATTTGATGGCCAGTTTATGCGTGATTCTCAGATAGACAAACAGACCGAGACCTCAAGTGATTTATTGGGTTCTAGCTTTGTTGTTAGTTTGATGACATTCATTTCTAGAGTCTTGGGCTTGGCGCGTGATGTCGTTATTGCGATCACTGTTGGCGCCAGCGGTTTTGCAGATGCCTTTTTTGTCGCTTTTAAAATTCCACAATTCTTACGTCGTTTATTTGCGGAAGGTGCGTTTGCACAAGCTTTTGTACCTGTCCTATCTGAATATCGTCAGCAATACGAATCTAACGGCAATGTTGCTGCTGTTAAAAGTTTAATTAATGCGGTATGTGGTGTATTGGGTGGTTCTTTGTTTATGTTAGTCGGCCTTGTAGTGCTGGCCTCGCCGTTAGTCACCATGCTATTTGCGCCAGGGTTTATAAGCCAGCCAGAAAAGTTTGCCATGACCGAGCAAATGTTACGAATTACCTTTCCGTATTTGCTGCTTATTTCTATGACCGGTTTTGCTGGCGCAATTCTGAATAGTTATAGTCGCTTTGTGGTGCCTGCATTTACACCGGTATTGCTTAATTTGTCACTGATCGGCTTTGCATTATTTGCGACGCCGTTCTTTTCAGTTCCTGTTTACGCCTTAGCGTGGGCGGTATTATTTGCCGGTTGTATACAGCTATTATTTCAGTTGCCTTTTTTGCGACAATTGGATCGCTTACCTTCGCCGCGATGGGATACGCAGCATGTCGGGGTGAAAAAAATTGCGCTGTTGATGGTCCCGGCTATATTCGGCGTCTCTGTTAGTCAGATTAATTTATTGCTCGATACTGTGTTGGCGTCTTTTTTACCGACCGGCAGTGTCTCTTGGCTCTATTACTCTGATCGTCTAGTAGAACTGCCGCTGGGCGTTTTTGGAATTGCTATTGCCACAGTTATTTTACCCAGTCTGTCTCGACTGCAACTGAATAATAAAGCTATACCCTCTGATGTCAACGGAAGAGAGCAGGGGCATTTCCTGGCCTCGGCCGCTCAGTTTCGAGATACCTTAGAATGGGCACTTCGTGCTATTACGATAGTAGCCATTCCAGCAACTGCAGCGTTATGGCTGTTGGCAACACCTATTTTATATACCCTTTTTCAATATCAGGCTATGACGCCAGTGGATGTGGGCATGGCAACTGTGAGTCTTCAGGCTTACAGTTTGGGCCTAATGGCTTTTATGGCAATTAAAGTATTAGCGACGGGTTTCTTTTCCCGCCAGGATATGAAGACGCCGGTTAAAGTCGGCATTATCGCCATGGTTGCAAATATGGTCTTTAACCTTATTTTTGTCTACTTACTCCATTATCACTATCAGTTGGGTCATGTTGGTTTGGCCTTAGCGACCAGTTTGTCGGCATGGTTAAATGCAGCTTTGCTCTATCGCGGGCTGATGAAGGACAATATATTACTTATGGCAGGGGATAGCGATAAGCCGGCAGGTTTTTTATCTGCAAATTATTGGCGTTTATTGTTGAAAATCACCCTTGCGGTTGCTTTCATGCTCTTTGTCTTGTGGCAGTTATTACCGACAGAACAACTCTGGTTGACGGCAAATTGGTTGACACGGACTGGTTATTTAGTATCGATCATTATTTCTGGTTTTATGAGTTACTGCATCGTGCTTTGGTTGACGGGTGTCAGAATAGCTGATTTTAAATCGCCTGCAGAAATTGTACAGGGCGATTAGCTGAGGTTTAGAGGCGCTTTTTCTTACTATCTCGGTATATAATTACTGGCAAAGACGGTTCGTAAGTTGGCGAGAAAGCAGGTCAAGCCATCGAGCTATTGGAGAGTTGTGTGGAGTTAGTTCGCGGAATTCATAATATAAGACCCAGCCATGGGCGATCGCCATCTGGACAGTTAGGTACCGTATTGACGATTGGTGCATTTGATGGGTTGCATCGGGGTCACCAATCGGTTCTTAATCACCTTAAAAATCGTGCTACAGAAGTTGGTTTGCCTTCAGTGGTGGTGACCCTAGAACCATTGCCTCGTGAATATTTTGCCCCGTTGGATGCACCGCCCAGATTGATGAGTTTCCGTGAAAAATTTGAGGCTATGGCTGAATTAGGAATTGATCGAGTAATTTTGGTTCGATTTAATGATGCGATGCGCAACATGGAAGCCACTGAGTTTATTGAAGAGGTATTTGTTAAACATTTGAATGCTCAGCATATCGTAGTGGGTGATGATTTGCGTTTTGGTCGTGATGGCGGAGGTGATTTCGATTTGCTGGCCAATTTGGCGCGAAAGCATAATTTTACGGTTGAAGATACTGCTACATTAGCCTTAAACAGTGAGCGGGTTTCTAGTACTCGAATTCGTGAATTGTTGAAAGTGGGTGATTTTTCCGAGGCGGAGGATTTATTAGGAAGGCCATACAGTATTGCTGGTAAAGTGGTTTATGGTCAACAGTTAGGAAGGCAGTTAGGAGCCCCCACAGCGAATGTTGAATTGCATCGCTTAAGAGCGGCAATGTCGGGTGTCTATGCGGTAGAGGTTGCGATTGATGGTGATGATCGACACTGTTTGCCAGGCGTTGCAAATGTGGGCTGCCGACCCACAGTTAATGACTCGATTAAAGCGATTCTAGAAGTGCACCTCCTTGACTTTGATCGAGTCATTTATGGTAAGCGTATAGATGTCAAATTTCGTCAAAAATTACGGGATGAAATAAAGTTTGATTCATTAGATTTGTTAAAAGACCAAATTCATCGCGATGTAAGTACCGCGAGAAATTATTTTTCTCTTTCAAGTCAATAGGGATTCAAGTTGTATTTATGAGCGACGACACAAAAAATCAGTACAAGCATACGTTAAACTTGCCTAAGACGTCGTTTGCGATGAAAGCAAATCTTGCTCAGCGGGAGCCGCAGCGATTAAAGTCATGGACCAAAGCGGATGTTTACGGTCAAATTCGCGCTAAATTTGCTGGTCGTGAAACCTTCATTTTGCACGATGGCCCTCCCTACGCTAATGGTGATATTCATATTGGCCATTCGGTTAATAAGATCCTTAAAGATATTATTATTAAGTCAAAAACGTTGCAGGGCTTTGATGCGCCCTATTTGCCTGGCTGGGACTGCCATGGCTTGCCAATAGAACATAAGGTCGAAACTAAAATTGGTAAGGCAGGTGTTAAAGTCGATCATCAAACTTTCCGACAAAAATGTCGTGACTATGCATCTCGTCAAGTCGATGGGCAGCGAAAAGATTTTATCCGTTTGGGTGTATTAGGTGATTGGCAAAACCCTTATCTAACCATGAATTTTAAAACTGAAGCGGATATCGTCAGATCTCTGGCAAAAGTTCTTGATAATGGCCATTTAGTTCGTGGTTTTAAACCGGTTTATTGGAGTGTCGTCGGCGGGTCGGCGTTGGCTGAGGCTGAAGTTGAATATCAAGATAAAGATTCATTTTCGATTGATGTGGCTTTTGCAGTAGTTGCTGAAGATAAGTTACTACAGGCAGTACCTGGTCTTGCTGGCGATGCGCCTGTCAGTGTAGTTATTTGGACTACGACCCCGTGGACATTACCCGCGAATCAGGCGGTGTGTTTACATCCAGAATTAGAATATCTGTTGGTGGAATGTGAATTACATGGCCGCCAACAGCGGTTAATTTTGGCTGAGGCCTTGCATGAAACGGCTCTTGATCGATTCAAGATTGACGACTTCACAATTGTCGGCCGGTGTCTGGGTGCGGCACTCGAGGGGCTAGTGCTGCAGCATCCTTTTTATGACAAGCAAGTGCCGCTAATTATGGGTGACCATGTCACGACTGAAACCGGTACTGGCTGTGTGCATACGGCACCCGATCATGGTGTAGATGACTTTTTGGTTGGCAAGAAGAACGACTTGGGAACGTTAAATTTAGTGGCTGATAATGGCATCTATCAAGAAAATACGCCACTATTTGCTGGCCAGCATGTTTATAAAGTTGAACAAGCTATTATAGATACTCTTCAGCAACATCAGCGGCTTTGTGCGGTTGAAACTATCCATCACAGTTATCCGCATTGCTGGCGAACCAAGACTCCGCTTATCTACCGTGCCACGCCACAATGGTTTATTGGTATGACAGAGCAGGGCTTATTGGATCAAGTAAAAACCGCGGTTGAGGGTGTGGAATGGGTGCCTGATTGGGGGAGAGCTCGCATTGATGGCATGTTAGAAAGCAGTCCTGATTGGTGTATTTCAAGGCAGCGAACTTGGGGTGTGCCGATAACCTTATTTGTCAATAAGGTTACGCAAGAAATACATCCAGATAGTTCGCGGCTGATCTCTTTGGTGGCTGAAAAAATTGAGCACCATGGTATTGACGCATGGTTTGACTTAGACCCTGCTGAATTGCTTGGAGCCGAGGCTGATCAGTATACCAAGGTTACCGACACACTTGATGTTTGGTTTGACTCAGGAGTTACACACGACTCGGTATTAAGGAACACTGAGGGCTTGTCGTTTCCCGCCGATCTGTATTTAGAGGGTTCAGATCAGCACCGCGGTTGGTTTCAATCGTCATTAAAAACATCGATCGCTATGACCGGTATGCCGCCTTATAAAGCCGTTCTGACGCACGGATTTGTGGTTGATGCGCAAGGCAAAAAAATGTCGAAATCATTAGGCAATATTGTCGCGCCGCAAACAGTGATGAATGATTTGGGCGCCGATGTGTTGCGATTATGGGTTGCAGCAACCGATTTCAGTGGTGAAATGAGCGTGTCGAGTGAAATTTTGAAACGCGTTTCTGATTCCTATCGACGCATTCGTAATACGGCGCGCTTTTTGCTCTCAAACTTAGAGGGTTTTGACCCCGAAAAAGATTTGATTGAAAACCAAGATCTATTGCTGTTGGACCGCTGGATCATTTCTCGCACCAGTCAGTTGCAGGAAGAAATACTGGCCGCCTACAATGATTATCAGTTGCATACTATTTATCAAAAGTTACATAATTTTTGTGTTGTAGAGTTAGGCAGCATCTATCTTGACATTATTAAAGACCGTCAATATACCTGCCAGAAAAACAGTTTGGCCCGTCGTTCAGCACAGACAGCTTTATTTCATATCATTGAAGCATTCACTCGTTGGATTGCGCCTATATTATCATTCACTGCTGATGAATTGCATGAAAATATCCCAGGCAAACGCAGTGATAATATATTTATTGAAGAAGTCTACACTAAGGTCACTTATTTGTTGAATGACGATAAGCAAGAAGCTTTGCTAATGGATACCTTGTGTCTGGTTAAGGAGGCGGTAAATAAGGCCTTAGAGGGTGAACGGTCAAGGGGTGTTATTGGCGGTTCACTAGAGGCTGAAATTACGCTTTATGTCAATGACGAACTAGCCGGTCAGCTCGAGAGGTTGGGCGATGAATTGCGTTTTGTATTAATTGCCTCTGCGGTAACTATTGTAAAAGAACCGCCGGTTGGGGTTACAGTGATTGCAACAGAGCTAGATGGACTGTCTTTATTGGTAACTAAGAGTCGCCATAAAAAATGTATTCGATGTTGGCACCATACTGCCGAGGTTGGCAAGATTAAACAGCATCCTGAGCTTTGTCAGCGTTGCGTCGACAATGTCGATGGCGCCGGTGAAGTAAGGCAGTTTGCCTAATGAGAAGTACTTATATTGGCTCGCGTATTAGTCACTATTATCTTCTAGCGATATTTATTATCGTGCTGGATCAAATCACAAAATATTTGGTGCAGGGTAGTTTTTTCGAAGGTCAGCGATTACAGTTGTTGCCATTTTTCGATTTTACCTTAGTTTATAATAAAGGCGCTGCATGGAGCTTTCTTAGTAATGCTGGCGGTTGGCAGCGATGGTTTTTTACCGCGATTTCTTCGGTGGTCAGTATTGTTCTGATTGTTTGGATCAGTCGTTTGGAAAGTACTCAAAAGTGCTTATTGCTTGCATTAAGTTGTATCTTAGGCGGCGCAATTGGTAATCTAATTGATCGGGTGTTACTGGGTAAAGTGGTTGATTTTTTCCTTTTTTATTATGAGGGAAGCTATTTTCCAGCCTTCAATGTGGCTGATGCCGCGATAACGGTAGGTGCAATTTTTATGTTGTTGGATATGTATTTTGATTATAAGCGCGAGTCTGCGAATGAAGGGTGATGCATTTATGACAGCCGCAAGCGTTAACGAGCGAAGTCGTGTCGTTTTACATTTTTCCTTAAAACTGGAGTCAGGTGCGGTAGTAGATTCAAATTTTGATTCATCGCCTGTTGAGTTTGTGGTGGGTGATGGCAATATGTTCGAGGCTTTTGAAAAATCTATGTTTGGGCTTAAAGCGGGTGAAAAAAAACGCTCTGTGATCCCTGCAGAATCGGCTTTTGGTCTCCCTAATCCAGAAAACATTCATCGTTTTCGACGCCATGAAATTGAGTCTATGGTAGCCGATCAGCCCGAAAGTTTGACTGCCGGTTTAATGTTAACATTTGCCGATGCAGGCAATGGTGAGCTCGCTGGTGTGGTAGAGCGTGTTGAAGATGAAGCGGTTTATGTCAATTTTAATCATCCCTTAGCGGGCCATAACATTGTTTTTGATGTACATGTGATTAAGGTAGAGAATCAGTGAAAGACTCCTTTAAAAAGACGCCCATCAATAACAACAATTCCTCTATGATAGCAAGTTCTGTCAGTTTAACATTGGCCAATCCGCGCGGTTTTTGTGCCGGTGTTGACCGTGCTATCGATATTGTCAACCGCGCATTGGATGTTTTTGGCGCGCCTATTTATGTGCGCCATGAAGTGGTTCACAATAAGTATGTGGTTGATCGTTTGCGCGATAGGGGTGCTGTTTTTGTCGAAGAGTTACACCAAGTGCCCGATGATGTGGTGGTTATTTTTAGTGCCCACGGAGTTTCTCAAGCTGTTCGAAAAGAAGCCGATTTTAGAGGCTTGAAAGTATTTGATGCCACCTGTCCCTTAGTCAGCAAAGTCCACATGGAGGTTGTTCGACACAGTCGTGCAGGCCAAGAGTGTATTCTAATTGGCCACCATGGACATCCAGAGGTGGAGGGAACAATGGGGCAGTATGACTTAAGTCATGGCGGTATGATGTATTTAGTTGAGACCGTTGATGATGTTCAACAATTAGAGGTGAAAAATCCCAATCAGCTTTTTTACGTCACGCAAACAACTTTGTCGATCGATGACACAGCAATTGTTATTGATGCACTAAAGGATAAATTTCCCAGTATTTGCGGACCCAAAAAGGACGATATTTGCTATGCAACTCAAAATCGGCAAGATGCAGTTCGTGAATTGGCTAAGCAATGTGATCTACTGTTAGTGGTTGGCTCATCGACTAGTTCCAATTCAAATCGACTTCGAGAATTAGCCGAACGATTGGGTGCCGATGCTTACTTAATTGATTCTGCAGCTGATATTAATCCTCAGTGGTTGGCGAATAAAACGTCGATTGGCGTGTCTGCTGGTGCTTCTGCCCCTGAGGTTTTAGTGGATGAAGTGGTGGACTACTTACAATCCCTCGGTGTTTCTGAGCCGCAACAGCAAGTGGGCGTACCAGAAAATATAACTTTTTCAATGCCAAAGGATTTACGCTCCTCTGTTTAATGAAATTGTAAGATTCAGTTCTCAATGTGTGGATTTTTTACCTCTCGATTACGTCTAAGTTCAAGTTTTAAATCTTTTAGCCCGCTACTTTTTTTTAATTGCCTCTATTCTATCAATGCGTTTACACACGTAGATGCCTGTATGTATCAAAAATAGGATTGGTAGATGAGCTTAAAAATAGAGTTAATAAATGGGATCACCTTATTTAAATTACTGAGAGTGTTATCTATTACGGGATTGCTGGTGTTACTGGGATATGTAAAGTTAATTCAAGTGTTGAGTGATCAGGCAGTCAGGTCGGTTAGAGATCGTTTTTCACATGCGTTGCATTTTGCGCGCGCAGAGGCTATTTACAGTCAGAAATTTGTCACTATCTGCCCAACTTCTGATCAGTATGGCTGTGACGGGAACTGGTCCAATGGGTGGATTATATTCTTCGATGAGGATGGCTCTGGATCTAGAGAGAGTGAGCAAGAGCGACTCATAAATTCTGCTTCTGGTTAGGCCTCTGTGGTAATAAATGGCAATAGTGAAGATCCGATTATGTTTAACCCCTTTGGTGAGCATCTAGGTGGCAGTCAGTACTTTGATATTTGTCCGAATAACTTCCTATCCCAGCATGCGCAACAGCGGATAAAGCTGACCGCCTCAGGTAGTTCATTTTACCCTGTAAGTGCTGTTGCGGGCGAATACTGCAATGCATGAAAAGTTTATTTATCCAGTTAAAAACTTTGCTTCTTGGCCATTCGCTTTCGAAAAAAAGGAGCAGAGTTTTTTTATTACTTGAAGTGATGATCGCGTTATTTATTCTCGATATTGGGTCCTAAGCACTGCATATCTAGTCATAAATGCTGGGTATGGGCTCGCGCTTATGTTGAGTGCGATTAAAAATGGCAACTAATTTTTCATCCACAGCAGCATCTTGTGATTTACCTTCAAGAAAATCGTCAATCTGCTCATAACTCAGACCAAGTGCTTGTTCGTCTGCTTTTTGAGGATCTAAACATTCCAAATCAGCAGTCGGTGCTTTGGAGATCAGCTTCTCAGGGGCTCCCATATACCTAGCCAGTTGCCTGACTTGTCGTTTGCTTAGACCAAATAAGGGAATTAAATCACAGGCACCATCTCCCCACTTGGTATAAAAGCCGGTGATATTCTCAGCTGAGTGGTCGGTACCCAGTACTAAGCCGCCTACTAACGCTGCAATGTCATATTGGCAAGCCATACGACTGCGTGCTTTAAGATTCCCTTTGGCAAAATCTTGTCCTGCATCATCAGGCAGGTTAAGGCCGGCTGAAGTGAAGGCTTTAATGACTTCGCCATGAATGCCGTCAGCACCGGATTTGATATTTACGGCTAGCCGTTGTGAAGGCTGAATGAAATCTAATGCAAGCTGTGCGTCAGCTTCATCTTTTTGTGTTTCATAGGGCAGTCGAACCGCGATAAATTGATAGTCATGCTGGCCGGACTCCTGGTTCAGTTCATCAACAGCCAGTTGGGCTAATCGGGCACAGGTTGTTGAATCGATGCCGCCACTAATTCCCAAGATTAAGTGGCGAAAACCTGCGTTGATTAATTGACGTTTAATGAAATTAACTCGATTGCTGATTTCAGACGCAGGGTCAATCACAGGTTGGACTTTCATTGCAGAAATTATGTCAGTTTTGTTCATCATAGAGGGAGCTCTTTAAATATTTATAAATACGGAATAATAGCTTAAAAAGATCATTACCTGTGACGTTTAGCATGCTCAATAATAGCAATGATAATTAGCTTTAAAAAGGCTCTTAAGGGGCTATCAGGAATCTGTTTAAATCATTAGCTTTTTACGCTACCGTTTTATTCTGTAGCTTTTAGTGCACTGCTTTGGGTCGTAATTAAGAAGTTGCCGATATCATTAATTGCCTCTCTGCCCTCTGGTAAAAAGCTTGCCATGGTGGTAAACGCGTGTGGTGCTTTGGCCCAAATCTTTTTTTGAACTTCAACGCCGCAACGTTGTGCTTGTTGTTCAATACGATTAGCATCGTCGACTAATATTTCTGTGCCGCCTGCAATTACATAAAGTGGCGGAAAATCGTGCATGTCTGCAAAGACGGGTGAAATAAGCGGGTTGTCTAATGGTTCACCCGAAGCATAAACTAAGGCTGCATTTTTCAATAAAGCTTGCGGGATCATAGCTTCTTTGTAACGATTGCGTTGCCAAGAGTGCCCACTATGAGTAAGGTCAGCCCAAGGAGAGATGCAAAATCCAGCGAATGGCAATTCGATGTCTTGGTGCTGTAATTGCTTCATAACGGCTAAGGTCATATTTCCACCAGCAGAATCACCACCAAAAGCAATCCTATTGGCGCTGATGCCGGAAGACAACAGCTGTTGATACACGCTGACCGCTTGATTGAGAGCAACAGGAAAAACATGTTCGGGGGTGAGGCTGTAATCGACTAAAAGGGTGCGCATTCTAGCTGAAACTGAAAGTCGATGGGCGGCATCGCGGTGAGTGGCTGGCGAGCCCGCAAAAAAACCACCGCCGTGAAAATAAAGAATAACCACTTGTTTTTGCTCTTCCGTTAGTGAGGCATCATAAACCCACTCGCAGTTCACGTTTGAAAATTGCACTTTTTCCACCTTGGCGCCATCAGGAAAGGGCGATTTCTCGGCGGGTTTATCGGCCAGTTTTATCATCGCGGCTTTGGCTGCGGTGAAATCTTTGCCGTGCATATACCATTTGCTTAGACGCATTACTGCGTTACTTAGGGTGCATTGCCAGCTCATTGTTGACCTCTATGATGTGATTGAAAAGCGATAATTACATCAAACCATTCTAATGGCTTTTATCCCTGTCGAATATGTAGATTGAGAAAGGAAGACAGAAATGTGTGTATATGCTGAACGTGCTATTAAACGTTATTTTATTGTTTATCTCGGCGGTAGATGTAGCTGGCCATTCGGCCAGTAGATGATGAGCGACGGTAGGAAAAAAATCGCTCACTTTCGCGAAAAGTGCAAAAACCGCCTCCATAAACGTGATGAATATCATTGTGATGCAGTTCCAATGTTGCTAGATGATACAGGTCAGCGAGGTACTTTTTATCGCCATGTGGGGTAAAAGCGAGCGAGTAGTTAAGTTGGCTATGATGATCTTTGCCGGCAAAAGCCTGTTTGACGTCGTCACCGACTTCAAAGGAATTGGGGCCTATGGCAGGGCCAAGCCAAGCATAAATGGGGCTTGATGGAATTTTTTTCACTTTCAAAGATTGGCGAAAAAGTGATGCCGTATTGCTGATTATTCCCTTTGCTAGACCGCGCCAACCGGCATGGATAGCAGCGACTTGACTTCCCTCGGCGTTGGTTAAAAGGATAGGTAGGCAATCGGCGGACAAAACCACGCAATTGGTCATTGACGATGCAGTGATTACTGCATCGGCTGCTATTGGGCGGGCTTGGCTCTGATGGATCTCGACGCAGTGATCGCTGTGACTTTGTTCCAGCCATTGCCAATACAATTCCTTGCCACAGCGTTGGGCTTCATAATCGGCCAATCGCTGGCGATTTTTTTCGACATGATCTGGGTCGTCGCCGACATGATTGGCCATATTTCCTTGCTCAAAAGCTTGCTCACTATAACCCCCTATTCGGGTAGTGACGCCGGCATGAATGTGGTCGGGGGCTGGCCAAATAGGACGTATGATTGAAGCTTCGTCGATGGGCCTAGCGATATCCTTATTCATTATTTTAGCGATTTTCCTCGTCGCGCAGTGATTGAATCAATTGTTGGTAGTCAGCAGGGGCTTCGCATTGAAAGTTACAATGCTGATCAGTCACTGGGTGGTCAAAGGCTAATTCAAAGGCATGTAGTGCCTGACGAGGGAATGATCGCAGGGCGTTGTCTAAAGTTTCGCTGATACCGGCGATTTTTTGGTAGCGAGGGTTATAGGTTTTATCACCGACTAAGGGACGTTTTAAATGCGCCATATGCACCCGAATTTGATGCGTGCGACCGGTCTCCAATTTAATTGTTAATTCATTGTGGTGTTGAAATCGCTCGGCAATGCGGTAGTGAGTGATAGCGGGTTTGGCGCCATGACTATTGGCATTACTGGCAACCGCCATCTTAGTTCTTGCCGAGGGGTGTCTTACCATAGCGGCATCAATTGTTCCGCCCGATATAAATGTGCCCCTGACGACGGCGCGATAGATTCGACTGACAATGCGTGCCTGCAATTGTCTGACTAAGCTGGTATGGGCAATAAGACTTTTTGCCACCATTATTAAGCCGGTGGTGTCTTTATCGAGTCTATGCACAATGCCAGCTCGGGGCAGAGCCGCATTGCTGGGACAATGGGATAAGATACTATTTACCAGTGTGCCAGATTGCAGGCCAGGTGCAGGGTGAACCACGCAGTTATCCGATTTATTAATGACCAATAAATGCTCATCCTCGAAAACAATATTAATTGGTTTATCTTCGGCTTGCCACTCAGATGCAGGAGAGAACTCTGCGGATAAGCGTAATTTAGCACCACTGAATAATTTTTGCCGCGTTTTAGCGGTTTTTCCGTTGACGGTTAATTCACCAGAATTGATCCATGTTTGTAGCTTGCCGCGTGAATAGTCAGGAAAGACTTTAGCGGCTATTTGGTCGAACCGTAAGCCCGATAAGTCATCGCCAATGATTGCCGTATGTTCAATGCGCTCAGACAGAGCTGATTCTAGGCTGTCATTATTTTCAGAATCGCTGCTCGCTAAATTACTGGGTTTAGTGATTTTTGATTTTTTTGCCATGGTGTTATTTTTCATTGGCTTAAAATAGGCGAATATCGATCAGTTATGCGATAATTGATTGTATAGGCTGATTGTAACGCAATCCAGTCGTGTCGTCTTATATTGGCGTAAGGGTAAATCAAACGCAGTAGAGGGTTGGGGATTAATGAGTAAATGGATCAATTATGGCTTAAGCATGTTATTGGCTACCATGCTGATGAGTTGCTCGTTGTTTGGCGATAAGGACAAAGATGAGGAGCGAGAAAATTCGAAAACTCTCACTGAAAAACAACTTTATGAGCGGGTACAGAGCTTACTCGACAAAGAGAGTTTTGACTTGGCAGTTAAGAACCTACAACTTCTTGAGTCTAGGTTTCCGTTTGGCACCTATGCAGAGCAATCGCAGCTAGAAATTATTTATGCCTATTACCGTAACAATGAAGAGGATTCGGCGATTGCGGCTGCGGAGCGATTTATTCGCTTACATGCAAACCACCCTGAAGTTGATTACGCCTGGTATATGCGTGGTTTAGCGAATTATAGCCTCAAGCCGGGGTTGCTATCGCGCTTTTACCAGTCAGACAAGGCTCAACGTGATGTTGCCTCGGCCGAGCGTTCTTTTCGCGAATTTGAACGCTTTATTCAACGTTATCCTGACAGTTTGTATGCAGCTGATGCCAGAGCTCGAATGCTTTACATTAAGTATGTATTGGCACGTCACGAATTAGTTGTGGCGAATTACTACGTGAAGCGTAAAGCCTATACCGCCGCGGTTAACCGCGCAAAGACTGTGATTGAAAATTTTCAAGGATCTGAAGCCACGGCTGATGCTTTGGCCTTGCTGGTCTTTTGCTATCAGCAGATGGAATTACCATCATTGGCTCAGACAAATTTATTGATCTTGAAAAATAATTTCCCCAACCATGCCTCATTCGATGAAAACGGCGATTACCGCTACGGTGCTAATTATGAGTTAGACAAGCGTTCTCGTTTAAATCGATTGTCGTTTGGCTTGCTCGATGCACCTCGGGCGCCGGTCTTTGATTCCCGTGAGCGATAGCCGAGTTCACGATCGTTGAATTTATCGCTTGATTTATGAATTTTTGTCCTCATCTCTATTGTATTAGCGAGATAAAAAGGGGGCAATATCATGCGTTTCGATCGTTTAACCAAAGCGCTGCAACATTCGTTCTCAGATGCTCAGTCGCTGGCTATTAGTCATAATCACACGGCCATTGAGTCAGTCCACTTATTGCTTTCAATGTTGGATGCGCCAGAAGCGTCGATAAAGCCCTTGTTGCAGCAAAGCAAAGGCGATACCCGTCGTTTATACAATGACTTGCAGCAAAGATTAGTTGATTTACCGCATTTAAATGCCGCGACTGGCGACGTATCGATTTCGCCAGATCTTGCTCGTATCATGAATTTGGCCGATAAATTTGCCCAAGATAAGGATGACCAATTTATTTCGACGGAAGCGGTTGTTTCTGCGATGTTAGAAAATGGCTCTGATTTACAGGCTGTTTTTTTAAGATCAGGTTTTAGTGCTGAGCAAGTCGCCGAGGTTATCAATGAGTTGCGTGCGGGCGAATCGGTTGACGCCAATGATGCTGAGAATCATCGCCAAGCCTTAGAGAAATATACCCTCGATTTAACTGCACGTGCTGAACAAGGACAGCTTGATCCCGTTATTGGTCGTGATGATGAAATTCGCCGCACTATTCAAGTGTTGCAGCGACGCACTAAAAATAATCCGGTATTAATCGGCGAGCCAGGCGTAGGAAAAACTGCTATTGCCGAGGGCTTAGCGCAGCGAATTATTAACGGTGAAGTCCCGGAAGGGATTAAAAATAAACGGCTACTGTCGTTAGACCTAGCCGCGTTGTTAGCGGGTGCCAAATTTCGCGGTGACTTTGAAGAGCGTTTGAAGGCCGTACTTAAAGCGGTGTCTAAGCAACAGGGCCAGATTATTTTATTTATTGATGAGCTGCATACCATGGTCGGTGCTGGTAAGGCTGAAGGTGCTCTAGATGCGGGTAATATGTTGAAGCCAGCATTGGCACGGGGTGACCTGCATTGTGTGGGAGCTACGACGCTAAATGAATACCGACAGTTCATTGAGAAAGATGCAGCCTTAGAGCGACGGTTTCAAAAAGTCTTAGTAGTTGAGCCAAATGAGGAAGATGCGATTGCGATTCTTCGTGGTCTTAGGGAAAGGTATGAGGTTCATCATGGTGTCGATATTACCGATGCGGCGATTATTACTGCGGTTAAACTTTCGCAGCGTTATATCAGTGATCGTCAACTGCCAGATAAGGCCATTGATTTAATTGATGAGGCGGCCAGTCGCATGCGGATGGAAATTGATTCTAAACCGGAGGTGATGGACAAATTAGAGCGACGCTTAATTCAATTAAAAATACAACGCGAGGCGGTCAAAAAAGATAACGATCCCGCTGCCCTGCAACAGTTAAACCTATTGAATGATGATATTTCTCAAGTGGCAAAGCAATATGCTGATCTCGAAGAGGTTTGGTTGGCAGAAAAAGCTTCTGTTCAGGGTGATCAGCAGATTAAAGTTGCCTTAGAGCAGGCCAGAATGGCACTTGAAATTGCCAGTCGGAACAGCGATTTAAGTCGCATGTCAGAATTGCAGTATGGCAAGATACCTGAATTAGAAAAACAGTTGGCTGGTTTTGATGAGCGTGAACAGCCAACTATGACGCTATTAAGAAACCGTGTGACTGAAGAAGAAATCGCGGAAGTGGTGTCACGGTGGACGGCCATACCTTTGAGTAAAATGCTTGAGAGTGAGCGTGAAAAGTTAATTAGAATTGAATCTGAATTACATCGCGATGTGGTCGGTCAAGGCGAAGCCGTGACGGCCATCGCAAATGCTGTGCGTCGATCGCGAGCCGGTTTGTCGGAGCCTAATCGGCCTAATGGTTCATTTCTGTTTCTTGGTCCAACTGGCGTTGGCAAGACTGAATTATGCAAGTCTTTAGCGCGGTTTTTATTTGATAGTGAGTCGGCTTTGGTTCGCTTAGATATGTCAGAGTTTATGGAGAAACATTCAGTAGCACGATTGATCGGTGCGCCGCCAGGTTATGTGGGCTACGAGCAGGGTGGTTATTTGACCGAAGCAGTTCGTCGAAAGCCTTATTCGGTACTGCTGTTGGATGAGGTTGAAAAAGCCCATCCAGATGTTTTTAATTTATTGCTGCAAGTATTAGAAGATGGCCGACTTACCGATAGCCAAGGACGTACGGTTGATTTTAAAAATACTGTGATTGTAATGACTTCTAATTTAGGTTCGGAGCATATTCAAGCTAATGAGTTAAATGCTGAGGAGATTAAACGAGCCGTGATGGAGCAGTTGCGCCACTACTTTAGGCCAGAGTTTTTAAATCGTATTGATGAGACAGTGGTTTTTCATCCCTTGGCCCGAGAACATATTGCCGATATTGCGGCGATTCAGTTGCAGTCCCTTCAGCGCCGTTTGGCTGAAAAAGAGTTACAACTTACGATATCCGATCAGGTCTTAGCAAGCTTAGTCGACGCAGGTTATGACCCTGTTTATGGCGCTCGGCCTTTAAAGCGTGTGCTTCAACAGCAACTCGAAAACCCTTTAGCACAACAGTTGTTGACGGGTGATTTTGTCGCCGGTGATACAATTGTGGTGGACTACGAGCATGGCAATGAGGCTCAGGCTAGTGGCACGATGATCTTTAGCCGCCAAAAATTACATTGATACGAGCGCTGACGACGAACGATAGCGGTGCTATGTGTTTTCTTAACAGAGACTAAACTGCGCTCGTATTCAGTTGTTTTGGGTAAAAAATCGAGTAAAAAGGCCGAATTAGGTGCGATAGTTGGCTTAGCTATTGACAGGCGGCGACTGAAATTAAACAATTCAATGTCTACCTGAAGTTGGTTCGCCCCAATTGAATCCACGGCTGTTAAGTATTTGGCCAAACTTTAAGAGCGTTAAGATGTTAAAAGACCAAGACAAATCCTCCTCCAGCAGTGCTGACCATTCAAAAAGCACGAATTTGACTGAAGTCAATGGTGACTTTGAAATGTTATCGGGCGGCGATATGGTCGCCAGAGCGCTTGAAGAGGAGGGGGTTGAATTTATATTTGGCTACCCAGGGGGAGCTGTGCTGCATATCTATGATGCCTTGCACCGTCATTCCTCAATACCTCATATTCTTGTCCGTCATGAGCAGGCTGCCACCCATGCGGCCGATGGCTACGCGCGTTCGACAGGAAAAACTGGTGTGGTATTAGTCACTTCCGGTCCAGGCGCGACCAATGCCATTACCGGTATTGCCACTGCTTACATGGATTCTATTCCAATGGTGGTCATTTCTGGGCAAGTTCAAAGCCATTTAATCGGTGAGGATGCCTTTCAAGAAACCGACATGATTGGTATTTCACGCCCGGTAGTGAAACACAGCTTTTTGGTTAAGCGAACTGAAGATATTCCGCGTATTATCAAAACAGCCTTTTATTTAGCGGCTTCTGGTCGACCCGGTCCTGTCGTGGTCGATA
>JAYYUJ010000016.1:0-28603 GCA_036344075.1 Pseudomonadota bacterium
ATTATAAAATCACCGGCAAAACCACGGGTGGGCAGGATTTCGAAACGGTACGGCCCAATATTACGGATCTAGATTTAATGCCAGTGTTACTGGATAACCAAGTACAGGTTGTGGGGGCAGAGCCTGAGCGGCAAAGTATTTGGAGCCAGTTGCTGGTGGCCATCTTTCCGGTGTTAATTATTGTCGCCGTATTTTTGTTTTTTATGCGGCAGATGCAGGGTGGTGCCGGAGGCAAGGGCGGCCCCATGAGCTTTGGTAAGAGTAAGGCGCGACTGCTTGGCGAGGATCAAATTAAAACCACATTTGCTGATGTGGCTGGGGTAGAAGAGGCCAAGGAAGAGGTGAAAGAGCTGGTGGAGTTCCTTCAGGATCCGGGCAAGTTTCAGAAGCTTGGCGGGAGAATTCCGCGCGGTGTGTTGCTGGTGGGCTCCCCGGGTACAGGTAAAACCTTATTGGCCAAGGCTATAGCCGGTGAAGCTAAAGTTCCATTTTTTACCATTTCGGGCTCTGATTTTGTGGAAATGTTTGTGGGCGTAGGCGCGTCACGAGTTCGTGATATGTTTGAGCAGGCAAAAAAAGCGGCACCTTGT
Source organism: Pseudomonadota bacterium (assembly GCA_036344075.1). Classification (GTDB taxonomy): domain Bacteria; phylum Pseudomonadota; class Gammaproteobacteria; order Pseudomonadales; family UBA7434; genus UBA7434. The sequence continues at coordinate 591 of JAYYUJ010000016.1, forward strand.
ATTATTTTTATCGATGAAATCGATGCGGTGGGCCGTTCTCGCGGCGCCGGTTTAGGCGGTGGTCATGATGAGCGTGAGCAAACCCTCAACCAACTCTTAGTCGAGATGGATGGCTTTAGTGGTAATGACGGCGTTATTGTCATTGCCGCCACTAACCGGCCTGATGTATTAGACCCCGCTTTATTAAGACCGGGTCGTTTTGATCGGCAAGTGGTCGTAGGCTTGCCCGATTTGCGTGGTCGCGAGCCAATATTAAAAGTGCATATGCGAAAAATACCAATCCCTGATGATGTCGATGCTTCGGTCATCGCAAGAGGCACACCGGGGTTTTCAGGTGCTGATTTGGCTAATTTGGTGAACGAGGCCGCCTTGTTTGCAGCCCGAGCGAGTGAGCGCTTAGTGGCGATGACGCAATTTGAATTAGCTAAAGATAAAATCATGATGGGTGCCGAGCGTAAATCAATGGTGATGTCAGAGAAAGAAAAGCTGAACACGGCTTACCACGAGGCTGGTCACGCGATAGTGGGTCGTTTAGTGCCCGAACATGACCCTGTTTACAAGGTCAGTATCATTCCCCGTGGTAGAGCGCTGGGTGTTACCATGTTTTTGCCTGAAGAGGATCGTTATAGTCACAGTAAGCGGCATATTAACAGTCAAATTTGTTCGCTATTCGGCGGTCGTATTGCCGAAGAGCTTATTAACGGCAGTGACGGTGTAACAACCGGCGCATCAAATGACATTCAGCGCGCCACTGAAATTGCGCGTAATATGGTGACGAAGTGGGGTTTGTCCGACAAGATGGGCCCGCTGATGTATGATGAAGGCCAAGAAGAGGTCTTTTTGGGCCGTTCGGCCAGTAGTGCGGCAAGCCATATTTCTTCGAAAACCTTGATTGATATCGATGCTGAAGTCCGTCGCATTGTTGATGATTGTTATGCGACAGCGACACGATTGCTCGAGGAGAATCGCGATAAACTCGATAAAATGGCCGATGCGTTGATGATGTATGAAACAATAGATGCCGATCAAATCGACGATATCATGAGTGGTAACACGCCACGGCAACCGGCTAATTGGGACGATGATGATTCTTCAGGCGGTGGAGAAGCTGCTGCTAACAAGACTTCTGCTGCCGGAAGTGACTCGATTGGTGGTCCTGCAGGCGAACATTGATGCCTCTTTCGATTGCTTCAGACGGCGACTTCGGTCGCCGTTTTTTTATGGAGAAACCAAGTGCTGTTTAAACCGCCTTTGGGTGAATTGGATTTATGTCACCAACCGCCGGCTGTGATGGGGGTACTGAATGTCACGCCGGATTCATTTTCTGACGGAGGTAAATATTTCACACCCAATGATGCCTTGAGATCGCGCGCTTACGATCGCGCTCAGCAAATGATCAGCGAAGGCGCAACCTTTATTGATATTGGTGGCGAGTCGACCCGACCAGGTGCGGCCAGTGTTTCGGTTGATGAGGAATTGGACCGAGTAATACCGGTTGTTGAACGGATCGCAGCTGACAGTCATTGTATTATTTCAGTTGATACCAGTACCCCAGAAGTAATGCTCGCTGCCGCTGATGCTGGTGCTGGGTTGTTAAATGACGTGCGAGCTTTTCAACGAGAAGGCGCTTTAGCAGCGGCGGTAAAAACGGCTTTACCGATAGCGATTATGCACATGCAGGGTCAGCCAAAAACCATGCAGTTGCAGCCAGAATACCGCAATGTTATTGACGAAGTTCGTGATTTTTTACAGCAGCGGGTCGAGGCATGTATAGCGGTTGGCATTACGGCTGACAAGATCATTCTCGATCCTGGTTTTGGTTTTGGTAAAAGCTTAGAACATAACCTTGAGTTGTTATCGGGGTTGGCGCAATTGCGTGTGATGGATATGCCATTATTGGTAGGTATGTCACGTAAATCTATGATTGGTGCCTTATTAAATAATGAAACTGATGAGCGCTTGTATGGTGGTTTAGCCTTGGCTAGTTTAGCGCTCGAACGGGGAGCGAATATCATTCGGACTCACGATGTGAGACCCACTAAAGACGTGGTTGATATTTTTTATGCTCTCAGTCAGCGCGCGAAAGGCTAGATTTAAATATAACTAATTGATTATATTGTTATTTCCTACATATAACAAAACATGACAATCGTTGGCTTTGGTCTATACTTTTCTAACGATTAAAATAAATAGGTATTAATTTAAAGCTCGCTGGAAAGACAGAATTATATGGAAAAGCAATATTTTGGCACTGACGGCATTCGTGGAAAAGTAGGCTCGGGTGTGATTAACCCTGAATTTATTTTGAAATTGGGCTGGGCGGTGGGTCGCGTATTTAGCCGCTTAGCGAACGACACTAACTCAGTGCCTAAAATTATTATTGGCAAAGACACCCGTATATCGGGCTATATGTTTGAGTCTGCGTTAGAGGCGGGTTTGGTCGCAGCCGGTGTCAATGTCGCATTGATCGGCCCCATGCCAACGCCTGCGATTGCCTATTTAACTCGGACCTTTCACTGCACGGCGGGTATTGTTATTAGTGCGTCTCACAACCCTTATTACGATAATGGCATTAAGTTTTTTTCCGCAGAAGGTAAAAAATTACCGGATGAGATTGAGCTTGCCATAGAGCATGAATTGTCATTGACGATGGAGACTGTTGACTCGATCGATCTTGGTAAAGTCACTCGTATTGAAGATGCAGCAGGTCGCTACATTGAATACTGCAAAAGTACCGTGCCCAATGAGTTTACATTGCAAGGTAAAAAGATTGTGGTCGACTGTGCCAACGGTGCCACTTATTATGTGGCGCCCATGGTGTTGCGTGAATTGGGTGCCGAAGTGATTGAAATGGGCACTAAGCCTGATGGTTTGAATATCAACCAAGGTGTGGGTTCGACCGAGCCAGAGGCGTTGGCCAGGGCCGTCTTTGACGAGCAGGCCGATATGGGTGTGGCTTTCGATGGCGACGGTGATCGTTTGTTATTTATCGACGGTGATTGTCAAGCCATCGATGGTGATGCATTGTTGTACATCATTGCCATGGACCAGCTACGCACCAAGGGTCATTGTTCGGGTGTTGCCGGCACTTTAATGACTAATCTGGGTTTAGAGTTGGCCTTGAAGAAGCACAATATTCCTTTTGAACGTGCAAAGGTCGGTGACCGCTATGTCAGTGAGCTCATGCAACAAAATGGTTGGAGCCTTGGCGGCGAGTCTTCGGGTCATGTTATTTGTTCAGACGTCGCGTCGACCGGTGATGGCTTAGTGGCGGCATTGAAAGTCTTTTTTGCGATTATCGGCAGCGGTCAGACATTGCAAGCCTTGTTATCGGACCTCACAATGTACCCACAGGTGATGATTAATGTGCGCGGTAAAAAGCCGGTTGATGTTAACCAAGACCCAGCGATTATCGCCGCTGTCGCGGATGTTGAGCAGCAACTTGGCGATAGTGGCCGAGTATTATTGCGTCCATCGGGTACTGAACCCTTAATTCGTGTCATGGTTGAAGGTCAAGATGAGCAACTGGTCGGCCAGCTAACCCAGCAATTGGCTCATAAAGTCCAGGCGATTGTTGCCTAATTCAAGCCCAGTTGCCGGTGTTGCCTGAATAAAGTGGCGCTATGTCGCCTTCATTTCCCAGATTTGACCAATATCACCGCTTGTATGTTTTTGTCGCCTTGGTTACCATTGCGAGCCATTTTTGGGTGATGCGTATGCGTAAATGCTTAATAGCTGGAAATTGGAAACTGAATGGCGATCACGCTTTGTGCGAACAGTTTGCTAGCACTGAGTTTCCGACCGATGCTTCGCTCGATATTGTTATTTGCCCACCGGCAGTCTTGTTGCAATCAATGCATCAGCTGGTGAAAAAATATTCAAGCTGTTTGCACTTGGGTGCTCAAGATGTATCGGTGGAGGCCCAGGGCGCTTATACCGGTGAAATATCCGCTAAGATGTTGCATGAAGCGGGCGCACAATACGGTATTATAGGTCACTCAGAACGACGAGCGCACTTTGCCGAGACCAATGAGAAGGTAGCTACAAAAATGGCACAGTTGCTGACGGCGGATGTGAGCCCGATCATTTGCGTGGGTGAGTCGAGAGAGGCGCGTGACCAACAGCAAACACTGACAGTGATTGAAGCGCAGCTAAGCCTGATTAAGGCAGTGTTACAACAACAAGCGGTTTCATGCTCACAAATAGTCATTGGTTATGAGCCCCTTTGGGCGATAGGCAGCGAACAACCTGCTACGCCGGAGCAGGCGCAACAAGTTCACCAGCATATTCGTAAGTGGATGGCTGATGTGCCTGAGGTAGACGCCTTACGTATTATTTATGGCGGCAGTGTTACAGCGGATAACAGCGCTGCGTTATTAGCGATGCCGGATATCGATGGCGCGCTAGTAGGCGGTGCTGCACTGAATATAGACAGTTTTTTAGGCCTGTTACCCGCGGTATAGCGAGCCTAAAATGCATTATTTTGAATTATATTTTTAAGGGATTCTTAACGTGTTAGAGCAAATTATAATCGTAATACATGTATTAATCGCGTTAGCAATTGTCGCGCTAATCTTGCTTCAGCAAGGTAAAGGTGCTGACATGGGGGCTTCATTTGGCGGTGGCGGTTCACAAACCTTATTCGGCCCTACCGGAGGTGGAAATTTATTAACGCAATTAACTGCCATTTTTTCGGTTATCTTTTTTGTGACCAGTTTTAGTTTGGCGGTCATTGCTAAACAAAAAGCCGGTATTGGTGTCGAACCCATGTTGCTTGAGCCTGAAGTACCTGAATTGATTGCACCCGCAGTAGTGAATGACGACTCATTAGATGGTTTAGATGAGCTACCAAGCTTTGAAGAGGGTGTTGCATCGCCCGATGCCATCAGCAATGAGGACGTACTCGACAACATCCCTGAATAATTCTGAAATAGGCCGAAGTGGTGGAATTGGTAGACACGCTATCTTGAGGGGGTAGTGAGCTATGCTCGTGCGGGTTCAAGTCCCGCCTTCGGCACCAAAACCTTCAAATGTTATTAGCTGGGTTATTGGGTTGAGCCTTAAGGCTAGCAATAAAATTCAAACTATTGATTTACAAATATTTATTTTTATTTCTGGCCGTCGGTCATTTCGACGGTGAGTTAACTGATGCAGGCCTCTGACTTTTCGATCAATTATCGATCGGTTATTGGGTGTTTTAATGCCGAAATCCCCTTCAAATCACGGCTTTTCCTTGACCCAAACAGGCCTGCTCTCTATAATGCCCGCCAGAATTTAGGGGGTCCTGCGGCTTCTCAAAGCATAATTAACACGCTTTATTGCAAGATCTTTGTCTTATGGTCTTCTCTTCGTTAAATTTGAGTTGACATTGTGGTAAAAAGCCGCCGGTTTTTTTACTAACGGTGAGCCAACCGCGACAGATTATCAAAAAGCCCCCAACAGGGGTTTTTATTATCAGCCGGTGTTTTTTTTGTTTGGTTGATAATTGAAATGGGCCTCGTGCCCATTTTTTGTTTTTAGGGTAGCTTGATTGGGCAGTCATTTAGCCTGGGACGAGTTTTCTGAGATGACGTTTTAGCGATTGAGAAAAGGCAGGTTTTGGCAGCGAGCAGCGCACAGATAGAGCAGTTAATAGCACCGGTAGTGGTGGATATGGGCTTTGAATTTTGGGGCCTAGAGTATCAAACCCAGTCGGGCTCGACGTTACTGCGTATTTTCATTGAGTCGGAAGACGGCATCAGTGTTGAGCACTGCGCCGAAGTGAGTCACCAACTGTCGCTGATGTTGGATGTTGAGGATCCTATTCAGGGTGTGTATCGCCTTGAGGTGTCGTCGCCAGGTTTGGCGCGACCATTTTTCACACTAGACCAATACCGTCGCCATATTGGCTTTATGGTGAAGGTTAAATTGCGTTTTGATTTTGACGGTCGTAAGCAGTTTAAAGGTTTGTTGACCGGCATTGAAAATGATGAATTATTGATTCAAGAAGGTGAAGATGAATACTGCCTGCCGTTTGAGGCGATAGAAAAAGGCAGCATGATTCCTCAGTTTGATTAACTTATTACGATGAGTGGATGGATGAATGTTTAATTTTGTTTTCGGGAGTGGACTGGGCAAATGTTAAATAAAGAGATTTTGCTTGTAGCTGATGCAGTTTCTAATGAAAAGGGTGTCGATCGTGAAGTGATATTTGAAGCGATTGAGTTAGCTTTGTCGATGGCGACTAAAAAGCGCTACGAAGAAGAGTCAGAAATTGAAGTCATTATTGACCGTGAGTCGGGCGATTATGAAACTTTTCGTCGTTGGACTGTTATGCCGGATGACCATTTGTCGATTCTGGGCACGGAATTAACTACCGAAGAAGCTGCCGAGAAAGACCCTGCGTTGAAAGTTGGTGATGTCTATCGTGAGCAAGTAGAAGGCGTTGAGTTTGGTCGTATTGCTGCGCAAACAGCTAAGCAAGTGATCGTCCAGAAGGTCCGCGAAGCGGAACGGGCTCAAGTGGTTGATGCATACCGCGATCGCATTGGCGAGATGGTCAGTGGTACAGTTAAAAAAGTCACCCGTGATGCGGTGATTGTTGATCTTGGTAATAACGCTGAAGCACTGATTAGTCGTGACAGTTTAGTCGGTCGTGAGGCGTTTCGAGTCAATGATCGCGTGAGAGCGATCTTAATAGAAATTAGAGAAGATGTGCGTGGACCGCAATTAGCCTTAAGCCGCTCTTGCAATGAAATGCTCATCGAGTTGTTTTCAATTGAAGTCCCTGAAATTTCGGAGCAAGTCATTGAGATTCGTGCCGCGGCGAGAGACCCCGGTTTGCGCGCTAAGATAGCGGTGAAAACCAATGACGGTCGTATTGACCCTGTAGGCGCCTGTGTTGGTATGCGTGGTTCTCGAGTACAGGCAGTATCCGGTGAATTAGCCAATGAGCGTGTTGATATTATTCTTTGGGATGATAACCCTGCACAACTTGCTATTAATGCCTTGTCGCCCGCTGAAGTTGAATCGATCATCGTTGATGAAGATTCCCATTCAATGGATGTTGCTGTTGCTGAAGATAATTTAGCACAAGCTATTGGTCGCAATGGGCAAAATGTGCGTTTAGCTTCGCAGTTAACGGGTTGGACTATTAATGTCATGAGTTCAGAAGACGCGGTCGCAAAAGGTGAAGAGGAGGCTGGCCGGCAAGTCGATATGTTTATGAATGCGTTAGATATCGATGAAGATGTGTCCTTAGTACTCGTAGAAGAGGGTTTTACTTCGTTAGAAGAGGTGGCCTATGTGCCATTAGAAGAAATGGTCAGCATAGAAGGCTTCGATGAGGATATTGCTAATGAGCTAAGAGCACGCGCAAAAGATGCACTATTAACGCAGGCCATTGCTTCAGAAGAAGTTTTAGAAGGTGGTAATCCCGCTGATGATCTTCTTAATATGGAAGGTATGGATAGACATTTGGCTTTCGTATTGGCCAGCAAAGGTATTGTCACCATGGAAAATTTAGCTGAGCAGGCAGTAGAAGATATTTTAGGCATTGAGGATTTAGATGCAGAACGCGCAGGGGAGTTGATTATGACTGCTCGTGCGCCCTGGTTTGCACATGAAGAAAAGTAAGGCAAACCATTTAATTGTCTTAGGGGGAAAGGTAGATGGCGGAAGTGACAGTAAGTCAACTCGCTAAAACAGTAGGTGCTTCAGTTGATCGTTTGCTATCGCAGATGAAAGAAGCTGGCCTCGATCATCAATCGGGTGATCAATCTGTCTCAGATGAAGATAAGCAAAAATTATTGACGCATTTGAAAAGCAGTCATGGTACCAGTACGGCTGCACCTAAAAGGATTACTTTAAAACGAAAAACTTTAGGTACAGTGAGGGCGGCGGGTAGTCAAGGCAGGAAAACAGTTTCGGTTGAGGTGCGTAAAAAACGCACTTACATTAAGCGTGATGAAGCGCCGGTCGATGAAACAGCAGTCATTGATAATTTAGCGCCAGGTAATTCTAAAAGTTCTATTAAAGACCAGGCCGTAAATGAAGCTACCGTTAGTCAGAGAGAGGCTAAACAGTCTGTCATTAAAGAGAAAATTGAAGCTGTTGAGCGTGACGCAGCGGAACTCGATGCGGCAATAGATACAGCTGAGAAAGACCCATCACATAATCCCTTTGATGTTGAGGAGTTGCGTCAGCGAGCGGCGACTAAGCGTAAAGAACAAGAGGTTTTAGAAAAGAATCGACGCGATGCAGTGGCTAAGGAAAAAGCGGAAGCGGTTGCGCGTCAGAAAGCAGAATTGCTTGCTAATCAACAATCAGAAGCGGCACCCAAAAAAGAAAGATCGATGCCGAATAAAAACTTTAAAGTAGCTGTCCCAATAAATGATGATGATGAACTGCGTAGGAAAGGTAATAAAGGTAAAAAGCTACCGAAGCAGCGTGGCAAAAATCGAGGCAGTCAAGTTAAGGTTGATGACTATCTTACCAATGAAACAGATGGTTCGTTTGTTAGTATGGGTAGTCGAAAAGTATTACAAGCAGTTAGCCGTCAAGATTTCACCCAACCAACTGATCGTATCGTTCATGAGGTTGCCTTAGGCGAGGCAATCACTGTAGCAGATTTAGCGCAGCAAATGGCGATTAAAGCAAAAGTTGTGGTTAAAGAGCTGATGAAGCTTGGTGAGATGGCAACCATTAATCAAAGTATTGACCAAGAGACTGCCATATTATTAATTGAAGAGTTGGGTCATAGCTACCGATTAGTTAGTGACAGCGACCTAGAAGATACGTTGATTGCTGAGCTGACTGAACAAAGTTCAAGTGATAGTGTTAATCCACCAAGACCGCCAGTCGTGACAGTTATGGGTCATGTTGATCATGGTAAAACATCATTACTTGATTATATTCGTGAGTCAAAAGTCGCTAGTGGTGAAGCGGGCGGAATTACTCAGCATATCGGTGCATATCATGTAGAAACAAATAATGGTGTGATTAGTTTTCTTGATACTCCGGGACATGCTGCATTCACTGCGATGCGAGCCCGAGGTGCGAAATGCACCGATATCGTGGTGTTAGTTGTTGCAGCTGATGATGGTGTGATGCCGCAAACGATTGAAGCCGTTCAGCATGCGAGAGCCGCTGAGGTACCTTTGGTGATAGCCGTCAACAAGATGGATAAAGAAGCCGCTGATCCTGAGCGGGTCAAAAATGAGCTCGTAGCGCAAGAAGTTGTACCCGAGGAGTGGGGTGGTGATACACAGTTTATCCCTGTCTCAGCACATACTGGCGAAGGTATCGATAAGTTGCTTGATGCCCTATCACTGCAAGCAGAAATGCTTGAACTTACGGCATCAATTGAAGGTCCTGCTAAAGGCGTGGTTGTCGAGTCAAGGCTAGACAAGGGTCGAGGCAATATCGCATCTATTCTAGTTCAAGAGGGTACTTTGCGAAATGGTGACTATGTTCTAGCCGGCATGCAGTTTGGTCGAGTAAGAAATATGAGCGATGAGCGTGGCCAGTTAATAGAAACTGCTGGACCATCCATTCCGGTTGAAATTTTAGGTTTAGATGGAACGCCTAACGCTGGTGATGATGTGATAGTCGTAAAGGATGAGCGTAAGGCGCGTGAAGTGGTTGATATGCGTCGTCAAAAAGAACGTGAAATTAAGTTCTCACGACAGCAGAAAGCTAATCTTGATAATATTTTTGCTAGTTTTGAGTCAACTGAGGCAAAAACTCTTAATGTGTTAGTTAAGGCCGATGTAAGAGGGTCGGTTGAAGCGATTATTTCTGCACTGGGTGATATTGGTAACGATGAGGTCAAAGTCAATGTGATTTCAGGTGGTGTTGGCGCCATCGCTGAAGCCGATATTAATTTAGCGGCAACAACCAGTGCAGTTATTTTTGGTTTTAATGTGCGTGCTGACGCGACAGCACGCGCTGCCGCCGAAAAAGAGTCATTAGAGATACGCTATTACAGTATTATTTATAATTTACTAGATGACGTGAAGGATGCATTGTCGGGTATGCTGGCACCCGAGATGCGCGAAGAAATTTTGGGTACTGCTGAAGTGCGCGATGTATTTAAATCACCAAAGTTTGGCTTGGTTGCCGGTTGTATGGTGGTTGAAGGTTTGGTGTCACGCAGCAAGCAGATTCGAGTTTTACGCGAAAACATTGTTATTCATGAGGGTGAATTGGATTCTTTGCGTCGTTTTAAAGATGACGTGAGTGAGGTTCGAAGTGGAACTGAGTGCGGTATTGGTGTTAAAGATTATACCGATGTTAAAGTTGGCGACATAATAGAAGTGTTTGATATACAGAAAGTGGCGAGAAGCCTGTAGCTTGTGTCGTCAATACATTACTTACTGCGTTGTTATAATATGAGTATGCGTCATGCCAAAAGAGTATAGCCGCTCGGAGCGCGTCGCGGATTTTATTAAGCGTGAAGTTGCTTTGTCGTTACAAAGAGAGTTGCGTGATCCGCGTGTTAGCAATGCGAATGTCAATGCGGTGGTTGTGAGTCGCGACATGTCGACAGCTAAAATATATGTCACTTTTTTTGATAAAGAGACGGCTGAAGAGGCAAAGCAAGCGGTTGAAGTATTAAACGGTGCAGCTGGTTTTATTCGTACTCAGGTGGCTAGCAAGCACAGTATGCGGTCAACACCAAAGTTACGTTTTTATTTTGATGACAGCGTTAGGCAAGGCGAGCGTTTGTCCAATTTGATTGATCGTGCTATCGCTGGCAGCGGGTCAGAAGATAATTGAATTGAACGGTTCTTGTATAGGATGGTTTGAGTGGGCAGAGCGAATCGACGCGGTCGATTGATCAATGGTATTTTGGTACTAGATAAACCATTAGGCCTGAGTTCAAACCAGGCATTGCAGCAGTGTAAGCGATTATTTTTTGCCGCCAAGGCCGGCCATACGGGCAGCCTTGACCCACTAGCCACAGGTGTGCTGCCTTTGTGCTTTGGTGAAGCAACAAAGTTTTCGCAATTTTTATTAGATGCGAATAAGGCTTACACTAGCACGTTTGTTTTAGGACAGAGCAGTACTACCGATGATGCTGACGGTGAAATAACGGCAGTAGCAGATGCTTCTAAGTTAACTGAAGCTGAGGTTTTCTCAGCGTTAATGACGTTTCAGGGTGAGCAACAGCAAGTGCCGCCCATGTATTCGGCGCTAAAGTATAACGGTGAACGATTATATAACTTAGCGCGCCGCGGTGAAGAGGTTGAGCGAGCGAGCCGCGATATACGCGTAGATGATATTGAGTTGCTGGCTTTTCGAGTTGGCGATGCCACTAAAGTGGTTGAAATAGATCTGCGCTTGACGGTGAGTAAGGGGACATATGTTCGCCGAATTGCTGCAGATTTAGGTGAGAAGTTGGCGGTTGGTGGTTTTGTTTCGGCGTTAAGAAGGGTTCAGAGTGGACCTTTTGTTGAGTCGCAAGCGATTGATTTTGAGCAGTTAGAACGGTTGGAAGGCGTTGATAATACTGCCGCTCTTGATGAATTGCTGTTGCCGATGGACAGTGCCTTACAGCACATTCCATCAGTAGTGTTAGATCAATCGACCGGATTCTACTTACAGCGAGGTCAGACCGTGCAGGTGCCAAATTCACCGCCCAAAGGTAAAGTGAGGTTGTTGATGGAAGCGGGTGACTTTATTGGCATCGGTGAAATAGATGATCAGGGCCGCGTCGCGCCAAAGCGATTAGTGGTTTCGTAATTTAGATATGATTGCAATGGGAAAGTATTGCGATTAATGGTTTTTTTGACCTGTCTGTAAATGTGCACGGGCGGGCCATTTTTTATTTATTGCACATTCGAGAGGAAAGTACCATGGCATTAACTGCAGAAGTCAAAGCAAGTATTGTGAAAGAGTATCAACGAGAAAAGGGCGATACCGGTTCGCCAGAAGTTCAGGTCGCTTTACTAACCGCAAATATCAATAATTTGCAGGACCATTTTGGCGATCATAAAAAAGATCACCATTCGCGCCGCGGATTGATTCGTATGGTTAATCAGCGCAGAAAGTTATTAGATTATTTAAAGGGTAACGATGCTGACCGTTATGCTGATCTGATTAAACGGTTAGGTTTACGTCGTTAACTTTAATTTGATGTCAGTGATTTGTCGGCGATAGACAATGGGGCCTTTCGCCATTTTTTAGTATTAGATGGAGGATTTCTAGTGAATCCGATTATTAAGCAATTTCAATACGGTAAGCATACCGTTACTTTAGAGACGGGCCGGATTGCTCGTCAAGCCAGTGGTTCAGTATTAGTAACTATGGATGAAACTTCAGTCTTGTGTACGGTCGTTGGCGCTAAGAAAGCCAAGCCAGGCCAAGACTTTTTCCCACTGTCTGTTCACTACGTAGAAAAAACTTACGCGGCGGGTAAAATACCTGGCGGTTTTTTCAAGCGTGAAGCGCGTCCCTCTGAAAAAGAGACGCTGACGTCACGATTAATTGACCGCCCTATTCGCCCATTATTTCCTGATGGCTTCAAAAATGAGGTGCAAGTGATTTGTATGGTGGTCTCTTCGCAAAAAGATATCGATCCTGATATTCCAGCGATGATAGGTACCTCAGCTGCACTGTCAATTTCGGGTGTTCCTTTTAGTGGCCCGGTTGGCGGTGCACGAGTCGGTTACACAGACAGTGAAGGCTACTTATTAAATCCAACTTATCCTGAACTTCAAACATCAGCTTTGGACATGGTGGTTGCGGGTACTTCTGATGCGGTATTGATGGTTGAGTCAGAAGCAGAAGAGCTCAGCGAAGATCAAATGTTAGGTGCTGTTCTATTCGCTCACCAAGAAATGCAAGTCGTTATTGAAGCGATCAAGTCCTTAGCTGCCGATGCCGCCAAACCCTTATGGGATTGGCAATCGCCTGAAATTGATCAAGCACTTTACTCCGCCATTAGTGATGCGGTAAGTGCTGATTTAGGTGAAGCTTATCAAGTGACAGAAAAAGCCCAGCGCTATGAGCAGGTTGGTGCTATCCGAGATCGTGCTGTTGAGCAGTTTGCTACTGAAGAAGGCGATACTAGCTCTGATGATGTAAAAGATTTGTTTGCTAAAATTGAAAAACAAATTGTGCGACAACGTATCGTTAATCATGAGCCAAGAATTGATGGCCGTGATACGCAAACCGTTCGTCCTCTAGCGATGCAAGTTGGTGTGTTATCAAAAGCGCATGGTTCTGCTTTATTTACCCGCGGCGAGACGCAGGCTTTAGTGGTCACCACTTTAGGTTCTGCTCGTGATGCACAAATTATTGAAGGCTTAGAGGGCAGTAGTAAAGATCATTTCTTATTTCACTACAACTTCCCCTCCTATTCGGTGGGTGAAGCGGGTCGAGTAGGCCCTGTGGGTCGACGAGAAATTGGCCATGGTCGCCTAGCGAAGCGCGGTGTGTTAGCCATGATGCCAGACCCTGAAGAATTTCCTTATACGATTCGTGTAGTTTCAGAAATCACTGAATCCAACGGTTCTTCATCGATGGCGTCAGTCTGCGGCAGCAGCATGTCAATGATGGATGCTGGCGTGCCGCTAAAAGCGCCTGTGGCTGGTATTGCAATGGGCTTGGTCAAAGAAGGCGATAAGTTTGCTGTGTTGACTGATATCTTAGGTGATGAAGATCATTTGGGTGATATGGATTTTAAAGTTGCTGGTTCTGAGCAGGGTATTACGGCTTTGCAAATGGATATTAAAATTGAAGGCATCACTGAAGAGATCATGGAGATTGCACTGAATCAAGCATTAGCTGCGCGTCTGCATATTTTATCAGAGATGAATCAAGTCATTGCTGAGTCGCGAGCTGAATTATCGGACAACGCGCCAAGCATGAGCACGTTTAAAATTGATACCGACAAAATTCGTGATGTCATTGGTAAGGGCGGTGCAACTATCCGTTCTATCACTGAGCAAACCGGTGCTTCTGTCGATATCGATGACGATGGCACTATTCGTATCTTTGGTGAAGATAAAACCTCTTTAGATGCGGCTGTGGCGATGGTAGAGAGTATTACAGCTGAAGCCGAAGTGGGTGCGATTTACGAAGGTAAGGTTGTGCGCATTGTTGATTTTGGCGCCTTTATCAATATTTTACCTGGCAAAGATGGCTTATTGCACATCTCTCAGATTGCGCATGAGCGAATTGAAAAGGTCACTGATGTGCTTGAAGAGGATCAAATAGTCAAAGTGAAGGTTTTGGATGTGGATCAGCGTGGACGTATTAAGTTGAGCATTAAAGAGCTGCTTGATGATGACAACACGCCGGCTCAAGCTGACAGTGCTGAAGCCGAGGGCGACCAGGCGTTATAAATTTACTGTTTATGTATTGATAAATAATAAAAAAACCGGGTTCGTCCGGTTTTTTTATACATGCCACAAAACCACACTTCATTCTTATGTAAGTATGTACTCACTTACTTTAAGAGTCAATTAATAAAATGGATTTTATTTTTTAAAGCACTTTTTTATCCTGAAATATGCTGACGGTTGCGGGCAATAAATGTAAATGCTGTCGTGCAGAACTATTGAAAATCTCACACTATTAGTCCTATCTTTCATGCTGATAATAAATAGACTGTAAGGGTTTGAATTATAAGCGCTTATTCTTGTCATCATAAATCATGACGGTACCGTCTAGTCGACATGCATATTGCAAGCGGAGAACGAAATGAAACACATTGTGTTGCTCAACCCTAAAGGTGGCTGTGGTAAGACGACAATCGCTACCCATATTGCCGTTTACGCATCGACGATGGGCCTGCGTGTGGCTCTAGCGGATCATGATAAGCAACAATCCTCACATGATTGGCTGAAATCTCGACCGCGACGTTGTGCTGATATCGGTGCAATTGCCGCCTACGACGGTGAGCCTTTAAAGGGAGAGTATGATGTGATGGTGCATGACATGCCAGCAGCGACAGTCGGTGATCAGTTAGCGGTTGCCAGTGTCTGCGATAAATTGATCATACCCATTACGCCTTCTCCGATTGATATTAAGGCTGCTCTACGCTTGTGGGTGACCCTAAGCAATATTGGCTGGTTGGATAATCCCAATATGGAAATAGGCATGATTGCTAACCGGGTTAAAGCCAATACTAAGTATTTAGAAACCTTTGATTCTTTTGTCCAGCGAACCAATATAACGCGGATTGCCACCTTGCGTGATACGCAAAATTATATCCGTTCATTGGATGCAGGCTTGAGTTTATTTGATCTGCCGCCCAGTCGAGTCGCTAATGACTTAGCGCAGTGGCAGCCGATCATGGAGTGGACAGGCTTGTTCGATATGGAAGACGAAGAATTACTTAGCATGATGGGACTAGAAGAGGATTTTGAGCCTACGGCTGATAAATTTGTCTCGCTTGAAGAAATGCATCAACAGCAACAGCAAGATGAGGCTGATTACTCTACCGATACTTATGAGTAGATAATTTCTTTTTTGTCTAATGCAAAGTTTCAGGTGTAGTTATTGATGGTAACGCTCAGCAATCAAATTATCGACCACGGCTGGATCAGCTAAAGTGCTGGTATCACCCAAGTTATCAATTTCATTGGCCGCAATTTTTCTCAAAATTCGGCGCATAATTTTTCCTGAGCGTGTTTTCGGTAAGCCAGGCGCCCATTGAATAATATCAGGCTTGGCAATAGCGCCAATTTCTTTAGCAACCAGTTGGATGAGTTCTGTCTTTAAGACATCGGAGACGTTCACGCCTGACATAGCTGTCACATAGCAGTAAATGCCTTGTCCCTTAATATCATGAGGAAAACCTACAACGGCCGCTTCGGCAACGTCGGGATGTAAGACTAAGGCGCTCTCAACTTCTGCCGTACCGAGCCGATGGCCGGAAACATTTAACACATCATCGACCCTGCCGGTAATCCAGTAATAGCCATCGGCATCGCGTCGAGCCCCGTCGCCTGTGAAAAAATAGCCAAGAAAGGGGCTGAAGTAGGTGTCGATCATACGTTGATGGTCGCCATACACTGAACGTATTTGGCTTGGCCAGGACTGTTTTATAGCTAAATTCCCTGAGCCTTCCCCGATAATTTCTAAGCCATCGTTATCGAGTAATACCGGTTCCACGCCGAAGAAAGGGAGGCTGGCAGCGCCAGGTTTCAGATCTGTTGCGCCAGGAAATGGGGTAATCATGATCGCGCCAGTTTCAGTTTGCCACCAGGTATCGACGATAGGACAACGACCCTCACCAACGACATGATAATACCATTCCCATGCTTCTGGATTAATAGGTTCGCCAACAGTGCCTAACAAACGGATCGAGCTACGTGAAGTTCGATTAACGAATTCATTACCCATAGACATTAATGCTCGTAGGGCTGTTGGTGCGGTATAAAAAATATTGACCTGATGTTTGTCGCAAATATCCCAGCAGCGAGAGGCATTTGGGTAGGTAGGCACGCCTTCAAACATTAACGTAGTGGCACCATTAGCAAGTGGGCCATAAACAATGTACGAGTGGCCTGTAATCCATCCAACGTCGGCGGTACACCAGTAAATGTCATTGTCATGATAATCAAAGATCATCTTGTAGCTTATAGCAGCACCGAGTAAGTAACCGGCTGTGCTATGAAGCACGCCCTTGGGTTTACCCGTTGAGCCTGAGGTATAAAGAATAAATAATGGATCTTCGCTGTCCATTGGCACAGCTAGACAGTTTGTGTCGACAGAATTGGTTAGTTCATGATACCAGACATCATGCGCCTGCCAGTTAACATCAGCTGCAGTATGTTTGATAACGCAAACCGTATGAACATTAGGGCAGTTGTTCACTGCTTTGTCTACATTTTCTTTAAGTGGTATTTTTTTGCCACCGCGCAACCCTTGATCGGCAGTAATGACGGTTTGGCAGTCGGCATCAAGAATTCGATCCCGAAGCGCATCCGGAGAAAAGCCACCAAAAACGACTGAGTGAATAGCGCCAATACGTGCACATGCCAGCATGGCATAAGCCGCTTCTGGAATCATGGGCATGTAAATACAAACCCGATCGCCTTTTTTAACGCCACGTTTTTTTAAGCCATTAGCCAATCGGCAAACGGCTTCATGAAGTTCAGCATAGCTAATTAATTTCTGTTGATCGGGTTCATCACCTTCCCAAATAATAGCCGTTTGATTGGCTTTATCAGGCAGGTGTCGGTCAATACAGTTATTTGTGGCGTTGAGTTTTCCACCAGCGAACCAGCTTGCCTGCCCTTGTTTGAAATTGTACTCGCAAACATTTGTCCATGGTTGATCCCAAGTTAAATAATTTTTTGCTTGGACATTCCAAAACATCTCAGGCTGAGATATTGAGGCTTGATACATTGCTTGATACTGATCACTGTTAAGGTGGGCCGTTGCAGCAAAGTCAGGTTTAACTGGGTAGATGTTGGGTTTACTCATACGCCTCTCTTAAGGTAAAAAGTTAACGGTATTAATGTGGTTTTATAGACTGATTCTGATATTGTCCAGTATGCGCGTGACCCCTAATTTAGCCGCGGCTAAGATGGCAATGTCTTTATTGCTGCTGCCATCTTCTAATAATGCCAGTGTATGTTGATCTCGAATATCAAAGTAATCAACTTCAAAGCCCTGCTGGCTAAGTTGTTCTGACGCTAGTTGGCACAATTGAATGAAGTTTCTATCGCCATTCAAAATAGAGCGACCCGCCGTTTGTAATGCGGCATACAATTGCGGTGCCTTTTGTCTTTCATCATCACTTAGGTAATTATTTCTAGAACTAAGAGCCAAGCCATCTTCGGCCCGTTCGGTAGCAACACTAATAATTTCTGTTGGTATACATAAGTCGGCGACCATTTTTTTGACGATAGTCAGTTGTTGAAAATCTTTTTCACCAAAAACAGAGATGTCTGGTTTGACTAAATTAAATAGTTTACAGACTACCGTACAGACCCCTTGAAAATGAGTGGGCCGTGAAATACCACATAACATATTTGTTAGATATTGATTATTAATACTGGTATGATTATCTAGTCCGTCAGGGTACATGATTTCTACTGTAGGCAAAAATAAATAGTCAGTTTTTTCAGCGTTAAGCTTTTCAATATCTTCTTCAAGTGTTCGTGGGTAATTGTCAAGGTCTTCTGTGGCGGCAAATTGCATAGGGTTAACGAATATGCTGGCGACCACAATATCGGCAACTTGACGAGCGCGTGTCACTAACTGCAGATGACCAGCGTGTAAATTTCCCATGGTTGGGACCAGCGCCACTTTTACAGGGCTGGTGTAATTGGCTTCAATATCGGCCCATAACATGTCTGCCTGACTAAAAATTTCCATACTTATATCTTGTGTTTTTTCAGGTGGTTAAAAGTGGAATGAGTTCTAATACTCATGCTCTGCGGCGGGATAACGCTTCTTCTCAACTGATTCTTTAAAATTACTAAAAGCATCGATGATAGGGTTATCGCTATCACTGGCTGAAATAAAGTTTTTAACGAAGCGGGCAGGGTTATTACTCAAGCCTAGTATGTCGTAACAGACAAGCACTTGTGCGTCAGTCACATTGCCAGCGCCAATGCCAACGGTTGAGCAGTCGATGCTAGAAGTGATGGTCGATGCCAGATCTTTTGGTATGCATTCAAGGACAATAAAATCAGCGCCTGCACGGTCAAGTTGCTTAGCATCTTCAATTAACTGTTGTTGTTGTTCAGGTAGTCGCCCTTGCACTTTAAAGCCGCCAAATTTATTCACCGACTGCGGTGTTAGTCCTATATGCCCACAGACAGGGATGCCGCGTTCGACAAGTTGGGCAACCGTTTCAACTAGCCAGCTACCTCCTTCAAGTTTAACCATGTTGGCTCCGGCACGCATCAGCATTGCTGCGTTGGTCAATGTTGACTCTTTTGTGGCGTAACTCATAAAGGGCAGATCAGCAATGATGAGCGCTGGTTCTTCTGCTCGCAGGTTAGCGCTAACGACTGCTTTTGTGTGATAAACCATTTGTTCAATGGTGACCGGTAATGTGCTGGCCTGTCCTTGCACAACCATGCCTAGTGAGTCGCCCACCAAGATCGAGGCTATGCCTGCCTGATTGAGTGCCATGGTGAATGTGGCATCGTAGGCGGCGACCATACTAAATGGTTGCTGGGTGATTTTTTTCTGACGAAGATTTTGGATGGTATTTTTCAAGGCTAATCTTCCTGTCGGTAATGGTAAGTCATGCTAGGCTGCTATGAAAATATCGTAGGATTGAAATAACAACGACCACTGCGCACATTTAGTAG
This sequence comes from Pseudomonadota bacterium, assembly GCA_036344075.1. Lineage (GTDB taxonomy): Bacteria > Pseudomonadota > Gammaproteobacteria > Pseudomonadales > UBA7434 > UBA7434. Next base: position 19,856 of record JAYYUJ010000016.1, read on the forward strand.
GTAGTCGATCAGGCTTAAATAATCATTTTCGTTGTTAATAAAGTCAATCTCAGTGCAATTAACAATTAACAATGGTGCATCATCATAGTAGAGAAAAAACTCACTATACGCTTCATTAAGCAACTCGAGGTAATTGCGATCGATCGACTGTTCAATATTTCTGCCACGTTTTGAGATTCTATCCATCAGTACATCGACAGGTGATTGGAGATAAATCACCAGATCAGGTTTTGGTGCATCAATAGTGATTTGCGAATAGACTTGCTCATAGAGCTTGTACTCGTTGTCATCTAAATTGGCGCGGGCAAAGAGGCGATCTTTTTCAATTAGAAAGTCAGAAATTCGCACCGGCGAAAATAAGTCTTGCTGTCGCATTTCCTGAATTTGTTGAGCACGTTGAAATAAAAAAAATAATTGTGTTGCTAGGGCATTTTGACGACGGTTTTTATAAAAGCTCGATAGGAAGGGATTTTCTTCTGCTCGCTCTAGCATCGTTTCATAGTTAAAGCTTTCAGCCAGTCGTTTGGTTAAGGTTGTTTTGCCAACACCAATTGAGCCTTCAATCGTGATGAAGCGAGGGATCTCTCGACCTTTAATTAACTCATCGATTGCTAAGCGTTCAGAGCCCAGCGGTTGCTTATCCAGTAAGTGGTCTAAATTATTAAGATCAGGCATGGTTCAAGATAATATATCGTCGATTGTCTATGGGTTAATTGCTATCGTTAAGTTACTGTTTTCCATTTTGTTCGTGTGTTTATTGCATTGCTTTAATCGATTATTTTTTGCAGCTCTGCCTTTGGGCATCGCTGAAGTAATTGGTTCAAATTTTCATTTTTTGCGCCGGGTATGACTAAATCTGGCGCTATCTCAGCTAAAGGATAAAGGACAAAATGCCGTTTTGTCATCTCTGAATGAGGCACGATTAATGTTTCAGTGGATATTAGCTGATTCCCGTACAGCAGTATATCTAAATCTAACGGTCTTGGCTCCCAGCGCTGCTTGCGGATTCTGCCATGTTGCGCCTCAATTGTCTGTAAGGCCTTTAATAGGGCGTGAGGATTGAGCGCTGTAGCCAACTCAACGACTGCATTTAGGTAGTCAGGCTGTGGTTCAGAGCCTAGTGCAGTGCTGCGATAAAGCGACGACTGTTTCAGTAGCGATGTGTCGGTTAGCTGCGCCATTTCAGTTATTGCTTGGCTAATTTGAGTTTGGGGTTGGGCGAGATTGCTACCCAGGCCAATAAATACCGAAAAGACCTGCTTGGGATCTTTTTTGACGCTCATTTTTTAATCCTTAGTCCTGCTATCACGCGGTACTTTAGGGCGAGGTTTTCGTGATCGCCGCCGCCTGCGTGGTCTATTACTTGCGATATGATCTTTACTGATGGGGTGTTGTATTTGTAATTCAGTCCAGAATGAGCCGCGAGGCTCAGCCAGTTCACTACTTTGCTCTCGTAATAATAAAAAATCGTAGGCTGCTTTAAAACGGGGGTGTTGTAATACTCCGATCGCGCGCTTGCCATGAGCGGTTTCTAAGTGGTGCTGAAGCGTCCAGATCTCGCGCATAGGGATGCTGAATCGTTTAGGAATAGCAATGATAGGCATCTGTTCATCAACCGCCTGATGGCCGGCAAGCTGTAGTGCTCTAAACCGCGCTTCACCTTTCTGGTGATACTGCTCGCTGATGACCGATACACGCGGCCATAATAAAGCGGCATAAAGAAATGCCGGTGTGACCGGTTTGTCCTGTTGTATTCTACGATCGGTATTTTCTAACGCTGACACAATCAATGAATGGAAGCGATTTGACGCTTCGTTTTGATCGCTAAGCAGTTTGTCTGTAGCTGGGAAAAGCGGTGCAAATAAGCCAAAATCGTTCATTAATTGGAAGGTTTTTTTACCCTTGCCCGATAAGAATAGTTTTAACACCTCGTCAAACAGGCGAGGGGCAGAGATTTGTTTTAACAGTGGTGCAAGTTGTGCGATAGGTTTTGCGGTAGCGCTTTCAAGCGAAAAATCAAATTTCGCTTGAAAGCGAATAGCGCGTAGCATTCTGACCGGATCTTCAGCATAACGCTGTACGGCATCGCCGATAATGCGAATTTTTTTATCCGCTAAATCTTGTATCCCATTGGTGTAATCGAGCACAGTGAAGCCCTCGATACTGTAATATAGGGCATTAATAGTAAAATCTCTTCGCATGGCGTCATCGTGCAAAGAACCGAAGACATTATCGCGTAGTAGCATGCCGTGATCGTTCACTTGGGTTTTATCGTTACGGTCAATTTTGCTGTCGTCGATTTGGTCGTGACTACCGCGAAAGGTGGTGACCTCAATAATTTCTCGGCCAAAGCGAACATGAACGATGCGAAAGCGACGACCTACAATGCGGGCTCGTCTGAAATGTTGTTTGACTTGTTCTGGCGTTGCATCTGTTGCTACATCAAAGTCCTTAGGCGATAAGCCTAGTAGCAAGTCTCTGACACCACCACCGACAAGGTAGGCTTGATAGCCGGCGCGAGTCAGTTCATACATCACATTCAGGGCATTTTTACTGATTCGTTTGCGAGAAATCGTGTGTTCGTCTCGATTAATGGTTACCGCCGATGCAGTAACAGGCACTTGCGTAGCAATAGGATTTATCTCTTCTCGTTTTAACGACTTTAATAACCGCTTGAGCATGTAAATCCTAATTGTTTACCAAGATCGTCTTTAGTCGATGGCGTTTAGCATCGATAGCCTTGTCGCTAGGAATAATGTCTTAACGATAGAGCGTTTAGAATAAAATTTAGCACACAGCTTAACATAGACTGAGACAGTAAGAGGTAATATAGAGAGTTGAGGCGACAATAAAAAAGGAATTATGATGGGGAGAAAACTCCCCATCCAGGTCTTGTTCTCGTTGTAGTTGTTTTATTATTTTTATTGCTAGCGTCTAATTATTATTATTATTTTTGCTATTTATTATTATTATTATTGCAAATTTACGTGCATGCCATATGCCAACTTCAAATTATCCTTTAAAAACATATAGTTGAATATTTTTAAGTCGCGATAAGCTTGTTTTTTGCGGTGTGGTGTTACGCATTGACTCTCGATAGTGTTACTTTCCCACAAAACATGTGTTTTTTAGTCGTTGAGGGTAACAATTTTACACTTCATCAGGTAGGGGTCATTGGGCAACTAGCATATTTTTGGCGCTTAAAGCCTCTAAAACTAAGGGCTGCGCCCTGTGAGTTGATTGATTATTTGCTATTCGTCTTCTTTCTCGGAATGGCAAAGCGTTGCCGACGTTCCCAAAGGCATTTTCGGCTAATGCCCAGCTTCTTGGCCAATTCGGTTTCGTTCATCGATTCTTGGTTTTCCATCACAAAGCGTTGAAAATAATCCTCTAGGGATAAGTCTTCATTCGGGTCAGGCCTGGAATCTCTGTTGGTGCTGTGAGACTGTTGAGAAGGCTGATAAAGATCGGCATAGCTACCGATGTAAGGGCGCTGCCCGGTGTTATTATCGGCATCATTGAGGTGAGATGACTCTATGTCGATCTCGAGTGTTGCTGGGTCGATCGCAGCGTGATCAGACATAATAGCTGCGCGTTCAATAATATTCTCAAGCTCGCGGACATTGCCTGGCCATGAGTAGCTATTAATTGCTTCGACTGCTTCGGGGAGTAGATGTAAGCCCGGTTTGTTATGCCGCATAGCGGCTTTTTCCAATAAATATTCGGCGATTTCCAGTAAGTCACCGCCTCGCTGACGGAGACTGGGTAATTCAATTTTCACGACATTGATACGGTAGTATAGGTCAGCTCGAAAATTACCTTTTTGCACCAATTGTCTGAGGTTTCTGTGAGTTGCGGCTACTAGCCTAACATTTACCTGCTGGGATTCGTTGGAGCCTATACGACGAATTTCACTTTCTTGAATAAAGCGCAATAAACGCGCTTGCGCTTCAAATGGTAGTTCACCAATTTCATCGAGGAATAGGGTACCGCCTTCAGCCGCCTCGATTAGACCGGAGCGTTTGCTGGCCGCACCTGTAAAGGCGCCTTTTTCGTGGCCAAATAATTCCGCTTCAATTAATGTTTCGGGAATAGCGGCACAGTTGACAGCAATAAACGGTTGGCTGTGTCGGTCGCTGGCTTGATGGATGCCGCGGGCCACTAACTCTTTGCCTGAGCCCGTTTCACCGTGGATTAAAATGGTTGAGCGAGTGGGGGCCGCCTTCCTTACTCGAGCATAGACAGTTTTCATCGCCGAGCTAGAACCTATCATGCCTGCAAGCGGCGGGTGGTCATCAGCCGTGCTGGCAAGTTCAGCGGCATTGATATTGGCGGTTATATTACTTGGCATAGATTGTGGCATCCGGTTTTATTCCAGACCATGTAGTTTAGCTAATTTGCTTGCTATGGGCACGGATTAAGCAAAGAAATCATCCATTTAATGTAACCCTTTGTAACAGAAAATGCGACTATTTTTCACTTTTTGTGAGTACATTAAACCCATAATGATTGAGGAGGTACATAGCATATATTTTTAATCTATTGATTTATATTGCTTTTTTCTTATTCTTTCGATATCCCAGTGCTCGATAGCCCAAGTTATGATCGCCTCTATTGGCAATTGCTCAGGATTCAGCGGCAGCGGCTGATTTAATTGCTGCAGTGCCCGCAGCAGATTTTTATTGGCCCATTGGTCGTTTAAAGCAGCTGCGCCGGTTTGTTTACTCAGCTTTTGCGTGCTGTTCGCTAAGTTAATGACCGGTAAGTGGGCATAGTTAACCTGCGGTAAATTTAGCGATTGTTGCAAGGCGATTTGCCATGCGGTTGATTCTAATAGATCCGCACCGCGCACCACATGCGTAATCGCTTGTGCTGCATCGTCCATGACCACAGCCAGTTGATAGGCAAATAAGGAATCGCGGCGTTTTAAGATGCAGTCGCCAAGCATCTGCATATTGAAGGATTGTGGACCTAAAATACGATCGTTGAAACTATATTGTTGTTCACCACAATGAAGGCGAATAGCATGACTGGCCGGCGAATGGGCACTAGCATTGACATAGGCCACTTTTTTTTTCTGGCGACAAAAGCCGGGATAGGGGCCTGGATGCTCGCGCAATTTAGCGCGCGTGCAGTCGCAGTAATACACTTGGTCTTGGCTGGTTAATTTATCCAGCCCCGTTTGATAATATTCGCCCTTATCGGCTTGGTAGAGGATATCCCCGTCCCAATTCAGTCCATGGTTGCGGAGGCTTTGAATAATCATTTCACAGGCACCCTCGACATTACGCAAGGTGTCGACATCTTCAATTCGTAGCAACCACTGACCGTTATTGGCTTTAGCGTCGAGGTAACTGGCGAGTGCTGCAAACAGTGAACCTGCATGCAAAGGTCCGGTGGGCGAGGGGGCAAAGCGACCAATATAGGGTCGAGGCGTTTGGGGTTGCATAGCCGTTGATTATTCCGAATGACGAGCCTGATTTCAAGCGGATGAGGCGGTTGAAGGGTTTGCTTGTTAACGGCAGGCTTAAACTGTGAGAGTAGTTGTGTTAGCCCAGCTGCTGCTTTTCTTTAATTTCGTCAAGCGTCTTGCAGTCGATACAAAGGGTGGCCGTGGGACGGGCTTCTAAGCGTTTAATCCCGATGTCAATGCCGCACATATCGCAAAATCCGTAATCGTCGCAATCAATAAGATCAATGGTAGCGTCAATTTTTCGAATTAGTTTTCGTTCTCGATCACGGGCACGAAGCTCAAGACTGAACTCTTCTTCTTGGGTGGCACGATCAGCAGGGTCAGGAAAATTGGCTGCCTCGTCTTTCATATGGCTGACGGTGCGATCAACCTCTTGCATTAATTTAGACTTCCAGTCGATTAAAATTGACTTGAAGTGTTCCCGTTGAGCTTCACTCATGTACTCTTCACCTTTTTTAGGTTTATATGGGCTGAAATTTTGAAAAGTCTCTGAGCCAGTTTTCTTTTTACGCGCCATTTTGAAAGTCTCTCGTTCAATCGATGATGCAATGCGGTTTCGAGCAAAAAAGAATCATCTAAAACTTTAAAAATCGTTTTTGCTTAGTACAAAACTACCTTCTTTAAAAGCGGGGGGAATTTAGCAGAAAAGCTGCCAGCAAGCTACCGATTTTTAGTCTGTTGGGATTAATTTTGCACTCGATGGCGTCAAGACAGCCGATTGTTGAGTGAGCGAGGGCGCTATTCACGTCCTTGCGTCGAATGGGGTAGAATACAGATAACGATTTAATTATGCCTGAGTAACTGATTTATGGACGTTTTTTTTGCTTTTGAGGTATTTAATTGCAGACAGTGCCAACGATGAAGTTGCCGATAAGTCAGCGCGTCAGTGCTATTCAACCCTTTCAAGTGGTTGAAATGTTGGCTCGTGCAAAAGTGCTAGAGGCACAGGGTCGCGATATTGTGCATATGCAAGCGGGTGAACCTGATTTCACCACGGCTCCTGCCATTATTGAGGCTGGTATCGCCGCGCTGGCACGAGGTGAGACGCAATACAGCGATGCTAATGGCTTGTGGTCTTTGCGCAAGGCAATCGCTGATTACTATCGCAGTGATTATGGCGTCGATGTTGATCCCAAACGGGTCATGATTACGCCCGGCGCCTCGGGCGCTTTATTATTGATTTCAGCCTTATTGGTTGATCGAGGCCAGGGCGTATTAATGACTGATCCCGGTTACCCTTGTAACTCTAATTTTATTCGCCTTGTGGAAGGTGATTCACAGTTAGTGCCGGTGGGCCCTGAGCACGGTTTTCAACTGACGGATGAGTTGGTTAACCAGTATTGGCGTCAAAGTCAAGACGGCCACCCACCTACGGTTGCTGCCTTAGTGGCTAGCCCAGCGAATCCTACCGGCGCGTCTTTGTCTCGAGAAGCTTTAGGCGCATTATTTAAGGCGGTTGATCAGCAGGGCGGACAACTGGTTGTCGATGAAATTTATCATGGATTAGATTTTCGACCGAAGGGTACAAAGCGAGCGATCACGTCTATTATAGAATTGACCGATCGGGCGTTTGTCATAAACAGTTTCTCTAAATATTTTGGTATGACAGGCTGGCGTTTAGGCTGGCTAGTGGCCCCCGAATGGGCCTTACCAGGCTTAGAAAAGTTGGCGCAAAATCTGTTTATTTCCATGTCGACGATGGCGCAGTTCGCCGCCTTGCAGTGTTTCACGCCGGCAACACGGGCGTTGCTGGATGCGCGGCGCGATGAGTTTCAGCGCCGCTGCGATGTATTACTGCCGGCATTAGAGGCAATGGGGTTTATCATTCCGCATTATCCCGAAGGTGGCCTGTATATTTATGCCGACATAAGCGGCTTTAATGGTCGCTTTGGTACAGATAGTCAGGCGTTTTGTCACTGGTTACTGGAAGAGCATGGCATTGCCTTGACCCCTGGTGCTGACTTCGGCGATTACCGTAGTGAAAATATGGTGCGATTTGCGTTTACCACTAGTCTTGAACGAATAACATTTGCTATCGAAAAGATGCAACGTATTTTCATGGTATAGCGGTTATACTCGCGCTAGTCGAGTTTAGCAGGTGGCGATGTTCTTCCTGCAAGGCTTTTCGTATAGTCATACTGAAAAAAAGAATAGGAATATACTTCGCATGAATGCATTAAAGCTTAGTTGTAGCGTAGTTGCGGTTATCGTCTTAGCGGCCTGTGGTGGCAGTGATAATAAACGTCCAGAACCTGCATATCCTCCAGTGGTGGGTGTTAGTTTTCCACCGGCGAATTTTTCAACTACCAGCGACAGTGTGACGATTCATGCCAATGCATATGTTCTATCCAATCCGCTGACAACTGTGGCGGCTAGCTTGAATGATGTTGCTGAAGGGGAAGCTAAATTACCGAATGCAGAACAGCGATATCAATTTGATATAACAGGCATGACTGTGGGTAGTCAAAATACTATTAAAGTCACCGCTAGTGATGCGAATGTAAGCCAGACAATCTCTCGCAGTGTGACTTACGGGTCAACTTGGATGGTTGAGCGCGGTGTGCAATATGACGCGAATAATGACCGTGCGCTGGTGGTTGATGCAGCGAGAAAAGCTGTATTAGCGATAAATTTAACAACGGGTGAAAAAACTGAGCTGTCAGACTCAGATAACGCTTCAGAAGTTACCTTAGTAGCTCCTGAGGATATGGCGCTTGATGGAGACGACTTTGCCTGGATAGTTGACAGCGGATTGAAAAGGCTTGTCAAAATCAATCTAGAAAGTAATGATTGGACTATTTTGGATGATGGTTCGAGCAACCCACTAGATCAACCAATAGCTGTTGCACTAAATAGCGATATAAATACATCAGCTACTGTCGCTTTTGTGCTGGATTCTAAAAACGAAGAAATCCATCAAATCGATCTGAGCGATGGAACTGAAAAAGCCCCCCCTCTTTTATTTTCTGGTAGTAACTCAGAACCAAATTTAATTTCACCACGTGATCTGGCTTATGATGCCAGTGTTAATCGCCTGTTGGTGACTGATGGCAGTACTAACAGTCTGGTTGCGATTCCGCTTGATGGCAATACTCCTCGATCGATCTTATCAGGACCAGTCACGCCGGATACCGAAACTCCTTTTCTTGCTGTTCAGAATATTACGCTAAATGCTGATAACACGAAGGCCTATATTAGTGACGCAGGCCGAGCTGCAATTATTGAAGTTGATCTAAACGATGGCGGGAGGACACTGCTGGCTGATGAAAACGAAG
>JAYYUJ010000017.1:0-16355 GCA_036344075.1 Pseudomonadota bacterium
TGGCGGCCTACTTGAATACGGGGGTACTAAAAAGGGGCATGGACTGCGGTTGCTCAATGATTTCGCTCAGCGTGGTTGGGTCTGTGTTTCAATTAACTACCGATTAAGCCCAACGCATAAATGGCCGGCACATTTAATCGACTGTAAAACAGCCTTGCAGTGGATCAAAGAAAATATTAGTGACTACGGCGGGGACGCAGAATTTATTATTACTGCTGGCGACTCAGCAGGCGGCCAACTCTCAGCGATGATGGCATTGACAGCTAACGACTCACAATTTCAACCCCAACACCCTGACCTTGATAGTCGTATTCAAGGTGCGCTTTGCTTCTATGGGGTAATGGATTTTTGTAATTTATTTGGTCAAGCACATAACGATGAACTGGCCGAGTATTCGGCCACCGAAATCATTGATGCAAACCTTGATGATCCCAGTCAAAGCGCTGTATTTGAATCGGCTAATGCGATTGCCTCAATCAATAAACAGATAGATCCCTCTAGCATCCCCGACTGCGCTATCATCCACGGCGATTGTGATTCACTTATTGCAATTGAGGAGTCAGAGCTTTTCGCTGAGAAATTGCAGCAAGCCTCTGAAAACAAAGTTATTTATAGCCGAATCCCTGGCGCACAGCATGGCTACAACATGTTTCGCTCACTCCGCAGTGAGCTGATTCTCAATGAACTGGTACGTCTCGCCTACTATTTTGAAAAAAAACACCGACCTTAAACTTCGTAAAGATAATGCATGCTTCGCGATTTAACCTCAAACAACCTTTGCCAGCCGGCCTCGATGTCGGTTATGCTAAGCGAAATCTTACGATGGACAGACTCATGAAACCAAGCAACCACTAATGACGTAATCTACTCACCACTTTGAATAACCCTATTCTCTCAGTTCAGTTAACCCTCGAACCTAACGACAACCGCAGACTCGCTAAATTATGCGGCCCGTTCGATAAGCATCTGCGTCAAATAGAAAGTCGTTTAGGCGTAAAAATTAAGAATCGAGGTAATCGGTTTCAATTTGACGGCATCGATGACACGATCAATACGGCCTCATTATTAATAGAAAGCTTATATCTTGAAACTGAAAAAAATATTGAGCTCAGCCCCGAATATATCCATCTTCATCTTCAAGAGGCCGGCATGACAGAATTAACCCGCTCAAAGACCCCAATCGACAGTAAAGGTAAAATGACAACAGCTGCACAGATCATCGATAACGACAAACCCAGCATACAGACACGAAGGAAATTGATCAATCCTCGAGGGGCTAATCAACAGCATTATGTTACCGCAATACGTAATAACGATATTAATTTTGGTATCGGCCCTGCTGGTACCGGCAAAACATGGTTAGCAGTGGCATGCGCAGTCGAAGCTTTAGAACAAAATCGCGTTGATCGAATTCTGCTGGTGAGGCCGGCAGTTGAAGCGGGAGAGAAACTGGGGTTTTTACCTGGTGACTTAGCCCAGAAAATTGATCCTTATCTTAGACCGCTCTATGACGCCTTATATGAAATGATGGGCGTTGATCAAGTTAGCAAATTAATTGAGCGCAACACCATTGAAGTTGCACCACTAGCCTTTATGCGCGGCCGTACGCTCAGTAATAGTTTTATTATTCTCGATGAAAGCCAAAATACTACACGCGAACAAATGAAGATGTTTTTAACCCGTATCGGCTTTAACTCAACGGCTGTTGTCACAGGAGACGATACACAGATAGATTTACCTCGTCGCCAAGATTCAGGTTTATTGCATGTTGAAACAGTGCTTAAAGAAGTCGAAGGCTTGACCTTCACGCATTTCGACTCGGCTGACGTCGTTCGACACCCTTTAGTTAAGCGCATTGTCGATGCCTACGCTAAAGAGCAGCAACTAAACTCAAGTAAATTCTCATAAATATGCGCCTGCACTTGACAGTTGATCGACAGCATAGGATCAATAACTTACCCACTGACGAATTGCTACAGCAATGGGCCAACAGCGCCTATAAAAATCAAGATACAAACATTACCGCCGAAGCGGCCCTACTTATTGTCGATCGAGCCACTATCACCCAATACAACCGCGATTATCGACAACAAAATAAAGCCACTAATGTACTGTCGTTTCCTGCCAACGTTAGCGCTATTGACGGTATCATTCAACTTGGGGATATCATCGCCTGCGCACCGGTTATCCAAGCAGAGGCCGAGCAGCAGGACAAAGCTATAAATGCACACTGGGCGCATATGATGATTCACAGCACACTGCACTTACAAAACTTTGATCACAGCGAAAAGGGCGAAGCGCAAGCAATGGAAGCTCTTGAGATTTCATTACTTAAACAGTTTGGATTCAGCAATCCTTATCTTGTCGCAGACTAAATCAATAACAAATACAAACGCATTTAACGCGGAATAAAAAACCATGGCTAGTAATATTGAAAATAAATCCTCTTCTGACAATGAAAAACTAAATCTGTGGCAAAGGCTTAAGAAACTACTGAGTGCCGACCCTAAAACTACAGAAGATATGGTAGCCATTGTAGAGGCAGCCAGTGAGAATGAAGTGATTGATGAGGATGCTCAGCGTATGATTGCTGGAGCACTTGAATTCTCTGTGATGCATACTCGCGACATCATGATACCCAGAACTCAGATGAATGTTCTCAGAGCCGACGAAAGCTTGCAAGATAACCTCAAAAAAATCATAGAAACATCGCACTCACGCTATCCTGTTGTTGGTGAAAATATCGATGAGGTATTAGGCATATTATTGGTGAAAGACCTACTGCCGTTACTCTATAGCTATGACTCAAAGAGCCAACTGATAACCGATACAAATCAAAGCCAGAAAATAATTATTGATCTGCTGAGACCCGTGGTGCTTGTGCCTGAAAGCAAGAGATTAAATATATTGCTTAAGCAATTCCGTGAAGACCGAAATCATATGGCGCTCGTTATTGATGAATACGGTACGCTGTCAGGACTGGTGACCATCGAGGACGTATTAGAAGAAATCGTTGGTGAAATTGAAGACGAGCATGATCCAACGGTTGACACTCAAATTAGACAAATATCGCAATCCAATTTTATGGTGCAAGCACTAACACCCATTAGTACATTTAATGATTTTTTTAATACAAATTTTAGCGAAGAGGAGTTTGATACTATTGGCGGCATCATAAGCAATCTTTTTGGTCGTGTACCGAAAAGAAATGAAACGATAAATACTAACGATCTAACCTTTCATGTTACTCATGCCGATAACCGACGGCTTTATTCAGTGAGAGTGACGCTTGAAAGTAATTCGGAATCAACCAAGCACGGTCCACAGTAAAGCGAGCCTATTTCGTGCCGGCAATTTCAAAACGACTGGATACACTAATTGGATCAACCTTTATCTCAATAGCCAGTGGCATTGGGATAACCCTCTCCCTAGCACCCTTTAATTACTGGCCCTTAGGAGTACTGTCTGCTGGCTGTCTATTTCTGCTTATGCAAGGAAAGGGTATTCGCCAAGCGGCGATTTTCGGCTGGCTATTTGGTCTGGGTTTATTTGGCAGTGGTGCTTCGTGGGTTTATGTCAGCATTCATGACTTTGCTTATACTTCGTCGACTATAGCGGTCTTTCTCACGGCGTTATTTTGCGCTTGTTTGTCATTATTTTGCGCGCTTACTTGGGGCTTCTATGCCTGGGTATTTAACGGTTTCAAGTTCATCACTATAAACAACAATAAAACTTCCTATGGCTCGTCGTTTCCGGTACTGCTGTTCGCTTCAATCTGGGTACTGGGCGAATGGTTAAGGAGTTGGTTATTCACCGGATTTCCTTGGTTATTTGTTGGCTACAGCCAAACCGAATCGATACTCAATCCCTGGGCATCACTGGTTGGCGTCTATGGTATTAGCTTTATTATCGTCGCTAGCGGTGCGCAAATAGCCGCCCTGGGTGATCAATTCATCTGGAGGAATTCCTCAGACTCAGCAAAGGCAAACGATTCTCCAAAAACAGCAACAGTCTCAATCAGCTTGCTGATTGTCTGGCTACTACCTGTCGTGGTTGCATTCCCGAGTTGGACTGAAAAGAATGATCCAGCAATGGCGGTTAGCATGGTACAGGCCAACATATCGCAACACGATAAATGGCAACGCAGGTATCGCCAGCAACATTTAGCGTTGTATTTACAACTTACCGAGCCCCATTGGCAAAGCAGTGACGTGGTCATCTGGCCCGAAGCCGCAATAACTATTTTTCATGATCGTGCTTTAGCGTTGCTAGACACACTGAATGATCGCGCCAATAGTGGTCAAAGTGCATTTATAACCGGGATTCCAACGCGCGATCTAAACAGTGGCTCACGCTACAACAGCCTAATCGCACTCGGTGCTGGGAAAGGCAGCTACCAAAAACAAAAGCTCGTTCCCTTTGGTGAATACATTCCTTTCGTGAATGTGCTAGGCAATCTGCTAGCATTTTTTGATCTACCGGTTGCCGCAATGAGTGCCGGCGATCCAAAACAGTCACCACTTAGGATCAATGGCTGGCACGCTCAACCATTAATCTGTTATGAAGTGGTTTATCCAAGCTTTACCGCCAAAGCCGCCGCAAACAGTCAGGTGTTAATCACGGTAAGTAATGACAGTTGGTTTGGTCGCTCAATTGGCCCGCTACAGCATTTACAAATAGCACAAATGAGAGCCATAGAGAACCAACAGTATGTATTACGCAGTACCGGTAATGGCGTAACGGCCATTATTGATCCTAATGGTAATATCAACCAGCGCTCGAAACAAGATGAACAAGTCGTGGTGAGCGGCGAATTCTTCACTGTTAGTGGTCAAACGCCTTGGACTCGATATGGCTACTGGCTAATACCTAGTTTATGTGGGCTGATCTGCATCTTATCTGGAATATTAATACGCTGGCAGCAAGATGAACGATTAAAAGCTTCCTGATAATGTGAGCAGATACATTAATCCGAAATCACGCGCCCTACGCTCCTCATTGTTTAATGTGCCCCCTGGGCCTCTGCCCAAATCGTAATTACGTGTCGTTTGATGGTCGACGCGATCTAAAAGGTTGCGCAATGAAAAGCGGGCTTTCAAGCCCCAAAGATTACTGTGCTCGATATAGGCTACGACAAGGTTCCTTTGCTCTCGCTTAGTGATAATTTGACTATAAAGGTACTCGGGCTCAAAGTGATTCTGTTCAAAGGTTATGCCCCAAGCGATAGCTGTTTGTGGTATGTCTTGCCGCAACTCAGCATCGACTTTATTAATTATTTCATCGCCTAATCGTCGATAAGCATTAGTCAAAGGGTCTTTTAAGCGACTACGGTTATACTGCGAGTCGATCATCAAGCGCGCGCCAGAAAAACCCAAAGGGCTGAATTCAAAAGTCACACTCAGCAGGCCAGAATAACGTTTTGCACTATCAATGTTGCCAACTGCATCCCTCCCAATCTCTAATTCATCGTATACAGCCACGCGTTCAACAATATCCTCGATATCTTCGGCCCTTAAGATAATACTGGCGGCGCCCCAGTATTTCAGGCTTTGTTCAAGCTTAAACTCTAACTGCCAAGCTTGTTGTGGAACCAGATCAGGATTACTTTCATTACTGTTAGAATCATTAATATCGCGAGTTTGTAAAAAATCAGAAAATTTTAGCTGACCAACCTTCCTTGATACACCAACATAAAGATTAGTCAGGTCACTGGCGGCATAAGTTATGCCTAATAATCCTTTGGCGCGAGTAAAACTCCCATCTTTCTCAATATTGCCCGACTGACTAATTTGAGATTTTTCTGCGCCTAAGGATAGCTGTAAACCTAGCGCCGAACTGAGCAACTTAGAGTAACTCACATTGGTCTCAAAACGCAGTTCATCGACCTTCGAATCAACCCCGTCAAGATAGCGATCTAAAAAATTGTATGCACTTTCTAATGACCATTGCCAATCAGCATCAGCAGAAGGCCAACTAAATTCACTGCGCAAAATACTTTCGCCTAACTTATCCTGCCGGTCACTCTGAAAAGGGGTTTTATTGAAATCGCTGTATTTGAGCGATGATTGCTCTTGCTGGCGGCTTTCATTATGTAATGCAATCAACTTTAACCGACCATGGCCCAAATCAAAAGCATAATCGCCACTTAACTCCATGGTCTTATGTTTCGCTTTCCGTTGATAGCGCTGGCCTAAAATTGCGATGCTGCTGTTTCTAACTTCAAGATCTGACTGCCAATAGTGTTCGTAAGAAATATCGACATGGCCGGTATTACCATTAATCGGATTAAACTCAAGACCAAGGGCGATGGAAGGTTTATCACGATCATAAGATGCAGCCTCTTGACGGTTCTCGCTGATATTACCCGCACCATCAAACACCGTTTCGGGGCCGCCATGTCCTAAACGGCGGTAGTTATTATCTATACCGAGACTCCAGCTAGTGGTAGAATGTTTACCAGTCAGGGCAATATTTGCTTTCCAGTAGGCAGGATCAACTAAATTATTTTGATCACGGTGTTCGATGTGCCAACGCCAAGTGCCATTGATACCACTACTATCAACCACGATATCAACAACTTCCCCAGATAGACCAGGCATACCAAGACTTGCACCCTCATAAATTGTTATTTGTTGAATCGTGTTAAAAGGTATGCGTTTTAATACTTGTTCAAGGGTATTGTTTTTACCTGCAACTCGATTCCCATTAATCAAAATATTTACCGAGGCCTGGCCTAAGCCACGCTTTGATGATTGTTCACTAATAGAGAATCCAGGGATATACTGAACCAGCTCAAACGCATTACTTGGGCTGTATTCAGAAAAATCAACCGGCGCAAAGCTTCTGAGGATCAATTTACTGCCTACCGCTTGTAAAACATCAACTGTGCGAACAGAATATGCGTCATCAGCAGACACGGAAATAGTCGTTAGCATTAACATCCAACTGATGAGAATGGCGGTAGTGAATACCCGCATTGATAACTCCTTGAATCAAAGTAATAAAAAAAGCCTCTAAATGAGGCTTTTCAATATATGCTGAAATTAATTATTTAAACCCCATTTGCTTTTTCCATTATTTTCCACAATAAAGCTGGGAAAAAACGACGAAGGCGAACCATGGTTTTTGCCGATCCGGGCCGCACCACCCACTCGCCTTTTTCAATCGCTTTTTCAACGGCATCAATAATGAATTCAGGACTAACATATTGTTTATCGCCTGCTGTTTTGATACTACCGGGTCCATTTTCCATCGCTTGATCAACTAATGGAGTCTTAACCATGGGCGGGCAAACTAACAAAAAGCGAATCGGGCTGGCTTTATTTTCATGGATCATAACTTCGGCCCAAGTATTGGTTGCCGATTTAGTCGCAGAGTAAGCACCCAAGTTATGCGTTAAGACATCGCCCGCCATTGAACCAAACATAATAATATCGCCACTGCCACGCGCTTCCATTAACGGCCAAACCGTTTTGACCATATTCACCGTGCCGCCATAATTAATGGCCATCATTTTATTGGTTGCCTCTGCCGACATATCCTTAATCGATTGGCCAGGCATAATTGCCGCGCAATGGGTTAATCTATCGATTGCACCGATGTTAGCTTCTACATCAGCAACCACCTGCTGGACTTGCGCCAAATCACTAGTATCGCATTTAAACGGAGTGAGATTTGCATGCTCTGCGGACACCGAAGCTAAGTTATCATCGTTTAAATCAACAATTGCTACTTTAGCGCCCAAGGCCGCCAGTTGCAGTGCCGCAATTCGGCCCATACCACTTGCGCCGCCGGTGACTAACGCCACTTTACCCTGAAAAGCCATACCCTCTCTCCTTTTGCAATAAAAAAAACAATTATACCTATTTTATCTCACGTTTAACCTTGCCGATGATTAACCTCTGCCGTGGCAATTAAGCCTTCTAAGGTAAAAGAAGTAAAAAAGCAGCGCAATAAAAACCATAAATAGCTGGCTTAAAGTATAATGATCCACTGAAAATGACATCATTTGACTGTTTATATTTAGCAAAGGTAATCACTATGGCTCTCTCTCTAGGTCTCAACTTAAATTACTCTGGCCGAAAAATCACGCTTGACCTCGAGGGCATCAATCGCGCTGAAAAATTAGGCTTTGAATCAGTCTGGACCGCCGAATCATGGGGGTCTGATGCCGTATCGCCTTTGGCATGGATCGGGGCTAATACCTCAAGCATTCGTCTAGGTACCGCAATCATGCAAATGCCTGGCAGGTCACCGGCTAATACCGCCATGACCGCCTTGACGATGCAGCAACTATCAGGCGGTCGATTTGTCTTGGGCTTAGGCACATCAGGTCCACAAGTCGTTGAGGGCTGGCATGGTAAGCCCTGGCATAAACCACTGACCATGTCGCGCGAGTACATTAGCATTGTCAAAAAAATCTTTGCGCGAGAAGAAAAACTTGAATACAACGGTGAATTTTTTGATATTCCTTACCGTGGCGAACACTCTAAAGGCCTAGGTAAGCCACTTAAATCGATGATCCACCCAACGCAGCCTATCCCCATTCATCTTGGCTCTATGTCGCCAAAGGGCCAAGAACTGGCTGGCGAATTATGCGACGGCCTGCACTTAACAGCGATGATTCCAGAGCGACCTGAAGTAGCACTCGATAATGTTAAGCGCGGCTTTGATAAAAGAACCGACAGCAAAAAACTTGAAGATTTTGAATTGTTCACGAATGTGAATGTTATCCTATTAAACAATAAAGGAGAAACTACTCAAAGCGTACAAGAAAAAATATTCATGACTAAAGCATCAATGGCTCTTTATGTTGGCGGCATGGGCACCAAAGGAAAAAACTTTTATAAAGAGTATTTTGAGCGTGCTGGCTATGAAGAGGAGGCCAATAAAATTCAAGAGCTCTATCTTGGAGGCAAACAAAACGAAGCGATAGAGGCCGTTACAGATGACATGGTACGTGCCATGCATTTAATCGGAACCAAAGATGAAATTCTTGAACGCTACAAAGTTTGGCAGAGCTCGCCACTAACCACCATGCTCTTGGCGACAACAGAAAAAGACATATTAGAATTAATCGCCGACCTTTAGACTTTTTTATTAAAGATGATTTCTAAAAGACTTGAAGTCAATAGACCATATCATCGCTGGCAGGAATGCCAGCGCTATAGCAAAAAGACGATCAGATTTTGATTTCTAATCAAGAAAAACAGTTCATCAATATTAAGCCTGCAAATCACTGTAGGTCGGACCAATGCGATCGGCGACGGGTTGAAGCGCATCGCGCGACATGCCGTACCATGACAAGGCGTTTTCACCCAGTAGTTTGCGAATCTCGTTTTCGGGGACGCCGCTGAAGTTTTCTTTTAAACGCACGCCGGTCATAGGCCAAGTACCTTCGGGATGTGGATAGTCGCTGCCCCACATGAGTTTGTCTTCACCTAGGAAGCGGCTAGCCTGAAGGTCATCACGCTTAGCACAGGATGCACCCACACCGATATTACGCTTAAAGTAATCCGAGGGTTTCATTGACAGATGACCAGTATAGTCACCTAGTTTTGCTGACTCTGGACCTGCGGTGGCATGAAAATCGAGCATGCGTAGCCATGGCTCTAACATCCAGTTAGTGCCGCCTTCGGTTAAGCAGGCTTTCAGTTTTGGGAACCGCTCGAACACACCGCCCCAAATCATAAAAGCGAGTGGCCGGTAAAGCCACCACATCACTTCTGAAACATAAAGACCCATCGCGCCAGGTCGATCATCTGGGGGGGTTTCTGGAAAATCAGGGCCAAAGAAGTTTTCCATGGGGCCAGGGCCAGAGTGAAAATGGATCATAATGCCTAGGTCCTGACAGATTTCCCAGAACGGATCGTATTTAATGTGATTATAGCCATCAAACTCATTGGTCATAACCGGGATCATGACATGACGATAACCGTTTTCGGCACACCAGCGAACATTAGTTATGGCTGTATTCACGTCCCAAAGCAAGGGGATCACTGCGACACCAAAATGCCGATCGGGGTTGTTAGCGCAGAATTCTGATAGCCAGCGATTATGTGCCATCGCCCCCGCCCACTGCAGTTCGGGTACCATATCTTTGGTTGGCATCGACAGGCCGGCACCAAAGGGTGGAGTATTGATCTCTGTAATGCCATCGGGAAAGATAATTTCGGCTGCGATACCATCGGCATCCAGCATTTTCACTCGTTCTTTATAATCCCAGGCGCCGGTGAGTTGTTGCTCAATGCCTTTGCGCCAATCGTCGTTAATTTCCTTTATTAAGAAGCTTTCGGACGCTTTTTGCGACATTTCTATAGTGATTGGTACCGCCATATCAAGCATTTCATGATACTTTTCTTCGGTATAGTCCTTATACTGAGCGATGGGCAGACCAGCATGGCAGTCAGACGAAATTACAATAAAATTTTCCATAACTTAACCTAATCTTTTATATAACTAATAAAGGGTTTAATCGAAGCATAAAAATTTGCGTAAGATTAATTCGATTTAACCAAGCGAACCGGTGTTGAATCACCATCGTCGTAAAATTGATTGAACCATTTTCGATATTTAGCAATCGGACCATCACCATCACACAGTATAGGATTGGGCTGGTAAATTTTATGCTCCCAGATAGGCACATCATGTCCGACTTGCTCAACCACATTTTCTTGCACTACTTTAGCAAAAAATGCAGCCGTCTCATCTTGGTCAGCAGGAGAAGCGAATATCCATCGCATTGACACTCTGCTTTCATCAATAGGGGTAATGGTGCCCTGCATAAACAACACAAAACCTCGATCAAATGTCTGGTATGTCATACCGGGACCACAACTTGTGGTAGATAACGCACTTTTCTCCCATTTCTCACCCGTGGTATCGAGTATGCCATTTTCATCCTGAGCAGGCACCTTCGAAATCATCGTTGTGACGCGATGGTGGCCTTTTAATTCAATCTCAGCTTTAGGCATCTCAATGCTGCTGTGCACATAGACAAAATGCGCAATATCAACGCCATTTTCACCCGTCTCCTGTACACAGGTGTTTATCTCCCACTCATACCTTCCTGTCTCTTTCCAATCAGGACTATTAAGATACGGAACCTCATCAACATCAAATATAGGCGCTAACTTTCTAGGGTGATACCAAGCAAAGATAGTTCCATTAACTTCTCTGATTGGATACCCATCAATGCATGGCTTATCTTTAACCTTCGCGGGCATATTCTTAGCATAGGGGACACTGGTACACATGCCGTCGCCATCAAATTCCCAACCATGAAATGGACAAGCAATAGACTCCCCATGAACTTCACCACCATGGCCTAAGTGAGCTCCAAGATGGGGACAAAAAGCATCTAATAATACTGGCACGCCGGTTTCAGTCCTGTAGAGAACCAAGTCCTTGGCAAAGAAGTAGAGCGGCTTGACCTCTTTGACATTAAGCTCATCGCTGAAGGCAACCGCATACCAACCAAATGGAATAGGTAAGCTGGCTTTTTTCATGACCTTACTCCTTACTTTATTTTATTTAACAACTAACCTAGTGAAGGTGCGACGGGGTTAGTGCGATTAAAGATCGAGTCCATACGCAATCTAATTTTCGACTCGGTATCTTCATTCATTGGGCTGATCCAAAACTGCTCATTGCGCAAACCCTGCAAGGCTGTTTGAGCCACTTCATCGGGATGCGTAGTTTTTAACTCCATGCCAAACTGCTCCATCATTGCACGCATGTCATCAACCGATTTAATTCCTGAATCATTCGCATCCCCCTTATCAAGCTCGACAGGTCTGACTCGATCAGAGTTAAATAAGCCGGTATCAACCACATAAGGACCAGGGAATAAAGCGTTGACTTTAACTAGATCTTGAGCAGCAGTGGTTTGATAATACAGTGCCTCAGTGATAGCCTGCACTGAGGCTTTGGTAGCCGTATAAATAGGTGAATCTGGCAACACCATAAACGCGCCGTTACCTGAACCTGTAATCACCATATGGGCTTCTTGTTGCTGTGCCATTAAGCGCGGCATAAAAGCATTAATCGAGTTGATCACACCCCACACATTGACATTAAATGCCCATTGCCAATCTTGCTCGGCATACTCCCACATTGCACCCCCTTCACCAGCACCTATGCCGGCATTAGCAAAGACTAATTGAGCGCCACCTAATTCGTCAAAAGCCTTAATTGCTAACGCCTTAACGCTATCGGCCGAACTGACGTCACAAAAACTGCTGTGCGCATCGATGCCTGCAGCGGATAAATCTGCCTGCGTTTGGGTTAAAGCTGCTTGGTCAACATCGGCAACTAATACCCTACCACCTTCACTGCCAAGTGCAAATGCCAGTGAACGTCCCACACCGCTTGCGCCGCCAGTGATGACAGCTAATTTATGCCTAAAGTCTTGCATATTTCATTTTCATTACTATACCAGAGGGAACTTCAAAAAAATTTTACGGCACTAAGACTTTTTTGGACCACCCTGCTCACCCAACCACCGCGAACCGCCAATAGTGTCAGCGAATGGCCAAAAGCCTTTAGGATCTAAAGCACCCTCTAAGGTGATTTTTCGATCAAGGAAAATAGGCGTCCATAAATACGCATCCAATTGCTCACGCATGGGCAATTGGCTAGCAATAGGGTCCCAAGGGCTATCACGTAAAATTAATTGGCCCTGCACTTTTTCTTTATAGGCGGTACCGTATTTAGTGAATACCTTTACCACATGCGGCGGAAAATCATAGGACTCTGGCTGATCATCAACAGCACGGGAGCATTTTATCCACCATTCGTTTAGCTCAAATTCGGGTCCGTTATCTTCAACGCCGACCACCTCACCTTTAAATTCAGCAAAGGTATGACCCTGATGAGTGGTCTTAGCCGATACATAATTCATCAATCGATAGTAGCTCGTCTCAGCTGGAAATTTAGGCTGGCCGGTCTTTTCACGGCTAATGAAAATCGCTTGCTCTTGGTCAATGCCAAAGCCAAGACAATATTCGCCTGCTACCCCGTCATAATCGGCGTCGACATTAATCACGATACCGTACTCTGGCTCACCCTGAACGGGAAAATTATAAAAGGTCAGCCGCACTATTGGTTCAGCCCCAACTGACAATCCGGGCGGCAACAACTTAGCAATGCATTCTGCATCGGTGCGGTAATTCACCTTAAGCATGGGCCAGTTTAAAATATCGCCGGGATTGCCTTGCGGGGCGGTGGTGGAATCAGCCATTTTTTGCCTCCAATCGAATCAGTGCCTACCTCGTTTATGGGCTATCTATTAAGAAGATTGTCAGGTATTCAGTTTATTTTTAGCAATGCCGCTTCGCAATGACTTTTAGTCTCGGTTAGGTAAATGTAATGTCTATTGAGGTCAATCAATTGACATTACATTTAGCCAAACTTGTAATATCAAAAATGCCTGTTCAAATTGAAAAATAATTAAGTAACAATCACTGCCAAAATAGCGAATGATGCACCCTCTAACCCACCTGTTTTCAACGAGTTAATAAAGGTCTTATGAGATGAGCCTCGAAACAACCATTCAACACCACCAAGCCATCATTAACGGCATTAGCATGCATTATGTAGAACAGGGCCAGGGCCTACCGGTGATTCTCTGTCATGGCTTCCCGCACACTTGGTATAGCTGGCGACATCAAATACCTGCTATTGCTAACGCTGGCTTTCGCGTCATAGCGCCTGACTTACGTGGCATGGGCGGCACAGAGGGGCCCGCTCAGCCCGAAGAATACGGCTTACCGCAAATCAATGCTGATTTGATCGGGCTTTTAACCCATTTGGGTGAATCCAAGGCAATTTTTGTTGGTTTAGATTTCGGTGCATTTGCCATTTATGACCTCGCACTCATGCATCCCGATAAAGTGATTGCAGTTATTGGTCTAGAAAACCCTGCCGCCCCGCATAACCCTGCGGTGCCACCGCTAACAGAGTATGCCGCCATGGCTGAGAACCATTTTCTGCATATTGAATACTTTCGTGAACCGGATGCGGCTGATATTGATCTGCACGCCCATACCCGCGAGTTTTTATCGCAGGTTTACTATGCCCTAAGTGGCGATTACGATTTTAGTCAAGTGATGGCGCATCCACCCGGTATCTCCTATCGAGAAGCCCTGCCTACTCCCCCCCCGCTGCCATGGCCCTGGCTCTCTGAAACCGATATGGATGTTTATGAAGCGGCTTATCTAGCCTCTGGTTTTACCGGTGGATTAAACTGGTACCGCTCAATGGATATTAAGTGGCATCAACGTAAAGCATTGGAAGGGGTTACAAGCGAGGTGCCCGCCTATTTCATTGGTAGCGAAAATGATGTGGATTTGGAGCATTTTCATGGTGACCACCCGATTGAGCAGATGCGCGCGCAGTTTCCAGACCTTCGGCAGGTCAAAATGATTCCCGAAGCGGGACATTTGATGCAAATGGAGTGCAGCGAGGAGACAAATCGAATTCTAAAACTCTACCTCAAAGATATAACATCATGCTTGGGAATTTAATTCATTGATTTTATTATTATTTTTATGAAAAAAAATAGACTCTAGGCCCTTCAAACTGCCCAAATAGCTGTTAAATATATAAAAAATAATTATGGAGGTACTTAAATTTCTGATTGACTCATTATTGGTCAAAAAAGTTGACTTGGGTATTAAACAAGCGTATCTTGGGTATTGCATAAAAGTACAAACCCAAATGTACTACTTATAATTACAACAAAAAAATAAAATAAAAACTTTGCAAAAAAAATAATTAGCAAAGTTCCTGGAGTAAAAGATGAAAAAAATCTATCAGCTTATAGCTGGCTTCACTATTGCGTCCCTATCTTTTGCATCACATCAAGCAAATGCAGCTTACTCCCAAATGATTTCATTTGGTGATAGTACTTCTGATACTGGGAATCGTTACATCGCGTCAAATTGCCCAGGGGTTACCTGCCAAGTTCCAAGCCCACCATACTGGCAGGGTAGGGAATCAGATGGTCCAACTTTTAATGAATTTTTAGCTTCAAATTTGGGCTTACCTGCTCCAACTCCATCACTAGATGGAGGAACTAATTATTCAATAAGTGGTGCGAGAGTTCAGCTGGAAACCTACTGGGAAGGTGTCACTAAGCCATCCGTTCAACAACAAGTAAATCAATACCTGAGCGATAATAATGGAGTGGCAGACCCAAATGCTATCTTTACTATCTCTGCAGGTGCCAACGACATTCAAGATGTCGTTTCCGGTGCTCAAGGCGTCTCGGATCTCCAAGCTTCAGCTGGTGCCTACGGTGACATAGCTCAACAACTTGTTAATGCAGGTGCTAACAGTGTGCTTATTTTAAATGTTCCTGATGTAGGTAAAGCACCTATTGCTGCAGGTAATGAATTTGCAGCATCCTTTTTAACGGCAGTTTCTTTTAATGGTTTGATTGATAGCTTTACAAACACGCCAGAGATTCACTTATTTGATGCGTTTGCATTTCACAATCAAGTAGATGCTAACCCCTCAGCTTATGGCATCACAAGCCCTAGAGGAAATTGTCAAACAGATATGGCATCAGGTTTGGTATCCGATTGCAGCACCTATCTATTCATGGATGAATGGCATCCTAGTGCAAAATCAATGGAGCTTTTTGCCGATGAAATGACGCCTGTCGCTTTAGCAATGGCGCCAGCTGCAGTAGTTCCAGTGCCAGCAGCATTACCACTTTTTGCTTCAGCCTTGATTGGTCTTGGTTTCTTAAGAAGAAAAATTCTTTAGATTCCTAAGTTGCTGAATTATTTGAGTATTTTTTTAAATAAATTATTGATCAAAACTTGACTTGAACGAAATTTGATCTTAAAATTGGTTCAATATAAAAATTAAAACCCCTGGAGAATGTTATGTTTATTAAATCTATTAGAACTTCCTTAGTTGCTTTAACCGCTGCATTAGCGATGTCTGCACAAGCTGGTATTGTCGGAATTCAAGGTACGATAGTTAATTGTGTTGGCTTATGTGCTGCTCTTTCCGGAACGGGAAATTACGTTAATGCTTCCTTCGACACTGACTTCGTTGTTGCTCCTGAGCTAGTAATTGAAGGTAACGCTGGCGGAGAATTAACTTTTATTGCCCAACAGTACATGAATAACGAAACTTCAATGAATATTGGTGTAACTATTCCTACCCCAGCAGCATTAGGTGTTGATCTGTCATCTAATAGCGATCAAGTTTCCGTGTTTGGTCTAGGCTCTACTACCTCTGCGCCTGTTTGGGGTATTTTTGATCTTCAAAACCAAACCTTTGAATCTTATCTCTTCACTACTGATGCAGGTGGTGGTGTTCCTGGTATTATCCCATTGGCA
>JAYYUJ010000018.1:0-128576 GCA_036344075.1 Pseudomonadota bacterium
TACCCGTAGCGACGGCGCCTAATGCGATTGCTTTTGCCAGCGGTAAAGTCTCTTCTGTCAATATGCTTAGAGTAGGCATCGTCTTAAATATATGGGGTGCATTTATTATTGCCGGCTTATGCTATTTTCTAGTCAATTAATTTTATAGATCATTCAAATTAGGAAAACGATATGACAATTCAACAAGGTGAAAAAATTCCAGCAGTTACGCTAAAAGTGATGGGCGAAGAAGGCCCTGAAGATATAACTACCGAGCAAATTTTTGCCGGCAAAAAAGTTGCTTTGTTTGCCTTGCCTGGTGCTTTTACTCCAGGCTGTTCGTTAACGCATTTACCGGGTTATGTCGTCCATGCCGATAAGATAAAAGCGAAAGGTGTTGATTCTATTGTTTGTCTCTCGGTTAATGATGCCTTTGTTATGGGCGCTTGGGGCGAGGCGAATAATGCAGAGCAAATCATTATGCTGGCAGATGGGAATGCAGAATTAACTCAAGCGCTTGGCTTGGTATTAGATGGATCGAGTTTTGGTATGGGCACGCGCTCACAGCGTTATTCGATGCTTGTTAATGATGGCATAGTTGAAGCATTAAATGTTGAGCCTGCTGGTGGTATTGACGTTAGTAGCGCCGAGGCGATGCTAGCGTCACTTTAGGACTTTAGATTGACAGGGTTGATTTAAAGGTTAATCAGTACTCTAATGGCTTGGAGTTCGGCTGAGGCATTGGCAATATGCTTTAATGCCTCGGTTTTACGATTTTCCATAAAATGAATTTCTTCGTCTCGAATCGTACCGTTTAATTTTCTTAATTCGGTTAGTCGATCAAGCTCTCCACCTATAGTAATATTTACTTGTTGCTCCGCTTCAGTCATCAATGGTTGGCTGAGCGATGTGGCTTGACTCTGTGCAATATCGATCATTTTTTCAAGCTCGCTACGAATTTGTTTTAGTACCGCTAAACGATTCGATTTTTTCATGTGTTGCGCCAGCTTATTTAATTGTTCATGGGTTACAACTTTTGATAGATCTTTGCCTCGACTATCGAGTAATACCCTAATCGGTGTAGGCGGCAAGAAGCGGTTAATCTGTAATTTTTTTGGTGCGCTACATTGAATAGCAAAAAAGCATTCAACAATAATAGTGCCTGCCGGTATAGATTTTAACTGCAGTGCGGCGATAGCGGTTTTTCCTACATCCATACTAAAGACCATTTCCATCGACTCGGTAACCATTGGGTGTTCCCAAGTGATGAATTCCATTTCTTCACGCAGTTGTGACTTTTCTCGACTAAAATTAATGGTAACGCCTTCTTCTTTTAAGCAAGGGAAATAATCGCTAAGCATGTGATCGCTGGGGTGAAGCACGAGGCAATGTTCGGAGTGAAAGTCGTGTTCCACACCAAAGGTGTCAAACAGCTGGATCATATATGTGTGTAATAAGTCAGAATGTTCAGCGCCATTAATTTTCTCAATAAGTTGATCGGCTGTATCGTTATCACAGGAATTCAGTTCTAGCAGTTGATCGCGGCCTAACTGTAATTCTTTTCTAAGTTGCTCGGTATATTCGGCGGTTGCTTTTAATAGTGATTCAAAATCGGCCGCAGTTTGGGTTGATGTGCCATTTAGCCATGGCATTAAGTCTTGCTTGAAATGCTCAAGCACTGTTAATCCTGCTGAGAAGCTTTCGGTAAATACATTGAGACCCTCTTGGTACCAGCGGTACAAGTATTCTTGGGCGCTGCCTATTATATAGGGTATGTGTATTTTAATATCTTCGGTTTGACCAATACGATCTAGGCGGCCAATTCTCTGTTCTAATAGATCTGGATTAGCGGGTAAATCAAACAATATCAAGTGATGCGCAAATTGAAAGTTTCGGCCTTCGCTACCGATTTCGGAGCAGATTAATACTTGCGCGCCTAACTCTTCATCAGCAAAGTAGGCCGCGGCACGATCACGCTCAATAATCGAAAGACCCTCGTAAAAAGCTGAGCTACGGATACCTGAACTGAGGTGTAAGTATTTTTCTAAGTCAATCGCGGTGCCAGCACTTGAGCATATTAATAGAACTTTTTCTCCCTTGAGTGCTGTTAACTGTTGCTCTAGCCATCCGACACGAGGGTCTGTGGCTAACCAGTCTAGATTTTCAGCTTGTAGTGCTTGTTCTGGATAAAGGCCAATATATTTATTAAGTTGATTGGATTTAATTAATGGGTAGCCTTGTTGAATGCGCGCAGGAAAGCCTTGAATGGCCGCTCGTGTATTTCTAAATAACACCCGTCCAGTGCCATGGTGGTCAAGTAACTTTTTGATAATAGTTTTATTGATTTCGCTATCTGTTCCATCATAGTCACTGACGCCACTAAGGTAGCTTTGTAAAATCACTGACTCCTGGTCACTGAGTGGTTGTTGATTGTTTAGCGAGCTAACAAGGCTGTTTAAACCAACAAATTTTTGTTGCTCCTCAATAAAATGATTTAGATCATGAAAACGTGCTGAGTCGAGCAGTCGTAGTCGTGCAAAATGACTATCAATACCGACTTGTTCTGGAGTTGCTGTCAGCAGTAATAATCCGTCACTTTTGGTCGCTAACGATTCCACTACCTGATATTCTCGACTGACACTGTTTTCGGACCACTGTAAGTGGTGGGCTTCATCTACGATTAGGATATCCCACTCAGCTGCTGTTGCTTTCTGTGCAATTTTTTGGTCGTCACAAAGCAAGTCGACACTACAGAGTATCAACTGGGCAGACTCAAAAGGGTTTTCTTCACCGGCTTCTTCGAGCGATTGGTAACGTTGCAGATCGAATAGTGAAAAGTGGAGGTTGAACTTCCTTAACATTTCAACTAGCCATTGATGCAGTAAGGGTTCAGGCACTACAATTAGCGCACGGCTGGCAAGGCCAGTTTGCAATTGGTGATGTAAAATCATCCCAGCTTCGATGGTTTTCCCGAGCCCTACTTCATCCGCTAGTAATACCCTAGGAGCAAATCGAGAAGCTATTTCATGTGCGATATAAATTTGATGCCGCAGTAAATTAGTTCTGGGTCCAAGCATCCCTCGTACTTCTGAGGACTGCAGTTGATGACGCCAGCCTATTGTGGCTGCACGTAGCTCAAAAGCACTGTTCTTATCAAATTGACCGCTGAAAAGTCGCTGCGAAGGTGAGCTTAGTTCGATAATGGACGATATTTTTGCCTCAGGCACTATGTGTTCTTGGCCTTCGCTATCTGCAGTCAGGTAATAATTGAGTTGATTAACTTTCTCGATTGCAACGACAGTTAATGTATTGCCATCAATATCGGTTAGCGTCTCTCCGATTTGATAAACAAGTCTCGCAAGCGGTGCGTTGCTGGCGGCGTACATTCGCTCTTCTTCAACCGCTGGAAATGCTGCAGTAATGTGTCTACCATCGGTTTCAATGATAAGGCCTAAGCCCAATTGAGGTTCAGCTTGGCTGACCCAGCGTTGCCCAACAACAAATTCCATATAACCTGCTTATTTTGATGAATAATTTTAAGCAGTCATACTGCTGTTTATATAATTATTCTAGCAGAAAAAATCATTAAATAAGCGTTGAAAACAGTGATTTTATTCGGCTAGCAGTATTTTTTAGATTACGTTTTAGAGGCCAAGAAAATATCTTCTATGCTGTTATCTAGTTGTTGATTGAATTCGCTATCATTCAACTGATACCGAAGACCTTCGGTCAGCGCCCTTGAAAAACTGGCAATCATACCTTTGTTGGCAGTTAACTTTTGATTCGCTTCATTGCGGTTATAACCACCTGATAAAGCGACTACTCGCAGTACATTGTTGTGTATAATGCAACTTTGATAGAAGTTGTTTTGGCTTGGCAAGGTGAGCTTTAGCATCACGGTTTGATCGTCTGTGAGTGCATTCAGCTCGTTCAATAATGCCGCTCTTAATAGCGCCTCAATGTCGACCTTATCATCAGCATGAATATCGACTTCGGGCTCAATAATAGGGACTAAGCCAGCAGCAATAATTTGCTTTGCGACGGTAAACTGCTGGTTAACCAGCTGGTTAATGCCTTCATCATTCGCCGCTTTAATCACTGAGCGCATTTTAGTACCAAATACCTGCTTATTTTTGGCCAGCATTAACAGGGCATTGAGTTCCGGCATGGGTTTCATTAACTGTACGCCATCGCTTTCAGCAAGCAAGCCTTTATCGACTTTAATTAATGGCACAATGTTTTTTTCTTGCCAGAGATAATCAGCAGAATTGATCCCGCTAATATCTCGCTTCAACGTGTCTTCAAACAGTATTGCCGCTAATATGCGGTCACCGTTAAAACTGGGGCTAGTAATAATTCGACTTCGCATCGTATGAACGGCATCAAACATCATGGCATCAGAGTCGTAGTGGTTCGATCCTATGCCATAAATATCAAGCGCTTTTGGCGTGCTTCCACCGCTTTGATCAAGCGCTGCGATAAAACCATCACATCGTGCTATTTTTTCCCATTGCTGATTGAATGTTGAGACCATGCTTAAATCCTCTGCCGGTAATCAAACGGCGAATAACTGAGATAACCTAATAATATCACTTACAGATTAGTTGCAATTTATCATAAGGGTTAATTGCTACTCGAATAACGGTTTTACCTTCAAATGAATATAAATGCTATAAATATTACCAATTAATCACTTAATTTAAGAATGAAATAACATTTCTGACCCTACAAAGGGGTAAAAATGGGTAAACAAATTGCTCAAAGCGCTGTGTTAGGGGACAATACCCGCTTTTTACTGACCTGCTTTTTGATAAAGCGAGCAGTGCTTCGTCATCAGATTTAGCCCCCTCATATTAGGAGTAATTTAAATGGCCTCACGCCGAGAATTAGCAAATGCAATTCGAGCATTATCGATGGACGCTGTCCAACAAGCGAACTCTGGACACCCAGGCGCACCGATGGGGATGGCAGATATTGCAGAGGTATTATGGAATGACTATTTAAGCCATAACCCCGCCAACCCTGATTGGCATAACCGTGATCGTTTTGTGCTTTCAAATGGGCACGGTTCGATGTTGATTTACTCGTTACTCCATTTAACTGGTTACGACTTATCGATTGAGGAGCTCAAAAACTTCCGTCAATTGCATGCTAAAACCCCTGGACATCCGGAGTACGGTTATGCGCCAGGCGTTGAGACAACCACGGGACCTTTAGGTCAGGGTATCACTAACGCTGTGGGTATGGCGTTGGCAGAGAAGGTCTTAGCCGCACAATTCAACCAAGCAGGCCATAACGTAGTAGATCATAAAACATACACATTTTTGGGTGATGGATGCTTAATGGAGGGTATTTCTCACGAGGCTTGCTCGCTCGCTGGGACCTTGGGTTTGGGCAAACTCATTTGCTACTACGACGACAATGGCATCTCGATTGATGGCGAGGTTAAAGGCTGGTTTACTGATGATACCCCCGCCAGGTTTGAGTCTTACGGTTGGCAAGTACTCGCTAACGTCGACGGTCATGATCCTGACGCGATTAGGGCCGCTACCGATCAAGCTATCGCTGAAACCAATAAACCCACATTAATTTGCTGTAAAACCATTATTGGTTTTGGCTCACCCAATAAGCAGGGCACTTCGGGCGTGCATGGCGCCGCCTTAGGCCCCGATGAGGTCATCGCTGCACGAAAAGAATTAGGGTGGACGCATCCAGCTTTTGAAATCCCTGAACAGCACTATCAAGCGTGGGATGCAAAGTCCCGAGGCGCAGAGCTTGAAGCCGAATGGCAACAGCGCTTTGATGCGTATGCTGAAGATTACCCTGAATTGGCTGTAGAATATCGTCGTCGCGTCGCGGGTGAACTACCGGCTGACTTTTCCGCGCAGGCTGATGCTTATATCGCCCAATGTCAGGCGGAAGGTGCGAGTATCGCAAGCCGAAAAGCCTCGCAAAACTGTCTTGATGCATTTGGACCGATGTTGCCAGAATTACTCGGTGGTTCAGCCGATTTGGCGGGTTCTAATAATACCATCTGGGCAGATTCAAAAGGCATAACGGCGGCTGATGCAAGTGGTAATTATATTTATTATGGTGTCCGCGAATTTGGTATGTCAGCGATCATGAATGGTGTAGCTGTGCACGGTGGTTTTATCCCCTATGGCGCAACTTTTTTAGTGTTTATGGAGTATGCTCGAAATGCAGTGCGCATGGCGGCGATCATGAAGCAGCGCAGCATTTTGGTTTATACCCATGACTCGATTGGTCTCGGTGAAGATGGCCCCACCCACCAGCCAGTTGAACAACTAGCTAATTTACGCAACACACCCAACTTAAGCACCTGGCGCCCCTGCGACACGGTTGAGTCTGCTGTGGCTTGGAAGTCGGCCATTGAAGACGATCAAGGCCCGTCTGCCTTAATATTTACCCGTCAAGCAATGGCCCACCAACCTAGAGATCCGGAGCAAGTGGCTAACATCGCTAAGGGCGGTTATGTGTTGTTGGCAGGGGCTGAGCAAGTTGATGAAATTGATGCTGTCATTATCGGTACGGGTTCTGAGCTAGAATTAGCCGTTGAGGCTGCCAATCAACTCAGCGATGAGGGCTATCACATTCGCGTGGTATCCATGCCATCGACCAGTCTGTTTGACCGGCAGGATGCCGCTTATCGTGAATCAGTGCTACCCGCACAACTGCTTAATCGCGTTGCCGTTGAGGCGGCTCATGTTGATTTTTGGTATAAATATGTTGGTCTTGATGGCCGCATTGTTGGCATGACTACCTTTGGTGAATCAGCCCCCGCTAGTGATTTGTATACGCATTTTGGCATTACTGCTGACGCTGTTGCTGAACAAGTGCGATCATTGATTGAAGAAAATGCGTCCAATTAATTGGTGAAAAAAAATGTCGAGACATTGGTTAAATCGTGGAATTAACCTTGGCAGCGGGCCTATCCTACCATGCGCTTAGCAATTAATGGTTATGGCCGAATCGGTCGCTGTGTGCTTCGCGCTTGGCATGAGCGCGATGATACCAGTGACTTGACCATCTTGGCAATTAATGAACTTGCCAATCATGATGCGATTGCTTACCTCACTGAGTACGATAGTACGCATGGGCGTTTTCCTGGTACGGTCGATGGCATCAGCCATGATGGCGCTAACGGTCAGCAACTAAAAATTGATAAGGACTTTATTGGTTTATATCAACAGTCAGACCCTGTTTCACTGCCATGGCAATCACTCGACATTGATTTAGTGATGGAATGCAGCGGCCAAGTGAATACTTTGTCTGCTGCTGAGAAGCACTGTCGGGCGGGTGCAAAAAAAGTTTTATTGTCAAATCCCGGTGAGGCAAACATACCGGCGATTGTATTCGGTGTTAATCAGCACATCATCACTCGTGATGATTTGGTTTTGTCAGCAGCATCGTGCACCAGTAATGCCTTAATTCCTGTGTTATCAACATTAGATCATGCGTTTGGTGTAGCGAATGGCGTGATTACCACTATTCATGCGTCCATGCATGATCAACCGGTTATCGATGCCTACCACAGCAGCGACTTACGGCGGAATCGTGCAGCTTCACAATCCATCATTCCGGTCGATACTGCTTTGGCGCAAGGTGTTGATCGTGTGTTGCCGGAGTTAGAAGGCAAGATGGTAGCGCACGCACTGCGCGTTCCGGTTAATAATGTTTCGGCGCTTAACGTAACTTTGAATATAGAGCGTGATGTCACAGTGGCGCAAGTCAATCAATGTTTACGTCAAGCGTCATTGGCTGAGTTAAACGGCGTATTAGGTTATACCGAGGATTTATTAGCGTCCTGCGATTTTAATCAAGATTCGCGTTCGGGAATTATTGATGCTAACCAGACACGAGTAAGCGCCGAGCGAACCGTTAACGTTTTAATTTGGTTTGATAATGAATGGGCATTTGCGAATCGGATGCTCGATTTAGCCCTGTATTTAAACTGCTTATAATCAACAAAATAACCCTATTATTCATAGCGGAGCGGTGGTGATTGACTTTACCCATTCCGAGCTGTACTAAAAGGAAGACCTATGCCTGTTCATCTGATGAATGATTTAACCCTGACAGGTGAGCGTGTACTGATTCGTGAAGACCTTAATGTGCCGGTAAGAAACGGAACGGTATCTTCTGATGCAAGAATTAGAGCAGCATTACCGACTATTCAGTTAGCGCTTGATGCCGGCGCAAAAGTAATGCTCATGTCTCACTTGGGTCGACCTGTTGAAGGCGGTTCTGCTAAGGAAAATCAGATTTACAGTTTGGCGCCAGTTGCTGAGCATTTAGCTTTACTATTAAATTGTAGAGTGCCATTGATCGAGGATTGGCAGCAGGGCCTAAGTCTCGCTGATGGTGAAGTTTGCTTGCTTGAAAATGTCAGATTTAATCCTGGTGAAAAAGACAATAGTGATCAACTTGCGCAATTATATGCAGGCCTGTGCGATATTTTTGTGATGGATGCTTTTGGCACTGCGCATCGTGCCCAGGCTTCCACTCACGGCGTTGCAAAGTTTGCACCTAAAGTCTGTGCTGGACCACTGCTTGCAGCAGAATTGAATGCCTTGAGTCAGGCCTTAGCAAAACCAGCTAGGCCAATGGTGGCAATAGTCGGCGGATCAAAAGTATCAACTAAGTTATCGGTATTAGACGCTTTATCCGATAAAGTTGACCAGCTGATTGTTGGCGGAGGCATTGCTAATACTTTTTTAGCAGCCACCGGTAAGCCGGTGGGAAAGTCCTTGTGTGAACATGATTTGCTGTCTACAGCTGTTGTTCTTAATCAAAAAACAGCGATACCTCTCCCCGTTGATGTTGTGGTTGGCCAGGAATTCTCAGCTGAGGCTGCAGCCATGATTAAACTGGTAGAAGATGTGAGTGAAGATGATATGATTTTTGATGTGGGTCCAAAAAGTCAATCTCAACTGGCCGATATTATTGCTGCAGCCAAAACGATTATTTGGAATGGTCCAGTAGGGGTATTCGAATTCGATCAGTTTGGTGCCGGGACTGAAGCGATTGCCAAGGCGATTGCTAGCAGCGATGCGTTTTCAATTGCTGGCGGGGGCGACACATTGGCAGCAATTGATAAGTACCAAGTGGCCAAAAAAATTTCTTATATATCGACTGGCGGCGGTGCTTTTTTAGAGTTTGTTGAAGGTAAACAATTACCTGCTGTTGCAATATTAGAGAATCGGTTTAACGAGTCTTAATCGTTTCGTACTAAATAGTTGCTACTCATAAACTTATATTAGGCCTTATCATGCAGACAGATGACCTTCAACCACTGGACCTTGATCAACCCTTTGAAGCTGATTCGTGCTGCCAAGCTCATTTGGATTTCTATCAGTTAAATTTTGCAGCGCAGATGGATAATGTCAGTCACCAAATAGGTTATATCGATAGTCATCCCTATAAAATAGCCTGCTATTATTTTTCAGTCAAAACGCCGATTAAAACCTGCTTTATTATTCATGGATATATGGACCACATAGGGTTGTATCATAAAATCATTGGCCATCTATTGATGAAAAACATCAATATTGTGGCTGTCGATTTGCCGGGTCATGGCCTTTCAAGTGGCGCTAAGGCAACGATTGCTGATTTTTCGTCTTACTATAAAACTTTGCGCGATGTGTTTCATGTATTCGCTCAAGCAGTGACTCAACCTTGCTGTTTAATGGGGCAAAGTATGGGCGGTGCAATTGCCATGGATTACCTATTACAAATTGCACCGCGTGAGGCCAAACTTTCTTTCAGCAAGTTAGTGTTGTTGGCGCCATTAGTTCGGCCAAAAGGATGGTTAAGTATTTGTTTTGCACACACGCTGCTAGCGGGCTTTATTACGAGTATTAAAAGAAATTTTTCTATCAATTCACACGATAAGCAATTTTTAGATTTTTTAAAGTATCAAGATCCCTTTCAAACCAAGCGCTTACCTGTGCAATGGGTCGGTGCAATGTTGACATGGCAGAAGCGATTCCATCAATTGAAGCCATCGCCGATAAAAGTAATGGTGGTTCAGGGCGATGATGATCAAACCGTCGATTGGCGATTCAATGTAAAAGCGATCACTAACAAATTCCCCAATGCGGAATTATGTATGATTAAGGATGGCAGGCATCATCTAGCCGGCGAGAACGGTATTTACTTTGAGCAAGTGCTGAAGGCTATCGATCAGCACTTGCTGTTATAGGTTAAGTGTTAGCTGCGAAATTATTTTTCTGCAGGAATCTCTGGGTCAAATGTGATGTGCATTTCTTTGATGCCATTAATGAAATTAGACCGTAACCAATTAATAGGCTTATCAAGCTTTGGGTTACGTAAGCGTGGAATAATTTCTTCGAAAATGACTTGCAGTTCTAGCCGTGCGAGGTGCGAGCCAAGGCAGAAGTGTTCGCCAACTCCAAATGCGCGATGTTTGTTTTTTACGTCCTCACGCTCTTGTCGGTGAATATCAAAAACGTCGGCGTTATTGAAGATCTCCTCATCACGATTAGCTGAGTGGTAAAATAAGACAACATTGTCACCTTTTTTCACTAAATGACCGCTGGGTAATTCTACATCCTCAGTAGCGGTACGTCTAAAACCGACGACAGCAGTATGGTAGCGTAATACCTCCTCCATTGCATTAGGGATTAAGGCTGGGTTATCTAATAAAGTTGCTAGTTGATCAGGGTTGTCCATTAATAGTCGCATTCCATGCGCAGTAACTGTCCGAGTGGTCTCATTGCCGGCTACTAACAAAATTAGAAAGAAAAAAGAAAATTCATCATTTGT
Organism: Pseudomonadota bacterium; assembly: GCA_036344075.1. Classification (GTDB taxonomy): domain Bacteria; phylum Pseudomonadota; class Gammaproteobacteria; order Pseudomonadales; family UBA7434; genus UBA7434. The sequence goes on from JAYYUJ010000018.1 coordinate 10,786, forward strand.
GAGCTTCTCTCCATCTGTATCAGTACCATCTAGAAGAGCACTCATAATATGACTACCTTCAATTCCCTTTGCTCGACCGGCTTCATGTTCTGCTGCCATTTGAGCTCCAAAGGCGAATAGCTCAACCATCGCATTGCGAGCATCTTCTTCGGTGGTACTAAGATCGGGGTCATCTCCGCCGATCATGGTGTTGGTCCATTCAAAGATTTTATGTCGATGTTCAACAGGCACACCCATCAATTCACAAATAGCGATTAATGGCAATTCTGCGGCGACATCCTCTACAAATTCACAGTAACCTTTATGCGCCACTCTATCAAGTATGCCCTTTGCGACTTCTTTAAATCTTTGGTGATATGAATTGACAACCTTTGGTGTAAAAGCTTTGCGGATTATTTTTCGGTGTTGTATATGATGCGGTGGGTCCATATTAATGAGGGTAAGTCGTTGCATGACTAACTCTTCGGGCCCTAGATCTTGAAGCATACAGGTTCTTTCTTCTGATGAAAACAGCAGTGGTTTTTTAGAAATAAAGTCAAGATCTTTGTGTTTGGTAATAGCCCAGTAACCGCCAGTCTCAAAAGCATCGGTCGTTTGCCATGAAACGGGCTCTTCGGCACGCAACTGTTTAAGCCATTCAAACGGTACGCCGCCGACGTAATTGTCAGGATCGGCTAAGTCGATATGTGGGCACCCACTCATGTGACGTCCTTTTTCAATAATCGCATTTATTCAAAAGAGAGTTGCATCTTGCGCTATTGCTAACCGCAACAAGGTTGTATCCTCATCTGATTGTGGTCTTAACTGAGGCGCAGGTCAATAGAGAAAGGTTTCAGTTTGTTAACCGCGAAATGCTTGGCTCACAGCTATTCCGCTTTTAACGTGTCAACGCCATCTACAGAAGCCAGCAATAAAACATTGGCTGGTCTAAGGGCAAACAAGCCATTGGTGACTACGCCAGTAATCTGGTTGATATTGCGTTCTAGTTCGCAGGCATTATCAATCGTCATATTCCTTACATCTAAAATATGATTGCCATTATCAGTGATAACGCCTTCGCGGTAAACCGGCGTACCGCCGAGTCCGACTAGCTTTCTAGCGACATAACTTCTAGCCATGGGAATTACTTCGACGGGCAGCGGGAATTCGCCCAACATGTCAACCAGTTTGCTCTGATCGGCAATGCAGATAAATTCTCGGGCTACTGCGGCAACAATTTTCTCTCGTGTAAGTGCAGCGCCGCCTCCTTTGATTAAATGTAAGTGCCGGTTAGCTTCATCAGCACCGTCAATATAGAAGTCTATTTCAGGCACATCATTTAAGTCTACAACCGTAATACCGTGCTCTCGTAAGCGCTGAGTGCTTGCCTCTGAGCTTGACACGGCCGCCTTAAAATAGCTTTTTACTGAGGCCAATAAGTCAATAAAAAAGTTAACCGTTGAGCCTGTGCCAACACCAACGATGCTATGGTCTTCGAGTAAGGGTTTAATCCTGTTTAAAGCCGCTTTAGCTGCATTGTATTTGAGTTGATCTTGCTCAGATAAGGCCATGTATTTTCCCGATAATTGTTCAGAATGGGTCGAACTATTAGTGAGTATTCTGCGCTATTTGCGCTCAGTTTTATAGCGTCTATGATAGCGTGTTTGTGCTTAAGTTGAAATCATCGCGTAGGATATTTATGGTTAAATTAATCGCCTAATCAATACGATAAAAGGTGCATGCTGAATACGTTTGGGGATTAATTATCCGCTGCAGTAATATGTTGTGCTCGGAGTGGCGATAAAATCTAATGCAATGTCCCAATCAGCGGCGGGTAAATTTTGAATATGTTGAAAATCATGAGCGAGGCCGATGGTAGAAGCGCTAGTGCATCGGCTTAAGAAGCGATCATAAAATCCACCGCCACGTCCTAAGCGATTGCCATGCTGATCAAAACCGACCAGAGGTACTAACACAAGGTCAATCGTATCATCGTTGATAAAAGTTAAATTTTTTGGCTGCTGTATTCCCCAAGGCCCAGCAGCGAGTTTATCTTGGTCCTTGTAGTGAGCAAATTGAAGCTGCCGCTGATCCTCAATGACGGGTAAGGCAATATTTTTATTGTTAGCCCAAGCGCGTTGATGAATCTCGTCAGTAGAGATTTCACCGTCATCGGGCAGATAGCTGGCTATAGTCTTGGCCTGCTTGTAAACAGTTATGGCAGAGAGTTGATTGGCCAGTTGGATACTTGCCACGGTTTGCTCATTTGGCATAAGGTGATTGCGCCTATGCCGTAACCGCAATCGCTCTGCTTGTCGAAACCGTTGCTGCTGCGGATTGAGTGATGCCGACGGTTGACTAGACATAATAATGGCTACTTCGGTGATTAATTGAGTGGTGCTACTGGTCAGTCTATTCGAACTACCCTAATACTGATTGATGGGCGATAAAATGCTCAGCATAGGAAGAGAAAACTCCCCAGAATACCGCCGCCGTTGCGGCCTCGAACCGAAAGGTTCAAGGTGGTGGATCCTGCAGTGACTCAGGCTTCCCGGTCATGCCGGGTATGCACGCTGTCACTATCGAGGAGCCTCCGAGTGGGTATTATCGGCTCAAGGACATGCTGGCTAGCAAATATTCCAGGTCGTTTTATCTATCTTAAACGATCTTTGCTTTGAGGACTATGGCTCAATAGCGGGATTTACATTACAAATAACGGTTGATGTTGGATCAAGAGATTCAATTTGACGCTTTGTTGATGGCTTGACGAAGTTATGCTGTTTTATACCAGACAAGTAGCACCGAAAATGGCTTAGATTTTTATGGCTTTATTATCTTTTAGCGCTTTATCAAGTTTGCGGTCAATTTTTTTCAGTAATGTTTGTGTATCGTCTGCCTCTAGCGCGTCTTTGGTATGTAAAAATTCATGGCTAAGGTTTAAGCCTGCCATGACGGCAATGCGCTCAAGACCAATGACTTTTCCTGAGTCGCGAATATTTCTCATTCTTTGGTCCAGTTGGCGAGCTGCCTTAAGTAGGTCATCTTGTTGACCAGAAGGGCAGGCAACTTGAAAATCCTTATCCAGTATATTGACATTTAAGGTGCTCAACTCGGAATTATTGGCCGTTCCAGTTTTTTTAGGTGGTACTTCCCCGCGTGATAATTCTTTCATTCGCCGGCCTCCATCGATTTTAAGCGGTTAATCATAGCTTCCACTTTACTTCTAGCTGTCTCGTTTTTGATAAGCAGTTCACGACGTTCAGTTGCCCATTCATCCTCTCTTATGCGTAAAGATCGATTCTCTTTATCTAACGAATAACACAATGCAATGAGTTCATCAAGCTTGTTCTCTAGATGTTTCAATTGGTCTTTCATTATTAAGCCTTTGATCTTCTGGGTTTTCGTCGTCGAACAAGCCTGTTGATAACGGCCAAATGAGCCTATCAGCTAACGACTTCTCTGGTAAAGATCGTTAATATAGAGTGCGAGGTGGAATTGGTCAATATTTGCAATGCGCGTGAATGATGCTCAGTGAGCAATTGCTGCTGATTTTGGTTCAGATATGCTTCTAGTCCCCGTATAATTAGCCTTTATTCAGTGTTTTTAAAAAAGAAGGTATAGGATGAATTACTTTGAGGGGCTAACGCCACAAAATTTTGAAGAATTAGCCGATTGGCTGTTAACGGTCAGCAGTCAATTTTCACCTGCTGAGCTGCATGGGGCTATTATTGGCGCTCTCAGTGGCACCATGAGACTCAGTGATGAAAAGTGGGCGCAATTTGGCTTGGCGGTCATGGGTGCGTCAAAAGAGACCATGCAGCAATTCGGTGATTTGGCCGCTTCGGTGCTTGGTGGTCTCGCTCGCGAGCAGTTGGCAGTTCTGATCAATGACGATTTGGCATTTCAACCGTTTTTGCCAGATGATGATGAGACGATCGAGGATAGAACCGATGCTTTGTCCCAGTGGTGCCGAGGTTTTTTAGGTGGTTTTGCCGAGGCGCAAGCCTACCTTCAAAAACAGCCATCGCAAGAGCAGGCTGCGGCAAATACTCCCAGCTTTTCTGAGACGGTTCAAGAGGCAATCGGTGATTTATCAGCGATTGCGCAAGCTGTGGTCGAAGACGAAGGCTACTCAGCCGATGACTACGACGATGATAGGTATATTGGCGATGACCCCTTAGCCATTGAAAGTTTTCTTAATGAAGACGGGGAGGCATTTGAGCAAGAAGTGGGTGACGCACAGGCGGCTGAAAAAAATTATATGGAGATCATCGAGTATTTGCGATTAGCCACCATGACTATTTTTACTGAGTACGGCTGGATCGAAATCCATCATCAACAAGAATCTTCCCCAGCCGCATTTACGGCCCAAACAAGGAATCTAAATGGAACCTTACATTAGGCTTTATTAAAAGCATTAAGGCGACCTTGATTATGTGCAATTATTGTGATGAAAAGGGATTAAACTAAGTGATCAGCTAGCTCGTATTACAGTAACCTCATGCACAGATACGACTACCATTAAACGATTAAACTAATGGGTTAATACTTAATGCTCAAGCAAAGAAAATTACCTTCAAAGCCTTTGCCGACGATCAGCAAGCGTGAGTTTGCTCGTCGTCGAGAACAATTAATGGAGCAGATGGAAACAAACAGTATTGCAATTCTTCCGTCCGCCAGTGCGGTGATTCGAAATCGAGATGCTGAGTTTAAGTATCGTCAAGACAGTGACTTTCATTATTTAACTGGCTTTAATGAGCCAGATTCGGTGTTGGTGTTAATTCCTGGCCGTCATCACGGCCAATGTTTATTTTTTTGCCGTGAGCGAGATCCCGAGAGAGAATTATGGGATGGCTACCGCCAAGGGCCCGAAGGCCTATGCAATAATTTCGGTGCCGATGATGCTTTTCCAATCAGTGATATTGACGACATTTTACCTGGGCTTTTAGAGGGCCGCGATCGCGTTTACTATTCCATGGGTAAACGACTTGAATTTGATAAACGGATTATGGACTGGGTCAATGTGTTGCGCGCTAAAGCTCGCTCTGGTGCTCATCCGCCCGGCGAGTTTTCTGATCTCGATCATATTGTTCATGACATGCGCTTGTATAAAAGTGCCGCTGAATTACGCATTATGCAGCAAGCTGCTTCTATTTCAGCTGACGCTCATACTCGCGCGATGAAATTCTGTCGACCGGGCATGATGGAGTATGAATTAGAGGCGGAGTATCTGCATGAATTTGCCTCACGCGGTGCGCAGGCTGCGGCTTATAATTCGATTGTTGGCGCAGGCAAGAATGCCTGTATTCTGCATTATGTTGAGAATAACAGCATAATACAGGATGGCGATTTAGTGCTGATCGATGCCGGTTGCGAGTTAAATTACTACGCTGCCGATATTACTCGCACCTTTCCCGCCAATGGCCTCTTTAGTCGCGAACAGCAAGCGCTGTATGAGGTGGTGTTAGCCTCTCAGCAAGCGGCGCTAGAAACCATTACACCTGGAGGGCATTGGAATCAATCTCACGATGCGACAGTGACAGTTATCACCCAAGGCTTGTTAGATCTGGGTATTTTACAGGGTGAACTAGCTGAACTGATTGAGACCGAAGCCTATCGTCCTTTCTATATGCACCGTGCTGGCCATTGGCTGGGCATGGATGTTCACGATGTTGGTGATTACAAAGTTCACGATGAATGGCGAGTGCTTGAGTCGGGTATGGTCATGACGGTTGAACCGGGTATTTATATTGCTGCCGACAATCAATCGGTGGCCGCTAAGTGGCGAGGTATTGGTATACGTATTGAAGATGATGTGGCTGTGACAGCGACTGGCCATCAAGTCTTAACTGAGGAGGTTATTAAGACGGTTGATGATATTCATCAGTTGATGCGGCCTTTGGTAGTCAAGCGTAGCAGTATTGATCCCGCGCAAATAGATTTTATTAGCGATGATGGACAATACTCAGCACAAGAGAATAGCTTCGTTAAGAATCAGGCAGCGCGTAATAGTAAGCCAAGTGACCAAGCTAAGCCCGTGTTGAAAGCCAGTACAAAGAAAAAATCAATTATCAAGAAAAAAACCACTGCTAAGAAAAAAATCAGCACTAAGAAAAAACTGACTACGAAGAAAAAAGTAGCTGTGAAGCGTAAGACTGTCACTAAGAAAAAAGTAGTCGCTAAGAAAAAAATTGCAGTTAAGAGGTCGGCCGTAAAAAAGAAAATAAGTGTAAAAAAGAAATCGGCTGTTAAAAAGAAAGCAGCGGCTAAAGGTCGACCTAAGTTGCCCGTTAAAAAGCGCGTAAAAGTGAAAAGTAAGCGATGATACATAGTAAAGATCAATTGAATAAATTACGCGATCAGTATGACATCGTCATTGCTGGTGGTGGTTTGGTAGGTATCAGTTTAGCTTGTGCTTTGGCTGCGAGTCATCAGCAGTTGTCGATTTTACTGGTCGATAATTTTCCAATTAAGAGCGTAAGTCAAGGCGGTTTTGTTGCGGGTCCCGTCTATCACCCTAGTTTTGATGCTCGGGCGACCGCATTGTCTATGGCCAGCATTGAGATCTATCAGCGTTTGGGCGTGTTGGATGATTTATTGTCGCATGCAACACCAATTAGTGATATTCATATTTCAGACCGAGGCCACAGTGGCAGTACGGTATTGAATGCAGCGCAACAAGCCAAAACAGCCTTCGGCTATGTGATTGAAAATCAATGGTTAGGCGCAGTGCTACTTAATCGATTGATGAGCTTGCCATCGATAGAGTTACTTAGTGAAGCAAAGGTAGCGGATATTGTGCCGCGACAAAAAGGAACCACAGTCACTGTCTCGGTAGATGATCAACAAGGGTATCATGGGGTAGAAGTTACTGCTGCCTTATTGGTGGTGGCCGATGGCGCGCAGTCGGGCTTGCGTGAAAGCTTAGGTATTTCGGCGAGTGTAAAGCGGTACGATCAGCAAGCTGTAATCGCTAATGTGCAAACGCAACTGCCACATAATGGTCAGGCGTTCGAGCGATTTCTTGCTGATGGGGCAGTGGCGTTTTTGCCTTTGCCCGACTTGCCCAGTGCGCCGCGACGCAGTGCCTTGGTGTGGACCATGCCAAATCTGCAGGACACTGATAGAAAAAAAAATATTGCTGCCTTAAACGACCGAGACTTTATTCGTGAATTACAGTCTGTCTTTGGCTTTCGTTTGGGTGAAATCCAGCAAGTCGGCCGCCGTCAGAGTTACCCTTTAGAGTTGACTTTAGCTAATGAGGTGATTAGAAATCATATTGTTATTATGGGCAATGCTGCGCATGCATTGCATCCGGTTGCAGGGCAGGGATTTAATTTATCTCTTCGTGATATTGCTGCATTAACTGAATTGGTAAGCCAAGCCGCAGTTAACAATAAAGACATCGGAGAATTATCATTATTAGAAAATTATGCAAAAGCACAGCTCAAAGATCAAAATAACACAATAAGTTTTAGTCATTATTTAATTGAGTTATTCGGCCGTCAAGCTTTACCCATTCAAGTGGGCCGATCGTTAGGTTTATTGGCGTTAGATATTTTAACGCCAGCAAAGCATCGTTTTTCAGATCAAGCATCAGGGCTTAGTGGTCGTAGGTCAGTGCTATGAATTTAACTTATGACATCGCGATAGTCGGTGCAGGTATAGCGGGTAGCGCATTGGCGTGCTCGTTAGCAACCGCAGCTAAAGATAAACCTTTGCGGATCGCTTTAATTGAAGCCCATACTATCGGCGATATCTTGCCGAGTTGCGATGAAGGCATTAATGATTTTGATCCGCGTGTGAGTGCACTTACCCTTGGCTCGCAACAATTTTTTGAATCGATTGGTGTATGGTCTGATATTGTGGGTCAGCGATCCTGCGGCTTTGATAAAATGACTGTCTGGGATGCCGAAGGCACCGGCCATATTGAATTTGATGCCGCTGATGTTCGCGCCAGTCGGTTGGGTTATATCGTCGAGAATCGAGTGACTGTTGGCGCATTGCATCAACGAATAAAAATACTGTCCAGTGTGGATGTTTTCACCCAACAAGCGGTTGCCGAATTACATTTAGCGGCTGCTGCTTCACGATCAGATTTATCCAACCTGTTGTTGGCTGATGGCCGCAGCATAGAAGCCCAGTTGATTATTGCTGCTGATGGTGCCAACTCCCCGTTAAGAAAAATGGCTGGCTTACCCATAAGAGAGTGGCCCTATCACCAATCAGCTATCGTCTGTGTGGTTGAAACCAGTCAGAGTCACGAGGCGACGGCTTGGCAACGATTTACTGAGCACGGGCCCTTAGCATTTTTACCTCTAAGCCTGTCGCAATCAGATAAACATTTTTGTTCTATTGTTTGGTCGCAAACCGATAAAGAAAATGCGCTAACAATAGCAATGGATGACCATCAATTTTCACAGGCATTGGGCCGTTCCTTTGAATATCGCTTAGGCGAAATCAAAAATGTCTCAAAGCGGTTCAGTTTCCCCTTGCAGCAGCGCCATGCAATTGATTATGTCAGGCCGAATTTTGCCTTAGTTGCCGATGCTGCCCATGCTATTCACCCCTTGGCTGGCCAAGGAATCAATCTAGGCTTGGCTGATGTTAAGGCCTTAACTGAGCTTATCATCGCTGGTGATGAGCGGGGTCAAATACTGGGCGATATCGGTCTATTAAAGCGCTATCAGCGGCAACGTAAGGCTGATAATTTAGCTATGATGGCCGCTGTTGAAGGCTTAAAGCGCCTATTTCAGCCACTTCCTTTACCATTCCGCTGGTTGCGTAATATGGGGATGAATATCTTTCACGAGCAGTCACAATTAAAAAATAAGGTGATTAAGCATGCTATGGGTATCGATCGTTAATCGGTAACCTGACAGAAGCGTAAGTAGCTAAGCAGGTGAGTTTATGAATAATCATTTCTTTGCTTATTTAAGCAAAATGCGCTGGATTTATCGCTGGGGTATGAAGCGTAATGCGATCCAAGAAAATATTATGGAACATTCTTATGAGGTTTCGGTGATAGCTCATGCCCTAGGCATCATAAGTAATCGATTGTATGACAACGATATTGACGCCAATGCCCTAGCTATAACCGCTTTGTATCACGATTGTTCAGAGGTGTTAACGGGTGATCTTCCGTCGCCGATAAAGTACCACAATAAAAAAATTCGTGACGCATATAAAGAAGTTGAATACACTGCAGAAAGAGAAATGCTGTCAACCCTCCCGGTTGAGCTACAAGAGGATTATCGTAATCACTTATTGCATGAAAATATTCCTAGTGAGTTTGTTAAGCTGATTAAAGCGGCAGATATTATCGGGTCATTGATAAAGTGTAAGGCTGAAATCAACGCGGGTAATAGCGAGTTTAAACAAGCGGTACAAGATACCGGTGAAAGATTAGCGCAAATGGAAATGCCAGAGGTCGATTATTTTTTAGAAAATTTTCTGCCCAGTTTTGATTTAACCTTAGATGAATTAATTACACCCATTGAAACGATGTTTCCGGATAGTAAATAGTAGGAAAAGCAGGCCTAATTTTGCAACAAAGTATCCATCGGTTTTTTATTAGATCTCGCTCATGTTTGTTAGTGGTAATAGCTTGTGCGATAGTTTTCTCTCTCTCGGCTACTGCTTCGGCACAGCCAGCCGTCACCACCGTTGATCGCGAACGAGCAAGGGCTGCTGGCGATGAAGCCGGCAACTGGTTGTTACATGGTCGAACCTACGACGAACAGCGCTTTAGTCCGTTAAGTCAGATCAATACCGACAATGTCGCGCAGTTATCGTTGTCGTGGTATTTTGAAACCGGTACGCGACGTGGATTAGAAGCCTCACCTATCGTCGTCGATGGCCGTATGTATACCAGCGGACCTTGGGGAGTGGTCTTTGCTCTCGATGCTAAAACTGGCGAGCAACTTTGGTTTTATGACCCTAAAGTTGATAAGTCGCGAGGTTTTTATGCCTGTTGCGACACGGTCAATCGAGGCGTGGCAGTCTGGGGCGATAACGTCTATGTCGCGACATTGGATGGCCGTCTAGTAGCGATCAATGCCTTGTCGGGTCAGCTGGAATGGCAGACACAAACCTTTGATCTGTCACAGGCTTATACCATTACTGGTGCGCCGCGCATTATTGATGGCAAAGTTATTATTGGTAACGGCGGTGCTGATTTTGGTGTGCGCGGTTATGTCACGGCATACGATGCCGAGTCAGGTAAGCAATTGTGGCGATTTTATACCGTGCCCGGAAACCCCGCTTTAGGTTTCGAATCAGCTGCCTTAGCAACGGCTGCTAAGACTTGGAACGGTGACTGGTGGACATTAGGCGGCGGCGGTACGGTATGGGATTCTATGGCCTACGATGCCGAGCTGCATCAGTTATACATTGGCGTTGGTAATGGTTCACCGTGGAACAGTTATGTCCGCAGCCCAGAGGGGGGCGACAATTTATACCTCTCATCGATTGTGGCACTGAACCCTGACAATGGCGAGTATATTTGGCATTATCAAACCACGCCGGGTGAACGCTGGGACTATACCGCCACTCAACACATGGTGTTGGCCGATTTGCCCATCAACGGCGAAACGCGACAAGTGATTATGCAGGCGCCTAAAAATGGTTTCTTTTATGTGATTGACCGAACTAACGGTGAATTTATTTCTGCCGAGCCCTACGCGAAAGTCAATTGGGCTAGTCATATTGATCCAGACACGGGCAGACCAGTGATGACGGATGTTGCCAATTATCGTGATGAGCCGCAGTTTACCTTGCCCTCCATGGTCGGTGCTCACAACTGGCATCCCATGGCTTATCATCCCGAACATCAGTTGATGTACATTCCCACGATTGAGCAGGGCTTTGAATTTAAGGCCAATGATGAGTTTGCTAATGAAGGCACATTGCATACCGGTGTCGCGATGAGTATGGGGCGTGCCGATCCCTTACTATTTAAAGCGGTTCAGAAAGCCACTCACATCGGTTCGATAGTGGCCTGGGATCCAGTAGCCCAAACCGAGCGATGGCGGGTCGATTTCGATAAACCGTGGTCTATGAGTTTACTGGTAACGGCGGGTAATTTACTGTTTCAAGGCAGTCATGATGGTTGGCTAAAAGCCTATCGCGCCGATACTGGCGAACTCGTATGGCAATCATTAACGCAAATTGCGGCCATGGCACCGCCGATCACCTACACGGTTGATGGTGAGCAGTACATTGCCATTATGGCCGGTTGGGGGGGCTTCATGGGGATGATGGGCGCCGACAGTGTTCAGCATACCGCTAGTAAAGGGCGAGTATTGGCCTTTAAAATTGGCGGTCAAGCGAGCCTGCCACCATTAACAGAGCGTCCGATTATGCCGCCGGCACCGCCATTAACCGCCAGCGAATCAGCGCTTGATGACGGCGCGCAATTGTATGCCACGCATTGCGGCCGATGCCATGGCCCAGCGGTACAAGGCGGTGGCCTGGTGCCTGATTTACGCTATATGACCGAGCAAACGCATCAGTTGTTTGATGTGATCGTCTTGGGTGGTCTGTATGCGGATAAAGGGATGGTTAGCTTCAATGAAGTTTTGTCAGAATCTGATTCACATTTGATTCATCAGTATGTGATCTCTGAAATCCAGGCGCATCATGCCATGGCAGCTGATCCTGAATGGTGGAATGCGCTTAAGCTATGGTTTTATGAAAAGCTAATTCGCTTCTCGGCGGGTTAGAATATCGACAAAATTTAAAAATCACTTTTATTTTTTTGCCTTAGGATTGTTTTTCACATATCCCTGAGTAAAATGACCTATTGTTTTGAATTAGCGCTTAGCTCATGCCGGCTTCGAGTAGGCTAACGCTCAATTATCCACGTATTTATATTGAACTTAAGCCAGTGTAGGAACCACAGATGAGCGATTTACCATCAGAATTACGTTATGCCGCTAGCCATGAATGGGTTCGCGTAGAAACCGACGGTAGTGTCGTGATAGGCATTACCGATCATGCACAGGCCCAGTTAGGCGATGTGGTTTATGTTGAGTTGCCTGATGTTGGTCAAATTCTATCGGCCGGCGATGAAGCAGGCGTCGTTGAGTCCGTTAAAGCGGCGTCAGATGTGTATGCGCCGATTTCAGGTGAAGTGATCGCGGTTAATGATCGTTTAGACGATGAGCCAGAAACCGTTAACAGTGAGCCTTATGAAGATGGTTGGTTTTATCGACTGCAGCCAGCGGATACGGTTGAGCTTGATGATCTGTTAACGTCAGACGCCTATGCCGAAGTGGTCGCTGAAGACAATTAAACACTAGCACTATCAAAAAGGTCTCATTAACGAGGCCTTTTTTTTTGACGGTGGTTTTTAAGAGTGAGTCAATAAAAAAGATGAAAGGCCCGTATCCACTCAAATTACACTTCCCGCAGTCGCTGGCGATGTTTGTGCATCAGAAAACCGATATTCATATTTCTGAACAAATTATTGAAAACGGTATTTGGGAATCGTACGAAACCAGTATATTGGAAAAATTACTGTTTCCCGGCGCGACCTTTATTGATGTGGGTGCCAATATTGGCTACTACAGCTTAATTGGCGCTGTGCTTGTCGGTGACAACGGTCGCGTCGTTGCCTTTGAGCCAGAGCAAGATAATTTTGCCTTATTAGAAAAAAATCTGTCATTTAATCATATTAAAAATGTTGAGGCGGTGAATGCCGGTTTAAGTGCTTCTCAAAAGCAAGGCAAACTGTACCTTAACAAAGAAAATCGTGGCGACCACCAAATATACCAACGGACGAGTAGAGCCGCGCCGCGTACTGAACAGGCGATTAGTTTAGTTGCTGGCAACGATTTTTTAAGTCAGCAATTATTTCCTCCTGTTCGCCAGGTTGACGTGCTTAAAATCGATACGCAGGGGGCAGAGTTCCTTGTATTGAGTGGCCTCATGCCGTTATTAAAAGCAAGTTTGCCGAGATTAAAAATGATCATTGAGTTTACCCCTTATAGTTTAAAACAAGCAGGAGCCAGTGGCATGGCCTTATTAGAGCTTGTTAATGAGCTCGAGTTACCCATGCAATTAATAGATCACCTCGGTCGTCAGTTACGTCCAATAAGCCGAATAGAGATGCAGCAATGGATAGCGCAAACCGATGCGGCAGTGGGCAACGAAGGGTTTATTAATTTATTAGTCGGTCATCTCTGAATAACAGTAACGTCATCTCGTCAAGCTATTTGGCTAGGTATACTTTTTATATTCGACATTGGTTAGGCAGGCGTTTTATGAAGACTCTTTCTGTGCTTATGATTAGCATTGGTTTTTTTTATGCTGGTACCCTGCACTTTACTGATGCACACGATTTAGTAGCCATTACCCCATTACCGTTCGCCTTAGAAATTGTCTGGTTAACCGGCATTATGGAATTTATTTTTCCTGTTTTTTTATTATGGCCTAAATATCGCGCCGTGACTGGCCTATGGTTGTCGATTTTTTGTTTGGCGGTATTAACCGCGAATATTAATATGGCGGTTAATAATCTTCCTATGTTTGGTCAGCCAGTAGCGCCATGGATTGCATGGTTAAGATTGCCTATGCAATTTGTGTTAATTGCCTGGATTATTTATGCCTGTGATTCTATGCAGCTGCTGAAGCGTTACGGTTGGCGTGCGTTGTTTCATCGGCAATAATGAGTTGTTGGTTTTTTAAAAAACAAAGTGACCCAATTATAAAAGAAAAACTATGCGTTATTTAATGATATTCTTCTGCATTTTGTTAGGCTCTTGTACCGGCATGCCTGCCGATATAAAGGCCGTCGAAAACTTTGAATTACAGCGTTATCTGGGTAAATGGTATGAGATCGCACGTTTAGATCATTCATTTGAGCGCGGCTTAAGTCACGTCAGCGCGCATTACACAATCAACAATGACGGGAGTGTGACGGTTACTAACCGCGGCTTTAAAACCGATAAAAACCGGTGGGATGAGGTGCAAGGGCGAGCTTTGATGGTAGAAGATCCAACAGTCGGCCATCTAAAAGTTTCTTTCTTCGGGCCTTTTTTTGGCTCCTATGTAATTTTTGAGTTGGATCAATTGCATTATCAATACGCGTTTGTGACCAGCTACAATAAAGAATTTTTATGGCTTCTGGCGCGTACACCCACCGTTGATGAAGCCGTGATTCAGCGGTTTAAAGAAGTGATCAGTATTTATGATTTTGATCAACAGGGCTTGATCTGGGTTGACCAGTCGTAATGACCCGTTGTGATGAATGGTCGTGATGATGATGCCAGTTAAATACCAATTATTCATTGGCTAAAATGCTTGGAGAGTTCATATGCTATTAAAAAATAAAGTTGGCTTAGTGACCGGCGGTGGCGATGGTATTGGTCGTGCAACTTGTGTGGCGTTTGCTAACGATGGCGCGAAAGTGGCAGTGGCCGATATTCGTTTAGAGATGGCTCAGAAGACCGTTGATTTGATTAAGGCTAACGGCGGTGAGGCGATTGCAATTAAGGTTGATGTTTCTAAAGCGGCTGAAGTTGAGGCGATGGTCGCTGCAACCGTTGAGCATTTTGGTTCGCTGGATTGTGTGTCGAATAATGCCGCGGGAGGGGCTAGCTTTGCGATGCTACCCGAGATGGAAGAGGATAGTTGGGACAAGACGCAAGCCGTTTGTTTAAAAGGGGTTTGGCTCTGTTTAAAGTATCAAATACCGGCCATGTTAAAAACTGGCGGGGGTGCTATTGTCAATATCGCATCATTGTCGGCTGTGCGTGGGGAAGCCATGCAGTCACCATACAGCGCGGCTAAAGGTGGCGTGATTGCTTTAACACGCACTGCCGCGGCTGAATGGGCCAGGGACGGTATTCGGATTAATGCCATTAACCCTGGCGGCATTCGCACGGAGGGCATTAAACGGTATTTTGAGCAGGTCCCTGGGGCAGAAGAAAATACGGCCGGCGTTCATGCTATGCGACGCTTGGGCGAGCCAGAAGAAGTGGCCGATGCGGTGTGCTATTTAGTGTCAGATCGTGCCTCATTTATCACAGGTACAACGCTAGATGTCGATGGGGGTATTATGGTTAACCCCCATACTTTGTGATGAGTATCGTGATTAATAATGAAGCCAATAGGCTAAAAAAATTAAAAAGAATTGGGTCTTAGCATGGCATCGTGACCGCCATCAACAAATAATATACTGCCTGAAATAAAGCCTGCTTTTTTAGGATCTAATAAAAAACAGGTCGCTTCAGCAATATCTTCGGGCAGACCTGGCCGACCAATAGGAATACTTTTAATAAATTCTTCAAGTACTTCAGCAAATTCTGGATCACTTCTACCGGCATCGGTTAAAGGTGTTTGAGTAAACCCGGGTGCGACAGCGTTCAGTCGAATGCCATTTTCTGCATAAGCTTTTGACGCGTTGCGTAGCCAGCAACTCAATGCATATTTGCCGCCGCCATAGGCAAGTTGTCCGTTACCAATTTCATCAAGTTTAGCGCTTGCACCGGCCTCGTTGCCGGCTAACATTAAATCGACAACCTCTTGCTCATAGCCCATAGTGGCCGAGTTGGATGAGATCATAACGATAGCGCCTTGTTTTTTTGCGACTAATGATTTAACCCCTTCGGTAACAGCGAGCGCACCAAAGAAATTGATTCTAGCGACCATCGACGGTGGTGAAATATGTGGGCCTACGCCAGCGCAGGGAATAAAACCATCCAGTCCATCAGGCGCAGCGGCAGCAATCCCGTCTACAGCGGTTTGACGGCCTTCAAGTGTAGAAAGGTCAGCGATAATATCAGCATCTTTAATATCAACTACAATGACTTGGTTGCCTTGGCTGAGTAATTGTTGTTTTATGGCGTTGCCAATACCTGTTGCGCCACCTGTCATTGCATATAAACCCATAATTATTTCCTTGCTGTTTATTTGAGATAGATTATAACTGATTTCAGCGACAGCTTATCTATACTTACCGTTCATATAAACCACTTATTGTCGTCTTTCAAGCGCGGCTTTTCTGAATTCAGAGTCGGCTAAGCCAATGTTGAACTGCTGCTCATGCCACTTCAAAATTGTTTCTGCTTTTGTAGTGGTATTAAGCATGCTCAATTGATCGGGTCGCCAAAATTTATTGAGATAAAGTTGATAGTTCGAGATTCTTAATTGCTTGCTTAATTTGCCAGTTCGGCGACTGTAAAAGTCAATTTCCCAACTACGAAGTTCAGCCTTATCAATATGGCTAATGGTTTTTTCGTAGCCGGTGTAAGGGTCTTTAGAGCGTGTTTCAATGATATGGCAGGCTTGTAAGGGTTCGCCGCATTCGGTTTCACCAAGGTAGCGATAATTATTTTTGTCGAGTGAGAAGGCAGCCATATCTTCAAAAGTAAATTCGCTACCCATGAAACGCCCCGTTTTTCTTTTCGAGCTGATGCGTTTAACGCGATTTTGCGAAGGCAGATAAATCCATTGTTTATCGGCCTCAAGCGGAAAGCTGTGGGTGAGAAAAACAGTGCCCTTAACATCCAAGGGTTTAGCGAAAAATAATAAACTTTTGTCCTTGCCGTTTTCACCTTCAAGTGTTTTTGTAGTGACTTCGCGGATGACTTCTCGTCCATCAGCACGTCGAATAATCATGCTCATATTGGCGGTAGAATCTTGCCAGCCAGTATCTCGGCGGTCTGATTCAGCCATAATATCATAGGCTTTCTGTGCTTGATCGCTTTCACTGCTGGACTGTTCCGCTGACACTAAATGCGCAGACAAAGAGACGATAAAAATAATCAATAACAGAGTGATCGAAAACATTTTTTTATTCAATAGAGTATTGGTCACGTTTAGTCTCTCAGAGTTAAAAGTATTGGGTATAAGATAGGGCGATATAGTCATCATTATGTAATTCAAAAAAATCAGTTTCTAGCTCTCTTGATGATGCATTGCCAGGGGCATCAAATAAACGAACAGTTAGATCGATTTTACCGTTATTATTATTGCGGTAGCTATGCTCGATGAAAGTTAAATATTCTTGCCGATCGAGATCTAAAATACTACCCAACAACAACTCAGAACCCTGCAGGTCGTTAAAGCCGATACGTAAGCCAATAAAGAGATCATTGGCCAGTGCCTCACCACGCCGTTGATCCCATAGATATTCAGTCAGTAAGCTGTAGTCATAGTCTGGGTTAAATAATGGCGGTAACGAAACCTCGAAGCCGGCCACAGCAGCGCTATAACGAGAAGGCATTGCGCTCTGAAGACTAGATAGGAAATGTGATGGGAGAGTAAAACCATTTCGCGTAATAGCTTCGAGTTTCCAGAGCCAGTTGTCGGTAGCGTATTCTATTTGCAGGCCAGTTTGCTCAATAACGGGATAGAACGGCCTGAGTTCTGCATGCTGTGGGTCAGCTAAAAACAGAATGGGCTCGCGCGAAGTACCTGAAAAGTGACTAATCGCTATTTCCCACTGGTCCAGTAATAGTACGAAACGCATGGCGGCATCAAGGCGCTTATTTTCAGCCTTTGACGCATATTCAGGGTGGTCAGTATCAATACTGTAGACGCCCCGGAGTCGCGCGTCATCACCAGGGAAAATGCGTTCACGAAAAAACGGTAAGGCCAATAACTCAAAGCTAAAATGATCGTTTAACCAGACCCAATTGACCATTGCCTGCCCCAGTTTATCTTCATCATCAATATCGGCACTGGCATCCGCCTGATTAATGATATCCACAAGATTAACTGCTTCAGTGGTTCGCCAACTAATGGTTCTAATACCAGTTCTTAGCTCCCAGTTAGTCTCAATCTTCGTCCAACTAAGTGATTTAAAATCGACTTTTGAACGTTCATGATCTTGGCTGTTGTAACGAATGATCGGCGCAATGGTTAACTCATTCGCCAGTTGGCCACGATCATTCTGCCAGCTAAGACCATAGTTGCCTTGCCAGATTAATGAGCCATCTTGATTATGGTCGATGCTTGGGCTGCTATGAGCAAACTGTTTAAACTCGAGGCCGATCGATTGGCGTTTTTCTAGTTGAAATTTAGCAGCATACGTGTTGCTAATAGCGAAGCCACAGAGGAGCAGCCCTGTGAAAATGGTCATCCTTCGATTTACCTTGGCGGTTTTTTTAAACCCCTTTAGCATTATGAGTATTTATCCGTTTTGACTAATAATGAAGGTAAAAAGAAAAGGTCAGCGATCATTGCTGTGGCAATACAGACAACCGATAAGGCATACATTTGAACATTCATACGCAGTTCAGCGGTGAATACTGGAATAAGGTAGCCAATACAGAGCACTAAGCTAGTAATAATAATGGCACGCCCGACAAGAGAGTAGGTGTTATCAACCGCTATCGCTGGCGATTGGCCTTGTAATCGCTGGCGACGATAACTGACCACAAAATGGATGGTGTCATCAACCACGATACCCAATGTCATACTAAAGATCATCGCGGTTCCCATGTCGATTTCGCCAATCAATAAGCCGCACAGACCAAACGCTACAATTGCAGGGAGCAGGTTAGGTATCATGCAGAGTAAACCAAGTCTTATTGAGCGAAAGGCAATAATCATACTCAAGCAGACAAAACCGGCGACGAAAAGGCAACCTTGCAACATACTAAGAATATTCGATTGCGCCACATATGCCATCATCAAGGGTGGACTGGATGACTCAAAATCTGTAATGGCTGATGATGACGCAGCAAGCTTGTCTAGCACCCGTTGATTAAACGCTAGCACTTCTTGACTGCTCATGGCTGCCATCATCGCCGTGACCCTGACGGCGCTCTTGTCGATATTAATACTGTCTTGTAAGTCTAGCTCTTCAGGTATGCTCGATTCATAGACCAAAAGGTATTCTGCAATTGCCCGTCGGTCATCGGGTATTGCATAGTAGTGTTGATCATCGCCATGCATGGTTTTATGTAAGCGCTTAATGATTTGATGGTAACCGCTGACTTTTAATACCTCAGGTTGCTGCTCTAACCATTGAGCAAACTGATCAACATTGCGTAGAAATTCTGGCTCAACAATATTGCCGGGGCCGCTTGAGCGAAGCAGGTAGTCAATTAATTCTGAGCCTGATAATTCTTGATCGAGGTATTCAGTAGCGACTCGAATGGGCGCGTCTTTATGAAAAGCCGACATCGATTCATGGTTGGTGCTGTTGGATAGTGCGGCGGGCACCATGACGGCAATAACCAGCCAACCGATGGGTAAATATTTTTTCCCGTGCCGCTTGAATAAGCTTTGGCAGTAAATAACCAGACCGGAAACCGGTGGTCGAGCGACTTTTTTTGCTGGCAGCAATAACATAAATGCAGGTAATAAAGTTATCGACGCAATAAAGGCAAACATCACACCAAACGCCGTAGCGGTTCCAAACTCTCTGAATGGCGGCGAGTCAGCAAAATTCATTGCTAAAAATCCTATCGCTGTGGTTAGACTGGTGATGAATAAGGCTTCCATGTTTTTAGCCAGGCTATCCTTCATGGCCGAAAATTTATCCACCCCTTCGTTTAACCGACTAAAGTAAGCCGATAGAATATGAACGCAATCCAGGATAGCCATCATGTAAACAATGTAGGGCGTGCTCATGTTGATACCATTAAAGTCGGTATAGACTAAGCCTAAAAAGCCTGTTGCCGCGATCACGCTCACTAACATAATAATTAAGCCAGCGACGACCGCGGCTATTGATCGTAAAAAGAAGGCTAATAATAGTAGCAGGCATAAGAACATTCTGAGTTCAACATTCACCGCATCACGTTCAGCAATCTCAACAATATTGGCATCGACAGCGAGTTGACCACTGACTTGTATCGACATTGACGGATAAAGCTGGGTAAATTGTTCGGCCAGATCGCGACTAGCCTGCATCACCTGAGGTTTTTGATCTTGCTGTTGTTCCGAAATATTTAAGTAGGCAATGACTAGGCTAATATTACCCGCTTGGTTAATTAAGCGGTCTTTTAGTTCGGGTTCAGCAAGAACAATATTTTTGATCCTTTGTTGGTAATGTTGATCTTTATCAGCATAGGGATCAAATAGATCTTCGACCCATAGATCATCGCCATCTGCCGTCGTGTGTTGATGGTTGGCAATTGAGATGACTCGGCTTACAAAGGGCAGACGCCAAGCTTGATCACTAAACCATTGGATGCCGGCTAAATTATTGGCATTGAATAAATCGCTGTTTTCGGATTCTAGAATAAATATTTGGGTATAAGAGTGTGTGAACTCTTGCTCCATATTCTCATAAGCCACCAGTAATGGGTCATCGTCGTCAAAGAAAATACGAAAATCGGCATTAAAGCCAAAGCTACCTAATGAAGTGGCCAGCCAAGCGCTCACCAGCAGTAATAAGAGACTGCTTACGTACCGCCAGTGAATTAAATTATCAGCAATTCTTTGCCACATACATTCGCCTTAATAAGTTCACGATTATCAATAATGCACCTTGAACAAAATGCTAAACAGTTATCATACGATAGGCCAGTATTTTGCTGAGGTTTTATTGTTAAATGGATTACAAGGACTTTAGGCTGGCACGGCTAAGCAGAGGTCATAGCGTTAATGGAGTTTACGCATCACGTTTTCTGCGGCGCTTAAGCTTTTATCGATGATGTCAGTGGTATGCGCGGCGGAGACAAAACCGGCTTCAAAACTGGCTGGCGCTAAATACACGCCATGGGCTAACATGCCGTGAAAGAATTGATTAAATCGTTCGGTATTGGCATTGATCACTTGATCATAGCGCGTCACTTTTTCAATCTCAGTAAAAAACACGCCAAACATGCTGCCCACATGGTTAGTGGTCAAAGGAATACCGCAGTTTTCAGCAATCGCTTTTAGGCCAGTAGTCCACTGCTCAGTAGCACTGAACAGTGGAGGATAAAAGTCGTCGTTAGTTAATTGATTAAGCGTTGCCAGACCCGCGGCCATGGCTACGGGGTTGCCCGATAAAGTGCCAGCCTGATAAACCGGACCTATTGGTGCGAGTGATTCCATGATGGATTTTTTACCGCCAAATGCGCCTACAGGCATGCCACCGCCAATCACTTTACCTAAGGTGGTTAAGTCGGGTGTGACTTGATAATGCCCTTGAGCCCCCTGTGGATGTACGCGGAACCCTGTCATAACTTCATCAAAAATAAGTACTGCGCCCGACCTGTCGCAAACATCTCTCAGCGCGGTTAAAAAGCCATCAACGGGTGGTACGCAATTCATGTTACCGGCTACAGGCTCAACAATAATGCAAGCAATGCTGTTGCCTTGCTCGGCAAAGATACGCTGAACTTGTTCAATGTCGTTATAAGTGAGATTCAGCGTGTGCTTGACTAAGGATTCAGGCACGCCCGGTGAGCTTGGCGTGCCAAAGGTTAATGCGCCTGAGCCTGCCTTAACCAATAATGAGTCAGAATGCCCGTGGTAGCAGCCTTCAAATTTAACGATTTTATCGCGGCCAGTAAAACCACGCGCTAAACGAATCGCGCTCATGGTGGCCTCGGTGCCTGAACTTACCATCCGGATCATATCCATTGAGGGTATGATCGATTTGATTTTTTCAGCTAAAACCGTTTCGATTTCAGTGGGTGCACCAAAGCTCAGACCATGGGTCATTTTCTCTTGAACAGCAGCAATCACACTGGGGTGAGCATGGCCGAGAATCATGGGTCCCCACGATTGCACATAATCGATGTATTGTTTGTTGTCACTGTCGACAATATAGGGGCCGTGTGCCGACTGAATAAATAAAGGCGTGCCGCCGACGGCTTTAAATGCTCTGACCGGTGAATTAACCCCACCAGGTATAGAGGCTTGTGCTTGCTTAAACAGTTTTTCTGAGTTGGGATGCAAAGATGCAGTCATGGTATTATCCGGGCTGAAATAAAAAAGGGTACGGTGTTAAAGCGGGAGTTTACCGTAAAAATAGGGCGGTTAGTGCGCTTGCCTTATTATTTACGCGATCGAGGCTTAGTGGATCAATTTAGCCAAGTGATAATACTGTTATACGCTAGTCTAGGTCTGATCGTCAAAATCTGGCGGCCGATTTTCCTTTCGAGCTTTAATCGCTTCTTGAAAGTTATTCGTGGTCATGCGAACAAATAATTGTGTAATACCCTCGTGGTGCATGTGTCCATTCAGTGACGCGGCTTCAATACTGGCATTCATCAGCATCTTAGTTTGTTCAATGCCCATATGACTGTGACGTAAAATACTGTCTGCCATTGTGAGGCATTCTTCGAGGAGGCGATCATTGCTACACACTTTTGAAACAATGCCAAAGCGTTCAGCTTCTTGCGCATCCACATCGCGGCCGGTCAGCATAATGTCGTTAGCGCGAGTGATGCCAATGGTGCGTGGCAATAAGTAGCTTAGCCCCAGTTCCGCCGAGGTTAAGCCATTATTGATGCCTGCCGCTCGGAAAAATGCCGACTCAGAGGCAATGCGTAAATCCGCCGCCATGGCGAGGCAAAATCCACCACCCACAGCAGGGCCATTAATGGCGGCCATAACAGGCTGTGTCATGTCACGAATAGTTTTCATCACATCATCTAATACTCTCATGGCGCGTAAGGCGATTCTTGGCATGGTATGACCATCGAAAACCGACAGATAGCCAGGATCTTGTAAATCGGCGCCAGCACAAAAAGTACTGCCTTCGCCAGTTAAAATCACTAGCCGGATATCGCTGCGAAAGCTAATTTTCTCTAATTCTTCCTTTAGCGGTTGCATGACATCAAATGCCATGGCATTCATTCGTTCAGGACGATTCAGTGTGACTAAGGCGACGCCCTCTTGGGGATAGGTTATTTTTATAAATGACATGGTCAGTTCAGTTCCTTACATTGTTTGAGTTGGTTATTATGCATTTAAAGTATTTGCTTAAGATTTAAATCGCTGCCGAATACCGGCTCGTCTTTCGAGCATATCGTCGATTCTTTGCTGCTCACTGATCTTGCCTATTAATTCGGGATATTTTTTCTCGAGCGCCTCAATCGATAATTGTTCTGCGGTGGGTTTAGGGTAATGGTCACTGCCAATCCAGCGATAGGTAATATAGCCTTCTTCGTGGCCGCAAGGGTCAAGCCAGTTTTTTGCGCCAATATCTACATGACTAATAATAATTAGTAATTCGCCGTCTTGTTCTAGCCTTGCGTGGTGGCAGTTCGTCGAACTGAATCGGTATCGATAGTCCATGGTTTCCCACCAGTAGTTACCAAATTCGACCGCCCAATAATCAGCAGTCGGCGGCGTGACCCTGAGGATTAATGCTTCATCAACTGGTATTTTCCAATACGCTATGATCGGCGCTCCACCGGGTGTAAAGTCAATTTTATTTTTTTCAAGCTCACCATAAGACATAAAGGTATTTGGCGTTGCTTTCCATTTATCAATCATGTCGGCCCAATAGGTCGATGACCGGTTAACCCAGTCACTGGTTTTCTTTAATCCTTCACTGAGTGCCTTAGCGGTGAACAAGGGGGTTTGATTGTCTTGGCCGATACGTTCGATATTCGCTTCCATGGGTTTTTCGTTTAGCCAGTCGGCGAAGAATTGTCGAAAGGTAATTCGATAACTCGCTGCTGAGGTTTGCATCCAGTTAGTTTTTTTAATATCAAGTTCTGCGGGTTTCTCTGGGCCGATAATCAGTTCAAAATGACCCTCGCCATCAACCACTAAATCTTGGCCAAGCCGTGTATTAACAACGGCACCGCCCCAAGGGGTATTGCCATTTTCGAGTATGGTGATTGCAAAATATCGGGCGTTACCTCGATGACCGCTAATGTGATAGAAATCTTGACCATTAATGGGTGCGCCACTGTAATGCGCATCGGTGTTGTCACCGCCTTGTTTTCTTAGCGGGTCAAAATAATGCAGTAGCTCTGGATATTTTGGATCATGATTTTCCATTTCAAACTGCATCGCTAGAGCAACATTTCTGGCCAATAGCCGCATACCTGTTGCACGAGTGATTTCATTATCAGGTATGCCATCACGAAAAATAAGATCACCGCTGGCTTTCAAGTCATCACAAAATTCACGCCAGGCTTGACGAATAGTTTCATTGCTCTCTTGAGTCATAATTTATTGCCTTATTATTTTGTTTACCTTCATTGGCGTCATTTAGGGCATGTAGGCGCCACCGCTCACACTGATCAACTGACCGGTAATATAGCTTGATACATCCGAG
This sequence comes from Pseudomonadota bacterium, assembly GCA_036344075.1. Lineage (GTDB taxonomy): Bacteria > Pseudomonadota > Gammaproteobacteria > Pseudomonadales > UBA7434 > UBA7434. Next base: position 34,952 of record JAYYUJ010000018.1, read on the forward strand.
GCTAAAAAAAGCGTTAAATTAGCGATATCGACAGGCCGGCCTAATCGTGGAATAGGCAGTCCGCTCATATTAAACAGCGTCCCTTCCTCTAAGGCATTTTGCATATCATCGGGTCGACCGATCTGCTCAAAGCCAAAGCGATTCCAGAAGCTACCTTCGCCCACTTCTTCTTCTTTGTACGGGACAATCCAGCCAGGACAAATATTATTAACTCGTACACCTGCTTTAGCCCATTCCCAAGCAAGGCTTTTAGAAAAAGAATTGACGAAGCCCTTAACGCCACCATAATGTGCGATGCCTGCAGCAGCTTCACCCAGTAAGGACGAGTTTGAAGAAATATTAATAATGCTACCAGAGCCTCTTGAAAGCATATCGTTGGCAACCGCTTGACAGCAATTGACCACACCATCGATATTAAGTTTTTTCTCCCAGTCACGATCTTCATCACTCAGTGCTTCAAGTGCTGAAGGTTGCGATACGCCGCCGGCATTATTGACCAGTATATCCACGGCACCAAATACCTCATGACAGCGTGCGATCATCGCATCCACCGAGGCTCTGTCTGTCACATCAGTGGCTATCGCTAATACTTTACCGGCTAGCTTTTGCTTTGCCGCTTCTTGCTCTAATATGGCGCCTTGTTTTGTATCGCGTGAGGCGCTAATGACATTAGCCCCTTCTTTGGCAAACTCTAAAACCAAGCCTCTACCGATTCCACCGCTACCGCCTGTGATGATGACATTTTTATTATTCAGTCCTAAATCCATAGTCATGTTCTCTTTAGTAGTAATGGTTTAAAGTATTCAAATCTCGTTCCTATTCACCGATTATAGGCTAATAACGCGTCTGCCTGCACGGCACGTGACCAAGCTGTAAACAAATGGAAATGAACAAGATTTCTTAGTGAATGGTATATAGGCAATGTTATGAGTAATCCGAAGAATCCAGAATGGCTGGAAGCGACCAATCGCGAGGGTGAATCGTTTGATTTACCTTCAGTCGTCCCTTTAGATTTTGACTCGCTGGTTAATGCCGCTAAGGCGAAAGCGGGACTCGATGACTTCGGCGAAGATTATTGGCAGGCGCCGCTGAAAATGCTCTGTGATGATTTAAACAGCGTCGCAGAATTAACCTTATTTGGCCGGCTAATGGCGCGTAATGATTTGCTGATCTGGTTAAATCAGCGTTTAGAAATTACTGAGTTGACTAAGCGCCACCCAGAAATTCTTGAGCAAGCGATTGTTGCGCCCATGTTCATCGTTGGTTTGCCGCGGTCCGGCACGTCAATTTTATTTGAAGTGCTAGCCCAGGACCCTGATGTCGGCGTGCCAAAAATGTGGGAATCGATGCTTCCCACCCCGCCGCCAGAAACAGCGACCTATTTAACGGATAAACGCATTGAGCATGCCCATCAATTGTTTACCCAGTGGAATAGGGCGGTGCCCGAGTTTGCTACCGTGCACGAAATGGCCGGTGATATACCGGCTGAATGCGGTCTAATTATGGCAGGCAGCTTTATCAGTGATCATATAGCTTCATTACACATGTCTGATAATTATGGCGCATGGCACGCACAGGCAGATTTAACGCCCGCTTATCAATGGCATAAAATTATATTGCAGGTATTACAGTGGAAAAATCCACGCAAGCGCTGGTTACTCAAAGCGCCTGCGCATCAAAGTAAACTTGACACCTTGTTAAAAATTTATCCTGATGCCCGTATTATTCAAACCCATCGCGACCCGATTCAATGCATGGGGTCAGCAACTAATTTAATGGCTTGTTTATATAAAATGAGGAGCAATAAGCCGTTCAATGCAGCTGTCTTCGATGAGTTCTTGGTCGGCGAGGCCACCGCGCAACGCCTAGAGTTGGTCATTGACCAAGTGGCTTCGGGCGTGGTTCCTAAGCAGAGCCTTTGTGATTCGCGCTATTGCGATTTAATGGATCAGCCCATTGAGTGTGTCGAGCATATCTACCGGTACTTTGATATGCCCTTAACGGTGGCCACTAAACAGCGAATATTGGATTATTTAGCAGCTAAGCCAAAAGGCAAATTTGGCGCACACAATTATCAATCAGATGCGACTGAACGGCATTATTTTGAGCGTTATCAACAACATTATCAGGTGCCTTCAGAAGTATAACTTATAAAAACTTTTAACCGAGTTGAGACAGCTATGGATAATACGATTAAACCCTTTAAGGTTCATGTCAGTGATGCCGATATTGCTGATTTGAAGCAACGTTTAGACTTAACCCGTTGGCCAGACCAAATACCTAATACCGAGTGGCGCTACGGTGCAAAAACCGACTATATTCAGCAACTTTGTGATTACTGGCAGCACCATTACGACTGGCGCAAACATGAAGCAAGGCTCAATCAGTTTGCGCAGTTCACTACGCGGATCGATGCGCATGACATCCATTTTATTCATGCGCGTTCCAAACAACCGAATGCGGTGCCATTGTTAATTAGCCATGGCTGGCCGGGCACCATCGTTGAATTTTTGAATGTCATCGATCCGTTGACTAATCCTGAAGCGCATGGCGGTAAAGCTGAAGATGCATTTCATGTGGTTTGCCCGTCTTTGCCGGGTTATGGCTTTTCAGGCACCACTCACCGCGAGCAGGTGGACACGCTTGCCATGGCTGAGATGTTTGCCGAGTTAATGGCGCGATTGGGTTATGAAAAGTATATCGCGCAAGGCGGTGACTGGGGCGCTATCATCACCTCTAATTTAGCCATCGTCGATGCCGACCATCTTTATGGTATCCACTTGAATATGCCTTTTGGTTATGCGTTAACGGAAGATCCCCATGAGGGCTTATCGCCACAAGAGATTGATGATGTGAATGCCATGAGTAGCTTTGAGGCGATGGAAACGGGTTATCAAAAAATTCAGGGCACGAAACCACAAACATTAGGGGTGGGTTTAAACGATTCTCCGGCTGGCCTTTGCGCCTGGATTACCGAAAAGTTTTATACTTGGATGGACTGTGACGGTAATATTGAATCCGTGCTAGATAAAGACGAGTTACTCACTAACATTTCAGTTTATTGGTTCACGCAGAGTATTTGTTCATCGACTCGTTTGTATTATGAAGTTACTCAAAATGCGCGATTAAAATTTCTAGAGCAACCGGTTACTGTGCCCTTAGGTGTGGCGCGCTACCCCAAGGAAGTGATGCGATTTCCGCGCCAGTGGTGTGAAAATGTTTACACTCAAATTGTCCACTGGCAAGATTTTGATCGTGGCGGTCATTTTGCCGCAATGGAGCGTCCAGCGGAATTCTTAGCTGAAATTCGTAAATTTAAAGCGTTGGTTTGCGATTAAAAACATTATTTATCAGCAGCTTAACGTTTATTTTTATTCTGCGCAGCAATTTTATTATTATTGCGTTTTGCTCATGCAAGCGCACGAGATTACGGTAAAATTGACTGCTAGTGTATAGGGATTGTCGCTTTTAGGCGTTAATTTGAGTGGCTTTGTTCTAGTATTTCGCTTCAATAAAGCGTATTTTTTGAAAGAATCTGTGCGTCATTCGAGTCAAGTAAGCGACTTGACTGTGTCAGTCAATCAGTAACGGTGTTGAGGTTAATTATGTACGATTTAATTATTAAAAATGGACGCATTGTCGATGGCACTGGCAACCCTGCCTTTGATGGTGATATCGCGATAAAAGATGGCTTGGTGGCTAGTCTGGGTTCAGTCTCACAGCCGGCTAAAAAAACGATTGATGCCGAGGGGCATCTGGTGACGCCTGGTTGGGTGGATACGCACTCACACATGGATGGTCAAGCGACTTGGGATCCTTTTTGTAGTCCTGCGAATCACCATGGCATAACGACATTGGTAATGGGTAATTGTGGCATTGGTTTTGCGCCTTGCGAACGAACAGATAAGGCTCATCAAGATTTAATCGAAGTCGTTGAAGATGTAGAAGACATTCCCGGTACTGCTTTGGCTGAAGGGATTAAATGGAATTGGGAAAGCTTTCCCGAATACCTTGATGCCCTCGATGAAATGCCACGGGCAATTAACGTTGCTGCGCAAGTGCCGCACTGTGCCATTCGCACGTATGTGATGGGCGAAAGGGGGGTTAACAATGAACGAGCGACTCCTGAAGATGTCGAGCGCATGGCTGAGTTAGTGGCCGAAGGTATCGAAGCAGGCGGTGTGGGCTTTACTACCTCTCGGACTGAATTACATAAAACCCGTAATGGTTTATCGATGCCAGGGACTTACTCAGAAGAAGATGAGTTATTTGGTATTGGCAAGAAGATGGGTGAGATCGGTAAAGGATTTTACGGCATGGTGTCTGATTTTGAAGACGATGCTTGGTTAGAAGAAATGGAGTGGGTCAAGCGCCTATCCATTGAAAATAATTGTCGGTTTAATTTTGTATTATTTTACCAAACCAATGAACAATGGGAGCGAGTGCAAAAGCAGTTAGCCTTTGTTCGGCAAGCCAATGAAGATGGCGCTCAATTAGTTGCCCACGTCGGCGCGAGACCAGTCAATGTCTTAATGAGCTATCATGGCACGGTTAATCCATTTTTCATGCATCAAAACTTTGGTCCGTTAACGGCGCTCAGTCCAGAGGAAAGAATCGAGAAATTAAAAGATCCCGCTGTCCGCTCGGCGATTTTAGCCGAGCCGACTCCGGCGATGGGTATAGAAGCCGCTGATCGCATGGCGACTGATTTTCACCTGATGTTTGAACTCGGTGAAGAGCCTGATTATGAGCAAAGCCCCGATCAAAGCATTGCCGCTAAGGCTGAGCGTGCGGGTGTTACGCCACAAGAGTATGCCTATGATGCCTTGTTAAAGCGTGACGGCGAAGCAATGATATATTTTCCGTTTATGGGTTACGACCAAGGTAATCTTGATCGACAGTTCGAAATGCTGAAAGATGAAAACACCGTGATTAGTTTGGCTGACACGGGTGCACACTGCGGTGTCTTATCCGATGCCTCAATGCCAACGTTTTTACTCAGTCATTATGCCCGCGATCGAAGTCGCGGCAAGTTGACTATTGAAGAAGCGGTGAAGATGCATACCCAAGAAACAGCCAGGGCGGTTAAGCTAGAAGACCGAGGCACCTTAGAAGTCGGTATGCGTGCTGATATTAATATTATTGACTTCGATAACCTTCGCGTTTTGGCGCCGCAAGTGATTTATGACCTACCTGCGGGTGGCAAGCGAGTTTTTCAAAAAGCGATAGGTTATAAGTATACGATTGTGGGTGGCGAAGTGATTATGCAAGATGGCGTTGAAACGGATGCTCGTCCAGGGGCCTTAGTCCGTGGTGCGCAGCCTGCGCCTAGTAGTATTGTTGCGGCTTGATCTATTCATTTTGCAGTGAGTTAATATAAAAGCCGGCTGATATTTTAGCCGGTTTTTTATTTATTTTTTTAAACCTTTGGGTGTTAAATAACATGAACAGTCCGTTTGAAGCCTTGGTGACAGCGCGGCAGCAATTACTCCAAGCAGGTTCACCATTCGAGTTAATGGAACAGCAGCATGACGGCCGCAACTATCAAGTCTATAAATCAGCGCCGCACAATGTTCGCGATGCCTTGGCCGTTGGTCGGCAGCATGGCGATAACTTATTTTTACAGTATCAAGACGAAGATTGGAGCTTTACTCGTTTCTTCCAGCAGGTCGATGCTATAGCTTTTCAATTAATTCAGCGTTATAAAATCACTAAAGGTGATAGGGTCGCTATTGCTATGCGCAACTTCCCCGAGTGGATGACTGCTTACGCGGCTGTCATATCCTTAGGCGCAGTTGTCGTGCCGGTGAATAGCTGGGGCAAAAAGGACGATTTGGTTTACGTACTGAATGATTGCGGTGCCAAGGTGGTGTTTGCTGACCAGCAGCGTTTTGATTCGATTGAAGATGAACTTCAGGCACTGCAATTAAAGGCGGTGGTGGTGCGTAACAGTGGCGCAATCATCAATGACTGTGCCGAGTCATTAGACGATTTCTTGGCTGATGTTGACAGTGATCAACTGCCAGCATTGGCTGACTTCAGTTTTCAAATTGACACTTCAGATTGGGCGATGATTTTATATACCTCAGGTACTACCGGTCGGCCCAAAGGCGCACTGAGCTCGCATCTAAGTATTTGTCAGGCATTAATTAACTTTGAATTTCACGGTGCGCAGTCGGCAATGACTAACGGTGAAACTATTGAAAAAATGATGACCAGTGGTTTTCCATCAAAAGCCTTGTTGGCGGTACCGTTATTTCATGTGTCAGGCTTGTATGCACATTTTCTATTATCGTTACGTGGCGGTCGTTCGATAAATATTATGTACAAGTGGGATCCCACTAAGGCCTTGCAGTTGATAGCTGAACAAAGAATCACGACCTTAAGTGGCGCGCCATCGATGGTGTTGGATTTACTTGAACACCCTGATTTTGATAGCACTGATACCAGCAGTTTAATGGTGGCCAGCGGTGGCGGAGCGGCAAGTCCGCCTAAGATGGCGCAGTTAATAAAAGATAAAATCAGCCATCCTTATCCAGGCAGTGGTTACGGTTTAACAGAAACCAATGCCAGCTGTTGCAGTGGCACGGGCGCCAGCTTTTGGTACAAGCCGTCTAGCTCGGGCACCTTGTCGCCGATTATAGAATTTAAGACTATTGATGAGAATGGCCAAGATCTGCCAAAAGGTGAGCGCGGTGAGATTTGTATTCGTGGTATTTTAATTGCTAACGGTTATTGGAATAACCCTAAAGCATCCGCTGAAAGCTTCATTGACGGCTGGTTTTCAACCGGCGATATTGGTTATCTTGATGATGAAAATTTCGTTTACGTGGTCGATCGTGCCAAAGATATTATTATTCGTGGCGGTGAAAATATTTCCGCTAACGAAGTCGAAGCCTGTTACTTAGAGCATCCCGCCGTCAGAGAAGCAGCGGCGTTTTCTGTCGCTCATGACAAGCTCGGTGAGGAGGTGGGCTTAGCGGTGTATTTTAAAGATGGCCAGCAAGCCAGCCCTGATGAGCTGACTGAGTTTGTCAGCGGGAAGTTGGCGCATTTTAAGGTAGCGGCTCACTATTGGTTGCGCGACCAGCCTTTGCCGCGCAATGCCGCTAATAAAGTGTTAAAAAAGCAGCTGCGTGACGAGTATCAACAGCAGTGTACTGCCTCATAACGGTCAACGGAGCCACTAATTAAATGGGCAGGCTGAACATCAAACCCTTATCTGGCTGCATTGGCGCAGAGATTCATGGTATTGATCTTACCAAGCCGATCACCCACGAATTGTATATACAGCTGCGTCAGTGCTTGGTTGAATACGAGGTTATATTTTTTCGTGATCAAGCGATAACGCCCGCCCAGCAGCATGCATTAGCGTCAATGTTTGGGCCTCTTCAATCTCATCCGGCCTATCAAACCGTGGAAGGGTTTCCAGAGATTTCTATTCTCGAAAGCACGGCTGATAAGCCGACAAAAATTGAATGTTGGCACAGTGATATGACGTTTCGCCAGCATCCACCTCTAGCTACCGTATTAAGGGCACAGGTCGTACCGGACAAAGGAGGAGACACGCTTTGGGCGAGTATGACGGCCGCTTATCGAGGCTTGTCTAAATCCATGCAGGATTTTTTATCGACCCTAACAGCCGTGCATGATTTTAGTTATGGTTTTAAAGAGAGTTTGGCTGAGCCAGGTGGCCAACAACGCCTCGCTCAAGCGCTCGTCGATAATCCGCCTGTTCGTCATTCGGTGATTCGAATACACCCAGAAAGCGGCAAGTCGGTTATTTTCGTCAACGAGCTATTTACCCGTCATATTGAAGGGCTCAGTCGATCGGAGAGTGATGCCTTGTTAGCGTTTATTTTTGAGCATATTCGAACGCCTGAGTACAGTTGTCGTTTTTCTTGGCAACCGGATAGCATTGCTATTTGGGATAATCGCAGCACACAGCATAAGCCGATCAATGACTACTTTCCTGCTCATCGCCGCTTAGAGCGGATCACGATTGATGGTGATTTGCCTTATTAGCGAGTATGAAGTCAATAATCCAGCGACTTGCTGTTTGGTTGTCATGTTGATTGCTCAATGAGCGCATCGCATGTTGATACTGTGCTGGTTGATAGAGGGCCTCACGACTGCGGTATAGTGCCTCTGCAAATTCAACAGTAAATTCGGGATGGCCCTGAAAGCTTAAAATATGATGGCCAATATTGGCAATAGCATACTTACAGTTAATGGAAGATCCCAAGATAGTCGCTTCAGGCGCGGGCGCGACAATTTGATCTTGATGACAGTAAATGAGATGTAAGCGATCCTTTTCTTCTTTCGCTTGGCCATTCAGCTCGGTGGCTTGTAAACCAATATTCCAGCCTCGCGGGTGTTTGGCCACCGTCCCCCCTAATGCTTGGGCAATAATTTGATGGCCAAAGCATAAGCCAATAATCGTTTGTTGCTGCTGATGCAGGCGGCGTATGAGCGCTTCGAGTTCGCTGATCCACGCTAGCGATTCATAGGCGCTATGGCGACTACCAGTAATGAAGTAAGCATCGAAAACATCTTTATCGCTAGGAAACTCGCCCTTAGTGACCGAGTAAGATTGGTGGTCGAACTCGAGGTTATTATAGGGTTTGGTAGCTAAGCTATGGGCTAGTAAGGTGTGAATCATCGCCGGATACTGCCCAAATGGCCGGGCCATTGTTGGGCTAATAATATCGGTTTGTAAGATACAAATAGAGAGCTGCATTTTATCACTCAGTTTTCCAATAGAAATGATTTCAATTGCACCAATGATTGGTAGCCAAATGTGGACAGGCTTGCACCTTTGCCGGTGTCTTTGACGCCCGTCCAGACCAGCGAGGGGTCAAGATAATCACAGCGATTCATGAAGATAGTGCCCGCCTCAATGCGATTGCCCAGTTGTTCCACCTGTCGGCGGTCTTGCGACCAGAGTGAGGCTGTCAAGCCGTATTGACTGTCATTCATAAATTGTACTGCCTCATTATCATTACTGACCGGCATAATACCAACAGTCGGGCCAAAACTTTCCTCACGCATCACGTTCATACTGTGGTTCACGTCGATCAAAACCTGTGGGGCCAGATACGCCCCTTGATCATTTGTGGGTGTAAAGTGCTGGCTGTCAATGCAGGCCGTTGCACCGGCCTTGATAGCTTGCTCATTTTGCTGTCGCACCCAATCAGCGGCTTTAGCATTCACTAACGGGCCTAGCGTCACGGCTGGGTCTAAGGGATTACCCATCTGGTAGCGACAAACTTCGCTGACATAGGCATCGACAAAGGGTTTAAATAAGGGCTTTGCAACGTAGATGCGCTCTATGCCACAACACGATTGCCCTGAATTAAAAAAAGCACCGTCAACCAAGTGGCGGACGGCTTTTTCTATATCGGCATCGGCTCGCACATAGGCGGCATCTTTACCGCCTAACTCTAAGGTCAGTCCTTTAAAGCGGCCGGCAAGGGCCTTTTCTACCGTTTTCCCGGCGGTGACTGAGCCGGTAAAACAGCAGTAATCAATGTCGCCTTGATGCAGTAATTGTTCGGTTTGATTATGGTCGAGGCACAGGGCTTGGATTAAATCCTTGGGCGCGCCTGCGGCGCTAAAGCTGTTAACAAAGTGCTCGGCGACTAAAGGTGTTTGAATAGAAGGTTTTAGAATAATGCTATTGCCTGCCATTAGCCCAGCAAAGACTGAATTAGCGGTGGTCAATAACGGGTAATTCCAAGGCGCAATAATCAATAGTGTTCCGAGGGGGTGCTTACGAATCAGTCTTCGCTTGTGATAATTATCTTCGATAACGGTATCGGCAAGCGCTTCAGTCGCTAGATCAATCATGCCATTAGCCCGTTCAGCCAGACCGTTGACTTCATTGGGGCTATAAGCAATTGGACGGCCCATTTGCTGGGTAATTTGTTGGCCAATCATGGCTTTATTGTCAATAAAGTAAACGATGGCTTTACGACAAACATACGCTTTTTCAACGAGAGAAAACTCGGCCCATTGACGCTGTGCCATGCGGGATTTTTTTAACGCGGTAGAAATACTTACTTGATCAGCATAAGGCTGTTCAAAGACCAATGCATTGTCAATGGGAGAGTAGGTTTTAGCTAGCATGGGTTTCAATTTTCTATCAGTAACGGTGCAGATAATCCGCTAAGTCTTTCTTTATTTCTGGCGCATATAAATATAAACCAATGATATTAGGCACGGCAATTAAAAACACCATCGAGTCTGAGAAGTTTAAAATAGACGATAACTCGACGGTACAGCCAAGCGCAATGAAACTACAAAACAAGCCTTTAAAAAATAATTGTGATGCCGCACTTTCACCCACGAGATAAGACCACGCTTTTAACCCGTAATAAGACCATGCGATGGCGGTACTGAAGGCAAACAATAATGCAGCGATGCCCAGTAAAATAGGCGACCAGCTAATATGATGAGCAAAGGCTGCCGATGTTAATGCAATACCTTCAAGCCCAAGATGGCTTTCCATCAAGCCATTGGGGTAGGCGGTGGTGACAATCACCAGTGAGGTGATGGTGCAAATAACAATGGTGTCAATGAACGGCTCTAAGAGAGAAACTAAACCTTCAGAAACCGGCTCATTAGTTTTGACTGCTGAGTGTGCAATTGACGCTGAACCAATGCCGGCTTCATTCGAAAAAAGGGCGCGCTGAAAGCCAATGATAATTGCGCCAATCATGCCACCCTGGACACTGTCAAAAGAAAAGGCGCTGGTGAAGATCAGTTGTATTGCACTTAGCAGATGCTCGGCACTTAAGCCGATAATGAAAATTGCTGATACGCAGTAAATAATCGCCATTAAGGGGACGAGTTTTGCCGCAACGCGTGCAATAGAACGGATACCGCCAATGATGACAGCGGCAACGACTAGCGCGAGTAATACGCCAAATAGCCAACCGCGTTCGGCAAATAAGCTATCAGTGCCCCCGGTAATATTGACAATTTGCACATAGGCTTGATTCGATTGAAACATGTTACCAATACCTAAGCAACCTATCACCAGCGCTAAGGCATAAAAGCCGCCTAGTAACTTTCCCATCAATGGTCGGTTTCGGTCAACGAAATAATGTTCAAGGTAGTGCATGGGGCCACCCGAAACTGAGCCGTCAGCATTGACCTGGCGGTATTTAACGCCAAGCGTGCACTCAACAAACTTAGTCGACATGGCGAGAAAGCCAGCCACGACCAGCCAAAATGCCGCGCCAGGACCGCCGACCGCAATTGCAACGGCAACACCTCCAATATTCCCGACACCTACCGTGCCGGATATAGCAGTGGATAGCGCTTGAAAATGCGAGATTTCACCTGAATCAGCGCTTTGATGGGCTTTGCCCCTAACTATGGCCAGCGCCCGTGTAAAACCGCGAAGGTTAATAAAGCCAAAGTAGATGGTGAATAGGCATGCAGCAATCGCTAGCCATAGAACGATCAGTGGGACATCATGGCCCATTAGTTGCCAATGGTAAAATACCACGGCAGAAAGTTTTTCTGCGAGAGGGCTAAAAAATGCTTCTACTTGCTGGTCAAGGGACATTCATTTTCCTACCTTGTGATTTTGTATGGGTTGATAATGCATCGGTTATATTGATGGTTGATGGTTTAGATGGCATAAATATTAAATGAATGAATGAAAAATAAGTTATGATTCTCCTCAAGATTCTAAGATTTCATTGATTTAACCTAATCTAGTTTAAAGCTATCTACAACCGGAAGCTAGTGAGTGATATTTAGTCAGCCAAGTTAATCCGCTGTTTCAGCTAGGCTGCGCCTTTGTTGAACTCGTTAGCCTTGCAGTTATAATTGAAGAAAACTTAAGGAGTTATTATGACTTACCTACATAATTTAGTTAGACATTTATTCCTTGTCATCGTGAGCTTGATTCATGTTCAGGCCATTGCGAATGAAATTGCTTTGTCAATTAATGAAGAATTGATCGACTTTAGAATGACAAGCCACCTGCAACAAAATTTTGCGGGTGAATTAGCCATTATGCACACGGATTTTGAGGATAATGGCGCTGATCAAATTAGTTACCGTTTTTATAATCAAGACGAAGTAGGTAGCGTTAACTTTGAGTTGGGTGCACGCTTCTATTGGTTAGATGCTGACGCGCCAGACGGTCAAGGCGTTGATGGCCATGGTCTGACACTTGATATTGGCAGCAATTATCAGTTAAGCGATGTTTTCTTGTTTGAGATTAATTTCAGTTACGCACCCGATATCATTACTGGCGGTGATTTTGAAAATATCACTGAATGGGATGCGCGTCTAAGTTATCAGTTAGTAGAGAAAGGCAGTCTTTTTGTTGGCTTACGTAATTTAGAAGTCGACACCGGCGAGCAAGATTTTGATGTTTACGATGATGCCTATTTTGGTCTTAAATTTGAATTTTAAATAACACAATTAATAATTTTAATAATTAATGCAAAGAGAGCAAAAATGAAATTAGAAACAAAAGCAATACATTCCGGTTTTGATGACGATCCCGCTACTCGTGCTGTAGCGGTGCCTATTTACCAAACCACCTCATACAGTTTTCGCGACACACAGCACGGCGCCGATCTATTTAACTTAGCAGAGCCAGGTTTTATTTATAGCCGTATCATGAACCCAACGCTTGACGTGTTAGAACAGCGATTAGCAGATATGGAGGGCGGCATTGGTTCGCTGTGCATGGCTTCTGGCATGGCGGCAATCACGGCTAGTATTCAAACCGTTGCCGCTTCTGGCGATAATATTGTAAGTGTCAGTGAGCTATACGGCGGCACTTATAACCTCTTTGCCCATACTTTTCCGCAGCAGGGCATTGACGTTAGAATGGCCTCAGGCAATGATATCGACGGTTTAGAAAAATTAATTGACGACAACACTAAAGCCATTTTTTGCGACTCAATTGGTAACCCCGCGGGCAACGTCATTGACTTACAAGCCTTATCATCCATGGCGCACAAGCATGGTGTGCCAGTGATTGTCGATAACACAGTCGCCACGCCATATTTATGCCGTCCGTTTGAATTTGGCGCTGACATTGTTATTCACTCGTTAACCAAATACATCGGCGGTCATGGCACCACTATTGGCGGCATTATTGTTGATTCGGGCAAGTTCACTTGGAAAGACAACCCGCGTTTCCCACAATTTAATGAACCCGATTCTTCTTACCACGGTGTAGTCTACGCTGATGCCTTAGGTGAAGCGGCGTTTATTGGTCGTGCACGCGTTGTACCATTACGTAACATGGGTGCCGCATTGGCACCGTTTAATGCCTTCTTAGCCATTCAGGGGCTAGAGACATTAGGGTTGCGCATGGATAGACACGTGGAAAATGCTCAAAAAGTCGCTGAGTATCTGAGCGCTCACGAACAATTGAGTTGGGTGAACTACGCTGGCTTAGAAGACAGTCCTTATTATGACGTTGCCCAACGCATGGTTGACGGTAAGCCATCTGCTATTCTCAGTTTTGGTATTAAAGGCGGTGCTGAAGCCGGCGCTAAATTTATTGATGCTTTGCAAATGATTAAACGCTTAGTAAATATCGGTGACGCGAAAAGCTTAGCTTGTCACCCAGCCTCAACTACGCATCGTCAGTTAAGTGAGGATGAGTTGGCCACAGCAGGCGTTAGCGCTGATCTAGTTCGCATCTCTGTCGGTATCGAACACGTTGATGATATCATTGCTGACATTGAGCAAGCCTTAGAAGCCGCTAAATGAGTATCGCTAATAGCTAGTTTTAGCAGGCAGCCTTAAAAACAGCAATATAATTATACCGCTGTTTTTTTATATCTAAAAAAATCCTTTATATGAAGTTTTGAACCGGTGGGTAGCCAGCCTTCGCCATACTCAAGACTTAAAATTAAATACGATTTTTGGTCTGCTACTGTTTTAGTTGAGTAGGAGATAAATTATTTGATTGAACCCCTTGTATCTAAGGCTTGAAGTAGCATAGAGTAGACAAATTGATTTCTTAGGAGCTGAATAAGTTGTTATCCATTGAGGTGAATGAAGTGTTGTCTAATCTTCCCGCGAATATGCCCAAGCGTAATAGCCCTGCATTGGTAAAATTGGGCCGAGGCATTTTAAAATTAATTGGTTGGCAATTAGTGGGTGAAATACCCAATGAAAAGCGCATGGTGGTTTGTGCGGCACCACATACCTCTAACTGGGATTTTTTTGTCGGCCTGCCGGTCATTTTTGCCATGGACGTTAAGGCCTCCATTATGATGAAAAAAGAGGCTTTTATTTGGCCGTTGTCAGCACTTTGGGCCTGGATAGGCTTTATTCCGGTCGACCGCAAAGCACCCCGCGGCGTTGTCGGCTCGATTGTCAATGAATTCAGTGAGAGGGAGCAATTATGGTTAGCCATTGCCCCAGAGGGTACACGAGCGAAAGCCGAAAAATGGAAAACCGGTTTTTTAAGTATTGCTGAGGGAGCTGATGTTCCCATTATGTTGTTGTCGTGGGACTATCCTACCAAAACCATTCAGTTTGGTCCCATGATGACCACTTCAGGTAATCGAGAGCAAGACCTGCTTGACATTCAAGCGCATTTTCGCCAATTTGAAGGCCGACGACCCGAAAATACTAATTAGTTTTTGACTGCCTCGCCAGCGGTTTAGTTCAGCGGTTTTAACAGCACCTTGGCATTGCGCTGATAGTTATACAATGATTGTTTTTCTTGGGGCAGTTCGGCGACTGATCCCTCGCTAAATCCATTTTCAATAAACCAATGCGCGGTTTGGGTTGTGAGCACAAAGACTTGCTCGATACCCATTGCTTGGGCTTGGTTTTCTAATGCCCTGAGTAGGCGTGCCCCTCGATTGCCATTGCGATAATCGGCATGAGTGACAATACAAGCAATTTCTCCCAGCGTTGAATATTGTTTTACTTGATGCGTGTGGTATGGGTAAAGAGCAGCTATTGCAATAATTAACCCGTCGCGTTCGATCACGGTAAAGTAATCAATTTCAGCGGAGAGCTTTTCTCGGTCTCGTCGCACTAACACCCCTTGTTTTTCAAGCGGGGTGATCATCTCAATAATGGCACTGACATCGTCAGCTGAAGCTGAGCGTATTTGCTCGAAGTTCGCTTGCGAGATTAATGTGCCGGCTCCATCAACGCTGTATAGCTCTTGCAATAAGGCACCATCATCGCAATAACTCATGATGTGGGCCCGTGGCACGCCGCCTTCAACAGCAGCAATGGCTGCCTTAGCGAGTGGCAGTATAGCAGGTGCTAGCGTTTGGTCTGTGATCAGTTGAGCAGCCGAAGCGGGCGTTAATTCGCGAATTAAATGACCATCGTGATCATGAATGCCTGATGACTGAGTAAAAGCGATAAGCTTATCGGCCATTAAAGACTGAGCAATTTCAGTGGCTACATGATCATAAGCAAGATTAAAGCAATCCCCGCTAGGTGAGTAGCCAAGAGCTGAAAGCAGAACGACATTGCCAGTATCAAGCAGTGAGGTGATGGCGAGGGTATCAATGTTTCGCACTGTACCGGTGAGTTGAAGGTCAACACCATTGATAATGCCGGCCGGTTTAGCGGTGATGACGTTAGCCGATGCGACACGGACTTTCACGCTGTGCATGGCCGAGGGGGCTAATCCCACCGACAAGCGGGTCTCCAGTTGTGAGCGCACTAAACTCGCCGCCTCAATGACCTTATCCATCGTGGCGGCATCGGTCACTCGCAAGCCCTCGACTAAGGGACTGTTGATATTTTTTTCAGCGAGTTTGTTTTGTAATTGCGCGCGATAGCCATGCACAACCACAATGCGAATGCTTAAGCTATTTAGCAGGGCAATATCATGAATAATATTGCTGATATTGGCATCTAGCAGCGCCTCGCCACCCAAGGAGATCACAAAGGTTTTATGACGGTGGGCATTAATATAAGGTGTCGCCTGACGAAACCATTTCACCAGTTGGCCATAGTCTGCCGGAGGCGGCGTAAAATCTTTATTGTTTTCGTTGTTATCATTCATTACATAAGCTTAACAGCAGAGACTACTAGAGGCAGTAGCGTTGTATAAGACTTTTTAACAGATCGACACCTGGTTTTATTTGATCATGGGCTAAATATTCATTGGCTTGGTGTGCGCAATCAATACTGCCGGGTCCCATCACAAGAGTTTGCATGCCTAAGGCTTGTAAAAAAGGGGCCTCGGTTGCAAAACCGGCACTGATAGCACTATGTCCCGTTAATTGCTCACTGAACCGCACTAGCTCACTGGTTTCAGGCTCTAAAAAGGGCGCAACGCCAACAAATAAGGCTTGATGCTTAGCATTAACACCTGTGCCTGCTAGTACCTGCGCAACGGTTTGATGAATACTTTGTCGCACTTCGTCATTATTCATACCCGGTAACAGCCGAACATCAAAACTCAAAGAGCAATGACTACAGATACGATTAGGCGCATCGCCACCATGAATACTGGCAAGGTTAAGGGTGGGTACGATCACGTCAAAAGCCGGGTTTTGATACTGCTTTCCCCATTGCTTGCGTAAGGCTATTAATGCGCTGATGACCTTGTGCATTGCATCGAGGGCGTTGTTGCCTAGCGCTGGATTGGATGAGTGACCCGATCGGCCCTCGAGTGTAATCGATTCCATCATGACACCTTTATGCATTCGAACCGGTTTTAAATCCGTGGGTTCGCCAACCACTGCATAGCGGGCTTTAGGTTTGCCGGCCACTGCTAAGGCTTTGGCACCGGCCATGCTAGTTTCTTCATCAGCGGTGGCAAGAATAATTAATGGTTGCTGCAGTTGTTGATTGCCGAGCTGGTGTTGAATATTGGTGATCGCCTCAATGACTAGTGCAAAAAAACCTTTCATATCGGTGCTGCCTAGTCCATAAAAGCGATGGTTATCGTCAAGCAATTGAAACGGATTTGATTGCCATTGCTGTTCATCGAAAGGCACTGTGTCGGTATGGCCTGCCAGAACTAGGCCTCCCGGTCCTGTGCCCAGAGTCGCGATTAAGTTAAACTTGCCGGCCTTTTGGTTGTCTATGGCTTTAGTTACGGTTTGAATCTCAATTGAAAAGCCTAGTTCTGATAGTTGATTGGCGAGCCAGTCAATTACAGGACGATTAGAGGTATCTAGTGACGGGTTTGCACTACTGATGGAAGGTATTGCAATTAGCTGGCTTAAGTGATCAACTAACGTTTTCATTGGCATACGTGTGTTTGAAAGGTTTTTTTTTGGTCAGATAAAATAAGCTCATTAGACGGCATGCACTAGTATGGGCTGTTCACCGCAGATATCATACACTAAGGTTGAAAGTGTCTGTGTGATACTTGCACTGATCTTCCAATGACCTTCAACACAGTAGTATTCGTCACGGTATATCATGGCAATTTGGGTGAGTGTTTTTTCGCGGCTATTAAGTACTTGGTAGGCGAGTTCCCAGCTCCCTTTAGCGTGATGATCATCAATCAGTTCAATAATAGGGTTGTGGCCATGGTGACTTTCCAACATGTGTGGGTGACAGCCGATGTCAGTGAAAATTTCAACTAATTGTTCGCGATGATTGAATTGGCCGACCGGTCCGTAATCAATCACTAGTTCACCGTCAATAAAGCAGTCGCGCATCATTGCTGGGTCTTTAGTATCACAGGCCATTAGGTAGGTGGCTTTTAAGGTTTTAATCGCATCAATGGCCTCTAACCGCATTAAGCGTTGATTGATAGATATTAGCGAGTCAGTGCTGTCGGTTTTAACAGTCATTCTCAAACCTCATTTAATCAAGCTTGAAGGTAAGCAACAGCCGAGTGAGTTAAACGTTTGGGTAGTACGTTTCTTGCACTGATGATATCCATGAAAAGGGGTCAGCTTCACGCCCCTCTTGTATGGCAAGTAATGATTGGCGCAAGTCAGCGGCTAATTGATCAACATTGGCGACATGGTAAGTGCTGCCGTCGGCATCAGCAATTAGGCTGACGGGGCTAACGATGGCGGCGGTGCCACAGGCAAAAACTTCACTCACCGCGCCCGTGTTAATACCATTTAATACCTCTTGGATCGGAATATCGCGTTCGATGACCGTGATACCTTTATGTTTAGCTAGAGTGATAATCGAGTCACGGGTAATACCCGCTAAGAATGAGCCGTTGAGTGTAGGCGTATGCAGTTCACCATTCTGTAATATGAAGAAATTCATTCCAGAGAGTTCTTCAATGTATTTCATTTCTACAGGATCTAACCATAAAGACTGGTCATAGCCACGATGTTGGACCTGTTGCGCTGACTGCAAGGCAGCGGCATAGTTTCCACCCGTTTTAGCGGCGCCAGTACCACCACGCGCGGCGCGGCAGGCTTCGCGTTCAATTTGTATTTTCATATGGCCAGCATGGTAAATAGTTGATGGGCTAGCAATGACCATAAATATGAAGCTGTCTGATTTACCCATACCAAGATTGGATTTAGTCCCGATTAAGAACGGCCGTAAGTAAAGTGATTTTCCCGATTCATTAGGGATAAACGACTCACTGTAGGCGGTCATTAAGCTAATGCCGTCCATCCAGATAGCTTCTGGAATCTCTATCATACACATTCGCTTTGCAGAACGGTTCATGCGTTTGAGATTTTCTAGCGGACGAAAAAAATTGGCTCGTTGACTGCCTACGCGGTAAGCCTTAAGGCCTTCAAATACTTCTTGGGCGTAGTGCAATACTTTGGCGGCTGGATCGATTTCAATGTTACCATAGGGCGTGAGTTGGGCCGGCTGCCATTCGCTGTTAGCGTAATCGGCTCGGTACATGATAGGTACCTTGACCTCTCCGAAGCCAAGCTCTTCGGGCAGGGAGAAGTCCGCCAACGTAGGCATAACATCTGGGCTGATACGGTAATGATTCATTGTTTTGATCCTAGAAAATCTTTGCTAAAGCAACTACTTATTATATTGAAGAAATGTTGTCTTGCCCATCCCCAGCCCAGCCAAGATAGGCTCCAAAAAGCTTAATAAAGTGAACTTTCGCCTTCTGGCCGAGTTTTGAAACGACGATGAACCCACATATATTGATCAGGCTGTTGGCGAATCCAATCTTCAAGTAAACGATTAATCAGCAGAGAATCTTGAAAATCATCGCCACTTGGAAAACTAGGGTCAATGGGGTGAAAGGTCAGCCGGTATTGGTTGCTGACATTGTCTCGATAAAAGCTTGCCCCGACAGCCTTAGCATTACCCATGGCAAGGAGCCGCGCCGGAGCGGTGATAGTCGCAGCATTGATACCAAAGAAGGGTGCAAAAACAATGTGCTTGCGACCAAAATCTTGATCGGGCGAGTACCATACGGTTTTTCCTGCCCGTAAGCGTTTAACAATGGTGCGCACATTCGATCGGTCAAGCACGGCATCAAAAAAGCGTTGTCGCCCTTGGGTGATCACCTGCTCCATTACTGGATTGTTGTTGGGTCGATAGACCACATCAATCGGCGTAACGTGGTTAATAAAAATCCCACATAGGTCTAGGTGAACAAAATGACCGCTTATTAGTAAAACCCCATGTCCATCTTTTTTTGCGGCTTCAATATGCTCAAGCCCCTCAACTGTAAACCGATCAGCTAGCGTGTTGGGGTCAGCCCACCAGGCCGAAGCAATTTCAAAAAAACCAATGCTGTTGGCGATAAAAATATCACGCACGAACTCACGCTGCTCTGAATCGCTCAATTCGGAAAAGCAAAGGCGCACGTTGGTGGTAACAATATGTCGACGTTTGGCATTAACAAATAAAAGTATATAAGCTAAAGCAGTACCGATTTTTTTTTGAACACTAAAAGGTAGGCGAGTGATGAGTCGTACCAAAAAAATAGCCAACCAGCTGAACCAATGCCGTGGATGGTATAAGGATGAATGTGCGGGCTTAAATGAAATCTTGATTAACCTCAATAATATATCGATGCACGCTGAATGCGTGCTAAGAAGCGGTAGGTTAATAACAGGCGCAGATTACTGTAGAGACAATAAATGATCAGTTAACTGCCGAGCTTCTCGATCGATGCTGTAATGTTGCTCGGCATGTTGACGTGCTTCTGCGCCCATTTCAAGTAATAATTGTGGTGAATCTAACAGTGTTTTCAATGTGCTATTGATAGCTTGTTGGTTGCCGCTTACAGAGTAGCCATCGATGCCTTGGCGGATAATATCGGGCCAGGCGCCGGCATCACTGGCGATGACGGCAGCGCCACTGGCCATAGCTTCGATGACAGTGAGTCCGAATCCTTCATTTCGACTTAATGCGGCGACTAAAGTCATAGAGCGTATCACCTTGGGTATGTCAGAAAAAGGCAGTTCGCCTAAATAGTGAACCTGCTTGCCAAGCCCCGCTTTTTTGATTTTTTGCATTTGCTGATCGAAATAAGCTTGGTCTTGGCGTTGAATTTGGCCGGTAATCACAAGGGTAAAATCAGGGTGGTTGGGAAGAAGCGGTATGACGGCGTCAATTAAACGGTCTAAGCCCTTTTGAGGGCGAATGCGACCCAAAATACCGATGCCGTACCTGCCCGGTAAACCTAGCTCCCTCCAGCAGTCTTCTCTGTTCTCAGCGGGGTAAAAGGTATTTGTATCGATACCGTGCGGAATGATGATATCAGGCGGAGTATCAAGATAGCTGGCTGCTGCCGAACAGGTCGATATAATCGAATCCATCTGTCCCATCAAAAATTTCGTAAACCGGCTATGATGTCGTTGAGCGGTTGAGGTAAAAGCAATTTTTAATTTAGCGCGAAACACCCACTTTAACAGAAGTGCCTGGATCATCTCATAGTTGCGGCGTGCATGGAAAACACGCCACTGGCCGTTCGGCAACGGCTTATAGCAAAGCTTAGCTAAAGCAAAAAATTTTATTGCTTCTATGTGCTCGGGTAAAAAATGGTTACCGAGCACAGCCACTTGAGTGAGTTTTTCTTGATGACTTAACACTTGCAGCATAGTGGAGGTAACGCCTGAAAAACGTTTGCTGGCGTTGCCAAGAATAAGCTTGATATGGTTGGTGGACTTATTATTCATAAATTAATTTTACAGCGTAATAAATAATGATCGGGGAAAATAAATAAAAAATAATTACAATTATTAAAATTGAGGCTCAGACTGGGTGATAGGCAGTTAGTTTTCATAAAATTTTGAAATTGTGTAAATAATTTAAAAGTTAAAAATTTGATTTGGTTTTAATGATAGAAGGATTAAAATTTGTGCATAGCAGTTTGTGATAGGTATATCGAGTATTAATATTTAAAATCTTTGAATCCTAATGGTTTTAGTATGGATAAAATATTAACGGTGGCATGCTCAACTTAGGCGATCGAGTATCAAATATTCTAAAGGTATATAAATGGATTGATGCCACTAAAAAAAACCTTTAGTTATCTAACAGTTCCCGTAAGGTATGTGTTTAAGTGCTGTAAGTAACTCGGTGATATTAAGACTAGAGTCTCATCCAAGAATTGATTATATTCAAGATCAATCGAAAGGTTTAACTGTCAATAGAAATATAGCCCTTAAAAAACACAATATATTTGGGTCATGGAAATAATCTTGAATTCATTCCAGACTCAATGAATAATGTAATGGCTACAATACAATTTCATAATGCGATTTTCCATACTTTTGAATCTTCAAAACCTTCTAAATAAAAAAGAGCATTTTGTTCCCATGATAAAGCAAAGGTCGAAGAAAAATATTTTACGGGTAGCCTCTTTTGAAATGGTACTTGATGTGAAACAGCTTAAAGGACACAATATTACTTTCCGCGAGAAGATGGGTGTTGCAGGTAATATTATTAATTTAGGAGAAGAATTCCTTTTAATTGCTGATATATTACGGGCTGGAGGCGATGATATTCATCACTCGATATCTATTAATATTCCCCCGGATGTGTCAACGGGAACTATCTTTAATAATTAAAACTTTTTTTCAAAAGGCGTTGTGATAAGAAGAGTCTTTCCGAATTTTTGGATGGTTTATTACTTTTTAAAAGATGTGAATCGTATTTTAAGAAACCGTACTGTTAAGTTTGGTGTGGTTTCAGAAAGAATGGCGTTAGTTTAATCTTTATTGAAGAGTTTATTTCATTAAGTGTTATCAGAATTTAAGTGGTTCAAGAAGATATCTTAACAATAAAAAAGAAAAAAGCCAGAGTTGAAAAATGGATGTCAGTATAATTATACCCGTGTATAACTGCGAGCAGCATATTCATTGTGCACTTGATAGCGCTTTGCAGCAGAAATTCAAAGGCAAATTGGAAGTAATTGTCGTTAATGATGGAAGCGTTGATAATAGCGGTAGTATTTGTAAGGAATACTTAGCGAAATTTTATGATCAGTTGACATATTTAGAGTATGAAGAAAATAAGGGCGTGTCTGCCGCGCGTAATACCGCAATGGATTTAATGAAGGGGGAGTACTTCACTTTCTTGGATGCCGATGATATTTTGCCAGCTAACGCGATACAGAAAATGTATGATTTAGCTGAAGAAAAACAAAGCGATATTGTATTGGGGTCGATTGAGAGAATGCATGAAAATTTTTATTTGCAAGAGAAAGCATCTAAAAAGCATACGATAATTCTAGATAGTGACCAGGGGTTGATTGAGCTAATGAACCACAAGTCTATAAGGGGTCATGTGTGGGGGAAACTCTTTAAAAATAAAAAAAATCAGAAGATCCAATTTTCATCAGATCTTCGTTACGCCGAAGATCTACTTTTCTGTGTTGATATATTCACTAGTAGTGATTCAGTATGCATTAGCAGCATTCCATGTTACATTTATTGTCAACATGAACAGAGCACTGTACACAAAAAATTTGAAGGATTTCTATATGTCGATTGGACTAAGAGTGTTGAGTTGGTTGGTGAGAAATGCGAAAATTTAAAATTTCAAAAGCCGTACTACAGACTAAAAATTAAAACTATTCACCAGCTTGTTAGGGAATTAAGATTTGCAAAAAAAAATGAATCTGAGCAGGTGATAGCCCATGTTAAGGAGAAAATTAGCATTTGGCAGATTTCTTTAATGGGTTTGATAAAAAATCGTTCTTTAAGCTTAGCCAACTTACTCAAAATTGGACAGATAAATTACATACTATGGATCCTTAGTAAAAAAGCGTTAAAGAATAAGGGCTTTGGCTTATGAAACTTAAAGAGTATCCTTTCTCTGTAGTTAACTCTTTAAAATTAAATTTTATTGTAAGGCCCAATCATGTTGTGAGGCCGACCCCCTGTGTTGTCTCATTGACATCGATTGATTCGCGGATAAAAACATTACATTTAACGATAAAAAGTCTGCTTGCACAGACTTATCCCCCAAAAAAAATTATATTATGGTTGCACCATGATCTTGAAAATCAATTACCAAAAAGTCTATTGCGCTTGAAGGATGATATCTTCCAAATTCGATTTAGGAGTCAATTTTCCTCTCACCGTAAACTAGTCTTTTCACTTCAGGAATTTTCAGACAAGATTATAGTTACCTGCGATGATGATGTTATGTACGATAAAAATTGGCTTAAAAGTTTATATGAAAGCCATTTGAAGTTTCCATCGGATGTTATTGCCCAAGAATGTCGTGAAATAAGTGTTAAAAAGGGTAAGCTTTTACCATATGCGGACTGGCCATACAATGAGAGCGAAAATATTACATTGCCAAATTTGTTGCCAATTGGTTATGGCGGTGTTTTGTACCCTGCGAATGCCATGCATGCTGATACAATAAAAGAAGAGCTTTATATGCAATTAGCCCCTAAAGCTGACGATTTATGGTTTAAAGCAATGAGTTTAATGAATGGCGTCAAGGTAAGAAGACCGCTTAACCCAGTTAAAAAACCTATACCGATAATTGGTGTAAAAGGCAATTCACTAGCCAAATCAAATATCATCGAAGATGGTAACCGAAAACAGTGGAAGGCTATATGTAATTACTATAATTTAAATCATGATTGCAGTATTAGTTTTGACTACCAAAATTAAACTTAAAAATCTATAAATCGACTTTTATATTTTTAAGTGAATTATGATTTGATGAATTAATTTCATTTAGGTTGAATAGCAAATGAAAAACTCCAATAATTTATTTAACTAGATTCAACCTTCAGTAAAGAGACGGTTTTTTAGAAAATAATAATAAACATTCTTAATTAAATGATTGGTTATTGTACAGGTTTAATCTTTTTGAAAATATTGCTTGCCTCAGCTAAAAGTGCAAACTAATGAAAACTTTCAGTGGCTTTTATTTTCGACAAAGAAACTCCTGATGTATTCCGAGAAAGAATTAACGAAGTAAGAAGTATCTTTCCTCAAATCAAAATTTTCTGTGTTGAAGGATTTGATGATATAGACGCAACAGTGAATCATGTTGATAATCATACCGAAATTGTTATTACAACTAGAATTGATATTGATGATGCCCTTAAAAAAGATATCTTAGATGTCATTCTTACGGAGACTCAAAAAACTCAATCAGATTTATGTATCAACTTGAAAATTAGTTTCTCATTTAATAGTGATTCGGTCGAAACCTTTTCATCTAGTCATAACCCTTTTTCTTCATTAGTCGAACATAAAAAACTAAAGCCTTATGTTACTATTTTTAGTAAAAAGCACTGAAAAATTTATCGATTAGCTTGAGTGAAAAAATAACTTCGGGACCTCATTAGCTAATGCTCATACATGACAGGAATATAGTAAACGGAATGCCAGGTGAATATAATGCTCATAAGGCTTAGGAATGGGGTCGTTTAGATCTTTATCTTGGGAAATACTTACTGCTTAGTATTTGTCAATTTTTTTGGCCTGAACAAGTTAATAGGTATTATGTTGAGGAATTAAAGGTTATTTTTATTATAAAAATTTTGTTTATTAACTATGAAAATCTGGATATGAATTTATAAAAGTTTACTCATAATCAAGGCCAGCTTCCTTAATGCCCGCTGAGGTTTTAATAATCTTATCTTTTATCGTTGTGCTTCGAATATCATTGTTCTTTTTCCAAGAAACTGCATTCTCATATGACTTTGAATGATCAAGATGAACGCATATGGCGCTGTAGCGAATCTGCTTGGCTTTTAACCCTAAATTTTTAAGTCGACTGCCAAATTCACAATCTTGTCCGCCGTATTGCATGCGTTCATCGAAGCCATTTATTTTAATCATGTCTGATTTAAAACATGAGGCATTATGGCCATTCCATGTTCTTCTCGTGGGTGTTAAGTGGTTTAACAACTTGGCTAAAAAAGTTGAGCGAGTTAATTTCCATAATTTGTGAGATTTTTTAAATCCTTTTCGTATTAGCCATTCGCTATTAAAGCATTCCCCATCAATAATATCTTGTTGAGTAATATCTCGGCTAAGTGGTAGCGGTAGTTTTAAGTAACCGCCTGATAGAAAGTAGCCCGGCTCTGCTTTTGCACGATGTGTTGCAATGAAATCTTCTCTAGGGATACAGTCGCCATCAGTGACAACAATATATTTGCCCTCCGCCGAAACGATAGCTTTATTTAGGATGCGACATTTTTGAAATCCATCATCCTCTTGCCAAACATGCTTAATAGGCATTAGTGATCTTGCTTTAAAATCAGTAATGACTCTTTGAGTTTCTATTGTTGAACCATCATCAGCAATTACAATTTCAAAGTTATCATCGGTTTGTTGCTCAAATCCCCACAGTACTTTTTGCAGCCAATCGGGCGAGTTGTAGGTGGTGAAGATAACACTTATTTTCAATTCGATTTCTCTTATGCAGTATTAACGTTAAATATAATCCAGCACTTTATTAATGAGCACTTATAAATCAGTTAGTTATAGAGCTATAGGTTTTTCTATTATTGCCCTTTATAATCGCTGATTGCTTTGGCGGTCTATCAGTACTGTCGAATTTTGAAATTGGATAGATTTTGTAATTGTTTGGCTCAAACTAAAGAATTCACACTTCCATATAAATTCTATTATATTATTTACCTTCAATACTTAACAACTATATTCTGAAATGATTGAGTAAAAGTCACCCTAATTGTGAAAAAGACTACATTATCCTCACACATCAAGCTCTCAGTTTTTTTTAGCCGATTCTTAGGCTATGGAAAAAAACAAGCGTTACCATTTTCACTGGCATTTATTGGCTATGGTTTATATGCCTTATCGCAACCAGCTTTTGCTATGTTGATGGAGGCGTTTGTACGTGCTTTGGAGGGCGAGTATGCCGATAGCTTGTATGTGGTGCCGCTGATGTGTGTCGTTATCGCCCTGTTTAGAGGCTTAGGCAGTTACTTAGGCAGTTATTATATGAGCAAGGCGGGCGCTAATATCGTGCACAGTGTTCGCTGTGATATGTATGAAAATATTGTTCGTTTGCCGATGAAGTTTTTTGATGACAATAAAAGCGGCCGTTTAGTGTCGCTGTTTACTTACAATTCTAATTTAATGATCACCTCAACCACGCAGTCGTTAAAAACTATCGGTCGTGAAGGTTTAACGGTTATTGCATTGCTGGGCTATTTGTTTTATCAAAGTATCTCATTAACTCTGACATTTTTATTACTGGGCCCACCTATTGCCTTGGCGGTTGTTTGGATTTCTAGAAAAGTGAAACGATTAGGCCATGGTATTCAAGCTTCAACGGGTGAGCTAAATCATGTTGCTGCTGAAACATTTTCTGGTATACGTCAAGTGAAGTCTTCTGCGAATGAAGGTAATGAAAGAGATAGGTTTTTTCAGATCAGTGATCTAACTAAACGGCTCGGCCTCAGATTAGCAAAATTTAGCGCTATTTATACGCCTTTTATGCAAGTGATGGTCATCATTGTGATGGCGTTGATTATGTACATTGTACTGCTATCTCGAGGCTCACTGGACACTGCGCAGTTAGTGGCTTATGTGACGGCGGTGGGCTTAATGCCTAAACCTATTCGCAGTTTAAGTGAAGTGCATCCTAAATTGCTAGAGGCTGCAGTGGTGGCCGAAGAAGTCTTTACTCATATCGATTTAGAGCAGGAGCAAGACCAGGGTCAGATCGACAATGTTAATCTATTAGGTAAGCTGTCGTTTAATCAAGTCAGTTTTGCCTATAAAAAAGATGATCAACTGGCTTTGGAGGGAATCGATTTTCAGCTTGAGGCAGGAAAAACAATGGCGATTGTAGGTCGCTCTGGCGGAGGGAAGTCGACGTTAGTTAATTTAATTACCCGTTTTTACTTGCCCACTCAGGGTGAAGTGCGTATAGACGATGTTCCTATTAATCAATATAAGTTGCCTTTTTTAAGAGCCAATATTGCAATGGTCTCGCAGCAGGTTGTGTTATTTAACGATTCGATTAAAGCCAATATCGCTTACGGTGCCGCTGATGTGACAGAGTCAGAAATTGTTGCCGCTGCGAAAGCTGCGAATGCCGATGAATTTATTAATGACTTTCCGTTAGCCTACGATACGATTGTGGGTGAAAATGGCGCTATGTTATCGGGTGGTCAGCGTCAGCGAATTGCTATTGCGCGGGCTATTTTATCGGATGCGCGATTATTAATTCTTGATGAGGCCACCTCTGCGCTAGATAATGAATCAGAAGTGAAGGTGCAATTAGCCTTAGAATCATTAATGAAAGATCGCACTACTATTGTTATCGCCCATCGTCTGACTACCATCGAAAATGCGGATCATATTCTCCATCTTGATGACGGTAAAATTGTCGAGCAGGGTAGCCACGACGAGTTAATGCTGGTTAATGGCTTATATTCGCGTATGGTCTTGCGCGATTTTATTGATGCCTAGTCAGGTTGACTGAAACAGTGTCAGTGATTACTTACTATTATAAAGATTATTGTGGACACAAAGGCCTGCCCCGTATCTTTTTTGATCAGAGTTGCGAGCAGCCATAACTTATTTAACTTTTGCAGTTAAAATTTGATTAATAAATAGCCGCTTACCCTAGACTGTTCATGCGCTTTGTAAGAAAATAAGCCCTTGTTATTGATCAGTTTCATTTCCTCATCGCTTTTCACTTAACAAAAGCCTCTCATGTTGGCAAATGTTGATGCTGGCTTAACTTGGTTCAGTCCAGGCGCTTCAGTGGCTTGATAAGGCTTATTGACCCGCTAACATCGGCATTTCTTGAACTGAATGTGATCAGTCAATCGAGCCAGCATTAAATCGAATTAGAATTTCATCAAGCCTATGTCACTAGAAGTACAAAACAAATCGACATTAGCCTCTACTTCAGAGCGTGTGGCGTTGAGGCGCGAACGTCAACTCTCGTTATTCAGTGATGCCGACAGCAAATCAATTGATAACAAGTCCAGCCATAATGACGATCTTACTGACCGAGATAATAGCCAAGCGCGACCACTGAGAATATGCATCTCTGGTTATCGAAGCGCGCCTTTTGGTGGTGGACAAGGTATCTATATTAAGTATCTGAGCAAGGCGTTGGTTGAAGCGGGACATTCGGTTGATGTTGTTTCCGGTCAGCCTTACCCAATGCTTGATGAGCGAGTGAATCTTATTAAGCTTCCCGGCCTTGATTTGTTCGCAAACGGTTTACTGTCCTTACGACCAAGGCATTTAGCGTCAATGACCAATATTATTGAATGGTTGAGTAAATTAACTGGCGGCTTTGCTGAGCCTTATTGTTTTTCGCGGCGTCTGTATCATTACTTGCTAGTGCACTCAGATAGTTACGATATTATTCATGATAATCAATGTCTGGGTTGGGATATGTTGAAGGTTCAGCGTGATGGTTTTCCCTTGTTAACGACCATTCATCATCCTATCACCAGTGATTTACAGATTGCCTTGAATGCTTGTCAGCATTGGTGGGAAAAATTATTAATACGGCGCTGGCACTCATTTTTAACTATGCAAAAAAAAGTGGCAGCGAAATTGAATAATATTGTGACCGTTTCAGAGCGATCGTATACTGACATTATTGAGTCTTTTGACCTGAATTCAGACAATATTCATTTAATCTATAACGGCATCGATACCAAGGAATTTAAACCGATAGACAATATCGAACGAGATAGATGGCAGATTATGGCGACGGCATCCGCTGACCAACCGCTCAAAGGCCTGCGTTTTTTATTGTTGGCATTTGCTCAATTAGCTAAAAAATATCCTGAACTGCATTTATTATTGGTGAGTCAACCCAAAGTGGGCGGCGAGACTGAAAAATTAGTCAAGCAGCTTGGCATTGACGATAAAATACAGTTTGTACATGGTATTAGCACGAAGACAATGGTTGAACATTATGCTCGCTCTAGCATTGCGGTCGTGCCCTCTATTTATGAGGGCTTTGGTTTGCCCGCCGGGGAGGCTATGGCTTGCGGTGTGCCGGTTATTGCCACTGACGGTGGTGCATTACCTGAAGTCGTCGGCCAAGCGGGTCTGACGGTACCCATTAAAGATGCCGATGCTATTGCCGCGGCGATCGAAAAATTATTGAGCAATCCTAAAGCGCGAGAGCATTACGGGCAGTTAGGTCGTAAGCGTATTGAAAATAAGTTTTCTTGGCAGCTGGTTGCTGAACAAATGTCGGCGCTATACCAGCAGATTCTCGATGCTGATACAGTGCCCGATACAGAGACTTCTCAGCACTCAAAGGTTGAACATGCAAACAGTTGATTTTAAGCATATTGAATTATCAGATGGTGACAAATTATTAGACCTTGGTTGTGGCGAAGGGCGTCATGTGATTGCTGCTTACTTAGAAAAGAATATTCAGGCTGTGGGCGTTGATTTAGGTTTTAACGACTTAAAAACAGCGGCCGATAAATTTAATGAGTTTTGTCAATCTGAAAACGCCGACAAAAGTTTCGGTTTATCGGTGGCGAATGCCTTGTCTTTGCCTTTTGAAGACAATACTTTTGATGTCATTATTTGTTCAGAGGTGTTAGAACATATTCCAGATTATGAATCAGTTTTAACAGAAATTGAAAGAATACTGGTGCCAGGCGGTACCTTTATCGCTAGCGTGCCTAGAGCTTGGCCTGAACGAATTTGTTGGTATTTTAGCAGTGCTTACCATCAAGTAGATGGCGGCCACTTGCGTATATTTGACGCCTCACAATTGCGATTTCAGATAGAAGCGCGTGGTTTTTATCATTACCATCGGCATTGGGCGCATGCATTACATTCGCCTTTTTGGTGGCTTAAGTGTATGTTTTGGGATTCGCAAGAGGAATCGCTACTGATAAAGCTCTATCATAAACTATTGGTATGGGACTTAATGCAGCGTCCATGGTTAACTCGCTCTCTAGAGACCTTGCTCAATCCGATCATGGGGAAAAGTATTGTTATGTATTTTAATAAACCAAAGTCCGCTAAATAGTTGACGAGAGATTCTGAATAATGAGTGGACTGTATTTATCAAAAGGCATTTTTCCTGAAGCTTTTTTTGCCCCAACCGTTGATTATATTCGCCAAGTGCAATTACCTAGCGGCGCTATCCCATGGTTTGAAGACGGTTATTGTGATCCATGGGACCATGTTGAATCGGCTATGGGGCTGAGTATTGGTGGAGACTTTAGCAATGCCGAGCGCGCCTATTTTTGGCTAGCAGAAAAACAATTAGACGATGGTAGTTGGTGGGCGGCGTATAAAAATGACGTTGTTGAAAACAGTGAAAGACGCGAGACTAATTTCGTCGCTTATATCGCAACCGGCGTTTGGCACCACTATTTAATAAGCCAGCGCCGAGATTTCTTAAAAAGAATGTGGCCAACGGTTGAAAAAGCGATTAATTTTGTGGTCGCTCAACAGCAAGTTGAAGGGGATATTAATTGGGCTGTCGATTGTGACGGCAAACCAAAACACGATGCCTTAGTGACAGGTTGTAGCTCCATCTATAAAAGTCTTGAATGCGCTCATAATATTGCTATAGCCATGAGGTTACCTCGCCCAGAGTGGCTGATGGCTCGAGAAAAGTTGGGTCAGGCTCTAAGAACTAAGCCACATCGTTTTGATCGAACTTGGGAAAGTAAATCGCGCTATTCAATGGATTGGTTTTATCCCGTGCTAACTGGAGTGATTCCAAAATTACAAGCCAGCCAACACTTACAAGCTCGTTGGGACGAGTTTGTCGAGCAGGGTATGGGTTGTCGTTGTGTATCCGATGAGCCTTGGGTGACAGTGGCGGAATCTTGTGAGCTAACCATGGCCTTGCTAGCGGCGGGTGATCACGCGCGTGCAGTTGAAATTTACAGTTATTTGCATCAATGGCAATTAGACGATGGTTCTTATTGGACAGGCTATCAATTTGTTCAAAATTTACTATGGCCAGATGAAAAGCCAACCTGGACTGCCGGTGCTATTTTACTAGCTGCTGATGCGCTAACAGAACATACGGCCGCTGCAAAATTATTTACCAGTGTAGAGTTATTAGATGCATCGTCAGATGAGTATATGGGTAACGGTTAGATTCGTCGAAATAAGCCTAAGGTATTGACGGTGGGTAACTCTTCAAATAAGCCAGATGCTTTAGCCAATTTCCAAATGGTATAGGGTGCTTGCCCACCTTGCGTTGGGTCGGGAAAGATATCGTGTATTGCTAAAATGCCACCGACTGACACGTGGGTTGCCCAAGCGCGGTAGTCAGCCATAGCGGTGTCTAAGCTATGGCCGCCATCAATGAATACCATGCCAAGAGGCGTCGACCAGTTTGTCGATGCTAGCTTTGAGGCAGCCACAATCGGTATCACCGTGTCTTCCAGTTTAGCCTCTCGCATTACTCTTCTGAATTCTTTAAAGGTATCCATGAGTTGTGCTTGCGCATCAAATAAATCACTGTCATGGTATTCCTCTCCCAGTTGATGTTCCTCGGAGCCTCGATGATGATCAATCGCATAGACAATGCCATTTTTTTGCTGGCAAGCAGCACCTAGATACACAGTAGATTTCCCGCAGTAACTGCCGACTTCTAAGCAGGGGCCTAAAGTGATGCTTTCTAATGCGGCCGCAAATAAGGCTTCACCCTCATCATCAGCAAGAAAGCCTTTGATTGCATCAACATTAATGGGTAAATCTTTTTTATTGAAGGGCATAATAATATCAATACTCTCGAGTTGGATTAATTATGACTTGACGCTGACAAAGCGACTCAATATCAAGCCAAATTCAAATAAAAGCCATGTAGGGATCGCAAGCAGTGATTGAGATATCACATCCGGCGGAGTGAGCAACATGCCAAAAATAAAACAGCAGACAATAATATAAGGGCGTTTTTTTGCCAGCGCTGAATGGCTAGTGATGCCCGTCCTGACTAGGATAACGGTGGCTACGGGAATCTCAAAGGCTAAGCCAAAAGCAAAGAATAATTTTAAAATAAAATTTAGGTAGCTATTAATATCCGGCGTGACGCTAATTCCAACCGGCGCAACACTTGTAAAGAAGCCGAACACCAGCGGGAAAACAATGTAGTAGCAAAAAGTAATACCGAGATAAAATAAAAACACCGAGCTTATAAAAAGCGGCATAGCCAGTTTTTTTTCTTTTTCATAAAGGCCCGGCGCAACAAAAGACCAAACTTGAAATAGCACATAAGGCATGGCTAAAAAAAGCGCTAAAAATGCAGTCAACTTAAAAGGGGCAAAGAAGGGTGACGCTACATCAGTAGCTATCATTGTACCTCCGTCGGGCAGTAGTGCTTGAATAGGTGCTGAAAAAAAACTGTATAAGTCTTTAGAAAAGAAGGCTAAGCAAAGGAAACACACAGCAATTGCAGCGATGCTTTTTAGCAGCCGTGTTCTTAGCTCGAGCAAATGTTGAACTAAAGGTTGTTCTTGGCTAGCAGGGTTTTCTTTTTTAGTGGATGTATCAGTTCGCGAAGACATAGATGCCATTTCATTACAGTGGGTTGTTTTATTTTTCAGATTCAGTTGTATCGGTTATATCAGCCATTGAATCATTGCTAGAGGCGTCTAAGTCTAGTAATGATTGCTGGAGTTTTTTGGCATTTTCTTCTAACTGTTCGATTGGCTCGCCGAGTTCTTTAAGAATTTTTTCATTATGAATTTGTTGCTGGATACTGTCGAGATCTAACTCATTTTCAAACTCTTTTTTGATTGAGTTAAAGCTATTTTTTATTTTGCTTGTCCAGATCATGATTTGCTTCATAGTGCTAGGCAGTCTTTCAGGGCCAAGAATTATCAGCGCCATGATGCTAATCAAAAATAATTCTTGCAGACCAATATCCATAGTTGAAGCCTAATTATTACTAGTCTTTTTCAAGTGGCTCACTCTTGGCTGCGTTATCTTCGCTGGCAGACTCAGCCACATCATCATCCGCCATTGATTTTTTGAACCCTTTAATCGCACTGCCTAAATCGCCGCCGATATTTTTTAATCGCTTAGTGCCAAAAATCATTACTACGATGGCTAACACGATTAATAGTTGCCAAATACTTATACCGCCAAGACCCATTGCTTTTCTCCTATCATTGAGTTAAAACCTTCACTATCTTTAGTTAAGTCGCGCTTCGCGAGGCTTTTTCAGTAATGCCTGAGATGCCCTCTCTGCGTTCCAGTTCGTTCAGTACGTCGCCGGCACTACAGTCCAAATGTGATAGCATGACTAAGCTGTGGAACCATAGGTCAGCTGTCTCGTTAATCAGAGCCTGCTTAGCGCTGGTTGAATGTTGTTGGTCGGTAAGCACGCTGAAATCTTTAGCAGCTAAGATAGCCTCTGTTGCTTCTTCACCGATTTTTTCAAGGATTGTATTTAAGCCCTTGGCATGCAACTGTGCAACGTACGATTTTTCTGGCGATGTTTGTTTACGCTGATCTATTATTTTGCTTAGTTGTTGCAAGATATCACTCATAACTTGGCTCTATATAAAGAGGTTATACGATCATTTGGTCTGATAAATATGATCGGGATCTTTGATGACTGGTTCAACTGCAACCCATTGATTCTTTACGGTTGAAAATTGCTGGTACAGACAGCTTTCACGACCCGTATGGCAGGCAATACCGCCTTTTTGTTCTACTAGCAACAATAGTGTATCGGCATCGCAATCGAGTCTCATTTCAATGATTTGTTGCGTATGGCCTGACGATTCACCTTTATGCCATAGTCTTTGCCGCGAGCGAGACCAGTAAATGGCTTCGCCACGATCTAGGCTCGCAGCCAATGCGTCTGCATTCATCCAAGCCAGCATCAAAACTTTTTTGGTTTCAGCGTCTTGAGCGATTGCAGGAATCAAGCCTTGGTTATTCCAATTGATACGATCAATTAGCGAATCGGTTGATTTATTCATAGCGACATTAATCAAAAAATTAGTTTCTCATAAAGGTGATACTATTAAATCACAGATCCCGCCATTAGATAATAGTCGCCAACACTTTTTACCGATTTCTTCAATGTGAGGCCAAGTAGACGAGTGTACCGAGCAAGGCAAAAATAGCCAAGCCTGAGTGGAATAAGCGTTGTTTGCGCAGCTGCGACTCAATATTATCAATGCTGCCTTTTAATTCCTGTGATGAAACGCGCTCATGACTGGCTTGGTGCAGTTGTTTTAGCAGTAAATCTGGAAGACCCGGCAGTGCTTCAAGTAATGCAGGTGATTGATTTTTAAGTTCTTTAAGTAGCCTTTTGGGTGAATAGTGTTGAGCCATCCATTTTTCAAGGAAGGGGTGAGCTGTGGCCCAAAGGTCTAGCTCTGGGTACAGCTGCCTGCCTAGACCTTCAATGTTAAGTAAGGTTTTTTGCAATAAGACTAACGATGGCTGTACTTGCATGCCGAACCGTCTGGCGACTTGGAATAAGTAAATCAACAGCATGCCAAATGAGATCTCAGCCAAAGGTTTTTCAAAAATAGGTTCACAAGCACTTCTAATCATACCTTCGAAAGCGCATTGATTCGTACCTGCCGGTACCCAGCCTGATTCAATGTGTAATTTAGCAACTAAGGCATAATCACGATTGAACATAGCGAGAAGATTACGGCCTAAATAGTAACGATCAAAATCTGACAGTGAACCCATAATCGCGCAGTCAATACCAATATAGCGGGGCGATTCAGGATTTTTTCTATCTACAAAAATATTGCCAGGGTGCATGTCAGCATGAAAAAAATTATGCTCAAAGACCTGAGTAAAAAATATTTTGACGCCGCTTTCTGCTAGGGCTTTTAAATTCGTGTTATTCGCATTGAGTGCGTCAATATCAGAGACGGGAATGCCGTATATTCGTTCGACGACCATAATATCGATAGTGCTAAGATCCCAGATAACGGCGGGAATAAACAATAATTTACTGAGCTCTTCATTGGTTTCAAAATTGCGCTTGAGCTGCGCGCAATTGGCTGCCTCGCGTTTTAAGTCAAGTTCATCAAAAATAGTATGTTCATAATCGCTGACCACCTCCTTTAAGCGAAGCCGTTTACCATCCAGAGAAAATTTTTCTACTATGCCGGCAATTAGGAATAGTAGGGCGATATCTTCAGCGATGACTTTCTCGATATCCGGTCGAATGACTTTAACCACCACGTCTCTACCGTCATGCAGTGTGGCAGCATGAACTTGTGCCACCGAAGCAGATGCCATGGGTTCGACCGTAAAGGCTGCAAAGGCCTCGTTGACGGATTGACCTAATGCCGCTTCTATAATTGCAACAGATTTGCTGCTATCAAAAGCTGGTACTTGATCTTGAAGCAGAGCCAACTCGTCAGCCAGATCGGCCGCCAATAAATCTCTGCGAGTTGATAGCAATTGCCCGAATTTAACAAATATAGGGCCAAGATCCTGCAATGCCATTCTCAGCCGAATCGCGCGATTATCGGCGTGCTGGCCGAAGAGATTAAAGACATTGAGCAAGCACTTAATCGGCCGTTTAAGGTTTTTTTGCGGTACTAAATTGTCAATGCGATATCGAGCAATGACGCGTAAGATGATAAGAATACGAATAAATTTTTTCATGATAGGGGTGGCGAGGTGCTTTTCTGCTGGCGTTTTATTTTTGCATCAATGCGATCAATTTTCATCTCCAATGTCCGTAAGCGTTGGTAGAAATTTTCACATTCAATTTTAGCTGGCAGTAAACGCGCTTCTTCGTGCAGAAAGTCATCAAGTGTTCGTCTTGCTGTTTGCTGGGTTTGTCGGCTGAAATCCTTGACAGCATTCACGACTAGACCGGCTAAATGGGCTGGAATATCGCCGATAAATGTAGCAAGTTGGCCTTCCCAGTCCAGCTCAATTTGCTCAGCGATAGATTTTAATTCCATAAATAATTGAGTATCGCCACTAATCACTAATTTACCATTAATCAATGCTGAAGCCAGATCGTCTGCAGTAAGCAACGTCAGCCAATCACCTCGAGTGCCTTGAATCCCAGCATCGGCATCACCTTCAAAATATTGCAGAACGCTAATATTTGAGTCGATGCGAAAGTAAAGGGTTAGCTTTGGTTGGGTACAACGCAGTTGAATAACACGACCGGCATAATTAGCGAGTTTCTCTTGCGTGCATGAGTCTAGCGACAAGCTATGATTGATGGCCTGCTCAAGCTTGGCGCAACTCGCGGCGATTAATGTTGGGTCTATTTTCATATCGTGATGATCAGACTATACCTTGATGCCTTTATGAATGGCGACAATACCACCGGTCATGTTGTGGTATTCACAATCGACGAAGCCGGCATCTTCTAACATGCCTTTTAATGTCTCTTGGTCAGGATGCATGCGAATCGATTCAGCTAGGTAGCGATAGCTATCTTCATCTTGAGCGATTAATTTGCCAATTTTGGGCAGTAGTTTAAATGAGTAACTGTCATAAATTTTCGACAGGAGGGGGTTGCCTGGTTTTGAGAATTCCAACACCAATAGCCGGCCGCCGGGCTTCAGCACTCGCAAGATAGACCGTAAGGCTAAGTCTTTATCGGTCACGTTTCGCAGGCCAAAGCCAATCGTCACGCAATCAAAGTAATTGGATTGAAATGGCAGATATTGGGCATCGCCTAGCACATAGCTGATATTGCCAGTGTTGCCTAAATCAGTTTGTTTATCGCGTCCCGTTGCCAGCATTGATTGATTGATGTCAGACAGAATGACTTCACCCTGATCGCCAACTAGGCGACTGAATTTGGCTGCGAGATCACCCGTGCCGCCGGCGAGGTCGAGGACTCGATGGCCTTTTCGAACGGCGGAGACTTCAACGGTAAACCGTTTCCAGAGGCGGTGAATACCAGCTGACATCAAGTCATTCATGATGTCATAGCGACTAGCGACCGAGGTGAATACCTCCCCGACTAATCCTGCTTTTTGGTCTTTATCCACTTGTTGAAAGCCAAAATGGGTAGTGGTCGATTCTTTAGCATCAACCGATGTATGATTGTCGGGGTGTGAGTTGCTCATTGCTGCCTCTTTCTTTGCCGAGCTGAATACCTAAAGCTAATATCCGACTAGCTGGTCGGCAGTATTGTACCCTTCTAGGCGTCAAGAAAACAGACCGGTTTACCGGGCGGTCACTTCAAGGTCATGAGTCGCCATCATAAAGCCCTGCGCTTAGCTGCCAAGTTGAATAATCCAGATGCAGCTAATCAAGCCGATAATCCAGACAATAGAGCGTAAGATCGCCCAGTCAGCCAAGTAACAGAGAGCGTGGGCGATGCGCATCGCAAGAAAGATATAAGCAGGCAATAACATCTGCTCAGCGCTGGCGCCCATGAGATAGGCGCCTAAAATAGCCGCTGAAAAAAGTGCTAATGCCTCCCAAGCATTTTGTTGCGCGGCAATGCTTCTGCTGCCAGGGCCACTGAGGCTGGCCGCCTGTTGCCGAGGGTTATTATTATCAACCACGCCGAATTCTTTATGCTTAAAATAATGACTGATAAAATTAAGAATAATGGGCATCATTGCTACAGCAAATAATATATTAACGATTGTGCTCATGTTTTTTCCTTTTGGTGAGTCGAATAGAAATATATCCTGAAGGAATATAGTATAAGGGCGTGTTTTTATGCCTTACATTTTTGATAGCTAAGCGAAACAGTAAGTTGTATTCTATGGGCGTTAGTTTTATTTGATTAGGCGTAGGTGTCGTTTAAGAAAGGGTGTAGCAATGACTGGACAATCTGCAGTCGTTAAGGCTTCTAGCCAGATGAGTTTAGCTGAAATTGAAATTTTTTTATCAAGCAGTAAGATACCTTTACGAATATCCAGCGTTGGGTCAGATGGTTTTCCTTTGGTTTCGTCTCTGTGGTTCTTGTATCAAGACAACTGTTTTTTTTGCGCCACTCACAAATCATCACTATTAGCAAAACGATTCTTGCTGAATAGTAAATGTGGTTTTGAAGTGGCCGCCGACAGTATGCCTTATAGTGGTGTCCGCGGCCAAGGCATCGTGAGTATGACCTTAGGCAATACTGAACGGTTATTAGAGCGGCTTATTCAACGCTACGCGATTGATCCAGAGTCCTATCTAGCGAAATGGCTGTTAAGCCGAAGTAATGATGAATATGTGCTATGCATTTCACCTAATTGGCTGACGGCTTGGGACTTTTCTTCTCGGATGAAAAAATAAATCGATAATACTGCTCGATATGGCTAAAGCTTGGTGGCGTTAATGATTTCAGTATTGGCTTCGCGACATTTTTGTTGTTGTTTCAATTGATCAAGGTAGCGTTGCCAATATTCATCATGATGAATGCAGAGTTGGTGTAGGTATTCCCAGGAATAAATACCGCTGCTGTGTTGATCGTCGAAAAAGATCTGTATAGCGTAATTACCAACAGCGTTAATTGATTCGATGGCGACGTCTTTTTTTCCGACTTGAAGTGTTGCTTGGTTCGGGTGATGTCCTCTTACCTCTGCCGAAGGTGAGAAGACTCTAAGGTACTCAGCATTCAAGGTAAAATGTTGCTCATCAGCATAGACAAGTTCAAGTTGTTTAGAGCGCTTGTGTAAATGAATTTTCTCTGGTTTCACCATGTGCTCTGTTCGCTAAGTTAGTGATGTTCTGATTTATAAAATAAATCGGCTCAGATCTTCATCTGCAGCGAGCGCCTGAAGTTGTTGATCGACATAGTCTTGATCGATAGTTATCTTTTGACCATTAAGGTCGCTGGCTTCAAATGACGCGCTTTCAAGTAGTCGTTCAAGGATAGTATGCAGTCGACGTGCACCAATGTTTTCAGTTTTTTCATTAACTTGCCACGCAGTTTTCGCAATCCGACTAATCCCGTCGGGGGTAAACTCAAGGTTTAATCCCTCGGTTCCTAATAGCGCTTGATACTGTTCGGTTAAAGAGGCATGGGGCTCGGTTAATATTTTTTCAAAATCATCTGCTGACAGTGGGTCGAGTTCGACTCTAATGGGTAAACGACCTTGCAATTCAGGGATTAAGTCAGAAGGTTTTGACAAGTGAAAAGCGCCAGAGGCAATAAATAAAATATGATCAGTTTTGATCGAGCCGTGCTTAGTGCTGACAGTGCTGCCTTCGATTAAAGGCAAAAGATCACGTTGCACACCTTCGCGAGAAACATCACCACCACTGGCTTCTTGTCGTTTAGCCACCTTATCAATTTCATCAATAAAGACAATGCCGGTTTGCTCTGCTGCTTGAATCGCATCAGCTTTAAGCTCATCTTGATTGATCAGTTTATTAGCCTCTTCATCTTTCAACTGCTTAAAAGCATCTTTAACCATGAGCTTTCGAGTGGTTTTTTTATCTTTAGAAAAGTTAGAAAACATACCCTGTAGTTGGTTAGTCATATCTTCCATGCCAGGTGGTGCCATGATTTCAATACCGACAGGACTATCACTGAGCTCGATGTTAATTTCTTTTTCATCCAGTTCACCTTCACGCAATTTCTTTCGAAAGAGTTGGCGGGTCTGGGTCTGTTTGTCGTTTTCATCGATATCCCGTGCCGGAGGAAGCAGTACGTCTAAAATGCGTTCTTCTGCTGCTTCGCTAGCACGGTAGTCAACTTTAGCCACGGCGCTTTCACGACGGTTTTTAATGGCAACATCGACAAGATCACGAATAATGGATTCAACATCACGTCCGACATAGCCAACTTCGGTAAATTTTGTGGCTTCAACTTTAATAAAGGGTGCATTAGCGAGTTTAGCGAGACGGCGGGCTATTTCAGTTTTACCGACACCCGTTG
Source organism: Pseudomonadota bacterium (assembly GCA_036344075.1). Taxonomy (GTDB): domain Bacteria; phylum Pseudomonadota; class Gammaproteobacteria; order Pseudomonadales; family UBA7434; genus UBA7434. The sequence continues at coordinate 75,077 of JAYYUJ010000018.1, forward strand.
GACCAATCATCAAAATATTTTTAGGGGTTATTTCGCCGCGAAAATCTTCAGCTAATTGCATTCTCCGCCATCGATTGCGCAGAGCAATGGAGACCGCTCGTTTGGCTGCGTTTTGTCCAACAATATGTCTATCGAGTTCATGAACAATTTCTCTTGGTGTCATCGACATCTAAATGATTATCCTCTTTATCCGCGGCAAAAATTATTACTGTTCAGCCTCTAGGCTTTCAATGGTGTGGTTGTGGTTGGTATAAATACAGATATCACCGGCTATCGTTAACCCTTTTTTGACAATATCTTCAGCACTTAGGTCAGTATTATCGAGTAATGCCCGAGCGGCACTTTGAGCAAAAGGCCCCCCTGAGCCAATGGCGATCAGGCTGTCTTCCGGCTCAATAACATCGCCGTTGCCGGTAATCACGAGTGAGGTTTTGGCATCGGCAACAGCTAACAGTGCTTCTAGGCGCCTGAGCGCGCGATCGGTTCGCCAATCCTTGGCCAGCTCGACGGCGGCTCTTGTTAAGTGGCCTTGGTATTTCTCGAGTTGTGCTTCAAATCGTTCAAATAAGGCGAAGGCATCAGCGGTGCCGCCGGCAAATCCAGCAATAACGCCACCGCGATATAAACGCCTAACCTTGCGAGCATTGCCTTTCATGACGGTGTTACCCATAGAGACTTGGCCATCGCCACCGATAACAACATGGCCGTTGCGTCGCACCGATAATATCGTGGTTCCTCTGTATTGCTCCATCATTAGTACCTTTAAAATTTAGTGGGTCATTGTACGGTAAGTTATCGCGATTGTTCTCTTACCATCGCTTCAAATTTATTGGTCATTAATTGTGACCGAGCTGCGGCCATTTCGCGACGCGATGTGAAAGGCCCAATCATCACTCGGTGCCAGCGGTTTCCTGACGCATTAATAGATGCGCTAATGGTAGGTTCAAATCCTAATAAGGTTAATTCGACTAACCGCTGTTCGGCTTGTTGTTCTGTTTTAAATGAGCCGGCTTGAATACTATAAACAGTCTCTTTTTTTGCATCGGTATCATTGCTAGAAGATTCGGGCTGTTTGATATTGACGGTATTGCCTTTCAGCCTTTCGTAAAAAGTAAATGCTTGCTGTTTCCTGTTCAACGATTTTTCTTGCTCTGGAATGGTTTGATCGGTGGATGATTGCTTATTACTGGTATTGTTGACTTTTATTCCACTGATAAAATACAAGCCACTAGCAAATGTTAGCGCAACAATAATGGTCGATGCGATGCGTAGCTTAGAAATTGAGTTTTTCTGGCCTGTGCGAGGTCTGTTCTTTTTTGGTTTTACGTTACTTTTTTTATTGACCATGGTCGATAGTATCCTTGGCTGGGGAGGATGCCTGTTTAACTAACGCTATGTGAGACGATGTCTTCATTTTACATTTTTGTGGGCGCACTCACGCCGAGTAAGTTTAGGCCGTTTTCGATGACCTGACGACTGGCCTCAGCCAGTGTTAAGCGTGCGTTGCGCAGTTTGTCATCTGCGACTAATAACTGCCATTCTTTTTGTTGCGAACCACTGGCATACCAGGCATGAAGATTGGCCGCTAAGTCACGCAAGTAGCTGGCAATATTGTGAGGTGCGAAGTCACGCGCACTATTAGCGACACAATCAGGATAGGCGGCCAGTGTTTTTAGTAAGGCCAGTTCGTTATCGGTAACGAGTAACTCAAGGTTTGCTTTGCCTAATGTTAAATCAAAAGGCAGCGACTTATCAGCGGCTTGTCGCATGACGCTGCAGACTCGAGCGTGCGCGTATTGAATATAAAAAACCGGGTTATCATTAGTTTTTTGCAGGGCCAAGTCAATATCAAAGGTCAGCTGTGAATCGGCACGGCGAGCGACTAAGAAATAACGCGTTGCATCACAGCCTACTTGCTCAATTAAATCACTTAAGGTGACATAGCTACCCGCGCGCTTTGAGATTTTAACTTCTTCGCCATCACGCATGACGGTAACCATTTGGTGTAAAACATAATCTGGCCAGCCCTGTGGAATGCCAACCTGTAAAGCTTGTAAGCCGGCTCTAACACGGGTAATGGTGCTGTGGTGATCTGCGCCTTGCTCATTGATCACGGTGGTAAAGCCTCGCTGCCATTTCTCAAGATGGTAAGCTACATCCGGTACAAAGTAGGTGTAGCCGCCATCGGACTTGCGCATTACGCGGTCTTTATCATCGCCAAATTCGGTGGTCTTAAGCCAAAGTGCACCTTCTGATTCATAAGTGAAGCCGTTAGCGATTAATGCCTTTACTGTCGACTCGACTTTACCGTCGGTATATAAGGCTGACTCCAGCGAAAATACATCAAACTCGACGCGAAAGGCTTGTAAGTCGATATCTTGTTCATTGCGAAGGTAAGCGACGGCATAGTCACGAATGGCTGAATGATTGTCAGCATCGGCCAAACCAGCGATACCGTTGACCATCTTACCGGCCATGTAGTCGGCGGCCAGCTCTGTGATATATTCACCTCGATAGCCGTCTTCTGGCCATTGCGGGTCGTTGGGGCCTATACCTTGGCAGCGCAATTGTACTGAGGTGGCTAAATTATTAATTTGTTGGCCTGCATCGTTGTAGTAAAACTCGCGCGTAACATTCCAACCACTCGCGCTAAGAAGTCGACAAATACTGTCGCCGACCGCTGCGCCACGACCATGGCCGACATGCAATGGCCCGGTCGGGTTGGCCGAGACAAACTCTACTTGAACCGCCTTGGGCTGTCCTTTGCTATCATGCCCGTTTTGATTCTGGCCAAAGCGCTCGCCTTGCTGGATTATATTTAGCACAACATCCGTTTGGGCTGTTTTGACTAAAAAGAAATTAATAAAACCCGGCCCAGCTATGTCAGTGCTTAGTACTAGCTCATTATTAGGTAGGTTTTCACAGATCAATGCTGCCAGTTCGCGCGGTGCAAGGCCGCTGGATTTTGCCAGCGCTAAAGCAATATTGCAGGCTAAATCGCCGTGGCTTGGATCGCGAGTGCGTTCAACCTTTATTGCCGGCAAGGCAATTGATGGCAGCACTTCACTGCTAATCATATTGTCGATGGCTTGTTGAATCAGTTGCTGAATAATGTCTTTCATGAATACAGTGGTCTCAGTTTCTTATAGCGGTGCAAGGCTAGTCGCTTCCTGAATTTAAACAGCAATGTCCTTTATTCAGGTGCAATAGCAGCTGCCTGCTATTATGGCGAGTCCGATCTCATCCGACAAGGTCGGCGTGTATTTAGATGACATCTTGCGGATCAATATCGACACTCCAGCGAAGGCTGCTGGGCAATTTTGCGGCTTCAAACTGCTGTACAAATTGTTCGATAGTGTTGTGTAGGGCTTTTCTCTGCGGTGACTTGATAATTAATTGGGCGCGATGTCGACCGGCTCGTTTTTCCATAATGGTTGCTAATGGCCCTAATATTTGACAGTCATTATTGGCAGGATGATCGCGTAACAACTGCGAAAGAACTTGCATTGCTTGTTGGGGCTTAGTGCTGTCTGCTCGTAGTATCGCCATGTGCGTGATAGGCGGCAGTGAGTACAGTTCTCGCTCGGCCATTAATGTCGCCTTTACCCCTTGGTAGCTGTGTTGCTGCCAATTTATTAACAAAGGGTGGTCAGGTAAATGCGTTTGGATTAATACCTGTCCCAATGTGTCACTTCGGCCGGCACGACCTGCTACTTGCGTCAGTAACTGAAGGGTTTTTTCAGCGCTTCGAAAGTCAGGACTATAAAGACCCTGATCGACATCTACGACCACCACCAGGCTTAACGCGGCAAAGTGATGACCTTTGGCAAGCATCTGGGTACCCACTAATATGGCTGGCTGACCGCGATTAATACGCTCGATTTGCGCTCCCATGGCTTGCTTTCCTTGCGTGCTGTCACGATCAACACGCAGAATTGTATGCTGTGGAAATAAATCAGACAGTGCTTCAGCACTGCGTTGGGTGCCTTGACCTATATCCATCAGATTTTTCGACTGACATTGCGGGCAGTGGCTGGGGACTGCAGACCTGAAATCGCAATGATGGCAGCGAAGGCTGGCCGGTCGTTGATGGAGAGTGAGCCGGGCATCGCACTGACTGCATTGTGCTTGCCAGCCACAATCATGGCACATTAATAACGGTGCAAAACCGCGGCGATTGACAAACACCATCGCTTGCTTGCCTTCCGCAAGCGTACGATTGATTGCGCTAATGGCCTGATCGCTCAAGCCTTGATGCAAGGCTTGTCGTCGAATATCAACCAGTTCAATAGCCGGTGGTTGGGCGTTTCCTGCCCGTTGCTGAAGGACAACATGGCGATATTTATTGGCATTGACATTGGCATAAGTCTCTAAAGACGGCGTAGCAGAGCCTAAGATAACCGGTAATTTTTGTTTTTGTGCCAAAATAATTGCGATATCCCTAGCCGAGTAACGAATACCGTCTTGTTGTTTATAGGAATTGTCGTGTTCTTCATCGATGATGATAATGCCTAAGTTCTGAGTAGGCGTGAAAACGGCTGAACGTGTGCCAATAATAATTCTTGCACGACCTTCTTTGCTAGCTGTCCAGGCAGCCAGTCGTTCGCGGTCATTGAGGCCTGAATGAAAAATTGCGATTGGGACTTTAAAGCGTGCCACAAAACGTTGAATAGTTTGCGGTGTTAGGCCGATTTCAGGGACTAGCACCAAGGCCTGCTGTTGTTGAGTCAATACTTTTTCAATGGCGCGAAGGTAAACCTCGGTTTTACCACTGCCCGTAATTCCCTCTAATAAAACAGTGGCAAAGTGATTAAGTTGCTGTTCAATCAGTTGGTCGGCATTGCGTTGCTCCGGGTTGAGTGCCGGGAGTACATCATTGCCTTCGCCCTGCAGTAAACTTTGGCAGTCGCTGGGGTAATAGCCTTGTGAAGATTGAAGGATGAGCGCTTTTTTTGCCAATGCCAATGCCGCAGGGCGAGAGTGCCCCTCTGCGGTTAATTGTTGCTCGGAAATAGCGGCATGCGTATGCTCGTCAAGTGCTTGTTGGCGGAGTCGGTTCAGTAGTGACTGTTGTTTGGGTGCACGACTCAGCGTTTGATCATCGAGCCCTAAGCCTTGTTGGCTAATTTGCCAATATTTCTGAGTATAAGCGTCATAAGCACCGCCCTTACGTAGCGTAGTGGGCAACAAATTGAGAATAGTATCGCCTAGCGGGTGATGATAATACTGGCTCATCCACCGACCCAGTGCCAGCATCTCTTGATCGAGCAAGGCAAAGCTATCAAGTGAGCTAAGAATGGCTTTAAGTTTATTGGCAGCAATAGCCGATGAGTCGCTATGGCCGATCACGATGCCGGTGATATTCCTTCGTCCAAAAGGGACTTGCACGCGGCTGCCCACTAAGTAGTCTTTAGCAAGTTGTCCTTCGGCGGGCAAATAATCAAAAAATTGCCGCAATGGAGAGGCAATCACAACTTGAATAATCAGTGCTGGGTTGCTGCTCATCGAGGGGTTGAAATCCTGGGCCATCAGATATTGTATTTGGGTCGTTTTGACTGGTCTCTAGTTTACTCTGTTTCGCCGTAATAGGCTCTATAGTTACGGCAGTAAGCCATCCAAAAACAATGACTGGCAAATACATCATTAAGTTATTGATTATAATGGGTTATTTGTATTTTTTGGGGTAAGAAGGTATTTTTCCAATCGTTCAAAGGTTAGCTGAGACTATAAAATGATCAGAACCAGAGCGGCGAATACCCTTCAATTCGCTTGCTTGCTGGTATGATTCTGGTAGAATCCCGCGCTCTTTAACTGATACTAGTCGATACGGTACCGATTGCTGGCCTCGAAGTGATAGAGTCGCGAGTGAATCGGAGAGCGGTATCACGCACTGATCAAGGAAAACCCATGAAAGCAGATATACATCCAGAATACCAAACCGTTATTTTTCATGACACCAGTGTTGATGAGTACTTTATGACTCGCTCAACACTGAAAACAAGCCAGACAATAGAATGGAAGGATGGGAAAACTTATCCCTATTGTACGGTAGATACTTCATCAGCATCGCACCCGTTTTATACCGGCCAACAAAAGATATTGGATACCGGTGGTCGTGTTGATCGCTTTAATAAACGCTTCGGTAATCGTTCGACTAAGAAGTAGTAAGCTCTGGTTCATTTTCTCTCATCAGCTACAGTATTCTCTGTAGCTGGCATAGCCATTCAGTATGATTAAGTTATTGATGAAAAGCGTCATTATCGGTTTCTTAGGCAGGATGAATCCCCGCTAATTTATAAAATTCACTATCCTTTTACTTTCCATGTTTGCCTTAGCGCCTTACTCTGTCTTTACTTTGTGTCTGTCCCTGTTTGATACAGTATTTTAATCATGGTGACCGGCCTATTCTTTGGCTATATTAATGGTTGATTATGACAACTCGCTTTTCTAAAGATGCCCCTCGGCAAGCGGCTCTCGATTATCATGCATTCCCAGCGCCTGGCAAGATTTCAATTGCATTAACGACCTCGGCAGAGACGCAAGACGATCTTGCCCTTGCTTACAGTCCAGGCGTGGCTGAGCCAGTCAGGGCAATTGCCGAAAATCCAGAACTCGCATACGACTACACCATTAAGGCCAACTTGGTTGCCGTGATCAGTAATGGCAGCGCTATTCTTGGTTTAGGTAATTTGGGCGCGTTGGCTAGCAAGCCAGTAATGGAAGGCAAGGCTTTATTGTTTAAGCGTTTTGGAAAAATTGATTCTATTGATGTTGAGGTTGATACCGAGGACACTGAAAGTTTTATTGAAACAGTCAGAAATATTTCTAAAACCTTTGGTGGCATTAATCTTGAAGATATTAAAGCACCTGAATGCTTTGAGATTGAAAGGCGCTTACAAGCACTTTGCGATATTCCCGTGTTTCATGACGATCAACATGGTACAGCGATTGTGACAGCCGCGGCATTAATCAATGCCCTTGAGCTACAAGGTAAAACGCTGGCTAGTGCGAAAATTGTTTGTTTGGGTGCTGGTTCGGCGGCCATTGCGGGCATGCGATTATTAGTTAGTTTAGGTGCCAACGCCGAAAACATTGTTATGTTGGATCGCTTAGGTGTTATCTATCAAGGCCGAGAAGAGGTGAATGAATTTAAAGCCGAATTTGCTTTGCAGACTGAGGCGAGAACGCTCGATGACGCCTGTGTTGACGCCGATGTTTTTATTGGTCTTTCGGGCTCGAATTTACTGAAGCCAGAAGCATTATTAACGATGGCGGCTAATCCGGTTATTTTTGCTTGTTCTAATCCTGATCCAGAAATTTCACCCGCACTTGCGCATGCGACTCGCGACGATATTATCATGGCGACGGGGCGTTCTGATTTGCCGAATCAGGTTAATAATGTCTTAGGCTTTCCTTATATATTTAGGGGGGCGCTTGATGTCAGAGCGAGTGAAATTAATGAAGCGATGAAGATTGCGGCAGTGCATGCGCTCAAGGACCTAGCAAGAGAGGCTGTGCCTGCGGCGGTAGCGAAAGCCTGTGGTTTAGCGACATTAAGTTACGGCAAAGAATATATCATTCCCAAACCCCTTGATCCACGCTTATTAAACCACGTGTCTGCGGCTGTCGCTCAAGCTGCAGTTGAGAGTGGTGTGGCACATTTGCCATTCGACGAAAGGAAATATAGCTAAAACAACTCTTCGTTAAGCTGTGTCTCTTTGGGTTTAGTTGAATTTAGTGTTGTTGATGATTGCTGTGGCGAGTGTTCTTCTAGGAATAATTCAAAGCGGGTGTTTTTTGACGAGTCATTTGCCGCCATGGCTGTACGGCTATCGATTTTAACCGATACCATGCCACTTGGGCGAACAGGTGTTGTTATCTCCAGGCGATTAAGATTTTCTCGCATAAAGTCTATCCAAATAGGTAGCGCTGCTGAGCCACCGTATTCGCGGGTGCCAATATTCTTGTTGCTGTCAAATCCCAGCCAAGTCGTGACGACTAAATCAGGATGATAGCCGGAGAACCAGGCATCGGTAGGGCCGTTGGTTGTTCCCGTTTTTCCAGCTAAATCTTTGCGTCCTAAGCCCTTAGCTTTTCTTGCTGTGCCTTTCTGTATGGCGTCTTTTAAAATGCTATCTATGATATAGGCTACACGCGGATCCATTATACGGTCGGCTTCTTTAGCCTTCTCTTCTAGTAGCTCCTGTTCTAGTAGGGCGTCCAGCGAGTCAGCCTCGATAAAATCTTGGTTTTCTAACTTGCGTTGTTTTTTTGTCGAACTTGTTGAGTTGTCACAGTGTGAGCAAACTTCTACGCGGGGTGATTTAAAAACGACCTTTCCATCGCGGTCGGTGATCTGGTCAACAAGAAAAGGAGTTACTTTAAAGCCACCGTTAGCAATGCTTGAATAAGCGGTTGCGAGTTGCAATGGCGTCATTGCGTAGCTGCCTAATGCAAGCGACAGATCTCTTGGCAAAGCTCGTTCGTTGAAGTTAAAGCGTTCTAAATAAGTAATCGCTTTACGAATACCTAGCTCCTGAAGTAGTCGGATAGAAACTAAATTTTTTGATTTATAAAGCGCTTCGCGAAGGGTAGTTGGCCCAGAGAAAGTACCACCTGAGTTTTGTGGTCGCCAGTCACTTTCGAGTTGTTGATCTGAAAATACGATTGGTGCATCGTTGATAAGGCTGGCTGCGGTAAAACCATTTTCGATAGCGGCAGCGTAGATGAAAGGCTTTAGGTTGGAACCAGTCTGACGATAAGCTTGAGTGGCGCGATTAAATTTACTTGATTGAAAGTCAAAGCCGCCAATGAGCGCACTAATTGCTCCTTGATTAGGACGAATAGCCACTAAGCTTGCATTCACATCGGGCAATTGTGTCACAAAAACTTCATTGCTTTTGGGCGATATTTTTATTCGAATAACATCACCCGGCTCAAATAATTCAGTTAAGGATTTTATGCCTACCCCTCGTTTATTTTCAGTGATGTAAGGCTTGATTGGATTGGCTTTTTCATTCCATTTGAAAGCGATTTCACGATTATCAGACAGTAATAGATGAACATAAGCTTGCGGTTGAATTAACAGAGCATCATTGTCCGCTGGCTTCAGCTCGGTCAGTTCCTGAGGGTTTTCTTGAGCATGGATGGGCTGGTAAGAGAAAGCAGTAATCACTCCGGGCTCTAGTCCATTGACCGGTCGTAGTTGATTGATCATTGTAGGCCACTGATCACGTTGCTCTATGGGGAAAGTCTGTTCTGGCCCACGGTGACCATGCCTTAAATCGTAATTAAATAAGCCGTTTTCTATGGCTTGTTGTGCCGTTTCCTGTTGGTGGCTATCGATGGTTGTTTTGATGATGAAACCATCGGTATAAGCCTTAAGGCCAAGCTTTTCTACGGCAAGATTGCGAGCTATTTCTGCAGCATGGCCAGCATTTAACTCTAGCTTAGTACCATGATAGCGAGCGGTGACAGGCTGAGCAGAATGCGTTGCGAACTCATTAGTGGTAATAAAGCCTAATTTTTTCATCCTACCAAGAATCCAATCTCGTCTTATTTTGGCACGTTGTGGATTATTGATGGGATTGTATGCCGAAGGTGCCTTTGGTAAACCGGCAATCATGGCGAGTTGTGCTAAGTTTAATTCATTAATCGACTTGCCGTAATAGACCTGCGCAGCGGCTTCGACACCGTACGCTCTCTTACCTAAATAAATTTTATTCATATAGAGCTCAAGAATTTGATCTTTTGTAAGGCTCTGTTCGATTTGGATCGCTAAAAAAATCTCATTGAATTTACGTAAAAATGTTTTTTCACTACTCAAGAAAAAATTTCGTGCAACTTGCATTGTAATGGTACTGCCGCCACTTTGAATTTTACCGGAAGCAAAAAGTTGAAGTGCTGCCCGAAGTAGTCCAGCAAGATCGACGCCTTGGTGTTGTAAAAATCTATCATCCTCAGCGGAAAGAATAGCATTGACAAACTGAGGTGGCACATGCTCTCTGCGGATTGGAGTTCGAAGTTTCTCGCCAAACTCTCCCATTAATTTTCCATCTTGTGAATAGATTCGCAAAGGGACTTGCATTTTTGCTTCTTGAAGGACATCAACCGAAGGTAACTTAGGACTTAGATAGAGGTATGTCGCACAAATAACAATCAATCCAGAGAGGGCGCTTAGCAACGCTAACTTTAAAAAAGTTTTAAATAAGGACTTTCGCGTTTGCATATTTGTCTGTCTGACCTTGGTAAACAAAGCTTCTTAAAAATCCACAGGATAGCGAAAACAGAGAGAATAAAATAGGTAAAAATCTCCCTTAGTAGCGATAAAACATAAATAAAGTTCTAAAAGAAAGGGTAAACTTTCTCAGCCATACCATAATTGAGGATATATAATGGGAAGACTAAATGAGAAATACCAGCCGTAAAATACCATCGCAGTATTAGGACGAAAGCTAAATTTTAAAGTTCCAAAAGATAAGTTGATATTATTCAGAGCACCATCTTTGTTAGGTATTGATATGAATGATCAGACTATGTCGCTAATTGAGTTGACGAGTGATCACGAGGGTTTAGAGGACATCAGTTATGCAATGGAGCAATTGCCATTGAATGTCATTATTAATGGCGGTGTAAAGTATCCAGAAATTGCAAACAATACTTAGTTAAATTACTCGGAAAAGCGTCAACGAAAACCACAAATAGTAGCGATAGCTATATCGGGGTTGTTGGCCATCAAATAATGAGTTTCTGATTTTCATAACACCTAAAATATTAACTGATAGCGTGTTAGACTAATCAAGTTGCGCTGTGCTATAAATAACTTCTTTTAACCAATAGGTGAAATCAATCGGTGCTTTATGTCAGACGCAACGAGAATATTTCTGGTCGGCCCAATGGGTGCTGGAAAAACGACTATCGGCCGTTATTTAGCAAGTGCTTTGCAATTACCTTTCATCGATACCGATCATGAGATAGAGCAGCGAAGTGGCGCCGATATTCCTTGGATATTTGATGTTGAAGGTGAGCAGGGGTTTCGCGATAGAGAACATAAAGTACTCTATGATATCTGCCAATCTTCACCTGCTGTTATTGCCACCGGTGGTGGTATCATTGTTCGCGAAGAAAATCGGCAATTGTTGAATCAATCTGGCACGTCAGTTTTTTTGCAAACTAGTCTGAGTCAACAGTTGAGGCGGACAGGAAATGACCGCTCAAGGCCGTTATTGAATGAGGGCGATCCAGCCGAGATACTTAAAAATTTAATGACCATTCGTGAGCCCCTCTATCGAGAGGTGGCTGATATTATTGTTGCGACTGAAAATAATAAGCCGCGTTTAACTGCGCAATCAATTATGAAGGCGCTTGAAACTTCTCGTGGTTTGAGTAAGGACTAGCGCTCCACATTATGCTTTTTGTAGCCATCCCAAAGTAGTTGGTTCAATGAATGGGTTGTTGGATTTATCCTCTAAGAGACAGATCTTTGACTTTATCGTTGTTAGTGGTTAAATAGCAGATATTCACTTAAAAAGGTTCGAAAACGTGACATCAATCACCCTCCAAGTAGACTTGGCCGAACGAAGTTATTCTATTATTATTGGTTCGGGATTATTGAAAGACGAGGCATTGCTACAGCATTATATTGGCCCGGGTCAATTGATGGTCGTCACCAATGAAACCATCGCGCCGCTTTATTTAGATTCATTGTTGAATAAGATGCCGAATGCAGACTCGATAATCCTGCCAGACGGCGAACAGTTCAAGCAATTGGCAACAGTGGAGCGCGTCTTTGAAGCCTTATTAAAACAACGTCATAATCGGACGACGACGTTACTCGCCCTCGGTGGCGGCGTCATCGGTGATATGGCCGGTTTCACCGCAGCTTGTTATCAGCGAGGAGTTAAGTTTATTCAGGTGCCAACCACTTTGCTAGCCCAAGTAGATTCTTCTGTAGGGGGGAAAACCGGAGTTAATCATGCTCTAGGCAAAAATATGATTGGCGCTTTTCATCAGCCTGCAGCCGTATTAATTGATACTGATACTTTGTCCAGCTTACCTATGCGTGAATATCAAGCTGGCTTAGCTGAGGTGATTAAGTACGGTTTAATCTGTGATGCTGACTTTTTCATTTGGCTAGAACAAAATATGCCAGCATTAATGGCGAGAGACCAAGCGACTTTGCAATACGCAATTGCACGATCTTGCGAAAGTAAAGCGAAAGTAGTGGCTGCCGATGAACGTGAAGGTGGTATTCGTGCCATTCTCAATTTAGGTCATACGTTTGGCCACGCGATTGAGACCGCAACAGAGTATAAAACTTGGTTGCATGGTGAAGCTGTTGGTTTTGGGATGATTATGGCTCTCGATCTTTCTCTTCGCTTAGGCTTAATTAACACTTCTGTATTAGAGCGTACAATAGCACTCATAACGGCAGCAGGACTGCCGGTATCAGCGCCGGCTAATTTGCCGACTAGCGATGCGATATTAGGCTTGATGGGCATGGATAAAAAAGTGCTTGATGGGCATTTACGTCTAGTACTATTGCGCGCTATTGGCGATGCTTTTGTTAGCAGTGATTTTGATACTGATTTACTTAAAGAAACCTTACAACATTATTTGTAAGATAAATCTCTTGCATTTAACGCTATGGTGATGGAAATCAATAGAGACTCCGACCCACAACTTGACTCAAAAAAACGCCTTGCAGTTGATTCCGGTAAAGTTACTCCTGCTACCTCTCCTGCTGCTTCTGAAATATATCGGGATGAAAAAAAACGTGCTCAATTTAATTCATATTTAGCAAGGTATCGATTTGAGCGCGACCCTTTTATTGATCAAGATAATAGTGGTCTGTTTTATCCGGGATCTGGTCGGCAGAAGGCGGTCCAATCTTTGTTACATTTCTCGCGTTATGGTAGTACGCCTGTTTTCCTTACCGGTTCTGCAGGTGCAGGTAAGACTGCGACTTTGAATGCAGCTGTGCGTCAGTTAAAGGGCGATGTTGACGTAGCAAGCATTCGAGCAGAACTGATGATGAATACTGTGCAAGTCTTCACAGCTTTAGCGAAGGGCCTTGGTATTGATATCGATCCTGACAGTGCTGAAGATGTTGAGTTGTTAGGCCAGAGCTTACTGGCATTTTTTGAGAGCAATATGGCGATTGAGCGACAATCCCTTATTTGTATTGATAATATTGAGGATTTAGGGCATGAGTCACTGGCATCGGTATTTACTTTAATTGCGGCGGCAGAGGGTAAGCTAGCGGCTATTTTCGTCGGCCAGCAGCAGGCCCTCAGTTTACTAGAGTCAGCGGCAGCAACGGAAGATTTGCTGATCAATCGAATTGAGCTGACGCCTTTTAGTCAGTCTGAAGTCTATGACTATGTTTTTTATCGGCTTGAAGCGGTTGGGTTTAAAGGTGAGTTCCCGCTAAGTCAAATGCAGCTTCAAGCGCTGACGTATAGGAGTCAGGGTAGCGTGCGACAGTTGCATCAAGTGGTGCGCAGTATGCTTATGGCAAGTAACGCTAGCCAGATCCCATCCGGAAGACCCTTTCCCTTAGGCCATGCAGCCGTATTGATCTTCCTAACAATTCTGATCGTATTTATTTATAATTCAAATTTTGGAGAGCCAGTTTTAGTCAAAAATTTTGAGCCAATTGTTTTGATTGGTACTCAGTCAGGCTTAACGCAAGCGCCAAAAAGTAGTTTTCAATCTTCGATTGAAGATGAATCATCCTCAACTGTGAAAACTGCCGATGAAGTTAGGACCAGTTTGCAGGTGTTGTCAAACGACCTAACGGCAGAAAAAAATACAGATGTGATGATTGACCCAGATGAGTTTGTAATTTCAACGAACCCAACGGCAGCGGAAGAAGATGATAGGGTTATACGTGATAATGCTGTTCAGGGTATTGATTTAAAAGAGGAAAGTGGTTATTTACTGACAGAAAATAGCCAGCTTTCGATCGAAAATTGGCCTGACACCGGTTATGCACTACAAATTTTCGGCACCCACAACTCTAAGCGCGCCAAGCAACTGGTTGAGCAATATGTTAAACAGTTATCGCTATTTGTCTATGAGACACGCCACAGCGGTAGGGCCTGGTTTGTCGTGGTCAGTGGACCGTATTTAGGGCGGGATGAAGCCAAACAAGCCATCCAAGATCTTGCCCCTGGGTTACAGCGATTGAGACCTTGGCCACGTAATATCGCCAGTATTCAATCCGATACTCAGCGATTTAGTGCTGTCATTGACTATGAACAAGAGTAGAATGCTAACCTAAACTATCTTTATCGGTGGTGATAATCTTAAGTTATTGTTTTATATGGTTTAATAGTTGATTTCGTAGTCAATAAATGGATAATTGTTCATAGTCGTACTTACGTGTAGAATACATCTCCCTTTTTTTAGCCTGATGGCCGATATTTGGCTCTGATTTTTTCAGTAACACATTGAGAATTAACAATATTTTTAACCAAAAGGGGATTGGATAGTTCCGCCTCTTATTGCACCTAATATGAAGTGGAAGGTTATTTTGGTGGCTCTCAATATTTTTAAATTTTCGATTTTTTACTTTTAACAAGCGATTCAAACTTATGACTGATAACACTAGGTTCGGCCTTTACGACAGCTCGTTAGATAAGAGTAGCTGTGGCGTTGGCTTCCTAACCCGAAAAGACGGTAAGCAGACCCATGACCTTTTAGTGAAAGGCCATGAGGCACTTTGTGCTGTGCCACATCGAGGCGGCATGTCGGCTGAAGGTGTGGGCGATGGTGCCGGTGTATCGATCGATCTATCACTGGAATTTTTTAACCACGTTACTGGCCATGACTTGTGTTTGGGTCAGTTTGGGGTAGGCAACTTTTTTATGCCAAGCGATGTTAGCAAGCATGAATTAGCTAAGCAACTGATTCATGATGCGCTCAGCTCCGCAGGTATGAAGACGCTGACTACCCGTGATGTGCCAGTTAATAATGACGTATTGCGCCCTGCAGCTATTAAGTATCAATTACCTATTATACAGTGGGTATTTTTAGCTCCCAAGGGTATTGAGGGCGATAGTTTTAATCGAAAGATTCACCAAGTTTTACTGGCAGTAGAATCACGAGCTTATACTGAGCCTGAGTTAAGTGGGCTTTATCCTTTGTCTTTGTCAGCGCAGATGCAGGTTTTGAAAGGTCGTGTTAACTCAAACGAGATCATTCCTTATTTCTGCGATCTTAATGATAGTCAGCAAAGCATTCATACTATGTATTTTCATACTCGTTTTTCTACTAATACAGATCCGCATCCATCCATGGCTCAGCCCTTCAGGTTTATGGCGCACAATGGCGAGTTGAACACGGATAAAAAGAATCGTCTATCAGAGTCAGCCATAGCAAGAGCTAAAGAGAACAATATTATTCGCCCTAAAGGTCAATCAGATAGTTGTCGTCTAGATCAAACTTTGCAGTCAAGAGTAATTGAGGATGGTTTAGATTTAGTCACAGCCGTGGTTTCAATGATGCCACCTGCTTGGGAAAACGACCAAAACTTATCGCCAGCTGTCAGAGCGATGTTGGAATACTTTTCTTTATACGAAGAGAAAAATGATGGGCCTGCCGCTTTGATCTTTGGCGATGGTTGCATTATCGGTGCGCGACTCGATCGTCTTGGTCTTCGACCACTTCGAAGTATTGAGACAGAAAATTATTTAGCGGTTATGTCTGAGGCAGGTCAGATTGATTTTAAAGATGAGACCGTATTAAGCAGAGGTAGAATAGAAGCAGGTGGCATGTTGTATTATGACCACCATCAAAAACGCTCGTTTAATACCAATCAAGCTCTTGAGATGTTGGCCGAGCGGCGTGACTATATTCAGCTTGTGGGTGAAGCACGCACTCATATTGAAGTATTACCAGAACCAGAAGAATCTCGTTTAGAGTCAATGTTAGATTATTATGGTGATTTAACTTTGCCTGGAAGATATGTTTCATACTCACACAATCAAGAAAGTTTTAGATTTTTAATGGACCCAATGTTAGCAACCGGCGTTGAAAAAGTATCAGCCATGGGGTATGGCAATGCGATTAATGCTTTGTCAGATAATGAAGGTGGTCTAGTTAAATATTTTTCTCAGCGATTTGCGCAAGTTACAAATCCTCCACTTGATTCTATTCGCGAAGCTGAAGGCATGACTCTAAGAGTTGCACTTGGCGCAAAACCAAATATTGGCGACAAAGCTACTCATCAAATTATTGTTGAATCACCAATTTTGGATTTTGATCAAATTAGTCGCATTTGTGATCAGGAAAAAACACCAGTTAAGCGATTTAGTATGCTGTACGAACCGGTCTTCAATGATCCTGATGCAAATCAGTTATCTTTGGTAAAGTCTATAGATAACTTATGTGATCAAGTTGAACAATTTGCTAATGATTATGGTGGAATTATTATTTTAAGTGATCGAGAAATATCAAGTAATTTTGCCCCTGTTGCAGTGACATTGATGGTCTCGGCAGTTAATCAGCGTTTAATTGAAGCAGGTCTAAGATTGACTGTTTCAATAATTGTTGAAAGTGGCCAGATAAAATCTTCTCATCATATTTGCTGTGCATTAGGCTTTGGCGCGGCAGCCGTCTATCCAATGGGTGTTCAGCTGCGTGCAGAAGAGAAATTCTCTGAAGACCCTGACCTTGCTTATAAGAAGTTCGTTAAGGCGGCAGAAAAAGCACTGATGAAGACAATGGGGAAAGTAGGGCTTTGTACCGTCGAGAGCTATTCAGGCGGTGAATTCTTCGAGCCAAATTTTTTAAACACTGACGATCCAATTTTTCGTCGCTACTTCCCTAACATGCAATCGCCAGTTGGTGGTGTGGGTTTTATCGAAGTAGCTCAAGCAATGACAGACTGGCATCAGCATGCTCTAGACTGTCATTCTGAAAATGATATTCCGATGCTTGGCTTATTTAAAGAGCGGGCAGAAGGCGCAGGCCACAGTTACGGCATTACGGCTGTAAGGGGTTTTGTTGATTTAACCGAAGAAAAAATTGCTTTTGAGGATAAAGACGATCGAGACACTAGAGATACCTTACGTTTATTAACCTTAAATCGCATGGAGAGTGCATTTGGCATCAGTGAGGAAGGCTATACCAACACTAGCTTTGATCGATTAACTAACGATGAAATTAATAGCTTTGAGATCACGCCCGGATACCGTGAATTCTCACGCTCTATGGCAGAAGAAAGAGCTCGGCGACCTGCTGCTTTGCGCGATGTTTTGGCGTTTCCTGCCGACATTAGTTTTATCGATAAAGCCGATGATTTTCGGGAAGAATTGATGCGATTTAACCGTGCTGGGAATAATGATTTTGTTATTCGTGGCCTGGATTGCGAACCGCTTAGTGAGACTGACTTTGCTCTACAGTTAACCGGCAGCAAAGCTGATGATGCTAACCGACTTGAGCAATTAGCCATTTCGTTTGTCGATCGCTTTGGCGATAGTATTGTGAGCCATCAAATTAAAGAGCAACGTCTGCTCATAACTGCTAGCCACGAAGCACTTGATTATCTGGAACGTTTGCGTTCGCCACTGCCCGCTATACCACTCGAAGAGGTGCAGCCCGCCAGTGAGATAACGCCATTTTTAGCCTCTGGTGCGATGAGTCATGGCGCTTTAGTCGCGACTGCTCACGAGGCAGTTGCGCACGGCACTAACATGGTTGGCGGCATGTCAAATAGTGGCGAGGGGGGCGAGCATCTATCTCGATACGGTACTATCCGAGCTTCAAAGATTAAGCAATTTGCGTCGGGCCGATTTGGTGTGTGGGCAGGCTATCTGGCTGACCCCATGCTTGAGGAAGTTGAAATTAAAATTGGTCAGGGTGCTAAGCCAGGTGAGGGCGGTCAATTGCCTGCGCCAAAAGTAAATGTTGAAATTGCCGCTGCTCGCGGGGGGGTGCCTGGTGTCGAGTTAATTTCGCCACCACCGCACCACGACACGTATTCAATCGAGGATTTGGCCCAACTGATTCACGATGCCAAAGCGGCCCGAGTACGTGTGATTGTTAAGCTGGTATCATCTGATGGTATAGGCACTATTGCTGTTGGTGTTGCCAAAGCAGGCGCTGATGTTATCAATGTTGCGGGAAATACTGGAGGTACGGGTGCAGCGTCAGTTACTTCCCTCAAATATACCGGTCGTGCGGCAGAAATCGGTATCGCTGAAGTACATCAAGCGTTGTCTGCAAACGGCCTTCGCAGTAAGGTCATCCTCCGCTGCTCTGGTGCTCATCAAACCGGATCTGACGTAGTAAAGTCTGCTTTAATGGGCGGTGACAGTTTTGAGTTTGGCACCACTGCATTGATGATGCTGAAGTGCGTAATGGCAAAAAACTGCAACATCAAATGCCCTGCAGGATTGACTACAAACCCAGAGGTGTTTGATGGCGACCCTCGTGCACTGGGTCAATATTTATTGAATATCGCTCATGAGGTGAGAGAAATTCTCGCTCAGCTTGGTTTGCGATCTTTACGCGAGGCGAGAGGTCGAAGTGATTTAATGCATCTTTTAGATCACCCATCCTCGGTTGGCCAATTAGATTTGAGAGCTATGTTGAAAGTAGTCGATGAGTTTAAAGTTGATAATCCCATCTACATGGAACGAGACTTTGCTGTTGACGATGAGCTTCTTGTCCATGTTAGACAAGCCTTAATAGATAACAAACAATTATCGATTACTATTCCTGATAGTCGTCATTTAAACAACTGCAATAAAAGTGTCGGTGGTCAGTTGGCAATTGACTTAGAACGCATCCTGAATCATGAGTTGGCTGATATCAATTTGCCGGCAGTATTACAAGACCAGCGTGGCCGACGCTACCTTCGCGAAGCAAGCGTTAATATTTGCACACATGGTTCCGCCGGTCAGTCTTATGGTGCTTTCTGTAATGACGGCATGGTGTTGGAGCATACGGGTACTTGTAATGATGGCGTGGGTAAAACCGCGTGTGGAGGCAAGATTGTGGTGCATGCGCCTGCCAGCGAAAATCAAGCCATGGGTAATAATGTTTTGATAGGTAATTTTGCTTTATTTGGCGCAACAGGCGGAAGAGTATTTATTGAAGGCCAAGCGGGTGATCGGTTTGCGGTGAGAAATTCTGGATCGACAGCAGTTGTAGAAGGCGTGGGTGATTTCTGTTGCGAGTATATGACCAACGGTGCAGTATTAAACTTAGGTGGTTTTTCTAAAGGGTTTGGTAATGGTATGTCCGGCGGTTTTGCTTACCAATATGATCCTGACGGTCTTTTTACTGACAGTATCAGCCATGACTCAGTACTACTCGGTTCATTGTCAGAAAACTCTGAGCAATCAGACATTCATGCGCAGGCTGTTAGGACATTGTTAGTTTGGCACGCAGAGGCAACCAACTCGCAAAAGGCAAAGCATTTGCTAGCCAATTGGGATGACGAGAAAAAGCACTTTTCCTATATTATTCCACGTGCATTGCTGCAGTATCAAGATTCTGATGCTATCTTAGCGGCTAAACCACGCAAAGAGTTGCTTGAAGAGTTGGCGATAGCGCTTGCAGCTCACCAAGTGAATAAGCTTAAACGCGCTTGGCGCTCAGGGCAGCCCGTCTTTCATGGTTTCGTGCCAGACATGCAACTTGGCGATGATGGTGACAAGAAATATGAATTATTGAATACCTATTCCGTGTTAGATACAGCACAAAAATTAGCGCTTAAAAAATTGCCCTCCATCAACGATGTCCAGCATCCTGACGTGGTTAAAGCTACGCGCAATCTGATTTTGACTGAAGATTTTGCTTTAATGAATGGTTTATTACGTCATTCTCGCCAAGCGATTGCCGGTTATAGTGACAGCGAGCTGGCAGCAATGATTGCGAATAAACGGTTAAACGATTTTAAACAGACGCTGAGTCTGCGTAATATTATATCGATGGACAGCCCAGCTACTTATGGCTGGATTATCCATCAGCAACAAAAAAACAAAACAGCATTAGGTCGAATTCCAAGTTTTGAAGAGCTATTTGCCTTTAACGCGATGAATGATTTATTACCTAATGTGAGTCAATTATGAGAACAGTGCATGAAACCTCCATTTATACCCGATGATGCCCCTTTTACGGGTGACCAAAAATCTTGGTTGGCCGGTTTTTTAGCGGGCTTGCAATCTGCTAAGCAGATGGTAGATCAACAAAATGCATCTTCAGCTGCTCCTGCTGGTCAAGTTGCACCACGCCTAGATATTTTATACGGCAGTCAAACTGGTAATGCTGAAGGTATTGCTATGGATGCTGCTAATGTGGCTAGAAGTCAAGGATTTAATCCTGTGGTTCAGGGTATGGATGACGTGAGCATAGAAGATTTTGTTCTGATGGAAAAAGTCATTTTTTCAGTCGCGACTTACGGCGAGGGTGAAATGCCCGATAATGCCGAATTATTTTGGCAGTCACTGTCTGCTAGCGACATGCCGAAATTACCTGATATGAAATTTGGCGTATTAGCCTTAGGTGACACGGGTTACGATGAGTTTTGTCAGGCCGGTAAACTTATTGATATGCGTTTGGAGCAATTAGGGGCTACCCGTTTAGTTGACCGCGTTGACTGTGATGTTGATTTTGAAGATATGGCTGAAGAGTGGATTAATACTACCATACCCTTAGCGAATGATGGCGATGCTATTGCAACGGTTATTCCGCTTCAGGCGGAATCAGCAGTGGTGAAATCAATTTGGAATCGAAAAAATCCTTATCCGGCTACCGTCACAAAAAATCTATTGTTATCGGCTGAAGGCTCGGCTAAAGAGATTCGTCATTTTGAAATTGACCTTGGCGATAGCGGTTTGAGCTATGAAGTTGGTGACGCGCTTAATGTGATGCCGGTTAATGACGCTAGCTTAGTTGAATCTTTGTTGGCTTATTTTTCATTGTCTGGTGATACCGTGCTCGAAGGCCAGGAACGCACGCTTGGTGAGTTGCTGACTTATAAGTACGAGATTTCAACCCCTTCTAAAGAGCTTATTGCTGCAGTAGAAAAAATTGCCGATCACGATGCCTTTAGTCATGTATTTAAGAATGGTGACAAAGAAGCATTGGCTGATTTTTTGTGGGCGAAGGACATTCTAGATTTACTGCAATTAACAGAAAAAGTGAGTTTTACTGTTGAAGAATTCTTGGGTTTACTTAAGCCGTTACAGCATCGAGCTTATTCGATATCTTCTAGTGTTAATAAACACCCTGGTTCTGTTCATTTAACGGTAGCGGCGGTTCGATGGTCATATGAATCAAGGCAGCATTTGGGAGTTTGTTCAACGTTTCTCGCTGATCGAGTTGCTGAAGGTGATAAAGCGGGAGTTTTTATTTCTACTAATAAGTCATTTCGCATTCCCGCTGACGACGCTGCGCCAATGATTATGGTTGGGCCAGGAACCGGTATTGCCCCATTTAGAGCTTTCTTAGAGGAGCGGCAGGTGCGTCAAGCAACCGGGCTAAATTGGCTTTTCTTTGGTGATCAAACTCGTGAATTTGATTTTATTTATCAAGATGAATTAGCCTCGATGCAAGAACAGGGTGTTTTAACCCGTCTCGACTTAGCTTTTTCTAGAGATCAGGCCGAGAAGATTTATGTGCAGCATAAAATGAAACAACATGGCGCCGAACTGTTTTCATGGTTAGAGCAGGGCGGCTATTTTTATGTTTGTGGTGATGCAACCCGTATGGCGCGTGATGTTGATCAAGCGCTTACCGATGTGATTGCACAACACGGCATAATGGATACTGAAAAAGCCACTGATTATGTGAATAACCTTAGGCGTGAAAAGCGTTATTTACGTGATGTTTATTAAGTTAACAGTTGTTTTAGTCAGCGAACCACCATGTCTCCATTAAAAAACGATCGTTTTATTCGCGCACTGCTTCGTCAACCGGTAGATGCGACACCGGTTTGGATGATGCGTCAGGCAGGGCGCTATTTGCCTGAATACCGTGCTACCAGGGCTAAAGCAGGTGATTTTTTGTCGCTGTGTAAAAACACAGAGCTGGCAACGGAAGTGACCTTGCAACCACTGCAGCGTTTTCCTTTAGATGCTGCTATTTTATTTTCTGATATTTTAACGATTCCTGATGCGATGGGGTTGGGTCTCTATTTTGCCGAAGGTGAAGGGCCTAAATTCCAGCGTCCGATTAGTTCGCAGGCCGATATTGAAAACCTATCAGTCGATGTGTTGAGTGATCTACGTTACGTGATGGATGCGGTCACTATGATTCACCAAAGCTTGGATGGAGGCGTGCCATTAATTGGTTTTACCGGCAGCCCCTGGACACTAGCCACGTATATGGTTGAAGGTGGCTCGACCCGCGAATTTAAAAAGATTAAGCGTTTACTTTATGTGAATCCAACAGCCATGCACCTGTTGCTAGATAAGTTGGCGATAGTCGTGACTGATTACTTGAACGCCCAGATTGATGCCGGTGCGCAGGCAGTACAAATATTTGATACTTGGGGCGGTGTTCTTAGTCACGCCAGCTATTTGGAATTCTCGCTGACTTATATTCAGAAAATCATTGCTGGTTTAAAGATTAATCGACCGGATGGTATGGTGGTGCCAATTATTGCTTTCACTAAAGGTGGAGCACCTTGGTTGGAGGCTATTAGTCAATGCGGCTGCCATGCTGTTGGTCTTGATTGGACAGTGGATCTCGGTATTGCCAGAGCCAAAATAGGATCGCAAGTAGCATTGCAAGGGAATATGGATCCTAATATATTATTGGCGCCTATTTCGGTTATTGAGGAAGAAGTCAAAAGATTGCTCGCCTCTTACGGTCAGCATGACGCAAACTCTGGTCACATATTTAATCTCGGACATGGCATTACTCCAGACGTTGATCCCGAAAATGCGGCCGCCTTCATTGAAGCGGTTAAGCAGTTTTCCCCGTACTATCATAAGTAGTCAATCGATGGCCACTTGCCGTTACCATTAGCTTAAATTTTGATTCATAGACAATGAAGGCATTGCTTCGTCCGGTTTTCCTATAACGACGGCCGGAACACCGGTAACCATTGAGTGTGCAGGAACGTCGTTAAGCACTACGCTGCCAGCACCGACTTTAGCCCCTTCACCAACGTTGATATTGCCTAAAATCTTACTGCCGGCGCCAATCAATACGCCAGCTGCTATTTTAGGATGACGATCTTTGGTTTCTTTGCCAGTACCGCCAAGCGTGACGGATTGCATGATTGAAACATTGTCACCGATAACACTGGTTTCTCCGATAACAATTCCTGTAGCATGATCCAACATTAAACCAAAACCCACTTTTGCAGCAGGATGAATATCAACACTAAAGCAGGTTGATATTCGGCTTTGCAGAAACAATGCAAATTCACGTCGTTGTTGTTGCCACAGCCAATGCGCCACTCGAAAAGCTTGTAAGGCGTGAAATCCCTTGTAGTATAAAAATGGGGTGCCGCATTCATTGCAGGCGGAATCACGATTACGAATCGCTAAAATATCGCTAAAAGCAGCGTCCACAATCGTATTATCTCTTTCGTAAGCTTCGCTAAATATCTCTTGCAGTGAATGAGCGGGTGCAGTGAGATTGCAAAGAAGGTTAGAGAGATGAAGTGATAAAGCTGAGGCAAAATTCTCATGGTTGAGAATGGCCTGATCCAAGAAGTCAGCCAATAAGGGCTCAGTTTTAGCTTCCTTTTTTGCCTCCGTTAGGATGCATTGCCAGATCTTTATTTTTTCACTGGCGAATTGAGGATCCGAAGGAAGTGGCGATTTGTTAGTCATCTGAGATCCTTAAGTGAGGCAAATATTATGTATGTTGTCACATATAAATTGATTCTGTTACCCATTATCACGGTTGTCAACCGTAAGATCGGCGGTTAATTGCCATAAGCTATGTTGACTTTTATGGTATTTTTTTTCGAAGTCAGACAGCCATTCATCATTATGTATTTCCAGTAATTTTTTTTGGCTGCTAAATCGCTGTGTTGTTAATGCGGTTGAAAATTCGTCGATATAAATGGGCCAATTGCTCCTTATTTCAAGTTGGCCGCCTAGTGCGATAATTGTTTTGAATAATGGAGAGGTATGCCAGCGCCGTTTCAAATGGTGTTTTTTTGGCCATGGGTTTGGGTAAAGTATAAAGTGCCGCAGTAAAGCTATATTGTCGTTCGCTGCCAAGCGCCAGAAATCAATAAGATCCGCTCTAACTAAGATAAAATTAGGGTTTTTAGGCGATTGGCTGTGCTTAACTGCTTGCTTTGTGAGGCGTGATAGGGACTTATCGATACCGATAATAAATGAATCAGGGTATTGGGCGGCTAATTTCAATGTACTAGTACCATTGCCGCAACCGGAATCAAATATAATAGATGACTTGTTAATTGCCGCTATTGCTCGTTGATAAGCTCGTTGGTTGTGTTCTGCAATAGGCTTTTGAAACTGCGTCCGCCAATGTTTTTGAACGACTTCACCGACCTTGTCATGCGCTTCAGTTTGATTACTGTCAACATTACTTGAAGAGTATTCCATAGTCGTGGCTTGAATAATCACTGTTAATAAACAATTATCAATTTTTTTATATTAGGTTTTATATTATGGCATAGTATATCATTAGATATAGATATCTATTGTTTCAGTTGATTTAAATACCTTAGGAACACTGATAATGCAAAAAGATTATCGACCTTATTGGGTTAAAAAAACCTATTTAAGGTTACGAAGCGCCTACGCCGAATATTTTTTGCGGCCTCGATTTAAATCCTTAGGCCAATTTGGTACTTTTATGCGGCCATGGCATATTAAGATCAATGGTGAGGGAATTTCGTTAGGTGATTGTGCAACGATCGTTGCTGAACCAGATCGCCATGTCTCGATTGGTGTATGGGGTGTAAGTGAAGGTGAAGGCGAAATAACCATCGGTCATTATGTGATGATATCTCCAGGAGTAAGAATCAGCGCGGCAAATAAAATCTCCATTGGTGATAGTTGCATGTTCGCTAACGGCGCTTATATTACAGACTCAGACTGGCATGGTGTCTATGATCGCATGAGTCGCGACCAAGCTAGTAAGCCTGTGATTATTGAAGATAATGTTTGGATTGGCGATCATGCCACTGTCTTAAAAGGAGTGCATATCGGTGAGAACAGCATTGTTGCAGCAGGTTCAGTGGTCACTAAAGATGTACCGGAAAATACTATTGTAGCAGGAAATCCAGCGGTTAAGGTTCGTGACCTTGATCCCAAGCAAGGATTTAAAACCAGGGGAGATTTTTTTGCGGATCCGTTAGAGCATGCAAAAGAATACGATCAGATCGACCGCATGGTATTAGAAGGTAACTCGTTTTGGGTATGGCTGATTAGTCTTTTTTGGCCTAGCATAAAGAAATAACGCCATTAATTAACCGCTTTGGTTGCACCTAATTGATGGCTTATTGGTAGTGTTAATTGGAAGCATGACCCTTTGCCTACTTCGCTACTTAGGCTGATATCACCTCCAATTAATTTCGTAAGATTCATTGCGATTGATAGCCCTAGGCCGGTGCCAACAAATTTCCTCGTTTCACTGCCATCTATTTGTCTGAAAGGCTCAAAGATAACTGCTTGCTGCTGTGGATTAATACCGATGCCGCTATCGATAACGTCAATAGTTAAAAATTCATTATTGATTGAAGCCGATAATTGAATGGAGCCTTGGTGGGTAAATTTAGCTGCGTTGCTCAACAAATTCAACAGCACTTGAAATAATTTCTTTTGATCAATTTCGATGTCTTGTTGAATATTTTCTGTTTTAACAATTAATATGTTTTCATTTTTTTCGATAAGTGGTGCAATGGTATCAGCTGCTTTATTAAGTAATTCAGCGATATTAGTTTGCTGGTTATTAAGTTCCATTTTGCCAGCTTCAATCTTTGATATATCTAAAATTGAATTGATTAAACCTAATAAGTGGTCTGCATTATGCGTGATTTTATCGAGATCGCCTTGAGTATGAATAACCCCTTCATCAAGCAGTAGTTCTTTGACGACTTCCGAATAACCAATAATGCTTTGCAGTGGTGTTCGAAGTTCGTGAGTGACATTAGCAAGAAACTCGGTTTTATACTGATTGGCCTCTAATGCGGCATCTCTTGCTTGCACTAATTCGTTAGTTCTTAAAGCAACTTCTGTTTTGAGAAGATTTTTTTGGCTACGTAATTTTTGATCGCGTTCAGCCAAATTAGAAATCATTTGGTTATAAACTTCAGCGACTTTAATGATTTCTTTTGATGCATTATCGTCGATGTCAGAAATTTTATAATTTCCGTCTGATGTTTGCTCCATAACCTGAGTGAGTTTATTCATTGGCTTTAATAGCCGCCGTAAGGTGAGTATTAATAGCGTGGCGAATACTAAGCCATAGCCGAGTCCAAGCCCCAGGTTTCGTATAAATAATAGCAATTGAAAGTTTCGTAATTCAGATGTATCAATTTGTATGGCAACATAGCCTAAGTATATTTCCTCAATACCCTCATCATTTAGACCTAAGCTACTGTCGTCTTCGTTATAAGAGGTGAAGACGGGTGCAGCAACTTGCCATGTTGCTTGGCTGCTAGAGAAAATTTTTGCAGTCTTATCTTTCCAGTCATTTTTTCCTAGCGATGAGAGTATCGCCTCATTTGTTTCACCCTCTGCTAAGATAACAATATTGCTATCACTGATGACCGCGACATGCTTGATACTCGGATAATTTAAAGTGGCTAATGCTGCTTCTTTGGCGTTTTCACCGCTTTCGTAAATTAACGCGAGCTCACTGAGTTGAGCAAAGTGTTCAGTCGCTTGTAAGCCCTCCCGTTCATAAAATGTAGCAATCATATTACTGGCGATATAGGAGTAGGCAAATGCAGCGGCAATAGCAATGATAAAACCGGTGATAGCAAAATTGATAAAAAGCTTTTTCTGAAAGCTTTGTGGCTTTTTATCTTCCGCTTTTTTTCTGGCGTATAAAGAGGAATTGATTGACTGTATAAAATTCATTACCCCTCCACTAGCGTTGCGTTGGATATACTTTATCAAAGCCAGCCCGATCTGATGCGCTTAAGCGTATACCAATATGTGAGCTGGTCCGTAAGTTAATCGCAATACGCAGTTCTTGAGTGCCAATAATGATATCATTTGTTTTACCTTGGAAATGGTCAGCAGCAAATTCAGCTAGCTGGCTACCCATTTTTTGATGCTCTGGGTAGATAGCCATTAGACCACCGAGCTTTGTATGCGAAGGGTTGTTAGAAAATACCGCTAACTTTTTACTCCATGCGCGCTCGAGTAACATTGGCAGTATAGTCTTAGAAGGCACAATATTTCGTAACGGCAACCAGATAGCCGAGGTGCTCGGTGTGGCATCATCTAATAACTGCTGATATGACTGAACACCGGCCTTAATATTCTGGGCGTTATAGCCAATGATATTAAATCCATATTTGGGTCCAATTTTTTTTGCCTTGTGGTACCACCAGCCATTGAGTAATTCGTTATATACCATCATCACATTTTCAATATGGGGTGCAACACGTTTCAATTCTTTTAGTGCCGATTCTGGATCGCTGGATAAACTGAGAGTTGGCCTTGATGACTGGTTGCCTGTAATCCCTCCAGCAATGACTGGTGTATCGATGGGTAATAAGGTGGCTAAGCGATAACTTGTATTACCCAGCGCAATGACTAACTCACTGTTGTTTTCCAGAATGTGTTGCTCAACTATTTCAATGGATGACGCTTTATCAACCATCAGAACAGAAATTTTTAGGTTTTTATTCGATGTTATACCTTCAGCGACATCTTGATAAATCCTTTTGGCGGCACCTTCAGCTAAAGGCATGATTAAGGTTGTTCTGATCGGGGTATTGTCACTAGATTCCAACGAGGTGATAGGACCGTCAGCATGGCTTGAGGTGCTAATGATTATAAGCAGCAATAAGCAGACTGCACGCTGAAAGAAACTGCGAGATAGTTTATTGTTTGAATAGCAAATTATTTGCTTAGGTGCTGTTATATGATTCAATTGTGTGCAGTATCCCTAGCATGATTACCGTCATTGGTTGGTTTATTAAATAACCTAATCGTGCAGCTGATGCAGTAAAAATAAGTGTTTTGAGCTTTAAGTTTGGCAGATATTTGGTAATTTGCCGCTAATATTTGATTATTTTTTAATTCATTAGTGAATAATTCATTAAAACCAATAATTTACATGACAAACTGAAGGTATGGCTGTAAAAATATCGGCTATAGTAAGCAGAAAATTATTGGATAAACTATTGGTCCTTATTGGGGTGTTTCATAAGGCATAGACTAGTTAATAAAGTCGATTATCAGTGTGTTTTTGCCTGCGTTTATTCAAACTTAAAGGGTATTAAGTGTCTGATATAAAAGATATTATTGGTAAGTCACAGGCTTCAGCTAAAACGGCTATCCCCGCTTTCACTTACGCTGATTTGATCGTTGATTATCTCAGTCAAATCGATGTCGAGTATGTTTTTGGAATACCGGGTGGCGCGATTGAAGGGCTTTTTGATGCATTAGCCCGGCGTCATAAGGGCGAAATTCCTCAAACATCGGTTCATCACTCCCGCGCGCTTGAGCGGAAACGGTCTCGCTCAGTATCGGGTCCCCAAATGGTGGTGGCTCGTCACGAAACGGGCGCTGCCTTTATGGCTGACGGCTATGCGCGATCAACGGGTAAGTTAGGTGTTTGTTGTTCAACTACCGGCCCAGGGGCAACGAATTTATTGACCGGAGTGGCTAATGCCTATGTCGACCGCGTGCCGATGCTGGTGATTACCCCTCAAACTGCTTTGCCTAGCTTTGGTCAGCGGGGTTTTCAAGAGTCATCGAGTGATTTAGTGGACGTCGTGTCTATTTTTGATCACTGCACTCGTTACAGCTCATTGATATCACATCCCGATCAATTAGAAGGGAAATTATTTACAGCCCTATCAACTGCCTTTCGACGCCCTCGCGGCCCAGTTCATTTGAGTATACCGGCTGATATTCTATCGATGCCGGTGCCTAATGCAGCTGCCAGCTTTAATGTGGCGACCTTACTCAGAGAGCCAGTCGCCGTCGACGATTCAAGTTATCAAGCTTTACTTTCAGCAATCGAGGCGTCCCGCGTTAATGGCCGTAATATCACAGTTTTAATTGGCGAAGATTGCGGTGATGCTGCCGAACAAATTCTGCATTTTGCCGATTTAGTCGAAGCAAATATCGTCAGTTCGCCTGCAGGAAAAAGATGGTTAGGTGCTGTTCATCCCCGCTATTGCGGCGTATTTGGATTTGGCGGTCATGAAAGTGCTCGTCGTGCATTGGTTGATGAAAGTGTCTCTCTAGTGTTAGCGGTGGGCACAAGTTTTAATGAGTTAGATACTGCAGGTTGGGATACTCAAGCTTTATTAAATGATCGCTTAGTACATATTGCTTCTTCAGTGGGTAGCTTTGATCGCTCTCCTATGGCTTATTTGCATGTATATGGCAACTTGCATACTTTATTTGCCAAGCTCATTACTGGCATTGATCCGAAATACCTAGCTTATCCAAATGCTTCTGTCTATGCGCTTCAAGCCACGTATGCAAGCCAAAAAATGATGCCCCATTTGTTGTCACCCAATATTGAAATTGCTGAGCCAGAAAAATTATTGAGTCAAGATCTACCTATAAAGCCACAGCGTTTAATGGCGGCTTTAACTGAAAAGTGTGCCGTTAATAGCCGTTATTTTATTGATACGGGTAATGCTTGGAGTTGGGCAACGCATTACATGCATCTATCCAAACCAGATGCCTTTTACATAGCCATGGGTTTTGGCGCCATGGGTTGGGCTATCGGTGCGGCGGTGGGTGCCGCATTTGGTAACCGACAATCACCAGTTGTTTGTATTACGGGTGATGGTTCCTATCTTATGTCGGGTCAAGAAATCACTGTGGCCATTGAGTATCAACTTCCAGTTATTTATATAATTTTAAATGATCAAGGATACGGTATGGTCAGGCACGGCCAACGAATGAATAAAGCGGAAGAAATTGGCGCAGAATTGCCACCAATTAATTTTGCTGAAATGGCTCAGGCTATGGGAGTCAAAGGGCATAGGATTGAGTGCTGGGAAGACTTTAGTGATATTGACGTAACTGAGCTTCAATCGCCATCAGGCCCTATACTGCTGGATATTTTAATTGATGGTGAAGAAATTCCCCCCATGAAAACCCGCTTAGACATTCTCAAAGAATCCAAGCATGGCGTTGAGCTGGCCCATTTCTCCTAATCTTTGCCAGCTATTACATTGATTTTAATTTAAAAGTTGTCCTTCATCACATTTTACAATTGCAATGAAAGCCGATTGCGTCCTTCAGTGTGAAATCCTGAAAATAGCCTATAATTTCAGTATTGGGTAATCCTTGATGCTTGTCGCTGGTACTAACTAAACTCTGTAAGCCTGTGTTGACAAAGGAAGTTTTTTAATAATTTTCGCTCATTGGCCTAGGCAATAAGCTTAACTTTACGCTAACGAGATAATATTCATGCATATTAAAACTTATTTCGCTATTACTCTTTTATTTGTTTGTTCTATAGCGGCCGCACAAATTGAAGATGACCTCATCAGCCTTTACGATGAAGATGAATTGATAACAATCGCTACTGGGACAGCTAAAGAAGTACGCTTTGCGCCATCGGTTGCGACCGTAATTACAGAGAAAGATATTAAGAATACTGGCGCACGTTTTCTCGATGATGTATTAGAGATGGTTCCAGGTATGCATGTAGGTAAGGGGTCGAATCGCCAAAATTCTATATATTCCTTGAGAGGCATCCATACTGATGAAAACCCACAGGTTTTACTTTTAATTGATGGTATCAACACAGCTCAATTATTCAATAGCAGTCGGTCATATAACTACCGATTGCCGGTTGCTAATATAAGTCGGATTGAAATTATCCGAGGTCCCGGATCTGCGATTTATGGCGCGGATGCTTTCTCTGGCGTGATTAATGTTATTACTAAAACGCCTAGCGACACCGGTAAAAAATTTGTTGGTGG
The DNA here is from genome assembly GCA_036344075.1 of Pseudomonadota bacterium. GTDB lineage: Bacteria > Pseudomonadota > Gammaproteobacteria > Pseudomonadales > UBA7434 > UBA7434. The sequence continues at coordinate 106,158 of JAYYUJ010000018.1, forward strand.
ACGTGTTGGTTCTTTTGATTCAGATGATTTATGGTTTATTGGTGGCGCGCAATTAGCTGGCCTTAATGTTGATCTGGCAGTTGAGTATTCGCATAGTGAAGGAGATGATAATCGTATTGTGCCAGTCGACGCGGCAATTCCCGGCGAGCCTACTTTTGCCCCAAGCGCGTTATCGACACATTATGAATTATTCAATAGTCGTTTATCGATAGCACATGACGATTGGAAATTGTCATTGAGTTCATTTAATTTAGTAAGTGCCGGCTTAGGCTCTGGCGGTGCTGAGGTTCTTGATCCTATTGGTCGCGATAAAGCTAACGCTTTTAAAGCACACTATAGCCAGCTCTTCAATGATCCGATTAGTGATTGGCGTTATAGATTAGATATAAGTGCAGGTATCAATGATCAAAACCCGCGGTTTGTTTTATGGCCTAGTAATACGAACTTACCCTTTTTGCCAGGCACATTTCCAGAGGGCGTAATTGGTCAGCCTAGTACTGAAGATACTATCTATACTCTTGAGATTGCATCCATATATGATGGATTGAAATCACATTCGATGCGAATCTCAGTAGGCTATGAATATCAAAAAATTGAAACGTCTGAAGTCAAAAATTTTGATTTTTTTGGAGGCATTACTGCTGGCACACTAACGGACGTGACAGGGACAAATTTGATCTTTCTCGAGAATCAAACTCGAGAGGTTCACTTTGTTTCATTGCAGGATGAATGGCAACTGGCTAATGACTGGGCGCTCACCGTGGGATTACGATTTGATAATTACAATGATTTTGGCAGTACGATAAATCCACGTTTGGCTTTAGTGTGGGCCGTTGATTATAATCTCACTATGAAAGCCTTATATGGTCGTGCATTTAGGGCACCCAGTTTCGCCGAATTATTCGCAAAAAATAATCCAGCAATTTTGGGTAATGCGAATCTCGATCCTGAGGTTATTGATACTTTTGAAATCTCGATAGAATATGACGTAACTGGCGATTTAAATACTAGTTTAAATATCTTCTACTATGAGGTTGAGGATCTGATTGATTATCCTGGTTTGGGTCAGCCAGCAGCAAATCTTTTCGCTCAGTATGGGCATGGCCTCGAGTGGGAATTAAACTGGAATATAAACAGTGAGTGGTCCACAAAAACCAACTTGGCATGGCAGAATTCATCGCAAGCAGGTCTTAGAGTGGCTGATGCTCCTAATCATCAAGTTTATACTATGCTAACCTGGCAACCAGATTCGGAGTGGACTTTTAATGCTGTTGCAACTCGCGCCTTTGGTCGTGAAAGAGCGCAGGGTGACCTTCGAAATAAAATCGATGATTATTCCACTATCGATTTTATTGCTTATAACCATAACTTAATTCCAAATTTAGAAACTAGTATAATTATTAAGAATGCTCTTGACCGAGATAATTTTGAGCCCAGTGCTATGAATACTATCCCTGGTGACTATCCTTTAGAGGGCCGATCAGTTAGAATCGAATTTACTTATTCACTAAATTGATGCGTATAGTATGGTCGACCGTTCGGTTAAAAGTCGAAAGGAACCTTTTTCAAAAAAAGCCTCAACCAGCATTTGGAAAGAAGATGCTGATGAGTCTAATCCCTATCTTGTTAGTAAAACTCATCTGAGAGGATATAGTTTTGATGAAATCACAGAGCAATGTGATTTTATCGATACATTCTACTTGCTTTTTTTAGGGGATCTACCTGATAAAAATCAAAAGCAATTACTGCAATTACTGTTAACCACCTTTATTAGCCCAAGCCCAAGACATCCGGCTTCTAGGTCGGCTATGAGTTTGGGCGGAGGAAAAACCTTTCCTCAGCACATTCTTCCTATATCACTAGGTATTGCAGGAGGTGAATACTTAGGTGGCCGTCAAGTGCAACTCTGTATGCAGTTAATTCAGGATAATCATCAAATTAGACCTGCAGAATGGCTTGAGCAGCAGCATGCTACTTTAGCTTTAGCGGATGAATCGTTATTAGTTGAAGGACGCATTATTTATGGTTTCGGTCAGCAGTTTGGTGAGATTGACCCATATGCCACTCGATTAGCAAAAAAGTTTTTAGGGAAATCTTTTTCAGGGCCACATTTAATTTGGTGTGCTGAACTTGTTGATGAACTAAAGTCATACGACATAGGCTGGCTCCAAACCGGTATTGTTGCCGCAGTGCTTTCCGATCTAGGCTTGCCTTCCTATGCTGGCGCGGGCCTATTTCAACTCATACAAGCCCCAGGTCTACTTGCCCATGGTTTAGAAGCTTACCCTAAGTCTCGCACAGAATTTCCATTCGTTAGTGATGAGGATTACAAAATTGTCGATACTTAAAGTAGAAGATTACGATAGCTTACGGGGTAAATTACCTGATCGGACTGGCGGTTGGGTCCCTGGTGCTGCAGTCTATTGTCGCGGTTATGACATGATGGACGATTTGGTGGGGCAAGTCGATTTTTTTCAGAGTTTGGTCCTCAATATAACTGGTCAACTACCAGAAGAGCGGTTTGCTAAATGGCTGCATGCAGCTCATATATGTGTCAGCTGGCCTGATCCCCGCATTTGGTGCAATCAAATCGGTGCTTATGCTGCGATGGCCAGAGCCACCGTCAATGCAGCCAGCAGTTTTGGGAATCTTGCGGCTGACTCCGTGATGTACGGCCAAGGCACATTGCCTATAGGAACTCGTTTAATACAGCGCCTTTATTTGCAGCATATTAATGAAAGAAAATCAGTCGAAGAAATTGTTGATCAGGAGATTGAGCGTAAGGGCGGTAAGGTTAATATTATGGGTTTTGCTCGGCCATTAGCGTCAGGTGATGAAAGAGTGGTTGCGATGCGAAGGACTGCAAGAAGTCTTGCATTTCAAGATGGACCGCATATGCAATTAGCATTAGCCATAGAGGAGCTATTGTATGATCGCTACTCGGAGACGATGAATTTTACAGGTTATTTATGTGCCTTTATGTCGGATTTAGGTTACTCAGCAGAGCAAGTCCATAGAATTTTTGCATTGATAGTTGTCAATGGTGTTACCGCAAGTTTTTGTGAAGAGGCCCAAAAACCGGTAGAAAGTTTTTTGCCGCTAAGGTGTGAAGATGTAGAATATACTGGACCGGCCAAAAGAGCATTACCGAATATGTCATATGAAAAAAGCTAAGAGCCAGTTTTTTTGATAGCTGGAATTTTGGCTAATTCTTCTATGGGGGCGGGCTTGGCAACTTCGAAGCCTTGAAACGCATCAACTTCTAATACGGTTAACACTTCTAGTATGGCACGGTTTTCAACGTATTCGCCAATGGTTTTAAGCCCCATCACATGGCCTACCTCATTAATTGATTTAACCATTGCCATATCAACCGGATTATTAAGAATATCCTTAATAAATAAGCCATCTATTTTTAAAATATCAACCGGTAGTTTTTTCAAGTAAGCAAAGGAAGACATGCCACTGCCAAAATCATCTAATGCGAACCGACAGCCAAGGTCTCTAACCGCGCCAATAAATTCAAGTGCATTAAGGAAGTTTGAAATAGCTGCCGTTTCAGTGATTTCAAAGCAGATTTTTTCAGGTGGCACTGATGAGTTTCTAAAGCAGTCTGAAATGAATTCTGAAAAGCTGTCATCGCAGATAGAGAGGCCGGAAAGATTAACAGAGATATATTCGACATTATCCAGCGTCGATGGATGATTGCCAAACCATTCAAAGGCCTGGCTAATGACCCATCGGTCGACTGTTGGGCTGAAGTTATAGCGTTCGGCGGCCTCTAAATAGGGTTCAGGACTGATAAGATGATCATCCTTGTCGCGTATTCTCAGAAGAATTTCATAGCTGTCTAGTCCTTGTGGGACTCGGTTACTGATGCGCTGCTGGAATAAGCAGGCATGCCCCCCTTGTATTGCTTCCATAAGCTCGGTCGCGAGAAAGGCTTCCGTTCGTTTGGCATAAATTGTTTCATCTTTCCCGCTGTAGCTGGCTACACGGTTCTTTCCGCTTTCTTTCGCTTTGTTACATGCGGCACTAGATGCTGAAATAAGCGCAGTTAGATCGGTAGTTTCATTATTAATAGAGACGATACCAATACCAACATTGATGTCAAATGACTTATCTTCATAATTAAATTTTTGATTTGAAAATTCACAGGTAATAACTTCGCAAATGCGCTGTGCCGCATCAATAGGGCAATGCCTAAGAAGAATGCCAAACTCATCTCCGCCAACCCTTGCTATTGCATCGCTAGGTGAGCGGACTTTTTGTCGGAGTGTACGAGCGATTTGCTGAAGTAACTTGTCACCCGCATGATGGCCGCAGGTTTCATTAATGATATTAAATTGTGATATTGATAAATGGCAAAGGGCATGATGAAGCTCATTGTTTGCCACTTCATGAATGGCTAATTTGACCTCTTGATCGAAGGTAGTGCGATTATTTAAGCCGGTTAATGGGTCATGACTAGCATGAAATGATAGCTGTTTTTCAATATTTTTTGCCTCTGTCTTATCTCGAAAAACTAATGTCGCCCCAATCGCACAATCTTCAGAGTCCCTGATAGGCGCTGCCTGCTGCTCAATAATTCTTTCTTGGTTATCTTTAGTCTTTAGAATATGGTTAGCAACTGAATTGATAATTGTGTTTTCAGCAATAGCCCGCTTAACAAGATTTGCAGTTGGAATTCGTGATACTTCATGGTAAGTGTGGAACACGGTATCAATTGATCGGCTAATAAGATCGTCGTGTGGTTCATTTAATAACTTTTCGGCGACAGGATTCGCGTAGTCAATCTTGCCGGAGACATCGGTAGTGATTACACCGTCAGCAATAGATTCAAGAGTGATCTGGGCGCGACTTTTTTCTTCAATCAAGGCATTTTGTTTTTCTTTGAATTGCTCATTGCTAATAATAAAATCTTCACGATGCGCGGCAATACTGCAAACATGCCTTAATTGTTCTGCTCGAAAGGGCTTAGCAATAAAGTCGATGGCTCCCGAAATAATCAATTCACCAGCTTTTTTGGCATCGCCATGAGCAGTCATCATTACAATAGATTGACTGGGTTTTTGTTTAATGATCTCTCGTAGTACTTCCTCGCCAGATAATTTAGGCAGCATTAAATCTAATAAAACAATATCATGTTGGTATTGCTGCCAAAGTTGTAGACCGATTTCGCCATCCGCGGCATGAGTTATCTCAAAACGATTACTTAATACCCGTTCAACTAATTCAGCGGTATCTTGATAATCTTCTATCACCAGAATGCGCGCTTTCGAAACAATAGTATTATCGTTCTGCAGTAAGTTATCAGCGATCTTACCTAAGTCGGAGAGTCGACTCATGGGTATGAAGCGATTAATCTCAAACTCTTTGGCAGTTGCCTCAGCAATACGCTCACTGTAGGTGGACGAAACGATAATCACTTTAGTGTTGGCTGATGAGGCAAGCATGTTGGAGCGGATGAGGCGAGTCAGTCGCCAGGCATCGACTTGACCAATAGCGATGTCAGTCACGACTAAATCAACGGCTTGCTCGCCTAAGATATTGATAGCCTCGAGCCCATTATCGGCTTCAACAATCACATCAAAATGGTATTGCTGTAATTCCTTAGCTATTGTCTTACGCAAGCTGGGATCTGGGTTGATTACCAAGGCTTTACGCAATGGGACTGACGACATAACGGGTCCTTTTCAAAGCAGTGAGGGAAGGGTGAATCTCAATGCCATCGATGATAGTAAAAAAGGTTGCTTATTAATCAAGTATAGTTTGCTTAACGGCTAATGCCAGTACAAAGCATTTTATTATTATTATATATATTAGTAACTTATGATTATTTTTTAAAAATGATTAGTTCATCAAGGATTAAACTTGTTAGTTGATTCAGCTCATCGAGATCGTCGACTTCGAATTGATCTTTTGCATAAGAGAAATCAGGGCCTAGATCAGGCAGTAAGTCTTTATCAGATTTGGCATCGGACAGTAGCCGCTGTACCTGCCTTGCCGATTGCTCTGATCGGGTAGCATTATCTGCTAAACGAATGCCGGCTTGATCGGCTAATAAGTCCCAAGCACTAATTGTTTTACCGGCTTGGTAGTCAGAAATCTCTTTATCCAGGCCAATAAGGTTAGCTAAATCTTCATCCGCAAGCAGCGAAATTCCTGCAGACAATATTAAATGTTTGGCTAAATCGCGGCGACCATAAATAGTATAATCGAGTCTTTTACGATTAAACTTAGTTTGGTTATTGCCCCGTAATATCGCATTTAAGTCATCAGCGCCATATAACTTGGCTAATGATAATAGCAAGGCACGGTTCTCACTGATAGGATCACCAAAGTCAGCTGTTCGTTCTGCGGCGAGAGTAAACATTGCAGCTAGTAATCTTATCAATGGAGTTTTTCTAGGGAGAGTATTTATTTTTTGCGAATAGATATCGACTTGTACTTGCTCTCGAGGAGTAAGAATTAATGACTGATAGCTACGTAAAGACGAAGTACCGCTGCTGGGAAATACATAATTAATTACTACCCGATCATCCTCATGATTGATATTAGTTATATTTTTCCATGCCTCGCGCACTGGCTCGCTATCATTATTACTCAGTAGACTTTTCATAATTCTCTGAGCAATTTGATTACTTTGTGTTTGGCTGAGTGTTAGCTTGCCGATACGAAGTTGCCCAGGACTTAACCAGTAACCCTTTTCGGCCATATTGTCCGTTGCTATATCCCACTCTATATTTACCCACTTGTTTTTGAGAAGATGGCTTGTCCGATCGCTTAACCAAGTTAATAGGTTATTGTATCGTTCTTCTAGCTGAGTTTTTCCTAATGTAAGTAAGTAGTCCACGGGCATGGTCAATTGCAGATTTTGTCTTAAGCTTGATAAATTAATCTTGGCATAGACTGAGTCAGGAATTTCAAAGAAGCTTGGCCCAAAATGACCGATTGCTAGGTTGATATCGCGTTCAGAGAGGATGATCTGTTGCTCGCTTGATTCTTTTTGCATATTACCAGTCAGTTGTTGGGCAATGTCTTTAACTCGTTTGATGTCGTTTAAGGTTATTGACTCAAAGCTACTGAGCTTCGGCTCGGTGTCTAAGGTAATATAATAAATCGTGAATATGCTGATGAAAATTATACTCAATGCCATCAGAGTCGTGATGAAGATGGATCGAGCTAGGTTGTATATTATTTCCATTTAAATAGTTAAGTCCAAGCTGTCAAAAAGAAGGGGGTTAGATTCTGGAGCCTAGTATAGCAATCCCTTTGATTTGCGCAAAAACTTCATCGCCAATCTTTAGTGAGAGCTTCTGGATAGATTTATTTGTTAGCCTTGCTAAAAAATTTTGCTGACGACAGTTCAATTTAATAATCGATTGGCCAGATTCTGATTCAGAGATGCTAATAATTTTGACAGGGATGATGTTTAGAATACTGGAATCTTGATCCGGTTCGCGAGTTAGACTAATGTCTTTTGCATAAACACGTAGACGAATTTCTTCATCCGCTAAATGACTAGTTGATGAGCCAGTTACCCACAAAAATTGATTATCACCCATATCTAATTCAATGAGATGGTTAATTTCATCGAAAGAATGAACCTTTGCAGATATTACAACACCTGCTTGATGATGTTGACTAAAAGGTAGGGCTAAGTCAGAAAGGATGTCACTAATGTTTTTGAGTGCCAACAGTGAACCTTGCTCTAATACAAGCACCCGATCCGCGAGACGCATAAGTTCTTCCATATTATGTGTGACATACAGGATTGGCAATGAAATTTTTTGTTGAAGCTTCTCTAGGTGGCCTAATATTTGCTCGCGGTGATTTTCATCTAAACCATTTAGAGGTTCATCAAATAAAATCAACTGTGGCGCAGATAAAATTGCTCTAGCAATAGCCACTCTTTGCTTTTCTCCACCAGATAATTGCTCAGGAAACTTTTCCCATAGGTAATTAATATTAAAATATTGGCTGATATCTGTAAGTGATGGATAGCTATCTTGGTCATTGACTGTATTTTGATGTTGTCGATTAATCGCATATTGAAGGTTTTGCTTTATAGATAAATGTTCAAATAAGCAGGGTGCTTGGGTAACGTAAGCTATTTTTCGTTGTTGAATAGGCGTGTTTTTGATCTGGCCGCTAGGAGATAGAGCTAACCAGTTTTGATTGTTAAAGTAAATGCTTCCATACTCAGTTGGCTGATCAAACCCTGCAATCATATTTAATAGACTGCTTTTGCCGCTGCCAGATTGGCCAAAAATAACAGTGATGCCATCGCTAGGTAATGAAAACTTAAGTTGAAGTGAAAAATCACCGAGCCTCGTTTTGAAATCACATTCAAGCATGCCGTACCCTTGGCTTAGTCTTACCGCTAAGAATATTTATCATAATTAGGGTAGTAAAAGAGAATATCAGTAATAAAAGCGCTAAATTATGCGCTTCTTCATACGCCATTGATTCAACATGTTCAAATAAAGCAATACTTACTACTTGCGTCTCTCCAGGGATGTTTCCTCCAATCATAAGCACGATGCCAAATTCACCTATCGTGTGAGCAAAGGCTAAGGCTGCTGATGCAGCTGTTGCTCGCTTTGTCATTGGTAAAATAATACTTAGGGATTGATCAAATTTACTCGCTCCAAGAGAAGCGGCGGTTTTCAAGGTTAGGTCGGGGATCCGCTCATAGGCACTTTGCATAGGCTGGACTACAAAGGGAAGGGAGTATATGACTGACCCAATAACCAGTCCACTAAAGCTGAATGCAAGTGAGTTGCTAAATACGTTTTCCCAGACCTGAGAGAGTATATTATTAGGAGCAAAGGCGAGGAGAAGGTAGAAGCCAATAACGGTGGGAGGCAGGATGAGGGGCATTGCTATGAATGTCTCAATAAGCGTTTTGGCACGGTGAGGAGTTCTAGCTAACCACCAAGCTAATGGTAACCCAATTAATAATAGAATGATCGTACTAACACCGGCTAACTGCAGCGTAATGAAAATTGCCGTGATGTCAGAACTTTCTAAAAGCATATTTATATTTTGTCAGATATATTTTTAATATGGGTAATTATTTGATTCATGATTAATTGACTTGGACTATTCATGTTTTTATATTTTATCGATACCATGCCCTGCTGAATCGGTGGGTACAATGACCGATCAATTGAGCAATATGAAACCCCGCTTTGATTTATCTCTTTATCCATGTGGGAGGCAAGAAAAGCCATATCCGCATGTCCACTCAATAATATTTGCTGTGCGTGAATGATATCCTTCCCGCGAATAATTTTAATCCTATTTCCTTCTATGCTTTTTGATTTTTCTAAAACTCTTTCAGCGGCCTTTCCGTAAGGTGCAGTGATTGGGTTGGCGATAACAATAGTCTTACTGTCTTCACCTTCTTTTAATAAGTGATCGATTAGTTGATCGAGCTCGTCCTGATTAAGATCATTTCCTTCACAATTATCTTCTTTACTATTTACTGATCGATATGCAATCGCCAGCTTGCCAGTAGTATAAATATATGGCGTGTCCTCAATGGTTAAATTTGCTTGAACTAGCGCTTGTGGCCGCTCCATATCAGCTGCTAGAAATAGATCAAACGGCGCTCCATTTTTAATTTGTGTAAATAGGCCGCCAGTAGAACCACTAATTATATTTATGGTGAAGTCTTTCGTTATTTCATTATCCAGCGAATATTTATCGATCGAATTAGATAATATTTGTTTATAGTTTGCAGCAACCGCTATATTAATTTTTCGATTGTCAGGCTTCTTTTCAATATCTCTACCAGAGGTATCGGATTTTAATAATAGCCAGGAAAAATAAGCCATCCCAATGGTTAACACCATCAGTAAAATACTTAGAATATTATTTTTAAGAGTCATATTGAGCATAATTTTTAGGACATTCTAAATTAACTCGGTTAATACGTCGATTCAATGACTTTTATTATAGAAAGGGGTAGTCTGAGATAAGATTTTAATGCCAATAAAATCAGTAGTTTGAAAAATATTCCAATACTTTGTAAACTTGATAGCAAAAATGCGGTTGACAGCATATCGTAGGCACGTAATATTGTCCCACATTCACTCATCAGCCAGTAAATAGCCCAAAATAGCCGAGTTAATTAACCATTCAATAGATAAGGTATACCGTCGATGTCCGAAAATAACGCTTCCCTTGCCGTAGCGCAGCCATCAATTCCAGCTTTGAGATATGACTGGTGTCGATCAGAAGTTGCCGAGCTCTTTGCTATGCCATTCAACGATTTACTTTTCAAGGCGCAGTCTATTCATCGCGTTAACTTCGACCCGAATGAAATACAAGTGAGCACCTTGCTATCTATCAAGACGGGTGCGTGTCCAGAGGACTGTAAGTACTGCCCACAGAGCACTCGTTATGACACTGGGCTTGAAGTCGAACAATTGATGGAAGTCGAAAAAGTTTTGAAAGAGGCTAGCGCCGCTAAGGCTGCTGGCTCAACTCGTTTTTGCATGGGCGCTGCATGGCGCTCACCTAAAGACAGGGATATGCCTAAGGTCCTTGCGATGGTTGAGGGCGTGAAGGCAATGGGCCTTGAGACGTGTATGACACTGGGCATGCTAAAACCTCATCAAGCCTCAGCGTTATCAGAAGCAGGGCTCGATTACTACAACCATAACCTAGACACATCACCGGAGTACTATGGCGATATTATTACTACCCGAACATATCAGGATCGTTTAGATACTCTGCATCATGTCAGAGAAGCCGGCATTAACGTCTGTTCAGGTGGCATCGTCGGGATGGGGGAGTCGATTAATGATCGGGTAGACCTATTAATTGAGTTGGCCAATATGCCTAAGCACCCCCAGAGTGTACCCATTAACAGATTGGTGCGCGTTGAAGGTACGCCCATGGCTAATGAGGAAGATTTCGATAACTTCGATTTTATCCGAACTATTGCCGTAGCTCGAATCATGATGCCAAAATCCTACGTCCGCTTATCTGCCGGTCGAGAGACGATGAATGAGGAAATGCACGCACTCGTTTATTTTGCAGGCGCCAACTCAATATTCTATGGTGAGAAACTATTAACCACACCAAACCCCGAAGCTAATAAGGATCTCGACTTATTTGAGCGTCTAGGTATATCGCCCGAGGGTAAGCAGATTGATCTAAAGCAACTAGCAGAAGAGTCGGCCAAGGATAGATCTGACTTATTCTACAACGCTGCATCAAATTAGGCATTCAGCCCCTTTTAGTCCTATCAGGTTAATCAATGACTCGTTGGATAGATAATTTAACTACGTCCTTGGCTAAGCGAGAGGAAGATAATCTATACCGCCATAGAAATACAATTGATTCTCCACAGGGAGCTGTCATAAGTATCGAGGGACGTGATTACATTAACTTTTCAAGCAATGACTATCTCGGTTTAGCAAATCATCCGGACGTAATATCCAGCTTCCAAACTGCCATCAAGGAGTATGGGGTCGGTGCTGGTGCCTCTCATCTAATTGTCGGCCATCAACAGCCTCATCATGATCTTGAAAAGGCACTTGCAAAATTTACCGGTAGGGACAGGGCGCTTGTATTCTCCTCTGGCTATATGGCTAATCTTGGTATTTTGAGTGGCCTTTTATCAAAGGGTGATGCGGTTGTTCAGGATAAGCTTAACCACGCCTCTCTGATAGATGGCGCTCAATTAAGTGGCGCAAAATTTCTACGCTTTAAGCATAACGATTTGGATCACCTTCGGGCACAACTAGAGAAGTCGATCGATTGTCCTCGAAAAATATTGGCTGTTGATGGCGTCTTTAGTATGGATGGTGATATGTTGCCGCTCAATCAAATATCAAGTATCTGTAATGATTATAATGCCGCATTGATGGTTGATGATGCGCATGGGTTTGGATGGCTTGGTCAGAATGGTGCAGGCATTAGCGAACATTTCCATTTAGGTCAACAAGATTTACCCATACTAATGGGTACTCTAGGCAAGGCTGTTGGAGTAGCAGGCGCGTTTGTTGCCGGGAGTAATGCCTTGATCGAGAGCCTCATTCAGTCCTCTCGAAGCTATATTTACACGACGGCTTTACCACCAGCATGTGCAGCAGCAATTATTCAATCTTTAAAGGTTATTAAAGATGAGCCGCAAAGAAGAAAGCACTTAAGAGCGCTTATCGATCACTTTAAGGAAAAAACTGCTGACTTGCATTTTCAATTCCTACCGTCTTCTTCTGCGATACAGGCGTTAGTTGTTGGTGACAATTCACGTGCGTTAGCCCTAAGTGAGAGATTAATGAAAGAGGGTATGATGATCTCAGCTATCCGCCCGCCGACAGTTCCGGTAGGATCTGCGCGGTTGCGTATTACCTTGTCGGCGGACCACACTTTTTCACAGCTGGATCAATTAATCCAGATACTTGAAGATTGTCAGTCATGATGAATCAAAAGGTTTTAAACCATGATGGCCAAAGTGAATTAAAGATTAGCTATCTTAATAGTTATGATGAGGGACGTCCCTCTATCCTCTTGATTCATGGATGGGGATCAAGCAGTGGCATATGGACTAACTCGACTGAAAAGCTTGCCTTATCATTTAATCTTTTAACTGTTGACCTCCCTGGGCATGGAGAACACGCAGAACTTAGTCTCAGTTCTATCAATAACTTTGTTTATGAAATAAAGATGCGGATGCCTGTTGAAAATTTTTCAGTCATTGGTTGGTCCTTAGGCGGTGTGATTGGGTCTCTCTTAGCACAAGAGTTAGAAAAAAGGGTAACAGCATTAGTCACGGTTGCAACAAATCAATCATTCCTTGTTAAACCTGAATGGCCATGTGCCATGTCGATAACAGATTTTTCAACTTTTAGAGATGCGTTATCCTCAGCATCTTTACAGAGCCAAATAAATCGTTTTCAGGTGATGCAGACCCAGGGTATTGATACTGCAAAGCATGACTGCCGGCGCATAAGATCACTTATAGATGGAGTTGAATTTTCGATAGACGGACTTGAACTTGGTTTATCTGCCCTCGAAAATTTTGATTTATACGATTGCTGGCAAAACTTATCGATACCCGTGATTCATCAGTTTGGCAAATATGACAGTCTTGTGCCGATTTCTTCGTGTAGATTAATAGCTGAAAATCATAAGCACCATGACTATCAAATTTTTACTGGCTCAGCCCACCTACCGTTTATATCAGAGTCAGAGAAGTGGCAATTAGATACGGGCCAGTTTCTATCGCAGGCCCTACAAGATCAGAAAATTGATAAGGAGTCGATTGCTGATTCTTTCTCTATAGCTGCCAAAGGCTATGATGAGCTGGCTAAATTCCAGCATGAAACGGGATTAAAACTGCTGGAGTTATTACCCAATAAAGAAATCAATCGGTTAGTTGATTTGGGTTCAGGTACTGGTTTTCACTCTGGCTCACTACGTGATAATTATCCCGCCGCTCAAATTTTTGAGCTTGATATTTCTGGCGCTATGCTTGCTTACTCAAAAAGATTTCAAGCTGTAGAATCACCCGAAAAAAAATTACCTATAAAGACTTTACGAGTTCAAGGCGATATTGAAAATTTGCCAATAAAAAAATCTAGTGTTGATCTGATTTTTTCGAACTTATCGGCCCAGTGGTGTGATGATGTCGATGATTTTTTTAATGAATGCGCTAGGACCCTGGTTATCGGAGGAAAGGCTTTTTTAAGTACGTTAATTCAAGGCACTTTATTTGAGCTAAAATATGCTTGGTCTATGGTAGATACTGGCGTTCATGTGAATCGATTTGAGAGCTTATCAAAATTACAACAGGGTTATGAGCAGGCTGGATTGGTCTTAGATAATTCTTATGAGGTTGACGAGGTTCAATATTTTGATGATTTAAGAGACTTACTTAAAAGCGTAAAAAAAATTGGCGCGCATAATATGAATCCCCAGCGCGCGCAGGGTTTGTTGGGTAAGAATAAATATAAAAGATTTTCTCAAGCCTATGAAGGTTTTAAGACCAATAAAAATCAATACCCATTAACTTATCGGGTTGTATATTTAGAACTTACTAAGCGATCCTAGAAGACTTTTAGTTTATTAAGGAAATTATCAGAGTGACAAAGAAGCGATGGTTTATTACGGGCACTGATACCGATTCAGGAAAGACAGTTTTTGCCACAGCATTATTAAAAGCATGCTCGGATGCAGGATTTTTAACTGCGGCACTCAAACCGGTTGCGGCAGGAGGCGTTTATATGGAGGATGGATTTTTTAATGAGGATGCACTGATGCTGCAAGCCGCCGCTAGCCAAAAGAATAGTTATGAGGACGTCAACCCCTATCTTTTTAAGGAAGCGATAGCTCCTCACATAGCAGCGGCGAATGAGGGGCGAGAAATTTGTTTTTCTGAGTGTATTGAGCATTGCAGGCCAGTTATTGATTCGCCGGCTGATATTGTAGTTGTAGAGGGCGCTGGTGGTTGGTTAGTGCCTCTCAATGATCAAAAGACGGTTGCTGATCTAGCCGAACCATTGGGGTGTGAGATAATTCTTGTGGTTGGTCTAAAGTTAGGGTGTCTTAATCATGCACTGTTAACAGTTGCAGCTATTCAAGCAAGTGGCCTGAAGCTGGCTGGATGGGTGGCAAATCATCTTTCATCGGATATGCCCTATAGCCATGAAAATATTGCAACTTTGAAGAAAAAAATAGCTGCGCCACTTGTGGCTGAAATACCTTTCTTAGCAACGATCGATACAGAGAGTACAGCCGTATATATTGATATACCGACTCTCCTTGAAGAGGCAGAGTCTTAAATTATAGTGTTTGAATTATTCAGCCTTTAGGTAATTAGATATGAGCAAAGACCAAAGTTTTACCCCTCAGAAGACAATTTCAAATATAGAAAAGGCATTGCAGGATGCCGACTCTGTTGAGTTTGATCAGGCCCAGCTTTCAGAACAAGATCTAGCACGTGTTGAAAAATATCTATCTGCACCTATCCACTCCGTGGAAAGAAAACCCTTTAGTGTTAGTCTCATGATGTTTATGTTAATTTCCGTTGTTGTCGGTCTGGGTTTGCTTAGTCGATTCATTGCCTGGCTTGTTCTAGAATAGAACCAATTACACATGCGAATATTCTTCCCTATAATGTTACTCATTTCTATGCATGCTCATTCTGATTCCATAGCGGTGGAATTCGGTTTATTAAGCACATCTGGTAACTCGCAAGGCCAGACGATAAATAGCCAGTTAACCTTTTTAAAAGATATGACAAAATGGACTTATAAAAGCACGTTGGCCACTTTATCTAGTTCTAGCAATCGGGAGACAAGTGCCGAGAAATATAGTATTGACTTTCAGGCAGATAAAAAGCTTCCTGAAGGCAAATCTCTCTTCGTGTTGTTGGTCAGTGAGGATGATCGATTTAGTGGTTTTGATTATCAGACTAGTATTGGTTTGGGTTATGGTCAGCAGATAATTGAAACAAGCGAGCATGACTTGCGCCTGGAATTCGGCCCGGGTTATCGCGTGAATGGATTTGAAACACAATCTAATGAAAAAGAATGGACGTTGCGTGTTGGTGAATACTATCAATGGAAAATGAGCGAAACGGCGACATTCTCGCAATACTTTAATATTGAAAGTGGTGATAAAAATACTATTAGTCGATTAGGAATTAATATTAAATCACAGTTGATATCGAGTATTGCCCTCAATGTCGGTATGGACGCTAAGTACACGGAGCAGGTACCTTTAGGAAAGGATCACTTAGATACCGAAACCTTTGCCAGAATCGCCTATGAGTTTTAGTTACAGGAGATGAAAGCCCTATCCTATTTTCAACCACTCAGGCACGGGTAAACCTTTATTTTCTAAAAACACAGGGTTAAATAATTTACTCTGATAGCGAGTGCCATAGTCACAAAGTATTGTGACTATCGTGTGGCCAGGCCCCAGCGTTTTTGCTAGCTCAATAGCGCCAGCTATATTGATCCCCGAAGAACCTCCCAAGCAAAGCCCTTCGTTCGCTAATAGATCAAATACTAGGGGAAGGGCCTCTTGATCAGCAATTTGGTAGGCGTGATCTATATCCGTTTCACCCAGGTTATTAGTCACGTGACTAATCCCAATCCCTTCTGTGATTGAGCTTCCCTCAGCTTTTAATTCACCATGCTTAAAATACTCATATAACGATGAGCCCATTGGATCTGCAATACCAATATGGACATCTTTTCGATGTTCGCGAAGTTTTTTGGCGACGCCTGCTAACGTGCCGCCGGTACCTGCTGCACATATAAAACCATCAACCCGCCCATTTGTTTGCTGCCAAATCTCCTCACCCGTTGTGGCATAGTGAATATCACGATTTGCCGTGTTACCGAATTGGTTGGCCCAGATCGCTCCTGCAGGTTTGTCTTTATTGAGATCTTCTGCCAACCTGCTAGCAGTATGTGTATAGTGGTTAGGGTTGTTGTAGGCAGCAGCCGGGACGAGGTGCAATTCGGCGCCAAATAATTCTAGCGAGTCAATCTTTTCTTTACTCTGCGTCATGGGCATCACGACCACACTCTTGTAACCCAGCGCATTTGCTAAAATGGTTAAGCCAATACCCGTGTTGCCTGCGGTACCCTCGACAATAGTGCCCCCAGGCTTGAGTGCGCCTGATTGTTCAGCGTCGCGAATGATTCCTAGGGCTGTTCGGTCCTTGATTGAACCGCCGGGATTTAAAAATTCAGCCTTTCCGAGAATTTCACAGCCGGTCAGCTCCGAGGCTTGCTCCAATCGCACCAGAGGTGTGTTGCCGATCATATCGATAATGCTGTGATATTGGGCCAAGGGTTTACTCCTTTAGGTTACTTAATGCCTGGTTATAGATGCTTTGTCATTTGACAAACGAGTGCTGATATCTGAATTATGTTCATTTTATTGACCCTTTTGAGCCAACCAGTCGCTACTTTGAGTGATTGGCTGAAGCGGTCATTGTCAACGAATTGTGGTTGACGATAATATTATTCGATAATTAAATTATTGACACAGTATTCTCTCATAAAAATTGGCTTATTATTCGATGTTTTTATTAGGAGAGTGAGGTTGATAATGCCGTCCAGCCTTAAGTTTGATCAATCGATCTTGGTCATTTTTAGTCTATCATGGAGAACATCTTGACAGGTGCAAGATAGTGAATATTTTTTGGATCTAACCGTTGCACTTCCGAAAAGCAGTGAGATTTTATGGCAATTTATTTAGGCCCTTATGATCATGAAGAGCCGCCAGTAGCGCCGACGCCGGAATGGGCCGCTCGACGCGATTTAGGTACAGCTTTAAGACGAATCAATGAGTTGGCCGTGACTAGTTCTGCCGACATCAATACCTTAGAGGCAATGACCGCGTTAATCAATGAGCAGGCCGATCGTTTAGCGGAAACACCGCAGCGGTTGGGTAAATTAGCGCACATGGACCCTGATCAAGATCACTTTCAAGAGGGTAGTATTGTCAGTCATGAGATCAGTTCCATCACTGGTTTATGTAATCCGATTACGGCGCCTTTGCACCTTTGGATCGCGGGTGACGAAGTGCATGGCAAAGTGACGATGGGCTGGCAGTTTGAAGGTCCGCCCGGTTTTGTCCACGGTGGATTTGTCGCGGCTTTGTTCGATGACTTTTTAGGCATGGGCCAAAAGTTAACAGATCAGCCTGGATTTACCGGCACGCTGTCAGTGCGTTACATAAAGCCAACACCACTGGCACAGGAATTACGTCTTTATGGAAGGGTTCATCGCGTTGAGGGAAGAAAAAATATTCTACGAGGTGAGATGTATGTCGGTGATACATTAACCGCGAGCTGCGAAGGATTATTTATTCGTATGCCGAAAGATTATTTACAAAAAGTACAAGCCGAAGCTGAAAATCATGAACAGAATGAAACACATAAAAATACAGCAAACGGCGATGGCTAGAAGCATTCTGTTTAAATGATTAGAGAATACTAGCTTGATAGATAATAGTAGATCGACAACAAAATAGCTCCGTATATGATTAAGTCAGAGGGTTCATTATGACAATCGATTTTAAAGATAACGACGCGCTGCAAAGCTTGGTTACTAGTGACTTCGGTGATTGGAGTGGCAGCTTTACCATCGACCAACAATTAATTAGTGATTTTGCTGAAATGACTGGTGATGATATGTGGATGCATGTCGACGAAGAGCGATGTGCGAAAGAAAGCCCCTACGGTTGCACCATTGCCCATGGTTTTTTAATCCTGTCACTGCTGCCGAAAATGCCGAATGAAAAGAGTTTGATAGGTGATATTAGCGGTTATAGTTTTATGATGAACTACGGCTCTGACCGCTTACGTTTTTCGGGTGCGGTTACAGTGGGCAGCACTATCCATTCCCGTAGCCGGATTAAAGCAATCGAGGTTACCGAAAAAAATACACGCATTACGCTTGAGCAACATGTACATGTTGTTGGTGAGGAGCGGCCAGCATTAATTTATGAATTAACCATGGTCCTTATGTAAGAAGTAGAAAAACACAATCACTATAAATGAGTCCAAAGAGGCGAGGAATATCATGTCAGAAGCCGTTATCGTAGAAGCCGTTAGAACCCCCATTAGTCGAGGCAAACCCATTGTGGGTGATTTGCATGGCTTTCATGCCGTTGATTTGCTAGCTTTGTCATTAGATGCCTTAGTAAAGCGATCAGGAATAGATTATAGTGATGTGGATTACGTGGCCGGAGGCTGCGTGACTCAAGCTGGCGAGCAAGCGGGGAATATTGCTCGCAATGCCTGGCTTTCCCTGGGTAAAGATTATACCGCAGGTGGCACCACTTTTGATAATCAATGCGGCTCTGCGCAAACAACCAACCATGCGATTGCTGCTATGGTGCAAACGGGTCGGATTGATATTGGCATTGGCTGCGGTGTTGAAGCCATGAGTCGCGTTGGTTTAGGCCAAAATGTTTATAATGGACCCGGTTATTATCAGCCGCCTAATTGGCCATGGGATACGGCACCAGATCAATTTACGATGGTTGAGCGCATCGCTAAAAATCGAGGATTAACGCGTCAAATGGTCGATGAGTTTGCCTTAAGCTCACAGCAAAAAGCCAAAGTGGCCTGGGACGAGGGTCGCTTCGATAGTCAAATCTGTCCAGTCGATGCACCGTGTTTTGCTGATGATGGCACGCCCACTGACGAGACAAAGACTGTCAGTCGTGATCAAGGTTTGCGTGACACAACCATAGAAGGTTTATCGCAATTAAAGCCTATTTTAGAGGGTGGTATTCATACCGCCGGTAATGCCTCTCAAATTTCCGACGGTTCTGCCGCAGTATTGTGGATGAGCGCTGAAGAAGCTAAGGCTCGAGGCTTTAAGCCACGTGCTCGGATTATTACTGATTGCACGGTGGGCACCGATCCTTACTATTTATTAGATGGCCCAGTGGATGCGACTCAGCACATGTTTAAAAAGACTGGCATGAATATGAGCGACATTGATTTATTTGAAATCAATGAAGCGTTTGCCGCGGTTGTCTTGTCATGGGCGCAGGTGTTTGATGCCGATATGAGTAAAGTAAACGTCAACGGTGGCGCCATCGCGATCGGCCATCCGGTCGGTTCAACCGGTGCGCGTTTAATTTGTACGGCTCTCCATGAGTTAGAGCGACAAGATAAAAATACGGCATTAATCGCTATGTGCTGTGGTTCGGCAATCGGCACAGGCACGATTATCGAACGGCTGTAAAAAAGCTTATACTTATCACTAACAGAATGGTTGTTTTTAGTGCGCATTAACGGCCAGTTTTATTATTTTTGGGAGCATAAAATGTCTGAAGCAAATACAGGAAATCTTGAAGGCAAGGTTGCACTGATTACGGGTGCTGGCCGAGGCCTAGGTCGGGAGGAAGCGATTCAACTCGCCAGCCAAGGGGCACGTGTAGTGATTAACGACATCAATCGTCCTGATGCCGAGCAGGCTGCGCATGACACGGTTGATGAAATTAAAGCAGCTGGTGGCGACGCCATCGCGGTATTCGGTGACTGTGCTGAAACTGCCGATGCAGACAACTTAATGAGGGTTGCGTTAGAGACTTACGGCGATATTAATATCATGATCAATAACGCAGGCTACTGCCGCGACAAAACCATCTTTGGCATGAGTGACGACGAGTTCGATAGCGTGGTAAGAGTTCACTTACGTGGTCATTTCGTTAATATGCGTAATGTAGCGGCGTATTGGCGTGGCAAAGCTAAGGCGGGTGAGCAAGTCTACGGCCGAATGATTAGCACGGCCTCTGAGGCCGCGATTTTTGGCTCAGTCGGCCAGCCCAACTACTCGGCCGCTAAGGCCGGTATTGTAGCGATGACGATGGGTACTGCGCAGCTAATGATTCGCTACGGTATTCCTTGTAATGTCATCATGCCTCGAGCATCGACTGATATGACCATGCAAGGGCCAACAGCGGCGATGTTTGCCCCTCCAGAAGAGGGCTTCCATGCTTTTGACCCTGCGAATGTTGCGCCACTGGTTGGCTATCTAGCATCGCCTGAGGCAGGCCATATCGCTGGCGAAGTGTTTGTGGTTTGGGGCAATCAGGTTAACCGGTTAAAGCGACCTGAATTCGGTGAAGCGCATATCAACCCAGAAGGCGAGCAAAAATGGACCCTAGATGGCCTACACAGTAGTCTAGAAAGTGAATTTGGTGAGGGCTATACACCGGTGCTAGACGGCTTTTCTGTCCCGCCACAATAAAAGTTAAACGGCCATATTTGACGGTATCTTACGTTGAATATGGCTAATTTAGGTAAAATAATAAAAAAAATGAACCATTTTTGTTCAATAAGCGTATATATTCGGTTTTTTTAATGTTTTCATACTTGACCCTTTGAAAAACTGTCGTATAGTGTGTATAGCTTAAACAGTTTTCATGGTTTGTAATCCTTTCGACGTTTTTTTCGCCCCGCGTTTAGCTCGTACTGATTAAGACTTTAGAAAAAAGTGATAGCGAAGCCGCTTGGGCCTTATGGCTTAGGCATCTAAAATCAGTAGTGTTATTAAAGCTTTTTTAAGGCTAAACATAACAGTAAAAAAATGTATTAATGAGGAAACACCATGTCAGATGTAGTCAGCGGAACAGTTAAGTGGTTTAATGAATCTAAAGGATTCGGATTTATTGAACAAGAGTCTGGGCCAGACGTTTTTGTTCACTTCAGTGCAATTCAAGCTGAGGGTTTTAAATCTTTAGTTGATGGTCAAAAAGTAGAATTCACTATCACTACCGGTCAGAAAGGCCCGCAAGCTGAAAACGTAGTACCTTTATAGTTTTTTCTAATGAAAAATATTAGGTTTAATTTTTAGCCTGTAGAATGGTAATTAAGATAAAAAGCCCCCTTAGAGGACTAAGGGGGCTTTTTATTGTTTGTTTTAAATCTATATTTAAAAGTTGTATTTTGCTTGTAGGGCCCATGATTCTGGTCTTTGAATAAAGCCGTAAGATGTTTTTGTTCCAAATAATCCTGAGGACAACGGAACATCATTTGCGTAGCCAACAATTTTTTCGTCGGTGATATTTCGACCCATAACTGCTACCTCCCATTGATCATTAGCATCATCAATGATCGCTAACCTTATGTTGAATGTTCTATAACTTTTTTGTTGTAATTCCGGGTCTAGGTTTTGTGCCGGATTGTAGTCATCAGTAAAATTAAAATCCAACCCGCCTTTGAAAAGTAATTTATCATTGATATTATTTTGATACTCGATAGATATTGAGCCTGAATAATCTGATACGTACTGATTAGTTTCACCTGTTAGGTCGGCTAGTGGCGTTCGAATTTGAGTGTTTGACCCAGGCACTTCTGTTATGAAAATTGAGCAGTTCTCAAAGCTTGTTATAGAATCTCCAGTAGGATTATTAGCCAGCCTCTCTTTTTCTAGCGCATAGATTGTCATTTTTTGTGTCGATGTACACAACCCATCTTTATAGTCTTTATATTCAAACTCCATCCATGCCAGACTGGCATTCATGAACCAGTGTTCTGTCAGAAATATTCTACCCTCAATTTCTAGCCCCTGTGTAACGGCAAGACCTGCATTTGAAACATTAAAGCCAACACCACCATCAAATATACTAAGTTGTAAGTCTTCGATATCAGTATAAAAGTAGGCCATGTTAACCTCAGCTCTATCTGCTATACGGGCTTTCAGTCCTAATTCGAATGCAAGAGCTTCCTCGTCCTCAAATTGGAATGTACCGGGTGAGTAAAAGGTTGGTATAGTAAGCTCGCACACTCCAGGAATATTTGGATCTCCAGTGCTATATCCGGAGCAATTATTATTATTGTAAATTAGTTCATTGTTGATCTTGGCGCCATCATTACCAATGAAGTCAAACCAGTTGTCGGGATTGTTAGATCGGGTG
>JAYYUJ010000019.1:0-39815 GCA_036344075.1 Pseudomonadota bacterium
AACTATTGTCCAAGAGTAGTTAGAAGAATCAAAAGTTGACTCTGCTGCAAAAGTGGTAGTAATAGATGATGGCGCGATGTTTGAGTAATCACCCATGTCATGGACATAAGTAGTACCGTCACCATCAACAGCGACAAATGCAACTTCAAAAGCAGCTTGAGCGCTTGAGGCTGCTAAAACAGCTGCAGCTAAGGTGCCTATTTTTTTATTAATCATCGTTATGTTCCCCAGTTTTTTATTTATCATCGTTATGTTCTCCAGTTTAAAAAATCATTAATTTCGACTATTACACAGTCCCGACTTATAAAAGATGTCTAGGCTTTACCGTTACTGGTGAAGATGAGAACAAACACTCCGCTCCGAAGAGCACCTGGTATGAATCTTTGTTCCCATTCCCACCAGCAGCAGTAATTTAAAAAACCTCTTACCCTCATCGGCTGAGCGTTATTGCCCATGGCTCCTGGAGAAGCCCAATAAGGCTCAACCGACGTGGGTAATGCTATTAACTGTTTATGGCCGCATGACCATCTTTCTAGATAATCTCTTTTTCTCCTGCTGCTCGGTCCAGTGACTACCCCCTACATAAATCCCTTTATCACCGCTAACCAGCTTTATTAATTCATGGCACTAAGATAGCGACATATATGTATCAGTAAATCTTACTATTTAAATGTATATATACATCCAGATGATTAATTTATCATACTAAATTTTTAAATTCAATATTTTTTTTTAACTTACTGAAAAAAAATATACTTTTTTTCTATCAAAATTAAAAATAGCCATTTTACGGCGCTCATTTAAAACAATAGAATTTGACGCAAATTCATATTGTTTAAATAGTGCACACAAAAATTTTAACATGACTTGTCAAGTTAAAACAGGTACAAGGCAGCCTAAACGATTTTTTTTTGTCAAAAAATCGCCTGTTTAGCGGTTAATGCGCCATCAGTCAGGGCCGTTAAGCCTTAGCCAGCAATGTTTAAGGATCTATATCTGCAATAATCTGCCTCCATAGTGAATAGATCTTTTATGTTTCAAAAATTTATATGCTCATAAAAAGCTACCTATATGTAGTTCGTCAGCTAATTAACGCTGCTCTTTAATTAATGTAGATTTGAGATCAATAAAGACCTCTTCTATCCATCACACCCTCCAATATTCGAGTCTTGTTTCATTCAGTCCTATCTGACTGCAATTTTTATTAGCCGAGCCGCTTCAAATATTTAAAGCGGCCACGATCAGTTCAACGTTTAACTGTAACGATACCCAGTCCATACCGAGCACCGCAGCTGTTAGCGCCTTACTATCTATGTAATCCATTCATCTCACTTCCACCGCCTGAGTTTTACTGCCCATAGCCCTGGAGAGACTCAATGTAACTCAGGCGGCGTGAGTGAATCATTTAAAAAATAAAACCACTCATGAATAAAACAAAAGCAGGTCAATTTTTTAAAGTTTTATCAAGGCAGCAGGACCGTACACAGCTTTTACCTAAAGCAAATAAAGCATTGTGTATTTACGGGGGATCTACCAGGAAACCCCATCTTGTCGCTCGGCATGTTCAAAGCCGAACCTTCATACATGAGCTAACGCCCGCTAATAAATTTTCAAGGATGGTATTTCAGGTAGGTAGGACCGTACTTAGCTTTTGCCTAAAGCAAATAAAGCATTGTATATGTACGGGGGATCTACCAGGAAACCCCATCTTGTCGCTCGGCATGTTCAAAGCCGAACCTTCATACACGAGCTAACGCCCGCTAATAAATTTTCAAGGATGGTATTTCAGGTAGGTAGGACCGTACTTAGCTTTTGCCTAAAGCAAATAAAGCATTGTATATGTACGGGGGATCTACCAGGAAACCCCATCTTGTCGCTCAGTAGGAAAAACTGAGCTTAAATTACAGATTTAAATCTATAACAAAAAATT
The DNA here is from genome assembly GCA_036344075.1 of Pseudomonadota bacterium. Classification (GTDB taxonomy): domain Bacteria; phylum Pseudomonadota; class Gammaproteobacteria; order Pseudomonadales; family UBA7434; genus UBA7434. The sequence goes on from JAYYUJ010000019.1 coordinate 1,931, forward strand.
CTTCATGAAGTATTGGCAGAGAGAGATACGGAAAGAAAATTGCTGAACGCAATAGGCTTCTTAAAGTATTGAGGCTCTACCAGGAAACCTCATGATGTGATAGCAAAATGACTAGCAAGGATTTTAAAGCATCATTAAAAGTCATTTACCAATTAAAGATATTATTGACTATTTTACAAACAAAAGAAAGCTTTATTTGTAAAAAAACCATCAAAGATTGACCATTTCATCTCAAAAAAATACGCCGCCATCTTCCAAAACAATTAGGATCACCAAAAACGCTTTATCAACTTATAAATCATTGACTTAGCCGATTTAGTAATCAAGCATCTAACTGTCTTTCAAACGGCGGCAATGAAGCAAGCAATTGTTTTCCATAGCTTTTTGTTAATATCCTTCGATCCAGCAGTGTCACTCTACCTTGATCAGACTCACCTCTAAGCAGGCGCCCACAGGCTTGAAGCAAGCGTAAAGAAGCATTAGGAACAGAGATGTCCCAAAATGAATTCCCCCCTTTACTTTCTACCCATTCTCCAAGAGCCTCGTCAATCGGACTATCGGGAACAGCAAATGGCAACTTAGCGATAATCACTTGATTACAATAATTTCCTGGTAAGTCAAGCCCTTCAGAGAAACTAGCCAGACCAAATAACACACTGTTAGTCCCTGCATCAACGGCCTCTTTATGCTGATGTATCAAGTATTGTTTTGATCGTTCACCCTGAAGCAGAATTGATTGACGAAGGCTGTCTTCCAAACCATCATAAACGGCTTGCAACTGACGCCGCGAAGAAAACAACACCAATGTCCCACCATCATCGGCTAATAACCCCGGTAATAATTGAATAATTTCTTCGGTATGAAGCTCTGTCTGCGTTGGGTCACTGCGCATTTTAGGCACATGGAAAACCGAATCGGCAAAGTTTAAGTCACCTAAAATTTTAAATGCACGATCAGGCTCACCCGTTCCTATTTGCTGAATAAAATGATCAAAATGACCTAGGGCTGCCAGTGTTGCAGAGGTTAAAATAGCTGCAAAGCAATGTTTCCAAAGTAAGCGATTCAAGGTATCGGCCGCGGATAAAGGCGCCGTGTAAATTGAGACGTCAAACGCCCTATCTGAATTGAGTTGATGCAACCAACGTGCCGTTGGTATAGTGGTCTTATGCTCTTCTGAAGCATAGTCAGAGCAAAGTAAATGAGCTAAATCACAGCCATTTATCAATTCGCCGAGCACGCCATACAAGGCTTCTTTATTGGCCTGTTCATTGTCGCGCTGATCTGTGAAGGTCGCTAACACATGGTCTGAGGCCTTTTGCAACACTCCACTTTTTAAGCTGAAGCAGTGGCCCAGCTCTTGAAAAACTGGCTTTAGCGTCAGTGGCACGACACCGTGACTAAAACGCAATTCATCAGAACTATTCAACAAGTGGCCTTGATGCTGAAAAACCTGATCAAGTAAAGGCAAGACATTGACTAAACAAGCATCCAGGGCTTCGTCAATTTGAGTCACAGCCTTAATAGTTCGATGCAAGTCAGTGTGCTTAGGGTATAACTTTTTTACTCTCGCCATGGTTTTTTGCGTCGTTACCACACGTCGCCTCTCTGCATCGATGGAAATATGGCGGCTTAGGTGATTTTGAGACTTTGAAGGTAGGTGATGTGCCTCGTCGAACACGTAGATAGTATTCTGAGGTTCTGGCAAAACATTACCGCCGCCGGTGGCTAAATCGGCTAGAACCAAATCATGGTTAGCCACCAGCACATCAGCATTGCGAACCTCGTCTCGCGCACTAAATAAGGCACAGCCCTGATAATAAGGACATTTTTTTCCACTGCAGCTAGCCCTATCAGCAGCGACAAGCGACCAATCTTCCTGTGAGATAGTTTGGTCCCAATTGTCACGATCGCCATCCCAAGTTGAAGCAGAAAAAGCCTGCTCAAGTAATGCCACTTGGGCCAGTGAGCGATTAGATAAGCGTACCTCTTCATCAGGAAACAAACCCTGCGCACTCGAAGCTTGGTCGGCATCCTTCAGTCGCATCAAGGCCTTACTGTGACAGAAATAACGCTGCCTGCCCTTCGCAATGGCAAAGGAAAATTCAAGCTCACTGGTGGATTGAAGGTTGGGTAAATCACGTGTAATTAATTGCTCTTGTAAGGTCACAGTTGCGGTGGAGATCACCAATTTTTTTTGCAAGGCTTTGGCCAGAATAATTGACGCTATTGAATAGGCAACGGTTTTACCAGTACCGGTGCCAGCCTCAACTATGCAAACATGCTCATCATAATCCGGCCGTCTTTCGCCTTCACTGCCATAAACCACTGCACCCAAAGTTTTCGCAATAACCGAAATCATATTGCGCTGACCACGGCGAGGTTTAAAACTATTGGCTGACAGCCATGCCGAATAAGTCTTTTGAATCAGTGTTTTGGTTTCGTCATTCAACGGCATGAGTAGATATCAATCAATCTAGGTCAATGATTATTTTGCGGCAGTTAATAAGCGCAATCGATTCACTATGGGATTAGCATACATATTAAGGACTCTGAGTGAGTCCTTCTCGCTGATCGACGCCATGCGATCAAGGAAAACCTGACGGTCCATTGGACTGGTATCTGGTAACTCATCAAAAAGCACACCTAACGATGCCAATGCGGAATCTAGAGCAGGCTTACCATAGACTAATTCATAAGCGATAAGATTCGTTGACTGAAGTTGATAATTAGATACGATCGCTTGGTCTAAAGCATCAGCAACGTCGACCGGTGTTTCATACTCACCAGTTAAGGCGGGTGAAAATCGAATATCAATACGGCCTTTATAACCTGCGATTCCGTGACCAATGCTTTTTATATCTTCATGCTCAGCCTTAGTATAACTGCCCTGATGCTCGATCGTGGTAAGCTCATGCGCTTTAAAGGCATCACAAGGGTCGTACTGATAAGAAATACTCACGGGCACAATATTTAATTCGCGAATATAGTCAGTTAACGAAATACTTTTGGGTTTTGCAATTGTAAGCATTTTAATCACCGCAGGATCGGTTTTGTCGATACCGTCTTTTGCTCGACCTTCACGATGCGCCAACCAGACAGACTGGCAGTCAACGTGGAGGCTATGCCAAATGTACGTCGATAAAATTTTTAATGTTTTGAGCAGCTCACGCGGACCACTGACCGAACGCTTAACAATAAAACTTTTATTGGTTCGCATTAGATCAGAGGCAAACGGCTTGGTCAGTAAATTATCACCTATCGCTATTCGAATCGTATCGGCGCCACTCTGGTACATAGCATAATTAACTAACGCTGGATCGAGGGCAATATCGCGATGATTACTCATAAAAAGGCAAGGTTTTTTAGAATCGATGTTTTCCAGGCCATGAATATTGACCCCATCGGCCTGAACCGCCAACATAGCATCCAAATAGCCGGCTACTATTCTTTGAAAATCGGCCACTGAGTGAATATTTTTCGCTTTTCTCGACAAGCTCACTCGAAACACTGGTCGAATTAACCACGAAAAAAAGGTCGCTAAGCGCGGAAACTTCATGCTTATCATCAAATTAAGGCATTCGTCGCTGGCAATAATACGCTGAATAGCGGCCACCGATTCTTCATCATTGTAGGGTCGAATAGCATCGAAATCGGTCATTGAAGGGGTTCGCCTATGGCTACAACATGCGTTGAGCGGTATTATTCTAATTCATTAAAATAGCTGCTAGTCATAGCTGCGTAAGTTATTACCACTAATGGTCCATTCATCGTATTTAGAGAACCCTATTATGAGTGATTGTCACTGTGGAAAACAGCTCTCTTTTAAAGATTGTTGCCAAATAATTATTAATGACCTGCCCTCAGCTAAAACCGCTGAGCAGGTTATGCGAGCACGCTACAGCGCCTATGTTACAGGTGAGATAGATTTTCTACACGATTCTTTGCACCCGGATAATCGCGACGAGTTTGACTTCGATTCAACCCAAAAGTGGGCCGAAAGTTCACACTGGCACAGTTTAAACATCATCGGCCTAAAAGCCGGTACCGAGCAGGACAAAACTGGCAGTGTCGACTTTATTGCGCATTATACCGATGCCGACGAGGTCGAGCATCGCCACTGCGAGCGTTCTCAGTTTAAACGAACCGAGAACAGCTGGTTTTTCTGCGATGGCCAAACTATCGCCCCTGAAAAAATCGGCAGGAATGACCCCTGCAGCTGCGGTAGCGGCAAAAAATACAAGAAATGCTGCGGATAAATTAGACAGAAAGGCCAAAAAAACAACATAAATTCACTAACGCTTGACCTTATACATCAGAATACCTATTATTCACCGCCTTTTTTGATCGAGCGACACTGGTCAGATAAAGGTCATTAAAAGCCTAGTAGATATGGGAATGAAGATTCATACCAGGTGCTCTTTGGAGCGGAGTTTTTTTTCTCATTTCCACTAGCTTTAATGACGTTAAGTTTTTAGTCCTATGTCTAAGTGATATTGATGCGGGGTGGAGCAGTCTGGTAGCTCGTCGGGCTCATAACCCGAAGGTCGTTGGTTCGAATCCAGCCCCCGCTACCAACAATATCCCTAATGAATCCTGATTTTCTTATATTCGCATCACTTGTCTAAAGGTTTAAACGCCAAAAGCTCTGCGGCCTTATCGGTAAAATCAATAAATGAACGGTGCGTATGCACGGCATTGTGAATTTGTGCTTCACTGTAAGTATGACAAATACCCACCATATGATCACCGACAAATTTCCGCGTGCCTCCCAGCTTGTTAATATCAAAAATTCTCGCTTGAGAAACCAAATAACCTTTTTGCGCCAGCCAAGCCCATTCTTTTTGTTGTTCATCGTCAGGGTACAAGGCCTCTAGCCATTTTGAAAAACCCGATCGCAAGGTGTGACCATCAAGCTCAGTGGGTTCAAAAATCTGCCAATCTTTGACCATCCAACTCAGCACGCGCTGCCCGTCTTGAAATACCTCTAAAGGCCTCGGTTGTTTAGCTTCTGTTTCATCAGGAATTTGAATATCGTAGAGCCGCTCTGATACTGTGCGTTGAATGTGTTGGTAGGCTAAAACACTTAAATCAAACAAGTGCGTGCATTGTAAACGTGGCGTTAACTGCTTAGCTAGCTCGCTGGCAGATAACCCAAGCGGCATTCCTATAATGGCTTTTAAGGGTTGGCCCGCCGTCGAACAGGTGGTCATGGGATAGCGAATGGTCTCTGGAGTAACATCAATAATTCGCTCACTATCAAACGCTATCTTCACTCTAAAGGCATGACTACTGTCCTCTAATTCGCCAAACACCCAGCCATCGCCAGAGGTAAGTCTTATCCTGCGGCGAAACATACCAGATCCATAAGCGGGATTGACTGGCGCAGCTTCATTGGGGGTGTTATCACGGTTACTCATAAGCGCTATTTAATAATAACATGGTTGTTTGAATGTTCACTGATTCCAAGTAGCTGTCTTTTTTAAACGACAATTGCGATAGTCAATCTGCCAAACGCTGAAAGCGTTCAAAAACTTCTCCTTCACACTCTATGGTCTCTGCAAACATGACTAGCGGTCGTACCCATAAACCAAAGTCGCCGTACAAAGCCTTATACAATACCATTTCATCCTGGGTCTCACTGTGTCTGACAATGTCTATCACTTGATAAAGATTGCCCTTAAAGTGTTGGTAAATGCCTGGGGTAATGGTCTGCATGGTTAACTCACTTTCTCGATATACTGAATAATTAACTGCAGGGTTTCTTGATTGCGAAAGCGGTTTACGTCTAATCGGTAGGCCGCCGTTATGGTTCTTACTTGCGTGTCGGGCCATGCGTCAAGATCAATATTAAAGGCAATCGCATCAATCATCTGTTGTGGATCATCCACTAAACTGAGCACCAACTTTAAGTGCTTGTCACCCACAATCCGTTGTTGAACCACCACAAACTGATTATCAAATAAAGGCTCAGGAAAACCCTGCCCCCATGGCACGACGGAGTGAATTAGCTTGGCGTTGGCAAGTGAAATCTCACTGCCGGCTAACTGTCCATCGCTTAAGACCGAGGCTTGTAAATCATCTTCTGTTAAATGCTTTTGAGCTTCACGATCAAAGGCGGCGGCAAAGGCTTTATAGTCGGCTTGGTTGAGACTCAGTCCAGCGGCCATCGCATGACCGCCAAACTTAGTCACTAGCCCAGGGCATTCGGTGGCAACCGCTTCAAGTGCATCACGAATATGAAACCCGCTGATTGATCGAGCCGAGCCCTTTAATTCATCGCAGTCAGGGTCATCATTGGCTAAGGCAAAGCAAATCACCGGACGATGGTGCTGCTCTTTAATCCGCGAGGCCAAAATACCCACCACACCTTGATGCCAATCAGCGTTAAACAGACACATGCCGATCGGTAAATCCTCAGCCTCGTCAATAGCCGCTAAAGCGGTTTCTGCCTGCTGCTGCATGCCCTGCTCTATGTGTCGTCGGTCGAGATTAATCTCATCAAGACTCTGGGCTAAATCATCAGCCAAGGCTGCATCATCGGTGAGCAAGCAGGCAATACCAATGGAGATGTCATCGAGTCGACCGGCCGCATTCAGTCGTGGACCTAAAGCAAATCCAATGTCACTGGCAGAAAGATTGGCTGCGGAGCGATTAGCTACTTTTATCAATGCCTGAATACCTTTGCAACATTCCCCTCGTCGAATGCGACGCAAGCCTTGCTCGACTAAAATACGGTTATTTTTATCTAGTAACACCACATCTGCGACAGTCCCTAAGGCCACTAAGTCTAAGAACTGCGCCATGTTCGGCTCTTTTAACTGATCTGAAAACCAATCACGCTGACGTAAAGCAGAACGTAATGCCAACATTAGATAAAAAATAACTCCCACACCGGCCAAGTGCTTGCTCGGAAAAGAGCAATCCGTTTGATTAGGATTGACGATAGCATCTGCAGCGGGCAATTCCGCACCCGGCAAGTGGTGGTCAGTAATAATGACTTTTATTCCCGCAGCTTTAGCGGCTGCAACGCCGTCGACGCTGGCAATGCCATTATCAACTGTAATAATTAAAGCAGGCTTTTGCTGCTGTGCGACAGCAACAATTTCAGGAGTGAGACCATAACCAAACTCAAAACGATTGGGAACAATAAAGCGGACGTTGCTATGACCCATTTGCTCAAGCGCGCGAACTGCTAAGGCACAACTGCTGGCACCATCGACATCAAAATCACCAACAATCAAAATACGTGACTGGCTTTCTATCGCCGCGATAAGCTCTACTACCGCTGCATCAATCCCCTGCAATAATTCAGGCGCCAATAAACCCGTCATCGACACATCAACATCGGCTGACGAGCGAGCACCTCGCGCAATAAACAAGCGGCGTAACAATGGGGGGCAGTCAGTCTTAAAATCAACTTCGTCGAGTGAATATTGTGGTTGTCGCTGAAGAACTGGGGTCACAGGACTATAACTGATCAATCATGAATTGATTAACCGAAGCTTTATCATTCGATAATACCGTAAATCGTTCTTCACGCTCAAAAAGATCGCTCATATGTGCGGGTACAGTGGCACTTATATTAATATCCGCTTTTTCAATCGCAGTAGGAAATTTCGCTGGGTGCGCAGTGGCCAAAATAACCATCGGCTGGTCAGGATTTTTATTGCAGATACGCGCAGCGCCCACACCAGTAGCTGAATGGGGATCAAGCAAATAACCCGTGGTGTTATAGGTATTAGCAATAATATTGCAGGTCGCTTGATCGTCGATAGAAGCGCTCGAGAACAACGCTCTGGCTTTTTTCATCGCCGCTTTATTTAAAGTAATAGATTCACTATTAAACTGCTGCATTAAGGCATTGATTTTTGCTCCGTCCGATTCGTATAAATCAAACATAAGTCGTTCGAAATTACTCGAAACACTGATGTCCATGCTGGGCGATAAGGTTTGATACAACTCAGTGCGGGCGTACACAGCATCACTCATGACCCGGTGCAAAACATTATTTTTATTGGTCGCAATCACTAGCTGGCCAACAGGTAGGCCCATTTTTTTAGCTAAGTAACCTGCAAAGATATCACCAAAATTACCGGTTGGCACTGAAAATGCGATCGGCTTTTTCTCGGCACCCAACGATAAAGAGGCATAAAAATAATAAACAATCTGCGCCATAATACGGGCCCAGTTAATAGAATTGACTGCCACTAACTGCACGCCCTCAGGTAAAAAGGACTGATCCCTAAAACTCGCCTTAACAATATCTTGGCAGTCATCAAAGTTACCTTCGATAGCAATATTATGAATATTATCCTCTAGCACAGTCGTCATTTGGCGACGCTGTACTTCAGACACACGATTGTGTGGATGCAGAATAAAAATATCAATATTGTCACAACGACGACAACCTTCTATCGCTGCAGAACCGGTATCACCTGACGTAGCCCCCATAATCACAACACGTTGATTTCGACGTTTAAGAACGTAATCAAGTAGGCGACCCAGCAATTGCAAAGCAAAATCTTTAAACGCTAAGGTTGGCCCTTGAAATAATTCGAGTAGCCATTCATTCCTATCTAACTGCACTAATGGCGCAATCGCTGGATGCGAAAATTCAGCATAGGTTTGAGCTAAAATTGCTTTTAAATCTTCGGCGGGAATACTATCACTGACAAACGGTAGTAATATTTCATAAGCTAGTTCGTGATAAGCTAAGCCAGACCAACTAGCAATTTTTTCTGGGCTGAATGATGGCAATTCAGCTGGCACATAGAGACCTCCGTCACTAGCTAAACCAGTAAGCAAAACTTCTTCGAAGTTTAACGATGGTGCATCGCCTCGGGTGCTTATGTATTTCACGGTCACTCTCTATATCACGATTTAACTATTTAACTGTTTAATTCACTCACCATCAGGATAATCAGCTCAATGAGTCTTAGCTGACGTTGCCTATTCCCACTAAAGGAATAATAAAGCCGCTTAGGACAAACTTTCAACTCGAATAAAAGTGACTTTATCGATAACCGATGCAAGCGACTCAATATGATTGACGGCTTCGGCAAAGCTTGCCTCTCGAATCACATTGGTGATCAAAACGACAGCAACATGACCCGCAGGCAAACCGTGGCCCTTATGCTGCTCAGATTCTTTTTGTAATACCGCGTCAAGACTTATACCCGAATCACTTAAGATTTGTGTAATATGCGATAGTACGCCTGGTTTATCATCGACCGTTACTCGCAAATAATAGGCGCTTTCAATATCATTAATCGGCACAATAGCCTTTTCAGTCAAGACATGACTCGCTAAACCTAGTGCGGGTAGGTCTTGTGAGGCCTCGCCTAAACGAGCTAAATCAACAATGTCAGCAATAACAGAAGACGCTGTGGGTTCCGCTCCTGCGCCGGCGCCATAATACAAGGTCGCATTTACTGCATCGCCTTTCACTAGCACGGCATTCATAACGCCATCAACATTAGCGATTAAACGTCGATGCGGTATTAAGGTTGGATGAACCCGCATCTCTACACCCTGTTTAGTCCGGCGCGCAATACCTAAATGTTTAATACGATAGCCCAATTCACTTGCCAAGCTAACATCTTGCGGGGCCACAGCAGAAATTCCCTCAGTAAAACAGGCATCAAAATTAAGTGGCATAGCAAACGCTAATGAAGCCAAAATAGCCAATTTATGCGCCGCATCAATACCCTCAACATCGAAAGTAGGATCGGCTTCTGCATAGCCCAGTTGCTGAGCATCCGCCAACACATCAGCAAACAAACGACCTTTATCACGCATCTCAGTCAAAATGTAATTGCCTGTGCCGTTGATAATACCAGCTAACCATTCAATTTTATTGGCACTCAAACCTTCGCGCAAAGCTTTAATAATAGGAATGCCACCGGCTACTGCCGCCTCATAACGAACCGCAACACCCTTTGCTTCAGCCGCTGAGAAAATAGTATTGCCATGCACGGCAATTAAGGCCTTATTGGCAGTGACAACGTGCTTACCGTTAGCAATTGCCTGCATGACCAAATCAAACGCTGGCTCATAACCGCCAATCAATTCAACCACAATATCAACATCAGGGTCATTGACGACAGCAAAGATATCATCACTGACCTTCATACCTTTGGTATTAAGATCAGATTTAGCGCTTCTTGTACCCACATGCGATACAGAAACTTTTCGACCTGCACGACTAGCAATGAGCTCTGCATTACACTGCAGCACTGAGAGCACGCCTCCCCCAACCGTTCCTAAACCACAGATACCTATATTTATTTCTTTCACTCGACTTCCATCTTAACTTGAACTTAATCAATTAAAGCAAAAACGCAGCTCGGTGGCTGCGCTTTCAACTCAATGTTATAAACTAACAATTACAAGCCTAATGCTCGAGCTAATTTATCAGCCGGCATATAGCCCGGCAATAATACACCCGCCTCAGTGATCAGTGCCGGCGTTCCTTTCACACCGAGATCACTGCCTAAAGCAAATTGCTGCGCGATAGGGTTATCCTCACAAACATTACTCGGTATATTCCCACCGGCTTTCAGTATGGTTAAAGAATTTTGTGGATCATCAGCACACCATGCTGAGGCAATTTTTTGGTAACTGTCTGAACCTATGCCTGCGCGAGGGTACGCTAAATAACGCACTTCAATACCGAGGGCTTCCAAGGCAGGAACTTCTTGATGCAGTTTTTGGCAGTAGTAGCAGTCAACATCGGTGAAGACGTACACATGAGCTTTACTCTGCTTGGGCGCAAATACAATCATATCGCTAATTGACAATGTTGATAAGGCAACGACACGTTCTTTCTCTCTTGCTCGCTCACCTAAATTGACCAAGCCATTATCACTGATCGCATAAAAATCGCCGGTAAAAAAATGTTGGCCATCCTCGGTTAAATAAATCGTCGGACCATTAGTAATATCAACCTTGAAAATACCTTTGGCAGCAGTTTCACTTACCGACTTAGCGACAAAATCAGGCCGTATTTTAGTCAACTTTTCCAGCATGGCGTCATGTTTATGGTCACCGGCCAAAGCCGTCAAGGAAGGGAGATAGGTAACTAAAAAGCTAAATAAAAACAGTACTTTATACATCAATTTTCCCTTTTTTATCCAACATCATCAGTGATTAGCAGGTTTAGAGCAGTTTTCATGACGAATGTTCCGTATTTATTATCACTTCATCACTGCATTTTAAACTATTGTAGCAGTTAAATAAGCTCTTTGGGGGATTATGCGCGTGGATGATGGACTGCATGCAAAGCTTGCAAGCGATGTTTAGCGACATGGGTGTAAATTTGCGTGGTGGATAAATCGCTGTGACCAAGAAGCACCTGTACGACTCTCAGATCAGCGCCGTGATTAAGCAAATGAGTCGCAAAGGCGTGCCGTAATCCGTGCGGTGACAATGCAGTCTTGAGGCCTACTCGAGAAGCATACAACTTTATTCGATACCAAAACGCTTGTCGGGTCATCATATGACCACGACGGCTGAGAAAAACAATGGCCGAGTTGAGATCATCGCCGATCTGGGCCAAAAACTCCTTTCTTGCGCCTGCAAAATACTGCTGCAGATATTCAATCGCCTGATCACCTAAAGGCACTAAACGTTCTTTGCCGCCTTTACCTATGACTCGGACCACACCCTGACGTAAGTTGATTGATGCCATAGTTAAACCAATAAGTTCAGACACCCTTAAACCACTGGCATAGAGCAACTCCAGCATGGCCTTATCGCGTTGCTCAATAGCGATCGATAAGTCCGGCGCAGCCAACAAAGCTTCAACTTCACTCTCAGTTAAGGTTTTAGGTAATGAACGACCTAATTTAGGTGGCTCTAGACGAAGCGCAGGATCGCTAGACAGAAGCGACTCTCGTAAACAATAACGGTAGAACCCTCGCGCACTGGAAACCATTCGAGCCTGTGATCGTGGACTGCGATTGGCTTGAGCTAAACTGGCTAAAAAGCCAATTAAATCGGCGTGTTCAGCGGTTAAGAGCGTTGCGGGCACTGTCAATAAATAGCGCGCCAACGCGCGCAGGTCGCGAGTATAGGCATCGAGGGAATGCTGACTTAAACCCCGCTCCATCCATACCGCGTCGATATAGCGCTCAATAAGCGCTTGATCTGCTTCAGACAATGTCTGCTTAGCCACTACACCATCGCCTCATCTTATTGAACTTACCATCAAAATAAACTCACACAACGAACTTCATAGCATCCTTCAGTTTAGTCAATATAGCCCTCATTGCGTAACTTGTTGTCGCTCAAGTATTCGCGGCGAGCCAGAGCTATGCCTAGTATTAGTAAGAACAGCAATCCAAGCGTGATCATGACTTTAAAATAAATATCCCAAGCCATTAGCCCAAGCCAAATTTGAAAAATAGTCGCCATCGCTGCTAGTGCGAACATAAGTAAACAACTGATATAGGCTATCTTCATTCCCCTCTCCCCATTACGACGACATAAGCTTCACGCTTAAAAAAAAGCAGCATGCGACGAATATCTTTTTCCATCGTTTGAACCCGCCAGCCTTGTTGCGCTTGAGCATTCAAAAACTCACTAAAACGAATAGGGTCAACTTTTGAGCCACCTAATAGCAGTGAGCCCAGCATCCCCTCTTGATAAATGACTACTTTATACTCCATATTACCCCCTCATTTTTACAAGCGTCATGCCGGCTCTCATTCCAAAAAAAAACTAAAAATTACTTTTAGATTCTTGGACAACCTCCGTATTAAAATTTAGTCTTTATGCAATAAAAAGTCACATTATTTTACAATTGGCAAACTTTAAGGCAACCATTTTCTATCTCTAAAATTATTGGATCACTTTTAATGCAAGACATGCTCAATATTGGCTATCAATTCGCGCTGTAACTGCCACTTTAATAAGCTTACCTTTAAAAAATAACTGTATAAAAAAGCCGGCTGTCACACTTAATGACCGCCGGCTTTTTAATAGCCTGAAATCTTTAAAAATTAACGAGTCATAATAAAGGCGTTGCGCTCAAATACATCAATGCAATTGATCCATCTAAAATAATCGGCGCAATCGATTCTTTTATTGTGCTGCCATCAACCGCCATAGAATAAAATCGCGCCAAAGCAACCACCGACCACGCCATACCAATTGTGGTATAAACCATAGGATCAGCATAGATAAATGCAGCAGCAGCACTGCCGATGTTTAAGCCGCCAAATACACCACGGACTTCTGACAAAGCCATGTTATTGGTCATATTAATACCACAAGAGTCCATTATAATTTGCGGCTTAAAAAAGCAAATCAAACCAATTAACATCACAATACCACTGGCTATATTCGGTAAAAAAGCAATTATTGCGTCCATCTTATACCCCTATTGGTTGGTTTTAACGGTTAAGCCACAGAAAAACTGGCCAATAAATTTCAGTAATAAGCTTAATTCTAGCGGTGAAAAGCCAACTCGCTCATTGCTATCTATTAAACATAAACAATCGGCCATAAAAAAAGCGACGCAAGCGTCGCTTTTTAACAAAATACCGTGATTACGAAAGCTTTTCTTTAATTCGGGCCGCCTTACCTGATAATTCACGCAAGTAATACAGCTTAGCGCGACGCACATCACCACGACGCTTAACATCAATACTATCAACTAATGGACTGTAGGTTTGAAACGTTCGTTCGACACCCACACCGTATGAGATTTTACGAACAGTAAAGGCCGAGCTGATACCACGGTTGCGTTTAGCAATAACCACGCCTTCAAAGGCCTGCAGACGCTCACGTTCACCGTCCTTAACTTTAACTTGAACGACAACTGTATCACCGGGAGAAAAATCAGGAACCGATTTTGCTGAGGTTTGCTCAGCGTCAATTTCCTGAATCAATTTATTTCTGTTGCTCATAACTTACTCCTAATAGCATTGTTCCGTTTGGCGAAGAACAATGAATAAACGTCTAACATATTTCCAAATTGCTAATTAATTTTACTCGTCTAACAATTTGCACTCTTCATCACTTAGCTGCAATTGGGCAAATAAATCTGGTCTGCGATCACGCGTTCTTATCAGCGACTGTTTTAAACGCCAACGCCTTATGGCCTCATGATCACCACTCAATAATACCGAGGGGACAACGCGACCTGCGATATCTTCTGGCCTCGAATAATGCGGACAGTCCAACAAGGGACGACCCGCAAAAGAATCTTGGCTGGCCGACTCACTGTCACCTAAGGCATCCGGTATCTGACGAATCATGGCATCTAATAAGACCATAGCGGCAAGCTCACCGCCACTAATGACATAATCCCCAAGTGATAATTCCTGATCAACTTCGGCATCTATTAAGCGTTCATCAATACCTTCGTAACGACCGCACAGTACAATTAAACTATCTTGTTGAGCAAGTTCATTTATCACCTGCTGATCTAAAAGCTTACCTTGAGGCGACATATAGACCACTTTGGGTGGTGGCTTGCCTGGCACATTCATGTTCGATTTCGCTGAATCTATTGCCTGACTCAAAGGCGCTACCGTCATCACCATACCTGGACCACCCCCGTAAGGGCGATCATCAACGCTCTGATGTCGATCTTCAGCGAAATCTCGAGGATTAACTGTCGCTAATGACAGTAAACCTTGCTTTATTGCTCTGCCGCTAATACCAGCATCAGACAAGGCATCAAACATCTCGGGAAATAGCGTAATGACACTCACCTGCACAACGCAACCTCCCTCCCAAAAACGAATTATTCGTCAATTTGCCAATCAACTAACATCGTTCCTGCATCAATATCAATCGACTTGACAACATCACCAGGTAAGTAGGGAATTAAAATTTCCTGATCGCCGTTACCCGCCGAATTGTTTTTAGACCTAATCACCAATACATCATTGGCGCCGGTCTCTAACAAATAATCTATTCGGCCTAATAAAACTGAAGGCTCGCCTTGCTGATCTTGCAAATAAACCGCTAAGCCTTGCAGTTGGTGCCAATAATACTCCCCATCCTCTAGATCGGGCATTTGTTCAGCGGCTATTTTGATCTGCCATCGTATATATTCTCTGGCCTGATCACGATCATCAACCGATTCTATGTGAACAATTAAACCTTCACCGTGTCGTTTTGCCGCGTCAATATTAACGCTTTGCAGTATGCCATTTTTCTCTAACCAAAAGCGCTTATATGATAATAAATTTTCTATTGGGTCTGTGTAAGAATGAACTTTTAGCCATCCCCTCACGCCAAAAACGGCGCTAATTTGACCCACAGTGACTAAGTTCTGCTCTGACATACTTAAACGCAAGACCGATCAACCGAGCTTGTCAAAGCTAAGCCAATCAACCAGTTTATCGAAACTAAACCGCTGCTCTTGCTTGCTTCGCTAATGCTGAAACCCGATCAGACAATTGGGCACCTAAGCCTACCCAATGATCGATCCTATCAAGTTCAATACGTAGACGCTCTTCCTGACCACGGGCAATGGGATTGAAAAAACCAATCTGCTCGATAAAACGTCCATCTCTTGCTTTGCGGCTATCCGCAACAACGACATGATAAAAAGGACGCTTCTTAGATCCGCCTCTTGATAATCGAATAGTTACCATCGTTTTTTTCCCAGTAATGTCTTTTGTCAAAAAATACTCGTTTTACTTGCCACCTAAACCCTACAAAGCATTCAATTGAAACAACCACTTGCGACGAAAAACCGTGATTGCTAATTGAAAAATTGAGCTCGAGGCGAAAAGGCGCGAATTATACGGCATTGCCAGACAATTGAACACCTCAAATTGCAAACTTAGAGTCAGTACTAATTACATCCCACTAAAGCAAAAAATTAATAAATTCAGTGGTTTAATTAAATTATGACTCAACAATTCTACCAATTGATTATTTCATCATTACTTTTTTTCTCAGAGAAAGCACTATATGACCTTTAATATCATTCAGCAATTCGCGTAAAAAATGCGAAAATAGAGCCCTGACTGAGCCTAGTTAAAGACTCTTCTTCCTGATCCTATGCAGTACTGCTAAGATCGATATACGGATTAAGAGTGCCTTTATCGCTCGTCTAGCAGCCCATTTCAGTCACTAACGGAAACCCTATGAACAAAAAATCCTCAGCCGATAAACCAGCCGCCTTCGAATCTATTTCACAATGGTATGCAGAGACTGACGTTGTAATTGTCGGCGGCGGCGGCGCTGGAATCTCGGCCGCAATCGAAGCGGCTGATGCGGGCGCTCAGGTGACCGTTCTAGAAGCGGCCAGTGATGCGGGCGGCTCTACTGCTCTTGCGGGTGGCTTAATTTATATGGGTGGTGGCACGCCCACCCAAATCGCCTGCGGATTTGAAGATAATACCGAAGAAATGTTTAAGCATTTGATGATGGCATCGGGACCTAATGCTGACGAAAAAAAAGTTCGTCTTTACTGCGATCAATCACTTAATCACTATGACTGGCTTATCAAACAAGGGGTAGTGTTTAAACCCGAGTACTACCCGCATAAACACACGAATACACCGAACGAAGCGGCATTGATGACCTCTGGCAATGAAGAGGCTTGGCCCTTTGTGGAACATTCGAAACCCGCCCCTCGTGGCCACAAGCCACAAATTAAAGGTGACCATGGCGGTATCCCGTTAATGGAAAAACTCATTGCCTCAGCCCAATCTAAAGGGGTTAATATTATTTGTGATGCAAGAGCATTAACCGCCATTACCGACCATGAAGGAACTGTCAAAGGAATCGTTGTGCGTATTAATGGCGAGGAACAGTGCATACACGCTAAGCGTGGTGTTATTCTCACCGGCGGCGGCTTTATCATGAACACGGATATGGTCAAACAGTACGCGCCTCGATTAGCACGAGGCAATTACCCTAACGGCAACCCTAATGATACCGGTGCAGGCATTCGAATTGGCATCGGCGCAGGTGGTAATGCAATTAATATGCATGAAGGCTTTACCTGTACACCGCACTATCCACCAAGGCAATTTTTAGAAGGCATTATTGTTGACGACACAGGTCAACGTTTCATTAATGAAGATGTCTATCACGGACGATTAGGAAGTGCTGTTTTAGATAGACCCGATCGACGTTACTACTTAATCATTGATAGCCGACACTTTGAAATTCTTGAACGCCCACCCAAAGGCGGCTACAGCGTAGCTGGTGTTGGTGATACTGCAGAGGAATTGGAACAAGAGATCAACTTACCCGAAGGCACCTTAGTTAACACCCTAAACACCTATAATCGCTTTGCCGCTATTGGAAAAGATCCGGTCTTTCATAAAGCCGAAAAATACCTAACGGGTTTAGACCAACCACCCTATGCTGCCTTTGACTTAACCATTGGCAACGGTGCTTACTACGCGGTGATGACCTTTGGCGGATTAGACACTTTACCCACGGGTGAAGTATTAACCGTTGAAAAGCAGGTCGTCAAAGGGCTCTATTCAGCAGGCAGAAACAGCGCTGGATTACCTCGCTGCGCCGACGGCTATGCCAGTGGTATGAGTATAGGCGATGCGACATTTTTTGGGCGATTAGCAGGTCAATCGGCTGCAGCGAATCTATAAATTTTCTAGTAGCAAGTCGTTAAAGTAGCGTTTATGATCAAATAGGTCTCACTAACACTAACCAAGCCCGCTTCGGAGGTTTTAATGACTTCACCCTTTGACAGCATCACCATTGGGCCACTGACACTGCGTAATCGGTTTATTAAATCCGGTGCCAATGAGGCAATGTCACGGGACGGTGTGCCGACCAAGGCCATGTTAAAACATCATGGCGATCTTGCTCGTGGCGGTATTGGCATGACGACTGTTGCCTATGGTGCAGTGAATGAGGTCGGCCGAACGCTGGCCAATCAAATCGTGATGAGCGAATCTTCGCTAAAAGATTTAACCGCTCTGACAAAAGAAATTCATCAGCACGGTGCTGCTGCTTCAATTCAGATCACCCATGGCGGCTCATTTGTAACCGGCTTAAAAGTCAAAGGGTCAACCATGAGTTCAAGCTCAGGCATTAATAAAGCCGGCTTACTCAGCGGTAACTTTTGGCAGCGCGCCATGAAAGAAAGTGATATGCAAGCGGTTACTGATGCCTTTGTTGATGCCGCTCATATTGCGCGGCGGGCCAATTTTGATGCCGTTGAAATTCATATGGGCCATGGCTACCTGTTGAACCAGTTTATTTCACCACTTAGCAATAAACGTCGCGACCAATACGGTGGCAGTGCTGAAAATCGTGCACGCTTTCCCGCTCGCGTTTTGGCCGCTGTCAAAGAAGCAGTAGGCAAAGACTTAGCAATATTAGCTAAAATCAATGTCGCTGACGGTGTTCACGGAGGCGCTACAGCAGCTGATGGTGCTATCACTGCGCAAGTTCTTGAGCAAGCCGGTGCAGATATGCTGGTTTTATCAGGTGGCCGAAACATGGAATCTACTTGGTTTATGTTTGGCAGCCCCATGAACCAACAAGCCATAGCTCACGTTTTAAAAAATCCTATTTCACGCTTACTGATGAAAGCCGCAGCACTCTCCACACCCAAAGATTTAACTTTCAAGGAGATGTATTTTCACCAATACTCAATGCAAATTCGCCAAGCGGTGACTACACCTTTAGCTTATTTGGGCGGGGTGAAATCACTAGCAAACGCTGAAAAGGCAATAGCCGATGGGTTTGACTGCGTCGTCATGGCAAGAGCATTACTACACGATGCTGAATTAGTAAATAAATTCAAATCAGGAGAGATAAACCAGTCCGGTTGTGACAACTGTAATGCGTGTGTGGCTTATATTTATCATCAAGCAGGAACCTGGTGCATTAAAACACCAACCAATGATCCATTGATTAATGAAGTCCCTGCTAGTAAATAGTATTTGTAAAACATTTATAATAAATTTTTCCAAAAAATTAAGAGCTTAAAAATTTTCAATGAAATCCCCTTTTGACAGCATCACTGTTGGGCCAATGACACTGCGCAATCGATTTATTAAATCTGGCGCTAATGAAGGAATGTCTAGAAATGGTATACCAACCAAAGCTATGTTAAAACATCACGGCGACCTTGCTCGAGGCGGTATTGGTTTAACAACGATTGCTTATGGCGCAGTAAATGAAGTTGGCAGAACACTGCCCAATCAAATTGTGATGAGAGAATCCTCAATAAAGGATTTAAAAGCTTTAACGGACGAAATTCATAGTCATGGTGCAGCCGCCTCAATACAAATTACCCATGGTGGCCCATTGGTCATGGGATTGAAAGTCAAAGGGTCAACCATGAGTTCAAGCTCAGGTATTAACAAAGCTGGCTTACTCAGTGGTAACTTTTGGCAGCGCTCCATGAACGAAAGTGATATGCAAGCGGTTACTGATGCCTTTGTAGGTGCTGCTCATATTGCCCAAAGGGCTAACTTTGACGCTGTTGAAATCCATATGGGCCATGGCTATCTTCTTAATCAATTTATTTCACCACTAAGCAACAAACGTCGCGATCAGTACGGTGGAAATGCCGAAAATCGTGCACGCTTCCCGGCACGCGTATTAAGGGCGGTAAAAGAGGCCGTCGGTAAAGACTTGGCTATATTAGCTAAGATCAACGTCGCTGACGGTGTTCCAAAAGGGGCAACAGCAACTGATGGCATAATCACTGCCCAAATTCTTGAGCAAGCAGGCGCCGACATGTTAGTTCTCTCAGGTGGCCGAAACATTGAATCGACATGGTTTATGTTTGGTAGCACAGTAAGTCAAGAAGGCATTGCAAGAGTTCTAAAAAATCCAATTTCACGTTTAATAGTAAAAGCAACTACTCTTTTGAAACCTAAAAAAATAATATTTCAAGAGATGTACTTTCACAAATATTCAATGCAAATTCGTAAGGCTGTTAGCCTACCTTTGGCTTATTTAGGAGGAGTGAAGTCATTAGCTAATGCGGAAAAAGCAATCGCGGATGGATTTGAATGTGTAGTCATGGCGAGGGCATTAGTTCATGACGAGGCATTAGTGAATAAATTTAAATCAGGCGAGATAACACGTTCAAATTGCGACAATTGCAATGCATGTGTGAATTATATTCATCATCCAGGCGGAACTTGGTGTATTAAAAGGCCAGCTAATGATCCAGGTATTAATGAAATCCCTGCCAGCCAATGATCGGCGATAAAACAATTATTTAAATTTAGGCGGCAATCCTGGCATGCCACCCATGCCACCGGGCATACCGGGTAGACTCCCGCCCGCAGCACCTAGGCCACGCATCATATTTGCCATGCCGCCGCCTTTCATTTTTTTCATCATTTTTTGCATTTGTTTGTGCTGTTTGAGTAAGCGATTTAAATCCTGTAACTGAGTGCCTGAACCTTGCGTAATACGACGCTTGCGAGAGCCATTCAAAATGTCTGGATTACGTCGCTCCTTCGGCGTCATCGAATTAATAATCGCTTCCATTTGGCTAAACTGTTTGGTCGCTACCTGTTGCTCTGCCGCTTGTGCTAAACCGGACATCCCGGGCATTTTATCGAGCATGCTACCGACGCCGCCCATGTTATTCATTTGCTGCAACTGGTCGCGAAAATCAGCTAAATCAAAGCCCTTGCCGCGCTTAATCTTTTTCGCCAATCGGTTCGCTTTACGCTTATCAATTTTTTGCTCAGCCTCTTCGATTAGCGACATAATGTCGCCCATACCTAGGATTCGCGAGGCCAATCGATCAGGATGGAAAGGCTCTAAAGCGGTAGTTTTTTCACCCACGCCTAAAAACTTAATCGGTTTACCCGTTATCGAGGCCACCGACAGTGCAGCACCCCCGCGAGTATCCGCATCAATTTTGGTCAGAACTACACCGGTTAAGGGTAGTTGTTGGTTGAAAGCTTGCGCAGTATTTGCTGCATCTTGTCCCGTCATTGCATCGACCACAAACAGGGTTTCAGCGGGTTTTAACGCCGCATGAAGACTGCTAATTTCATTCATCATGTCGGTATCAATGGCTAATCGACCCGCCGTATCAACAATTAAAACTTCTGTGACATTTCGCTTTGCTGCGGCTAATGCTTGTTCAACAATTGCCAATGGCTTCTGATCGCTGTCGCTAGGATGAAAATCGACACCCACTTCCTCTGCCAGCGTTGCCAATTGCTGTATTGCAGCGGGACGATAAACATCGGCACTGACCACCATAACGTTCTTTTTTTGAGTTTCTTTTAGGTGGCGTGCTAATTTAGCCACCGAGGTTGTTTTACCCGCACCTTGTAAGCCCGCCATCAAAATAATGGCCGGCGGGGTAACCGAAATCGAGAGGCCTTGATTAGATTCACCCAAGGTGACTTCTAGCTCAGCCTGAACAATCTTTAAAAACGCCTGACCGGGGGACAAGCTTTGACTGATTTCACTACCTAAAGCACGCGTCCGCACTCGTTCGATAAAGTCTTTCACTACCGGCAGCGCTACATCTGCCTCAAGTAAAGCCTTACGCACATCGCGAAGTGCGCCTTTAATATTATCTTCGCTTAGACGGGCTTTGCCGCTAATCTGGCGGAGAGACTGGGACAATCGTTCGCTGAGATTCTCAAACATATTAGAAGTATGCGGTTCCTTTAATTATAAAAAGTTAATTATACCCGAGACATGAAAATCACCCAAGTCTGCCATTCTTGATTCATCAAAGCGGTCAAAACTCAATAATTAATTTAATCTACCAAGGCGGCAGGGAGACGTGTAATTTTAAATGAGAATGCTTGTCATTTGCGCTCTTTTAAAATATAGTAAATAAGTCTTCATCCTTCAGCTAGCATATGACAAACTGTCTTTCCTTAGGGGAGTAAAAGTGAAAAAACGCCATCAACTAACAGGACTATTTCTTCAATGACGATTTTGGCTAATTTAGCAACTCTAGCATGCATGCTATTTTATTTGATAGCCGTTATCCAGCTACTGCCCAACTTGAGTCAAACTTCTAAAACGGTCACTGATTCTAGTAGCCCAGTTCCTCTGCTGGGTTTAATCGGTGCAGTCATGCACTTTATTGTAATTTTGATTGATGCCCAACAAAACCAAGGATTAAGTAGCAGTTTTTTTGATGCCCTGTCAATTACAGCTTTTATCGTGGTGAGTATGTGTTTAATTGCACAAACGCGCTACCCATTAAGAATCCTTTTTATCCCCATATTTTTAATTTCAATTGTCTGCGTGGCGATGGCAAACCGCGTATCTGTGCATATTCCTATTGTCGCCAGTTCACCTGGCATGCTAACCCATATTTTAAGCTCTATCATCGCCTATAGCTTGTTATGCATCGCCGCACTGCAAGCTGTGGCCCTTCAAATGATTGATTATAGCTTAAGAGAACGTAGCGATAGTATATGGCTACGTCAACTCCCACCTTTGCAAACGATAGAGACGCTACTGTTTCAATTCATCACCATAGGCTGGTTGATTTTGACGATTGCATTGGTCTCAGGTGGTATCTATATTGAGGACTTCTTCTCGCAGCACCTCGCACATAAAACCATCTTATCGCTTCTTTCTTGGCTGTTATTTGGATTATTACTACTAGGCCGTCATCGCTATGGTTGGCGTGGCAGTCTTGCGGTTAAATGGACCATAACGGCATTCATCACCTTGGTCTTGGCCTATTTTGGCACTCACTTCGTCCTCGAAATCATCTTAAAAAGAACCGTTTAAATACCCAATATGGCCCACCAATAACTCTGACTAAAAAATCCTATTTAGGCTTGATATTTGTGGGAAATCAAATTTAAACTTGCCATAGAGGCTGCTTTTCTACACTATTATGTCTGTGCAATAATCGAGAGGTAAATAAGCCTTGGACGCGATTCCAATAAGCTGGCTGGGCATGGCATTAGTTTTTTTAATTCTATGTTCAGCATTTTTTTCAAGTTCTGAAACCAGCATGATGGCGCTTAACCGCTATCGCTTAAAACATCTAAAACAAAAAGGCCATCGTGGTGCCAGAAAAGCATCACGATTGCTTAACCGTCCAGATCGACTAATTGGTTTAATCCTTATTGGCAATAATTTAGTTAATATTGCGGCAGCCTCACTGGCTACGGCGATGGCAGTTAGACTCTATGGCGATGCAGGTTATATTATTGCAACTATCAGCTTAACCTTAGTGATTTTAATTTTTGCTGAAGTCACACCTAAAACCTTTGCGGCTCTTTACCCTGAAAAAATTGCCTTTCCCGCATCTTACTTACTACAACCACTGCAAGTACTATTTCGCCCGATCGTGATCGTTACTAATTTTATCACTAATGCAATTATCCGCTGGCTAGGTGGCAATCCTCAACACAACCAAAATGATGACTTAAGCTTTGAAGAACTTAGAGTTCTCGTACAGGAATCAAGCGCTACCGTTACTAAAAAAAGACGAGGGATGCTTGTCAATATTCTTGATTTAGAAAAAATTGTCGTCAATGACATTATGATTCCCCGGAATGAAATTTACGGCCTTGATGTTAACCAAGATACGGAAATACTATTGGAGCAAATCCGCTCGAGTGAATATACACGCCTCCCTATTTTTAGGGACGAATTAGATGATCTTGTGGGTATATTACACCTTAGGCAAAGCGCAAGATATCTAGTAGCACAGAATGATATTGGAAAAAAGACTGATGCTCGACTCGATAAAAGGGCAATGATAGAGTCTGCTAATGAACCCTACTTTATACCCGAAGGCACGCCTCTCCATAAACAGTTATTTAACTTTCAGCGCGAAAAAAGACGCATCGGTATTGTAGTTGATGAATACGGTGTCGTACTTGGCTTGGTCACCATTGATGATATCTTAGAAGAGATTGTTGGAGATTATACAACTAATTTTACGGAACAAGTTGCTGATATCATCCCTAGTGGCGAGGATGAGTTTCTCATTATGGGTTCAGCAACACTGCGCGATATCAACAAACAATTGGATTGGCAGTTACCTACGAAGGGCGCTAAAACACTTAACGGTCTTTTATTAGAACAACTCGAATCTTTTCCTAACGCCAGTGGCGTCAGTCTGAGCTTAGAAGAATATCATTTTGAAGTGCTGGCCATACAAGATAACATGATTAGTCAGGTAAAATCGAAACGCATTGCTTCAAACAATAAATCAGAATTTGACGATGATGTTAATCACGTCGATAACGCTTAAAGTAGTTTACCCGCTTCTTTAGCGCGCTGCCACGAAAGCTTCACAACCGCTTGTTTTTTTTCGTTGCTGTACATTGACCAGCAGCCAATTTCTTCTGCACTGCGAAAACAGCCTTCACAAAGATCATTATTATCCAATACACAAACACCGATACACGGTGATGCAATATTTTTTTTCAGGTTATTCGACATCAATACTAACCGCTACTTTAATAAGCCAATAAGGATCATTTATTTCACCATTGGCTTTAAGTCTTTAATAAATCGCCTGGCATTTTCAACATAACTTTCGGCACTGTGTATAAGGGCTGCTGACTGCTCGGCAGACAATTGCTTTACAACCTTACCTGGCGAACCTAACACCATCGAGCCATCGGGTATCACCGTATTTTCAGTCACCAATGTATTGGCGCCAATTAAACACCCTCGGCCAATTTTAGCGCCATTCAATACCACGGCATTAATACCCACTAGACTCCCTTCGCCAATTGAACAACCGTGAAGCATGACTTTATGACCAATGGTGACGTAATCACCTATAGTTAGCGGAAAGCCTGGATCGGCATGCAAAATAGCACCGTCTTGTACGTTAGAACCTTCTCCGACCGAAATCTTTTCGCTGTCACCTCTCACCACTACATTGAACCAAATACTGGCATCCGCCTTTAATTCTACATTGCCAATTATGCTGGCATTGGGGGCGATAAAATTATCTTCCGAATCGAGTGATGGGCAACGATCACCTAAATGGTATTTCATAGCTCAATGCCTCTGTTTAAAAAGGGCTATCTTAATCTTTGCATTTAAAAATGCTATTACAAAGCTAAAAAAAACATAAACTTCTGTTTTTAAATGTAATTTCAATCATATTACCTATTTCTCAGTTCATTCTTTACAGGCTACTTTTATTATATTTTAGGTTAATTATTGATCAATCATTGGGGATTGAGTACCATGAGAATGTAATCACGCTCAGCAACTATACGACTAAGCCAAGGATAAACAATGGATATTCTCAATGAATCTGAAAACAATCCATTATCAACTTCAAAATCTGTCTCCTTGCCAGACTTTGAGACTCTACGATCTCTTGCTGAATTTGAACCTCAGTCACTCGACACCCTTCGAATAGCATTGTGTCAAAAGGTCATCGATGATGCACCGATACATGCTAAACAGCGGCTAGCAGGCCTTT
This sequence comes from Pseudomonadota bacterium, assembly GCA_036344075.1. GTDB lineage: Bacteria > Pseudomonadota > Gammaproteobacteria > Pseudomonadales > UBA7434 > UBA7434. The sequence continues at coordinate 27,294 of JAYYUJ010000019.1, forward strand.
TATTTCAACTGAATTCACGACAAATTCTTAATTACAAAAACTCGATGCTCTCTGATTCGGATAACTCTTCAGTTACAACGTCCCCTCTAACTTTAATACAGAATATGCTTAAAGATTTGCATGCTATGCAAACCGAAAGTATTTATTTATCAACTCGCAAGTATCAAAAACAATTAAAACCTAGCTCAACAGCCATAATTTATTCTTTCAAAAAAACGGATTCAATCTAAAGACGGATTAATCTGCCAATACTCATAAGCGGGCTGTTGATAGGGATGAACTCTTGCGAGGCAAGAAAGGACATCTTGGATACGTTCATTGGTAACCACCATCTCAACTCGGTATTCATCCACCGTTTGGTTATTCCCCGCTTCACCTAAAAAGGGATTACTTCCCGCTAGCGGTCGGAACTGCCCCTGACCAAGCACCTGCCAAGCACAGCGGTCATAGTCTCCTAACTGACCGGCACCTTGGTCAAATAGCGCATCTTTAACTGACGCGAGATGACTTTTAGGGACAAAAAAACACAATTTATACATAAGCTTGATCCAACCATCTATTCATTTAAACCCTGTCGCTTGGCGAGTCTGATTGGCCTTGTTGGCACTGTTGATGGTAAAATGCATCAACAAATGCGCTTAAGGTTCTATTGCTGATGGCATCACGCATGCCACGCATCAAATTTTGATAAAAACGTAAATTGTGAATAGTATTTAACTGTGCGCCTAACATTTCACGACACTTATCTAAATGATGCAAATAAGCACGACTAAAATTCTGACATGTGTAACAATCACAGGTGCTATCAACTGGAGAAGTGTCGTGTCGATGAACGGCATTCCGAATTTTGATCACGCCGGTTGATGTGAAAAGATGGCCATTACGTGCGTTCCGGGTAGGCATGACACAGTCAAACATATCAACACCCCGCAAGACCGCTTCGATAAGATCACTGGGCGTACCGACACCCATCAAATAACGCGGTGATTCGACTGGCATCAACGGCGCTAAACCATCCAACACATGCAACATCGCATCTTTTGGTTCACCCACCGATAGGCCACCAATGGCATAACCATCGAATCCAATATCAACGAGACCTTGTAAGGACTCAGCGCGTAGGTCTTGATACATCCCACCTTGAACAATACCAAACAAAGCCGCTGGATTATCACCATGAGCCTGTTTACTTCTTGCCGCCCAACGCAAAGATAAATCCATCGACACCTTAGTCTCAGTTTCCGTCGCAGGGTAAGGGGTACATTCATCGAAAATCATCACAATGTCTGAACCTAAGGCATGCTGCACCGAGATACTTTTCTCAGGATCAATAAATATAGGACTGCCATCGATGGGCGAGCGAAATTTAACGCCTGCCTCAGTGATCTTACGTAAATCACCTAAACTCCAAACCTGAAACCCCCCCGAATCAGTTAAGATAGGTTTTTCCCAGCCAATAAAGTCGTGTAAGTCACCGTGGGCACGAACCACTTCAGTGCCTGGTCGTAACATTAAATGGAAGGTATTGCCCAAGATGATTTCTGCGCCGACGGCTTCAATATCCTTTGGCAACATGCCTTTAACCGTGCCATAGGTGCCGACAGGCATAAAAGCCGGCGTTTGAACGACACCGCGATCAAAGAGAAGTTGCCCTCGGCGGGCTAGGCCATCGGTCATACTGACAGTAAATTTCAATTCACACTCTCATGATTATCTGAATCAACGAATAAACATCGCATCACCGTAAGAAAAAAATCGGTACTGCTCGTTGATGGCCAGCTGGTATGCTGACAAGGTATTTTCTCTTCCTGCAAAAGCACTAACTAACATAATTAAACTCGATTGAGGCAAATGAAAATTTGTCAGCATCGCGTCTACGGTTTTAAATTGGTAACCGGGATAAATAAATATCTCGGTATCACCGTAGTAAGGTTCGATCCAGCCTGATTCAACGCTGGCGGTTTCAACCGATCGGACCGCCGTCGTACCTATTGCTATCACCCGCCCGCCCGCAGCCTGAGCCATACGAATGTCATTGCAAACGTCAGCGCTAACCTCGACATACTCAGCATGCATTTTATGGTCAGGGATATAACTTTCACGCACCGGTTGATAGGTACCTGCCCCCACATGTAAGGTCACATAAGTAAAGTTTACCCCCTTCTCACTGAGCTTACTGAGCATCACTTGGTCAAAATGTAAGCCTGCTGTTGGAGCAGCGACCGCACCCTCGCGAGAGGAGTAAACGGTTTGATAGCGTTCACGATCAAGATTATCGTCCTCACGATCGATATAAGGTGGTAACGGCATGTGGCCCACGGCCTGCAAGACCATCGATAAGGAGGCTTCATCGTTACTTTCAATTAAAAACATATCATCGATACGATCAATTACCCGCAACGACAAACCTTGGTCTAAATGAATGATCGTATCCGGCTTAGGTGACTTGCTTGCGCGTATCTGGGCGATTCCACGTGAACCGCTGGTAATTCGCTCTATCATCACCTCGACTTTACCACCACTGACTTTCTCACCAAATAAACGCGCAGGAATCACGCGGGTATTATTAAACACTAATAAGTCGTTTGGCTGAAGTTCGTCGATTAGATCAGTAAATTGGTGGTGCAAAACCTCACCATTGGTTTTATCTAATGCTAATAACCTCGATGCTGTTCGCTGTTCAGTCGGATAACGAGCAATCAATTCATTAGGCAGATGATAATCAAAGTCAGAAAGGTTCATGTTTTTTATAAAATAATCTTAGAAACAAATTTTTATCGCAGGTTAGCGGAAAAAATCGGAATAAGCCAGCAAATTACGCGGCTAATGACCCTGCAGAGATTATCGCTGCATTAACTTGCATAATATTAGCAATTATGAGTAATGCCTCCATTAGAAAAGTTTTTAATACTTGCACCTCACAACCGCGCTGATATAATCGCTATCCGTCGTTTTATATCTTTAATCAATTTTCTACGGTACATTACTGGCGGTACAATAGACCTTATCGAGAGAGATTGTTATAAGGCCAGTGTGGTGAAATTGGTAGACACGCTAGATTCAAAATCTGGTTCCTTCGGGAGTGGCGGTTCGAGTCCGCCCACTGGTACCAACGTTACAACAAATAACGAATACTTTTTCTTAAGCCTCCTAGTAAGACATTAATACAAAAGACTATTCAAAAAATAGCCAAGACTAAACCCTGACAGTTCTAACAGTGAGTAAAATCAAACTATCATTAGTCACCTACTTACCACGTTCAGACGCTGCTTCGTATTAATTACTATCATGTTAGATCGCCCTCATCTTTAGCATAATTCTATATGCTATGAGAGTCTGGCTAATTCGATGTCAACAAAAAAAGGGGCACCCATGAAGTTTTTTTCCTATATCCACCCTTTTCAAAAAAATATTTTATCGATACTGGTTATTTTGGTCATCAGCGGAACATCGATTGCCGACGAAACTAACCAAATTAGTTGTGACAGTTTTAATCCGCTAAAGCAAGCCTACTTTGGTGACCTGCACATCCATACTGGCTTATCTGCTGATGCCATGCTATTTGGTACAACCAATCGCCCCGATGATGCTTATGCCTTTGCACAAGGTAAGTCCATCTCAATTCAAAAATTAACTGACTCAATTGATGGCGAGACCACCGTAACCATTGAACGCCCTCTCGATTTTGCCGCCGTGACTGATCATGCAGAAAATATCGGCACTGTATCCTTATGCACTAATCCCGAATCAGCGGTTTACAATACCAAAGACTGTCAGTTTGTTAGAAAACCATTGCCGACGCACAGCATGGCAGCATTCTCAAGCGAGCTAACCAAAGTCTTTCATACCATGTACTTTAGTGAAAATATCTGCGGCAAGGATCGAAGCGCCTGTAAAGCAGCGGTCTATTCACCGTGGCAAGAAATACAAAGGTCTGCCAATAACTGGAATAAGCAATGTGAATTCACAACATTTATTGGTTATGAATACTCACAAACATTGCAAGGTTCCAACCTTCACCATAATGTTATTTTTGCCAATGAGAATGTGACCGATGTGCCTATTTCATCTCGCGATGTACCAGGGGTTTTTGACTTTTATCAAAAATTAAATAACGACTGCAATCTTGGTCGTGATAATTGTCAAGCTATCGCCATACCTCACAATTCAAATATCAGTAACGGCAACATGTTTTCGCTGAATTATCCCGGCGATAAAGATAATAAACGCCGATGGGCACAATTAAGGGCTGATGTAGTACCGGTGGTTGAAAGCTTCCAAGAAAAAGGCGATTCAGAATGTAGAAATGGGCTCTGGAATGTCATTGGCCAAAACGATGAATTTTGTGAATTTGAAAAATACCGTAACTGGCCCGTTGCAGGCACTCAGCAAGTACCTTCTTTTGATGACTGTGAACTCGGCACAGGCGCGGGTGGCTTTCAAAATAAAGGCTGCGTATCTCGGTTAGACTATACTCGAACTGCAATTGCAGCCGGCATCGCTGAACAGCAATCAATCGGAGTCAACTCTCTTAAATTTGGCTTTATTGGCTCGACTGACAATCATTATGGTACAGCTGCTGATGTCGAAGAATGGGTGCATGACGGCATACAACGACCGATTTCCAATGTGGAACCTGGCAGAATGTCTACCGGTGGCATTGCAGGCATTTGGGCAGAAGAAAATACTCGCGAAGCATTATTTGCAGCAATGAAACGCAGGGAAGTATTCGCCACTTCAGGACCCAGAATAGTATTACGATTATTTGCGGCAGAAAAAATCGACGCGAAAATGTGCAGTCAACCGCACCGAATTGAAACCGCTTATAAAGAGGGTGTTCCGATGGGTGGTGAATTAGCGTTGACATCATCCACTTCAGCTCCTCATTTCTTAGCTATTGCTAGCCAAGATCCTGGAACATCATCAAGACCAGGCTCTGCCCTTCAGCAAATGCAGATTATTAAAGTCTGGCCTGGCAAGAACAACCAACTGCATCAGAAAGTAATTAGACTTGCAGGCGAAAATAGCTCGGCCAATGTGGATAGCAAAACTTGCCGACAATCTGGGCATGGACATACTCAGTTTTGTCGCGTTTGGAAAGATCCTGATTATGACCCCGATATCGAAGCCGCCTACTACCTTCGGGTCCTTGAAAATCCAAGCTGCCGATCAACCGGTTTTACCTGCTCCAATTCTGAATTAAGCACTAAGCCCGCATATTGCAAGCAGGAATCAATGATAAAAACGATTCAAGAGCGAGCTTGGAGCTCACCTATTTGGGTAACAACTCTAGAATAGCCTTTAAACTCTGATATCATAGACTGCATTCACCGAAAGGGCAAAACCTTATTACGCATTTTTGGATATGATTATTTAGAAAAATATTGGCTTAATCGTCTAAAGCCCGAAAGAATCTTTACACTCCGAAAAGACAACAAGAAAAGCGCAATAAAACCGTACACTAAGGCTTCACTTAGATCACTGCGCACTTGCCAAATAAGATGCAGTAATGCAAAAAGCAAAGCGATAAAAATGCATCGATGCAATTGAGGCCATCGTTTGCCTAAACTTCGTTGCCAGCCCTTTGTTGATGTTATTGCCAAGGGCACTAACATCATCCATGCAAAAAAACCTACTGTAATATAAGGCCGATCAAACACATCAGCCCATAACTGACGCCACTCTAATCCAAGTAAGAAAAAGCAATAGATCAACAAGTGAAGACTGGCATAGAAAAACGTAAATAAGCCTAACATACGCCTGTAGTGAATCCATTCGGTAGTACCGGTTAATTTTCTTAGCGGGCTGATTGCAAGTGTCACTAGTAGTAATCGCATCGCCCAATCACCGGTTATATGTGCCATTGCCTTAGCTGGATCTGGACCCAAATCATTATTAATTACATCAATAAATAGTAGAAATAATGGTACTAAGATGAGGATAAATAACACCACCTTGCAGGAAAATCGAAACTCTTTAAAAGTTTGAGTTATCATCTTATCAAATTATTATGAGCAAAAGGCTTCAAAAATAGCGAGTTAAATCCATGCCTTTATAAAGACTGGCAACTTGCTCTGCGTAGCCATTAAAAGGCAGCGTTTTAATGCGATTAGGTTTAAATAACGAGTTGGGCAAACGCCGTTCTGTCGCCTGACTCCAACGAGGGTGGTCTACTAAGGGGTTCACATTAGAGTAAAACCCGTATTCATTCGGCGCAGTCAGATTCCAACTAGTTGCAGGTTGATGCTCAGTCAAATGAATCCGTGTAATCGACTTAATACTTTTAAACCCGTACTTCCAAGGCACTACTAACCGTAGAGGGGCACCATTTTGATTGGGCAGTGTTTTACCGTACATACCAACAGCCAAAATAGTCAATGGATGCATCGCTTCATCGATACGTAGCCCTTCAATATAAGGCCAATCTATTGTTCCAAACCGCGATCGCTGTCCGCGCATTTCACTTGGCCGATTGAGGGTTTCAAATGCCACATACTTTGCCCTACTGGTTGGCAGGAATCGCTTTAATAAATCTGCTAAAGGAAAACCTACCCAAGGAATGACCATTGACCAAGCTTCGACACAGCGTAAGCGATAGATCCGTTCTTGTAGGGCATGCGGCTTTATAATATCTTCAAGGTGATAACGGCCTGCTTTTTCAACCTCACCTGAAACATCAACAGACCAAGGTGAAATGGTCATTACAGAGGCATAGCGTTTTGGATCAGATTTATCCGTACCAAATTCGTAAAAATTATTATAACTAGTCGCATCGAAAAAAGGTGCTTGCTTTTCATTGGTCCAATAAGGTGGTTCTGCCGCTGAATAAACTAAAGGCATTTGTCTGCGATCTGCATCTTCAACAGCATCTTTAGCCAATGCCAATTTATACGGCAAACATAAACCCATTGCAGCCTGCCCACTTCGAGAAATAAACTTTCGGCGATTAATATAATTTGCCTCTGGCGTTATTTCAGAACTAAGAATATCGGTCTTGATAGTCATCTTTGAACTCATTTTTTATGGCCTTTACAACAATTATTCCATTACAGACACTGGGCCGCCAAACATAAAAGGGGCCCCAAACTAAAAAAATAATAGATTAAATTTATACTTGTTTGATTAGCCGCTGCCATAAAGTTACCACTGGCCCAGAAAAAGCATAACTACAGGCCAATAAGAACAGTACCTTTGGTGGGTCTGTGGCGATTAAACCAATCAATAAAATAAACAGCAGCAGTGCAGCGACAGAAACACGACGGCTGAAATTAATCGCTTTAAAGCTATGATAACGAATATTAGCAATCATCAGAAAACCCACCGCTGACGTTAGTATAGCCATGCTAATCACTAACGCAAAAGGAAGTGAACTTGCGGTATAACCTAAGTCGTATCCTAACCACACAGCAGAAGCCACTAATGTCGCCGCTGGCGGACTAGCAAGACCTCTGAAATAGCGAGTGTCAGCAGTGTCTGCAACTGCATTAAAACGTGCCAAGCGGATAGCTGCACTGGCGACATAAAGAAACGCAACTGCCCAGCCCAATTTACCCAAATCAGAAAGGCACCACATAAAGACAATAATTGCAGGCGCTAAACCAAACGTGACCATATCAGAGAGTGAGTCAAACTCTTGACCAAATCGACTTTGTGTATTGGTCATGCGCGCAACTCGACCATCAAGACCGTCTAGCACCTGACCAAAAAATATTGCCAGCCCTGCAGCCGCAAAATCACCATTAATTGCAGCAATGATTGCAAAAAAACCTGCAAACAAAGCCGCTGAAGTGAATAGATTTGGCAGCAAATAAATCCCTTTTCGACGAACTTTTTTCCCTCCCTCAGACACTTCCTCTACCATTTCATCAATCGGCAAGAAATCTTCTAACGGAGTAACCTCATCACTGTCAATTTTAAACGCTCCAATAGAAGGCTTAACTTGATCGTCGTCTAATCCATTACTCATGATCGTCAGTCCAATACAAATTATTCAATTAGGGTTATTACTTATAACGCAAGCATTTAAAGGCTACTCATTAATGAATCATTAATCATCAATGGCCGCCACACTGCACCATGTAGCATTGATTAGTGTCTCATTGATACGTCGTTTCATAACACAGAGCCCTATTTCTATCTGTGCATCTATTGCTGCTTGCCTGAGGTTTACATTGCTCAACACGTCTATACTATCAAATACTGGACTGCTTGTGAGTACAAGCCTTGGTACCAATGCCACACCGCAGCCTAGAGCCACCATACTAACAATTGCCTCATGACCGCTGACTTGGGCATAAATACTAGGATTAATACTTTCCGCTCGAAACCACTGATCAAGACGACTTCTTGACATACCCGACTCAGCCATTACCCATGGCACATCAGACCAGTCGTTGCTTGACTTGACATAGTTTAATTGCTGCCGCACCTGACACGGCGCTTTAGGAGCAATGAAAACTAATTCTGAGCGTGATAAGACCTTAAAATCAATGTGTTGATCGAGTCGATCAGGCCTTACAGCAATCACAAAATCCTCTTTACCCTGTTGCAAACGACTGAGCGACAAAGCTTGATCGCCGGTATGCAATTTAATCTCAATTAGCGGCTGCCGGTCACGTAAATCGGATAAAATAGTCGTTAATACGCTGTGGCTAGCAGTCACAGAGCAATACAAACTCACAGCCCCACTCGGCTGATCTTGTTGCATTTGATTGACCTGTTGTAAATCTTTCCATGCTGAAAGGGTTTGCCTAGCAAAATCCAAATAGCGCTTACCGGCTGATGTTAAGGAAACCGAGCGATTGCTTCGTTCAAATAAAGGGCATTTAGAATCTCTTTCCAGTCGCTGTATTAAGCGAGATAAGGTAGATGGGCTCATGTTGTGCCGACCACTGGTACGAGAAAAATGCAGATCTTCTGCTAAATCGATGAATACTTCGAGAGATTTGGTGTCCATAGTTGGCGGCCGCTGGCAATTAAGTAAGATGTAATCATAACTATTATTGCATAATCTACAATGATAAGTTGCAAATATATCATTTTACGCAACGTTTGTCTGCCACTAAAATACGCAACAATCAAAGATTTTCAAAAAAGATGATCTTTCTTACTTGCTATTAAAACCACCCTTTTAGACTCTTAAGGAATTCATATTATGGCCAACTACTTCAATACACTTCCCCTGCGCGAACAGCTCGAGCAACTTGGTAAATGTCGATTCATGGACTCCAGTGAATTCAGCGATGGCTGTGATTACCTTAAAGGTAAGAAAATCGTCATCGTAGGCTGTGGCGCTCAAGGCTTAAACCAAGGCCTTAATATGCGCGATAGCGGCCTAGACATTGCTTATACCTTGCGTGAATCAGCCATCACTGAACAACGCCAATCATGGAAGAACGCTACCGATAACGGCTTTACCGTGGGCAGTTATGAAGAACTCATTCCTCAAGCGGATTTACTCCTCAATTTAACCCCTGACAAACAACATACTGATGTGGTTAATACTGTTATGCCTTTGATGAAAAAAGGAGCCGCTCTAGCTTACTCGCACGGATTCAATATTGTTGAAGAGGGTATGCAAGTGCGAGATGATATTACTGTTGTCATGGTCGCACCAAAATGCCCAGGCACCGAAGTCCGTGAAGAATACAAACGTGGTTTCGGTGTACCGACATTAATCGCTGTTCACACTGAAAATGACCCTAATGGCGATGGCTGGGCTATCGCTAAAGCTTACGCTTCTGCTACTGGTGGCGACCGCGCTGGATGCCTCGCTTCATCCTTCATCGCTGAAGTAAAATCCGATTTAATGGGCGAACAAACGATCTTATGCGGTATGTTGCAAACCGGCTCAATATTATGTTTTGATAAAATGATTGAAAAAGGCATCGATGAAGCCTATGCCTCTAAACTGATTCAATATGGATGGGAGACGATCACCGAGGGTTTAAAACACGGTGGCATCACCAATATGATGGACCGTTTAAGTAACCCAGCAAAAATCAGAGCATTTGATTTGGCCACTGAATTAAAAGATATTATGCGCCCGCTATATCAAAAACACCAAGACGATATTATCACTGGTCACTTCTCAAAAACGATGATGGAAGACTGGGCTAACGATGATGCCAATTTATTCCAATGGCGCGCAGCAACGGCTGAAACTGCCTTTGAAAAGTCTGCTCCCAGCAACGTAGAAATTAATGAGCAAAGCTTTTATGACAACGGCATTTTAATGGTTGCCATGGTCAAAGCCGGCGTAGAATTAGCATTTGAAACGATGGTTGCTGCCGGTATTATTGAAGAGTCCGCTTACTATGAATCATTGCATGAAACGCCATTAATCGCTAACACCATCGCTCGTAAAAAGTTGTATGAAATGAATGTGGTCATCTCTGATACAGCCGAATACGGGTGCTATCTATTTGATCATGCATGCAAACCTCTACTAGCTGATTTTATGCGAGGGGTTGATACTGACATTATTGGCAGAGGGTTAAGTAGCAGCGACAATGGCGTTGATAATCAAAAGCTTATCGCCATTAATGATGCTATACGCAACCACCCCGTTGAAATCATTGGCAAAAAATTACGTGGCTACATGACTGCTATGAAAAAGATCGTTTAACTTTCTTCATGCAATAAAAAAACCCAGCTACAGGCTGGTTTTTTTTTGGCTGAATGTAACCAATTATAAAGCGAGTACTTTTTCACCTCGAGCAATACCAGAAACACCGCTACGAACAACTTCGATAACATTCGAGTCTTTAACCGCTTCTATAAATGCATCAATCTTTTGCTGAGTGCCTATCAGCTGAATTGTGTATAGTGAACTGGTGACATCAACAATTTGAGCGCGAAAAATATCAGCCGTTCGTTTTATTTCTTCTCGCGCTTCACCACTGGCACGCACCTTGATTAACATCAACTCTCGCTCAATATGTTCGCCTTCAGTTAGATCAACCAGCTTAACTACATCAACTAATTTATTGAGCTGTTTGGTAATTTGTTCAATCGTCTGGTCGTCACACAAAGTAATGAGCGTCAAGCGAGATAGCGTAACATCGTCAGTTGGTGCGACGGTTAAGGTTTCAATGTTATAACCACGCTGAGAAAAAAGACCTACTACGCGTGAAAGTGCACCGGGAGAATTTTCCATTAATAATGAAATTATACGTCTAGTAGATGTATCTTTGCTGAAGGTCGGCATTTTAGCTTCGCTCCGTCTTACTCAAATACATATCATTCATTGCGCCATCCGGTGCAATTTGCATTGGATAAACATGCTCGTGCGGATCAACATAAACATCGACAAATACTACATGCTCGCGACTGGTATCGATCGCAGCTTGCATCTGCTCACGCAACTGTTTTTTATCAGTTATTTTGATTCCAACATGCCCGTAAGCTTCAGCCAGTTTAATAAAATCAGGCAGCGAATCCTGATAGACTGACTGAGAATAACGACTTTCATACTGCATATCTTGCCATTGTTTGACCATACCAAGATAACCATTATTTAAATTAACAATAAGCACGGGCAAATCATATTGCTTACAGGTTGAAAGCTCTTGGATACACATCTGAATACTACCTTCGCCGGTAATACAGGCAACAGTTGCATCAGGATGAGCCAATTTCACCCCCATTGCTGCAGGCAAACCAAAACCCATCGTGCCTAGACCACCAGAGTTAATCCACTGCCGCGGTTGGTCAAATAAATAATATTGCGCGGCAAACATTTGATGCTGACCCACATCAGATGTGACAAAGGCCTTGCCATCGGTTAATTGATGCAGCAGTTGGACTACTTCCTGTGGCTTAATTTTCTCTGAACTACAATCAAAACGATTTTGAGTATAAAGGCCATGCTTCTGACGCCAGTCATCAATGGTAGTCCACCATTTTTCTATGGCAAAGGCATCCACTCGATTGGCAATACCAGGTTGTGCTTCAATATCTTTAATTTGACTCAACATCTCTTCAAGCACAGGTCGAGCTGGACCAACAATCGGCAAATGTGAGATCACTGTTTTTGAAATACTAGCAGGATCAACATCAATATGAATAATTTTCGCCTGCGGACAAAACTTACTGATGGTGTTTGTAACTCGGTCATCAAACCGTGCCCCAACAGCCAAAATAAGATCACTTTCATGCATGGCATTGTTGGCTTCGTAAGTGCCATGCATGCCTAGCATGCCAACAAATTGGCGATCACTGCCAGGATAAGCACCCAAACCCATCAGGGTGTTGGTGATGGGAAAATTGAGATGACGAACTAAATCGGTTAACGCAGCGCTGGCATTACCCTGAATGACACCTCCACCGGCATAAACCATCGGCTTTTTAGCGCGCAACAATAACTCAACCGCTTTCCTAATTTGTCCACTATGGCCTTTTTCAGCCGGAGCATAGGAGCGAAGTGATACTTCTGCAGGATAATCATAAGGCGCTTTATAGGCAGGTGCAGTGATATCTTTTGGAATATCGACCACGACAGGACCGGGTCGACCAGAAGCG
>JAYYUJ010000020.1:0-24538 GCA_036344075.1 Pseudomonadota bacterium
ACAAGGAACCAGTCGGGCTGTAACACTATTAAACACGTTAGCTAGCAGGATAAATGGCGCCTAAATCAGGAGATGGCTTACTTAAAAGAACCTGATAATTAAGGGGGCCGTCGAATATAGAGCTAAAGTTTTCTCATCTGATTAATTTTATGGCATCTCACTGTTGTTATCATGGGAACCGTTTTGTCGATTAATTTTATCGTAGATTTCTTCACGATGAACGGCAACATCCCTAGGAGCATTAACCCCCAACCTAACTTGATTACCCTTCACTCCTAAAACTGTCACAGTTACTTCGTCACCAATCATTAATGTCTCACCAATACGGCGAGTTAATATAAGCATGTTCATCCCCTATTGGTCTGCTGGCTTTGGGCACACTTCGGCTCTATTGCCTCGGGCTAACATCCATGAAATTATGTCTGCTACCGCACAAAACTTCAGACACCTTTATTTTAAAGAAATACCCAAAACTTGCGAACACATTGTCACTTAGCTTTTGATTTTTACAATCAGACCCAACCATGGGCAAAAAAGTAAGCGATTACCTATCTATGTGACGAAATGTGCTTGTAGATTTTTATACTCCGTTAATAAACTCCCTATGCTACAGAATTCGCTATGCCATCTCAGCATCTAAACCGAAGGCGCTGTGAAGTGACCGAACGGCCAATTCCATAAATTTTTCTTCAATCACGACAGAAATTTTAATCTCAGAGGTCGTGATTAATTCAATATTAATACCAACATCGGCCAATGTTTTAAACATTTGACTGGCAATACCGGCATGGGAGCGCATACCCACACCCACCAGTGATACTTTACAAATATTCTCATCAATCGCGACATCCCGTGCATTCAAATCGCCAGCTACGGCTTCTGTTATCGTTTTAGCTTTATGGATATCGTTACGATGTACTGTAAAGGTCAAGTCCGTTGTGCCGTCAGCTGCCACATTCTGCACAATAACATCAACCTCAATATTGGCATCACTAACGGGACCAATAACTTCATAGGCGACACCTGGAGTATCGGGCACGCCACGAACAACTAATCGCGCCTCATCTCGGTTAAATGCAATACCTGAGACCAAAGGCGCCTCCATGTCGGCATTTTTTTCAATTGAGATCAATGTACCTTCTCCCTCTTCAAAACTAGACAACACCCGCAATGGGACTTGATATTTGCCCGCAAATTCAACCGCACGAATTTGCAAAACCTTTGAACCTAAACTTGCCATCTCTAGCATTTCTTCAAATGTAATACTTGCCAGCCGCTTTGCACCATCAACCACGCGTGGATCGGTAGTGTAAACACCATCAACGTCAGTATAAATCTGGCACTCATCAGCATTCAACGCGGCAGCAATGGCCACGGCTGTTGTGTCCGAGCCACCCCGCCCTAAGGTAGTGATATTACCCTGCTCGTCCACGCCTTGAAAACCTGCCACCACGGCCACATATCCATTGGCAAGATCGGCTAGAACGGGTTCGCTGTCAATGGCTTTTATACGCGCCTTAGTATGCGATTGGTCTGTCAGTATTTTTACCTGAGAGCCAAGAAACGACCTCGCAGGCACTTGTCTTGTCGACAGTGCCATGCTTAATAAAGCGATTGTCACTTGCTCGCCGGTAGATAGTAAAACATCCAGCTCGCGACTTGGTGGCTGATCATTAATCGCAGAAGACAGTGCTAATAAACGGTTTGTTTCGCCACTCATCGCAGAGACGACAACCACGACTTGATCGCCTTGGTCAACATATTGCTTAACCCTGTCAGCAACGGCGCCTATACGTTCAACCGTACCGACCGAAGTGCCGCCGTATTTTTGTATAATCAACGCCATATTCTTCAAAAAACCAAGCTATTGTAAACTCAATAAACCTTTCAAACTCTTATTAACAACGAGCATCAAAGACAGGCCGTCACCCTACACTAAATAAAAGGTAATTTGAACCTCATCAGCTTAAAATTGGTCTTATCTGAGTTATTTATTTATAAAAAGTAAACCTGTTTTATGAGTTGGAGTTTGACAGTGCATTGACGGCCGCGACGAATCGATGCGCCCCTTCAACACACACTTCAATCGGCTGTACCAGGGCCATTCGAATATAACCCTCGCCAGGATTATCACCCCCAATCGTCCGTGCTAAGTATTGACCAGGCAATAATTTGAGGTTGAAGTGCTGATAAGCGTATTGCACCAATTGCTGGTCATCAATCTGAGTCCTTAGCCATAAACAAAAACCTGCTGGCGGAATACTTACTTCGGCAACCACTTGCAAAATGGGAGCCACTTCCAGCATTTTCTCTCGATATAGGCAACGATTTTCCATAACATGTGCTTCATCTCCCCAAGCGGCAATACTTGCCACCTGGTGATGATTTGGCATTGCTGAACCATGATAGGTTCGGTAACGAAGGAAATGTTTAATTGTCGCAGAGCAGCCAGCCACAAAACCAGAACGCATACCAGCTAAATTCGACCGTTTAGACAGGCTATTAAAAACCAAGCAACGGTAATAGTCGTCACGACCTAAAGCCCGACAGACCTCCAATAAACCGAGCGGTGGCTGAGTTTCATCGAAATAGATTTCTGAATAACACTCATCGCTTGCAATAATAAAGTCGTATTGATCCGCTAAGTCAATCAACTGCTCATAAAAAGCTTTAGGCGGGACAGCACCGGTTGGGTTAGAAGGGTTGCAAATATAGATCAACTGACAACGTTGCCATTGTACGTGGCTAATAGCATCGAGGTCAGGTAAAAAGTCGGTCTCTTTTGTGCAAGGTAAATACAAAGGTTCTGCGCCCGACATAATCGCCGCCCCCTCATAAATTTGATAGAATGGCGAAGGAATAGTGACGAGGGGGGGCTGAGCGGAAACCGAGTTATTCACTACGGCTTGCGCAATTGCGAACAAAGCCTCTCGAGACCCTACTACGGGCAAGACATTTCTTGCCGGATCAAATGTCGCACTGGCCAAGCCATAACGCCGGCAAAGCCATCCAGCAATCGCTTCACGCAGAGCATCACTGCCCTGTGTCGATGGGTATTGATTTAAGTAAGCTAACTGCTCCTGCAAAGCATCAATCGCCACCTGCGCTGGGGGATGCTGCGGCTCACCAATGGTGAGGGCGATCGGTGATAGCTCGGACTGCAGTGGAACTTGCTTTAATAAGCGAGCTAATTTAGTAAATGGATAATCTTGTAAGTGTTCAAGTTGCGGATTCATAAACTACTGTTGCCTATGCTCATCGAGTTCTGCTTTGAGATCCGCCTCAATCTTTGCGATAAGATCAGCATCTACTATCATTTGATCATTTCTATCGGTTATAAAGAACACGTCTTCAACCCGTTCACCTAAGGTTGAGACCTTTGCGTTGTGGAGACGTAGTTTATGGCGAAAAAACACCTGCCCAATAATCGTTAGCAAGCCAGGCCGATCAGGAGCAATCACTTCAAGCACGCTAAGACCGGGGGCTGAATCATTTGAAAAAACTGTTTGACTCGGCCAGTCAAAACTTTTCAGCCGCCGACTAGCCCGACGATCAGTCGCAAGCCAGCGCTCATTAGGCTCTTTCAGGACTTGTAACAATTTATCTCTTATCATAGCTGTTCGTGGAGAAGTATCGGCTATCGGTTCGTCGTCAGCATCCATAACGTAGAACGTATCGAGGACATAACCGCCGCCCGCAATGAGTAAACGAGCATCATAAATACTTAAATTAAGTTGTTCTAGCGCCAATGTCATAAAAGAAAAACGATTTTCAATCAGCTTAGAATAAATCGTCACCTGTGTTACCGCCGCCTCATTAAAAATTGACGACGGCTTAACAATCACTAGCGGCTCTTTACTTTTGCCATGCGCCACAATACTTTGTGCGTGGAAGATTAAATCATCAACTGACTCGCGCAAAAAGTACTCGTCCACTCGGTTCGACCACTGCTCGGCTACTAATGCTTCATCAATATCTAGAACTCTTAACTTAATCATTGCTGCTTGCTTTTTTTCAGCAATCCATTCAGCTTTGTCAACAGGATTTTCCAAACCACGCCGCAAAGCACGAGAGGCCTCATCGTAAAGTTGTCTCAATAAAGAGGAACGCCAAGCATTCCAAAGCTCAGGATTAGTCCCATTAATATCAGCAACCGTTAATACATAAAGATAATCCAGTCTGGCACGACTACCCATCGTAATAGCAAAATCGCGAATAACGTCAGGATCAGACAAATCCTGTTTTTGCGAAACAGTCGACATCAATAAATGACTCTCCACCAGCCAAGCAATTAAGTTAGTATCGCGTTCATTCACACCATGAATGCGGCAAAATTTACGCGCGTCAATGGCACCCAACTCCGAATGACTACCACCACGGCCCTTCGCAATATCGTGAAACAAAGCAGCTAGATACAATATTTCAATCTTAAGGTGGCCGTTAATAATCTTCGCCGCCAATAAATAATCAAATTCAGAACCTTGATGCGCAAATCGATAAACATTTTGCACCACTTCTAAGGTATGTATATCAACCGTATAAATATGAAATAAATCGTATTGCATCTTGCCAACAATTTTACCAAAAGCTGGCAAGTATTTACTGAGGATGCCGTGACGACGCATACGCTTTATTTGCAGCGGCACATTACTTTTAGACCGTATCAACTGCATGAACAAAGCATTCACTTTAGGGTCAGAACGAAAGTGATCATCAATATTCTCTCGATATGTCCGCATTAACCGCATGGTTGAGGCGCGTACACCACGGATATAACTGTTTTCGGCCATCAACACAAAAATTTCAATCAATGCCCAAAGGTGCTCAACAAAGACCTGCTCATCAATCACGTCAATATAACCATTTCGAACGCAAAAGCGCTCATTCAGAACGATGAGCTCCTCTTTTTCAGTGGTTAATATACGCTCTTGATCAAAATTTTGAATCAATACGTCATTTAATTCCGCCAGCAAAAGTACCCGTCGATAGTATTCATGCATAAATTTTTCGACGGCAAGATTCGCGTCATCATCGCTAAAATCAAAAAATTCAGCGACTTTCACCTGATAGTCAAAGAGCAAACGGTCCTCGTGACGATTAGCCAGCATGTGTAGCGCATAACGTACCTTCCATAAAAAACGCATGCCCTCAACAAAATTTATCGCCTCAATATCGGTTAAAAAACCTTTAGTCGCTAACTGTTCAATATCCCCTTCACCTAAATGTCGCTTAGCAATCCAGATGATATTTTGGATATCGCGCAAACCACCGGGCGAGGTTTTTACGTTAGGCTCAAGATTATAATCGGTGTCGTCGGTATTTTTATGGCGATCACGTTGCTCTTTCCACTTAGCCATAAAGAATTCGCTGGAGTTCCACATTTGAGAAACATCAGTCAATTGCTTTAACTGATTAAATAACGACGCATCCCCAGCAATCGGTCGCGACTCAAGCATATTTGTTAATACAGTAATATCTTGCTTCGCATAGCTAACGCACTCTTCGAGTGTTCTAACACTATGGCCAAGATCTAAACCACAGTCCCATAAGTAGGTTACTAAAAAGCTTATGTTTTCAGCGACAATCGATGAGGCCGATTGATTTAAAAGAATGAGTAGATCAACATCTGACTGAGGGTGCAATTCGCCTCTGCCATAGCCTCCAACAGCTACCAAACAAATTTTGCTAGTATCCCAATCGGTTTTTTCCCAACAATGCTGAAGCAAACAATCAATCATCATTGACCGAGCTTGAATCAATTCGCCTATGCCATGGCCATCGCGAAACGCTTGATCTATTTTGGCCTGATATTGTTGTAAGAGAGCTTTCGCTTGCATTGCTGAATCAAGCATCATCAAGTCGGCTGAAAATGCTTCGGCTGGAAACAAGAATACTCTGTTGCTATCTGCAGCAGTTAAGCGGGTTAACTGTTCTGTAGATTTATCAGATAAATGAGAATCGATATTCATAAATTTAAATAACCATGGAATGAAAGCAGAGAAAGGCAGCTTTCATGCAAAACGAATTACCTTGACTCATCGTGCGATAAAATGTCGAATGTAGTGAACTTGAGCGGCTAGAAAGACTCCTCATCTCGCGCAGTCAATACTTCAACGCCGTTGGCTGTGACTGCCAGTGTATGTTCCCATTGCGCTGACGGCCGGCCGTCTTTGGTCTCGACAGTCCAGCCATCACGCCGGTTTAATTTTACCTGCCGTTTTCCGGCATTGAGCATAGGCTCAATGGTAAATGTCATGCCTTCCTGTAAAACTAACCCTTTACCCGGCTGACCATAATGCAAGACCTGCGGTTCCTCATGAAAAACTGTGCCAATACCATGACCGCAATATTCCCTGACAATGCTGTAGTAATATTTTGCTGCGTGCTGCTGAATGACATATCCAATATCACCCAGTTGAACACCGGGCTTAACCAGCTCTATTCCCATGTATAAACACTCTTGGGTAACTTTAATCAGCCTGTCAGTGTGTGAAGCACCCTTACCAACGGTAAACATTTTACTGGTATCGCCATGAAAACGATCCTTTATCACTGTCACGTCAATATTAATAATATCGCCGCTTTTTAAGATTTTTTTATCGGAAGGAATACCGTGGCAAACCACTTGATTGACCGAGGTACAGATCGACTTTGGGAAACCATTATAATTCAATGGAGCAGGAATAGCTTGCTGCTGATTAACAATATAATCGTGACAAATACGGTCTAACTCACCGGTTGATACGCCCGGCACAACATAAGGGCCGATCATATCTAAGACTTCGGCAGCTAAACGGCCAGCGACCCGCATTTTTTCAATGTCTTCAGCGGTTTTGATAATTACTGTCATACCTAGTGTTCTCTATGCATTACGCTCACTGCCACAGAAAGCGAAAATTACATTCATTAATAAGACCATTATACAAACTCAGCCTATCTTGTCGCTGTAATTAATCCCGCAGTCGCCAAAAACAAACGACCGATAATATTTCGGTCTTGGATCATACATCGAGTGAGTGATAATTACTCATAACACCTATAGCCTCAACTAAAAAAGATCATGTAACTAACAATGCATGCCGCCAATGACATGTGACAAGATGTCGCAGATATTTTTTTAAAAAGCATGATATTCTAAAATGAGCCTATACATCTAAAACAACAACTTAGCCATCGGAGTCTACAAATTGATCATTGGAATACTTTGCGCAGGCACCTCCTTGCGATTGACAATATAATTGTAAATACATGATTTTATGTTCTTTATTACAGCCGATAAATAAGTTAGGGATTGATTTCGCAATATGAGAGAAAACGGCATCTAAAAGTGAATTAACCACGTAAAACAACGCTATAATAACCACTCTAAGCTACCATTTGACCGAGTAGCCCTTTATTAAGCTCATTAATAGTGCCTATTACGTGGAGGCCGTACTTGAATAATAACGCCTCATCAGGCCCCAATCATACAGTCCAAACCGACGAAAAAGACATGCAAACTGAAGTCCCAAAAGAGTCGCTTGCAAGCTTTGACTTCCAATCATTTCTCGCCAACTGCAGTCACCGCCCTGGCGTTTATCAAATGTATGATGGGCAACAACAACACCTTTATATCGGTAAAGCAAAAAATCTGAAAAAGCGCCTAGCCAGTTATTTCCGTCATCAACAATCGGGCAGCAAGACTGAAGCGCTGGTCAAAAAGATTGCGCATATTGATGTCACCGTCACCGGTAGTGAAACAGAGGCATTAATACTCGAGCATAATCTAATTAAAAGCGAAAAACCGCCATATAATATTTTACTCCGCGACGACAAGTCTTACCCCTATATTTATATTTCAAGCCAGCATGACTTTCCAAGGCTGGCTTTTCACCGTGGTCAACAACGGGAAAAAGGCAGATATTTTGGCCCCTTTCCTAATCGCTATGCGGTACGTGAAAGCTTAAAGCTCCTACAAAAAATGTTTAAGGTTAGGCAGTGTGAAGACAGTTTCTTTAACAATCGAAGCAGACCTTGCTTACAGCATCAAATTGGTCGCTGCTCAGCACCCTGTGTCGATAATATACAGTCCGATGAGTATGCCGATAGTGTGCGTAAATCAATGCTGTTTCTCGAAGGTGACAATGACGATCTAACGAAACAACTTAGCCAAGAAATGGACAGCGCAGCCGAACAATTGGACTTTGAACAAGCCGCAGAAAAGCGTGACCAATTAGCCCATTTGCGGCGCATACAAGAAAAACAATTCATTGAAAGCGGACGTGGCGATATCGACATTATTGCTGGTGCAATTGACTCTGGCCATGCCTGCATTCAAGTTTTGTATGTTCGCCGTGGTCGAATGCTGGGTAGTCGCAGTTACTATCCCGCCGTTGGCATTATTGAAACGATTGAGGAATTACTGGAAGCGTTTATCTCGCAAATTTATATTATCCAAGGCGGAGCAATGGGTAATATCCCCAGTGAACTGATTATTAACGCCACATTAGATAACAACACCCTGCTGATCGATGCACTAAACAGCAAAGCTGGCAAACGAATTAAACTGTTGCATAAGGTCCGCAGTGCAAGAGCAAAATGGCTTGAAATGGCCAAACAAACGGCCGAACAAAACTTATCGGCTCGTATCAATAGCCGCCAGCAAGTCAATTTACGATTTGAACGACTGCAAAAAGATTTGCAATTGGATGATCTGCCCGAACGGATTGAATGCTTTGATATTAGCCACAGCAGTGGCGACCAAACAGTAGCTTCATGTGTAGTATTCACCCATGAAGGTCCCAAAAAATCCGACTACCGCAAATTCAATATTGACGGCATCAAAGGTGGTGATGACTATGCTGCAATGCGACAAGCGATTGAACGGCGCTATACTCGGATTAAAAAAGGCGAGGGCGTGTTGCCGGATATTTTACTGATTGACGGCGGTAAGGGCCAATTGAATCAGGCCATAGAGGTACTTGAAGAATTACAAATCAGCGAAGTACTGATTATTGGCGTCGCCAAAGGTACATCGCGTAAGCCTGGATTAGAAACACTATTCATCGGCAGTGCCGACAAGCCACTGACACTGCCCGGAGATGCCGCCTCGCTGCATCTCATTCAACAAGTACGAGACGAAGCGCACCGCTTCGCCATCACTGGGCACCGTGCACGACGTGCCAAAAAGAAAACCACCTCGCCCTTAGAAGGCATTGCCGGTGTGGGTCCTAAGCGTCGTCGCGACCTGCTGCGTTACTTTGGTGGTTGGCAAGAAATTGAACGCGCCACCGTTGACGAACTAATTAAAGTCGACGGCATCAGTCAGCGATTAGCACAAGATATTTACGCCGAACTGCACGCCAGTTAATAGCAAACTAAAATTGTGGCCATTTCATCCTAAATGTGACACATTCCTGTCGAGTAGCCTATAATTAGGTCATTGACTTCACATGCCCTTGCAGGCCTCTTTGATGACCATACCCAATTCGCTCACCCTAGTCCGCATTTTGCTGATTCCTATTTTAGTGGTGGTATTTTACCTTCCTTTTAACTGGACCGGCCTAGCTGCTGCTATCATTTTCAGCGCGGCCGCTATCACCGATTGGTTTGATGGTTATTTAGCGCGTAAACTCAACCAGTTTAGCGATTTTGGCGCCTTTTTAGATCCTGTGGCCGACAAGTTAATGGTAGCGGTGGCGCTTGTGGTATTGCTTGAGCGCTACCCGCATCTCTGGTTTAGCATTCCGGCGATGATTATTATTTGTCGCGAAATCGTCATTTCAGCGCTACGCGAATGGATGGCTGAAATTGGCAAACGCACCAGCGTCGCGGTATCGTATGTGGGCAAACTCAAAACCACCCTGCAGATGATCGCCATCATTATTTTGCTCGCGCAAATCAGCCTCGACAACGACTGGATCGAATTTATTGGTTTTGCCGCCCTTTATATAGCCGCTGGGCTGACACTGTGGTCCATGGTAGTCTACTTGCGCGCAGCCTGGCCAGATTTTAAAGATTCAATGTAAGGATAA
The DNA here is from genome assembly GCA_036344075.1 of Pseudomonadota bacterium. GTDB lineage: Bacteria > Pseudomonadota > Gammaproteobacteria > Pseudomonadales > UBA7434 > UBA7434. Next base: position 10,014 of record JAYYUJ010000020.1, read on the forward strand.
CGACGTTTCGGTGGCCAAACGTACAAAATCGTCTATCGAGGCAAAAGGCGTTAATAGTGAAACACTTAACAACATGATTTATAGGGTTTTCGCTTGACATAAAACCATTAACGCATAAAATAGCCGCTCTCTTTTAGGGCCATATTGCCAACTGAGTGCGTGTCATGCGTAATTACAAGTTTGGTAAGACCGCTCTAAAAGAATGTGCGGGAATAGCTCAGTTGGTAGAGCGCAACCTTGCCAAGGTTGAGGTCGCCGGTTCGAACCCGGTTTCCCGCTCCAGATATCAAGCCGTTGCTTAGGCGGCAAGTCAATGCCCGCCCCCATTGGTGGGCGTTTTACTTTTGGCTTAATAGGGTTGACTAAGCGTTGTTTTGGCGCGGTGGCAGAGTGGTGATGCAGCGGATTGCAAATCCGTCAACGCCGGTTCGATTCCGACCCGCGCCTCCATACATGATGACAGGCACTACCTGCCTGCCGTGTAAGCAGCAGTTCAAAGACCACGCGAATGCCCGGGTGGCGAAATTGGTAGACGCAAGGGACTTAAAATCCCTCGGTGGCAACACCGTGCCGGTTCAAGTCCGGCCCCGGGCACCATTTTGATACTCCACGTATTCCTTAGTGATTGATTTTAATACGATCTTTCGGTTTTTTTAGCTGAGTTGACACTTACAGTAGAACAATTGGGTATACAAATATCCCTCCCCTTCCGCCATTTTAACTTTTATGTTCTCAAATAACTTTCAATAGTAATTAAAGGCCCCTGATGAAAATAACACCACATTCTCAAGGGATATTATGTCGCCGATGAACATTTATAAACCAATGAGCCTACTCAATATACGAAACGACTTCACTGAGGTCTGAAATAATCATATGGGCAGCAGAAAAATCTTTGCCTGAATTCATTTCACCTGGAAATGCCAGAGTCGTAATTCCAGCATCACTTGAAGATTTTACACCACTAGGGCTGTCTTCGATAGCGATTGCATCTTTCTCTGTGATGTCCAGATATATCATCATTTTCTGGTAGATTTCAGAGTTTGGCTTTGGGTTTTCGACAAAGGTTGAATTTGTGATTTTTACTAATGATTGAACCAATAGATCGTTGTCCAAAGAGTCAGTAATTGCATCAATATTGTCTTGCCTCGTGGTAGTCGCCCAGGCTAGCTTAACTCCTCGATTCAAACAAAACGCTATCAACTCATCGGCCCCCTCCCTCAACTTAAGACCCCGTTCGCGAATGAGCGTATTGAAAACACGAGTCTTATCGGAATGCACGTTGACTATTTGCTCACTGGTTAGTCGACTGCCGTTTGCCATCAAAATCTTTTCTAAGCGCAGAGGCCCGCCACTGAATGACAGCGAAGCGACATAATCTTTACGCTCCCAATAGTAGTCGATATCATTGAGCATCAGCGCAGTGTTATACGCTTGATACTGATACTCGGAGGTTTCAACCAGAGTTCCAATACCACCAAAAATAATATGTGAGGGTTTCATAAGTCATTTCCAAGCATATTGATCGTTTAAGAAAGATTAGGGTTACGATACGGCCGCCCCAGTCGATGGGCTCTCCAAGCCAACATCGCTACACAAAGGCTCAACTCCCTTTCCGTCTCTAGGGAAATTGGCACATATGATTTTATACTGTGGAATGGCCGCACACAAATCTGCCGCGCTAAGATCATTCAAATACCCGCAGCTGCCTATGCCACCTCTCGGAACAGGGGCAACAAGATTACCGCCACGTTTCTCTATAATTTTCGCGTGAGACGCTTCCATGACTTTTTGGTCCTCCAAAATGTCATGCCAAAGGCTTAGACCAAAGTCGCTCATTAATTTTAGAATCCGAAACAATTCATTTTCATTTATCCATCCTGCCCGATGACTCAGATAGGCGCCCAGCCCCATACCAATTGCAACAGCGTGGCCATGCAGAAGACCTGCTTCTATCTCGAATCCAGGAGACCAAGTGTGCCCATAAGCATGAGGCCTACACTGATGAGTCTCATACAGATTGTCATATTCAGCCTCAATATAAGATTTCAGGGCTCCCCCAAGAATCGCTTTCGACTGAGTTTGAATTGCATCATTTTCATTACAGTCCTTAGTACCAAAGCGCGTAAAAATTAGCGCCACATTTGCCAACTCTAGTTGCTCGAATAACGTGAGATTTTTAACAACAGCCATTTTAATAATCTCAGCGATACCGTGGCGCAACCAACCTTCACTCAAAGATTTAAAGAAAAACCTATCTGTAATTGAGACTACAGGTGGATGGTAGGCACCTAACAAATTTTTGTAGCCAAAGCCATCGCAACATGTACGCGGTGATGGACCAGCATCGATACCTGTAACAATCGAAGTTGATAACATCACATAAGGCGTATTTCGTCCGTATAATGCCGAGGCTAAGCCTCCCGTATCAGACAAAACACCGCCGCCTATAATCAAAATCGGTTCATTACGTGAAACGCCGCAACGTTTAAAGTCACCCAGCATACTTTCTACAGTGTCAATGCCCTTATCAATCTCCATGGCACGATAGACAAGTTTTTCAAGACTTATATTATGGTATTCAAAATACGTGCTGATTTCGCGACCATATATTGTCTCGACATTTTCATCGATTAAACAGACGCAACGTCCCAGAGGCTTGTAGATATCACGTAACACATTATTGCTGCAATTTAGAGAGTCGTCGACAGTTCGAATTGTCGCAAAGGTACTAAAACTCATTACAGCTTCGCTCGTCAAATTGTCAGAAGTGCTAGCCACTGAGCCATCAGATTCTCTATATCCTGAAGTTGGGTAGATGGCGTGGGGGTTATCGATGACTAATCTTTCACGAAGGCCTATATAATACTTAACAGTCGCAGCGTCACTAACTTTCGATGTCAAGTAAGTAATTAGCTTTACGTCTTTTATATTGTCATCATTGAGCACGTCATCAGCCAGTACTCTCCATTGCCCAATATCGAAAGTAGCCTCCGCCACAATATGTCGAGCACTGTCGGTGAGCCGACTCCCTCTGCTTATAGATTCAACCAATTGTGCAAAAAGCGTCAAAAAATTTCCGAGTGCTAAATTTAAGGAGCCACGCAACAACCGACTAGGCGCAATTCCCTCAATCGCACCTAAGCTTACAAATTGTTGACTAAAATCCTTAGAAAAAACCGGCTGCTCAATCAACTCCGAAAGAATAACTTTGAACGATTTCTGCTGGAACAGCCTATCAAGAGTGGTGTGTATATTTTCATTAGCGCAAAATTTTATCGAATAGCTTTCTGAGAAAGAGTGTAGCCGAGATAGTAAATCGTTCATTAATACTTCCATTAGATTAAGTGAGTACGTAACAAAGAAAGATATGACAGAGATTTGCGAGACATTTCAGCCGCCGTCGATTGCCAACTGTACACTTTCCGCAAAATAGTTTTCCAGTGATATCCCGTGAGCCTCGCACATTTTAACAATCACGCTACGAGGAGAAAAAGAGCAATATAAACCGGCTTCCAAAAACCAAGCTACTCCGCTTGGATCAACCCTGAAATCAAATAAACCATAATGGCGACACCCAAGTGCCGAATAACATTTCAAGGCCGCAGTCTGTACGATCTGAGTTAGAGGGTCTTCTTGGTCAACAATCCAGGAAAGATCAAGAGAGGCTGCGGGCAACTCTAATAGCTGCTGGTCGGGGTCACGCACTAGTTTGTCACTGTGCAAACGGATGGGGCGTTTATCTGCGTCAACGGCATATTCCTCAAGTGGTAGGCAAACCAAACCTTCATTCCTTTGAATAATCCCGCAACGTACTTCTCGTCCTAACTCTATGTATTTCTCAATCAGTACCTGCTCATGATAAAGCCGCGCTTCAGCAATTGCATTACTTAGTTGGGCAGGGCCTTTTACAAAGCTCACCCCGTGAGAATTATCAGAACCTATAGGTTTGACTACCACAGGATAAGAGACCGTTGACCTATGCTCTGATAAGCAGAGTGCATTTGTAATAACTTCCCCTTTAGGCACATTCACGCCGCTTGCCGACACGATATTTCGTGCCAATACTTTATTTGCTGATAAGTCCATTTGAAGTGGGTTATTGCCGATGAACGGTATATCTAAAATTCTAAATATAGCGCGGCACTCTGTCATCCCACGCAAACAAAATAGTTGTGGCAAACCGCAGTCAACACCCATGGACGCAATGATCGCTAACGCCTCTGCTGTTTCATATTTCTGTGCGGCCAGCCTATCGTTTAAAGAAAGTGATTCAGGGAAGCACCAAGCCCCATCAGGAGATATATGTGCATAGGAAAAACGATGAGACGCAATTCCAGATAGGGCGTTGGCGCAACCTTGTGCATACATTTGTGAAAGTTCGCAATGAAATGTGTCTGTTGGAGAACCTACAAGCTGTAATATGTGTCTCGGGTGCATGTCTAATCACCACCCTCCTGAACCAACTTGCCAATATTGAAGTCGATCCGAAGCCAACCGCGTTGTTCCTGAAAATCCCTCATAAGGAGTAAAGGAATATGCCAGTGATGGAGCATCAAAAACGGAAGCGGGTCACGCCAATTGAACACGGAGTCTTTACCCTTCAAGATCCTTTTAGCAATGGCTAGTGCATCTCGAGGAGAGCAAAGCTGATTAACAAATCTCCATAGTTCATGAAAAAGCCAGTAGGTCGGCCGACAGTTCTCTAATGGCTTTAGCGGATATGAATCAGACCTGCTAATTAAATTCGCCCTAGCAAGTTCTGGATGGTTACTAAATAGCGTTATAGCAGAGTGGGCCCGCGGATTACATTCTATGGCATAAAATTTACCATCATCACTAGCGCGAATAAAATCAAACGAGGCTTGACCGGTAAATTTCATTGCTGAAACAAACTTAATAACCCAATCTTCAATATCTGATTGCTCTTCATGCGAATAGTTAATCTGGAATGCCGAAGACTGGCAGCAGCAGTACACAGTCAAAACTCCGTCAATAACTGTTCCATGCGTACAGTATTCATCACCTTCTATAAATTCCTGCAATATCCAAGGATTTTCAGTCGATATGGGTAACGATCTGGCAAAAGAGGCCGTTTTTTCTAGTGTTTCAAGGGGCAATAGGGTGAGATCGAGCCGACGTATTGGGTCATAAGCAATGCTCTTTAAAATAAACTTACGCGACTTTTCATTAAAGTCGAAATCTACCACCTGTTGAGGCTCGGTTATAAGGATCGTTTTAGGTACGCGAAGCCCTAACTGCTCTGCTTTCTTGGCAAATTTGTATTTGTCATCGAGATCGAAAATGTTATCTGGGTCGACATGCACGACTCGGCAGAATTGCGCAAGAGATGGAATTGCGAATGAATCGTAGTAACTTGCCAGAGGGCTACACACAGGGACATATTCATCGACACCTTCTTTCTCAATTATCGTTAACAGAGCCTGAGTATAATTAGGATCTGGGGGGTCAGGTATCCTATAAAATTTATCCACAGCAAATGAAAAGCGGTGCCCAGTGGATGAATACCTCTCTGTTTCAGCAAGAATGACACGGTGCCCGGCCGCATGAAATGCACGCGCCAATGTAAGCGCTTTCGTCATTTTACCGCCACTAATCAATATCGTTTTCTTGATTCCAATTTGCTGGTGGCTTTTATCTTGAAAAACAGCCTTCGATACTAACACTTCAATTAATCGGGCTGTTAGTGAAACCAGAGTTACTAGGAGCGTCACGCTCGAGAGTAATGTCAGGCCAGACACCACCAGCACGTTCTTTAACCTTATATTCATGAACGATGTCCTTATATTCAAGCAGTTAAAGAATACGTATTAAGGTGATGCCATCACGGATAGGCAGAACGACCTGTTCTACTCGTTGGTCAGCGGCTACAAATTGATTGAATTTTTCGATAGCTTCCCCATTAGCACCGTTATTTTTACGCGTGTAGGGTTCTCCCTGCATAAGCGTGTTGTCGATAACGATTAGTCCATACTTAGTTAATAAACCGTTAGAGATTACAAAGTCAAGGTAGGCGATATAGCCGGCCTTATCAGCATCAATAAAAATCAGCTCGAATTGGCTATCTTGGTTCGCAAGGGTCAATAAAGTATCTTTTGCTGGCCCAATTTCTATCGAAATTTTTGAGTTATGTGAAGTTGTCTCGAAGCAGCGACGTGCAAAATTAGCTGCAAAAGGATCGATTTCACAGGCAACTATCTTGCCATCATCTGGTAAGGCCTCTGCCATGGCTAAGGCAGAATATCCTGTAAACAGACCGATCTCTAAAATCGCTTTTGCTTGCGTTGCATGCACAAGCATCTTTAAAAACTGCCCTTCAATGTGACCTGAGACCATTTCCTGTTCGAGGGCAAGTGTTGTGTCTTCATCTTGAAACCGTTTTTGCCAATCCTCAGTTTGGGTTTGCTGCACTAAATATTGCAAATCAACTGATTCTTGAGTCGTAATGCTCCCGATATAAGGATTCATACCCTGCGCTAACTCGAGTGATTCCGATAAGGTTTGGAGAAAGGAGGTATCAACATCGGCTTTAGAAGTGGCTAACTTACGCAGAAACCTAAGGTTTTCCACTAAAATATCCCAAGGTGTAACAGGTCTGGCGCTATTTCCCTGCTTAATCACATTAATGTCCTTATTAGAAACAAACGATTAATTAGAATTTATGCTTTTAACGCTAATACGTGAGCTGATAAGCCATTGGATCAGGGCAGAATTTAATAATTTCTTTGACTTAAAGTCCTATCTCAACTAGGTAAATGGGCAACACGACACCAATTATTATCGAAAATATTGATAAAGAGTTAAAATGAATTAAAAAATGCATCACGATAATGTGAAAAATCTTTTTTGGTTATTTTTTGATCTAATCTCAGCTATAGGCTGTCTTTTAAGGTAGCTTTATTGAGGAAGAAGTGATTAATATTTTTAAGCAGTTTAGGAGCAAATAATGATTGATTTAACAGGTAAAGTCGCGTTGGTCTCTGGTGGATCTAGGGGAATGGGAGCTAGTCATGTTAGAGCACTAGTAAATTCTGGCGCAAAAGTTATCCTGGGAGACATTCTAAAAGAACAAGGCAAAGCTCTCGAGCAAGAACTAGGAAGTAATGCAAAATTTATTTTGCTAGATGTAACCAAAGAAGATAACTGGAAAGAAGCCGTTAATGAAGCAATGAGCTTATTTGGTGCCTTGCACATTCTAGTGAATAATGCTGGTGTTGCATGCCACTCACCTTTAGAGACCTGCTCACTTGAAGAGTACAGACGTGTCACTGAAATTAATCAAACAGGGGTGTTCTTAGGCATGCGAGAAGTAATCTCTGCCATGCGAGAAACGGGCGAAGGCTCAATTATAAATATTTCATCTATAGACGGCATTACCGGTATGGCCAATGTCTTACCCTATGTAGCCAGTAAATTCGCAGTTACTGGTATGACAAAGACAGCCGCACTTGAGTTAGCAAGATATAATATTCGCACTAATTCGATTCATCCTGGCTATATTGAAACACCAATGATTAGTGGTTTCGATACTGACTCAGAGACGAATATTGAAGATGGTGTACAGATGATGCGTGACTATTGCGCATATCGTGTTCCTAGTGGTCGAGTAGGCAAGTCTGAGGATATTACTAACATGGTCCTTTTCCTCGCTTCGGAGGCTAGTAGCTATTGTAACGGGAGTCAGTTTGTATGTGATGGAGGCCTAACATCTGGAGAAATTCTTCCTGAGGTCTAGTAAGGTATCTTATAAAATTCTTTAAAGAGACCGTTAAACTCTATTTATAAAATATGTTACTTTATTAAAGTTAAATTGAGTATTCTACCATATTATTATCTTGCTACATATTATTCTTTTAATGTCTCCATTGAAGGGGCCTTTAGCAACAATAATTAATAGCCCCCTCAAGAACACCAGTAGACAATAGCGTAGACAATTTGTGCCTCTTGACGGGAAGCTTGAGGAAGGTAAAGCATTGATATTGCTTGTGTGAAGTTTAGCTTTTAACTAATCAAAAAGGCATACACTTTAACTCACCCATTTTGCTTGATCTGTTAAACATTTTTTCGTGTTGCAAAGTCTACTCTCTCCATCCATTGAATAATATTTTGATGCGTAGCTATGGCTGCCTTTCCTTCCGGGTTCTCCCTAAGCCACTTGAGTTGAGCGTATACGCTAATATCTGCAAGCGACAACTCGCCTCCAATGAGGAAACGATCCTCTTCCAGATCAATAGCTAACACTCGTAGGTGCCGATCGATATCTCTGAGTGCCGCTTGCTCAGATTTACGCCCTACTCCCTGCTTATCCAAAATATTTAAAGTAGCTTTAGATGCAAATTTAGTAATCAGCAAGCGCCATAATCCAATGTCAAATTTAGCCAGCTCTTTTGACCACCGATCTTGGTTTTGAGGAAGCCAACGAAGCTTCATCATATAAAAATTTAAGCTCTCATCCGCCCAGTCCTCGTATAGATGACACTTTGCCCAAAGCTTTTCATCAACAGGGATCAAAGGTCGGTCTGGAGACCTTTTATCCAAGTAATATGCGATATCTGTAGAATCGTCGATAAATCTTCCTTCATGCTCAATTACTGGAAGTTTCGATGTGGCTGAATATTTTTTCACTAAATAAGATTTCGATACAGGCACTTGGATAACCTGATAAGGCATATTCTTCACATTCAAAATCAATGCAACCTTTGTGCAGAATGGCGACATTTCATATTGATAGAGTTTAATCATGTAATCTCTTTCTATGGAGGCTATCAGGTTTAGTTTGACGAGAGGCAGAACTAGTTAATCTATTGAGCTTAGTTGCGTGCCTGATAATAATTTTAATCTGTAAGTTGATGTTAAGGCCGGTTCTTTTGAGCCCGCAGTCTCGCCCTAAAGCGATCACGAGCAAGTGCTTGCATATCAGCAACCAAATCACTCTCATCGATAATTTCTCGACCTAATAGCGTCTCAATTGCGTCTTCTAATGTAACAATTCCTGCAGTCTGACCGAAGCTATCCTGAACAAGATAGATATGTGTATGTCCTTTAATGAACATATCTAATAAACGATGCATAGGTAATTTATCAGAAACCACCTCGAGGGGCTTGGCTATATCTAGAATTAATTTATTACCTTCTCCCTGCCTTGACGCCTCATATAAATCTTTTAGCATAACAACAGTTGTAATATCGTCGACACTATCTCCAAATACAGGAATACGTGAAAAACGCCGTGTATTTTCATCTGCTAGGGCTTCAGCAACTGTGGCTTTTAAAGGAAGCATATGCACAACAGTTCTTGGAGTCAAAACTGCTTTCGTAGTTACATTCCTTAAATTCAAAAGATTAGAAAGATAGTCGCTTTCTTCATCAAAGAGATTACCGTCTTTATGGCTTAGGTTCGCCAAAGCAATAATCTCATCTCGTGTAACTTCAGCTTGATTCTTAGAACTAATTAAATTAGTTAGTTTTGTTGCAATCCAAACAAGTGGGTAAACGATTTTTACCAGCGCCAGTATCATTATCGCGCTTGGTATTGCTAGTCTTCTCCAGTGAGTCGCACCAATTGTTTTAGGTATAATTTCTGAAAAGTATAAAATTGCCAATGTCAACAAGACAGCGACTAGACTCTCCCACTGCGGTCCAAAGACTTGTAACGCCTGAGAGCCAACGCCAGCCGCACCCATTGTGTGAGCAAAGGTATTTAAGATAAGTATGGCCGATAAAGACTTATCAATAGAATTACGAACCTCAGCTATAATAGCTCCAGCTCGCGGATGATCTTCATTAAGAGCTTCGGAGAAGCTTGGTGTTACAGATAAGAGAACTGCTTCAAGTATAGAGCATATAAAAGAAATGCCGATAGCGATTGTCAGATAGACAAATAATAATGTCATAGACCATTGAACCGTCAAGTTCGCCAAAACTAATCTTGGCCAACAAAGAACAACCAAGCCATAAATTGCTACTTAAACAAGAGTATTAAGTCTAAAACTTTTAAGTTGATATTTAAATCTTTCAGAATCAAATTGACATTTAAATTATGAATGATCCTCAAACATAAAATCAACTATATAGGATTTAGAAAGGCCTTGAGACTTGTGCTTTGAATTTACCATTAATAGATGTGAGTTACTGGAAATGTAATACAACAATAGAATAATTATGCATTTCAAATGAGCAGAACATAGCAAGCAATTGATTTAATTGATCTTTTCTTTTCTTCAACCTAAAAAGCTTGCAATAGCATGTTTTTTAAACATCTGATATACTGAATAAAATAATAAAAATCTAACTGCTTTCCCCAAGATGTAGTTAGGTACTATTGGACCTGGAGCAATAAAAATGTCATATCTACTTCGGCCCTTCGCGTGCCTGTTATTTGTGTTTTCTTCACAATTAAGTGCATCAGTTATTTTCAATGACAGAATAAATGATGCTAGCAATCTTGTACCTAATCCCACTGTTTTACCTGATATAGGTGTAGGATCATTTGATATTATTGGGCATTTATACTCAGCTGATAGAGACTTTTTCGAATTAAATTTGGTCGGTTCTCAATTAGTTTCCATTGAACTAACGGAATGGACAAGTAACTACAGTGGTGATTTTTGGGTAGGCATCAATGATTCGACAGCAGTTTATCTAAATCAATCTGTAATCGGTGAAAACATCCTAGATGCACCATTCAATCCTAGTTTAGATACCTCTGTTTCATCGTATGTATTTGGAACGCAGACTGGCACACTAACCCTTGACTATGGTTTCACTATAGTGACTGCAGCACAAGTACCTCTCCCAGCAGCTGCTTGGTTATTTGGTAGCACACTAATTGGCATAAGGTTAGCGAAAAAAAATAAACTTTATTTTTATTGATTAAATAAATGGTGAATGAGCTGATATCCTTTTTATAGTCAGTAAGGGCAAATAAAAAAACCAAATCATCCTGGTTGATTTGTTATGCTCGTCATTCCTAAAATTTAATTTTTATATTAAAAAGAAAACGACTTTATTTGCTCTTGCTGACCTTTTATCAAGAAGAAGATAACAAAAACTCAACGTCATTTCCCAAGATGGCGTTGGGGATTGATGAATTCTGGGGAAGCAGGATGACCTATATACTACGCTTAGTTGCGTATGGAATATTTTCTATAATTTTGAGTGCAAACTCAGCAATTGTTACTGTTGAAGGCGACAACTTAACCTTCACTTATGATGATTCAACATTTTTTGGCTCTGCAAATATTGTGGGCAATTCAATTTTTTTCTTGCCCAATAATTTTTCAGCGCAATCGGTTAACGATCAAGGCTCAACCCTCTCTTCTGATATTGTTGATGTTCAAATAAAAGTTAGAGATGAGACTATTCATTTAATGGATCGATTTGTTCTGTACGAATCAGGCGATTATAAGATAAGTGATTCAACAGCGTCAGTTGATGTCTCTGCTCAATTCATGGTCACTAGCTTCGAAAAAACCTGTGACAGCCATGGCATTTTCGTATGTAATCAATCTGAAATTTTTGGTGCAGCAGAAAATTTTATCGACGACAATCAATTAAGGGATTGGAGTCTCACAGGTTTTATTGACCTAGATACCCTATCTCTTTGGGGAGATGATTCCTATGTTAATGTTAGGATTCAAAACAATTTGTACGCTACTGCTTTAGAATCAGGCGACATTGCACAAATTGAAAAAAAGTTTGGAGTTTTAGGGATACAAGTTGAGTTGCAACCAATCCCTATTCCGCCCGCCATCACTCTTTTTCTATCAGGGCTTGTTGGTTTAGGTATAATCAAAGGCAAGAATCATGGCCGTTAGTGTTTTACTCGAAGGCACTTTAAATTCAGAGTCAGTAGCGATATTTCCAGAGCTGTGTTCTGAAGCTTTCAAAACAACACGAGCATTTGATGGTTGCCACAGTATAAATCTTACTTATAATGTTGAAAATAGGAATAACTTTGTTCTAACTGAAGTATGGGAAAGCAAGCAACACTACCAAAAATATTTAGATTTTAGGATAAATGATGGCACTGTCGACGCTATAAAAAATATGTGTTCAAGTGGCCCTGAAATTAGAATTTTTGAGATAATGAATGTTTAATTATAAACAAAAACCCTTTAGTTAGTTTGAAAAAGAAATAAATCTTTAATCTTTGACTAGCATTAATTTACAATACTAAGCTAACCCAGTTATGAGCCATATCCTTTATTTGTGCAACCCGACTTAACGGTAGATAGTTGCCTCGATGTTCTTAATGTCGAAGTGTTTTCAGACGTAAGGGCGAACCCATTCTTCACTGCGTTCCCAAAGGGCTTTGGCGACATTAGCATCACGCGCTTCAGGGGTACATTTTGCCGACTGGCAGTGAGAGAAATATCCTGCAGCCAAGTCTTCAGCTGGTTCGTGCACTGCACATAATACAGACGTTGCTGCTCCCTGATTGGCACTCTTTGTAAACGGGCTAATGAGTTTTAGCGCAATTTTCATAAGCCCTGATTCTCGGCCGAAGTCCGTTGAAACTCCACTGCCAGGATGGACCGAGCAGGCTGTAAGCCCCTGCGCGCCATAGCGATTTTGTAACTCCAGTGCCATCAGTATATTGCACAGCTTAGCCTGCCCGTAGGCGCCCATAACAGAATACGCCGATTCTGTATAAGGCAAGTTGCTAAAGTCGAGCTTTTTGGGATTCTGATGCGCTATGCTAGATACCATCACAACACGAGGCGTACCACTAGCTAATAATTTTGGCATTAGCTGCTTTACCAACAAAAAGTGCCCTATATGGCATACCCCTATGGTGCGTTCAAAGCCTTGCTCAGTTTCCGCATACTCAAACGACATTGATCCAGCGTTGCAAACCAGTATATCAATAGCTGAATCCTTCAATACCTTGACAAATGCCACAACTTTAGGGAGTGACCCTAAGTCGAGTTGCTGACAACAAACATCAGCGCCAGAGTGGGCCTCACGAATTCGTTGTGCCGCTGCATTTCCGGTTTCAAGGCTCCGGCAGGCTAAGACCACTGTTGCGCCTGCACTAGCCAATGCTCTCGCAGTCTCAAAACCAATACCTGTATTAGCGCCAGTAACAATGACTCGCTTGCCAGATAAGTCAATGCCTGAAAGCACATCATCGGATGTCGTTGATCGTTTAAATTTTTTTGGTAGTGCCAAACTAGACTCCAGTGTTCATTATTTAATAATGTAGTTAAAGATATCAAAGGCTTTTTTAATCGCAAATTTAAAGGCTATTTAGGTGGAAATCATAAACGAAGAAAGCACCTTTTTAAAGATAGTTTGCCCCCTCTCTTCCAACTAAATATTAGGTAGCTATTCATGCCATAGCATCAACTTTTCTAATTGATACTTATTATTTATTCAACTAGAGGTAATTCACTAGACGCGAAATCACAGCACTAGTGCAAGTGATAACATTTACAGTCGCAATTAACCTAGTGAGTGTTAACTGGTGTAATCGCGACAGGAATATTACCCATCCGCGGCATTCCTGTAATAGGATCGTAATCTACTTCAGTGCGAATTAACCTGCCGGTATTACTGCCTAACTCATGATAACGATGGTCTTCGCCAACCAAGCCGCCAAACGCATGAGCCATGGCTACAACACCCGGTAAGAGCGAGGCATCAACCTCGACGATTGCTGGAATCGAATCGTGTTCAGTTGCTACATTGACACTATCGCCATCACTTATGCCCAGCTTATTTAAGTCTTCAGGATGCATCCATAATGGATTCCAAGGTTTATCACCCGTCAATTTTTTGATAGAACGACCAGCAGAGTTCATAAAATTATTATGCCGCCGAGGAATATAGCGAAATGGATAGTCAGGCGTATCTTGTTGCGCTTGGTAATTTTGATAATAAACCTCAGTTAATTGAGCCATCATAAAATCATTCGCCAATGCCAATCGCGCCTCGCAATCCGGATCTTTTGGATCAACAAAAACATCACCGTCAAAAATATGGCCGTGCGGATACTGCTTCACTTCCGTCAGCGGAATACGCGATTGACTACAAATAACCTCATAGATTTCTTCAGTGGTCGGTTTTTTATTTTTATCCAATACCATCATCGCCATTGGCGACTCAACATATTTGGCAGTACCGAAAAAAGCAACGTATGTCAGCTCTAAGTCAAGGTGGCTAGCCATATCGTAAAAGAATTCCCATTCTTCGACCACATCCGAGCCTGGGGGGGGATCCGTAATTCTTGGCGAATATTGTGCATAGGCACTTGGAAAACCTACACCTGTACCGAAAAATTTTATGGCTTCACCGCTTTGGCTCATGCCAGGAGTTTCTAACGAGTGTTTACAGGCAATCACATAATCAGACAATCGAGCGGTTGACGACATCTCAACATCAAAGGTTAATAGCAGATCAAGCTTTTTCATCGCGCGCTGCGTTTTACGCTGGTCGGGCCAAGCCGCCATCGGATTACCACCAATACAAATTAATGCCTTCACTTGCCCTTCGCCTTCTAA
>JAYYUJ010000021.1:0-6290 GCA_036344075.1 Pseudomonadota bacterium
CCCTTACTAGCTTTACTATGTCATGTCAGCTCATGGCCGAATCGGTCATCATCAATATCTCTGCTTTAAGTGGTGCTTACTACATTAACGATATTCGTCACAAAGCCTTAGTATTTAATGTTGGTAGCACTTATACATTTACAGGATATTCTGAATGGCACCCTGTTAGCTTATCAACTACGGCTGATGGAATCTGGCAAAACGGCGAAAACTATTTCATTGGTGTAAGAAAACAATCAGACAGTTTATCGATTTTCGTAACAGATGAAACCCCTCCATTGTTTTATTATTGCGATTATCACCCCGGCATGGGCGGGAAAATTTCAATCTCAAACTCCAAGTCTAGTCAACACTCGATTCATACATTCGGACAGTAAAACTCATAAGTTACTTGCTCTTGTTTTTAAAGATACTCTTTTTTAAGGGGGGATACTCATTACTTAAGATGCAGCGATGTCACAATTTTCCCTCAGACTTAGCCTTTCTAAAATCATAAGGGATTAATAGAAATCATTCAGTCATGCGAGGCATAGGCTTGTTATCGCTTGGGCTCTCGATGCTGGGCTTGGATGCGGTTAGGTTGAGGAAGAAGTAGTGCAGCCTTTGACAATTTCGTTGTATTAAGAAAAAGTATTTAATAGCCCTTAACCTACCTCACTCTGGAGTATACCAAATGGGTGATGACCAAGCTCGTTCTTGAATTGTCTTAGCGTAAAATGGGTCATAACAAGCAGATGGTTGCTGATCTTTTGGTAGGGAAGTGCAATCATATTGGGAGTAGCGGCAACTCGGGTTTTCAATGACTCTAGCGTAGTAAACAGCCCTTTTGGTTTCATCAAATTCAGGATCTTTCCAGACTGAGCATAGGCTTCGATAGCCAGTGCCATTAGGTTTACAGGTATCGAGATTTACACTAGCACCATTACTTGCATTACCAGCTACATCATAGACTTTTTGATGATGATTGCCATCGTCACCAATCCAACCTTTGATTACTTGAACACGTTGTAAGTGATTACCAGGAGGTAGATCAAACCCTCCTGAATCGGCTTGAGCTTGAACTAGAAAGCTGGGTGTGTTGGCTCTTTTTGACGGCAAGTCTTGCCCCATAGGTACTCCTGTAGCATAAGCGATAGTAAGGTTGTCAGGGTTGCTACAGAGTTTGGCTTCAAAGTCCCAACTTCCGAATAAACGTACCTTCATTCTAGGGCCGCTCGTTCCAAACACCTCACGTCGTTGCATCGCATCAAAAATTGCATCGCGTGTATTCTCTTTAGCCCAAACACCGATCAAGCCACCTGGGTTGGTCGATATACCTCCTGTTTTACCACTCTCTAAAGATAATCTATCCGTAATTTCAGCGTCAGATTTGCCTAAATGTCCAGGGAAATTATCTTCACTTACTGCGCCACCGATGGCATTGTGAGTATCTGTCGAGGCGGAGATGCCAAATTTGAATGGATTGACTCCAATTTTTTCTTCTTGCCTTAACCCCTCAATTAATGCTGTACGTGCGTAGTTCTGTCGAGACAGGCATGAAGGGCCCAGACGCGGCAACCAGTGAGAGCCAGGCCCCTCATAACATTCACCTACTTTTATTTCACCTTCATTATTTCTATAAATAACGTCTTCCATTTTTTCGAAATTGCACAGTTCATCAACCCCACCTTGTACGCCGGGTAGACCGTTACGACATTCTGAGTCACCTTTATGCTGCATAATTTCAATTATGGGTTCAAGGCGCATTCTAAGCTCAGCCATATCGGCTTTGGCTTTACGAGTCCATGCGCTTGGATAGTTAAGTGAGAACATCCTTCCATTACTAATATTCATATTATGTGGAATGGCCAGTACATCGCAGCCTGTATTAGCATCTAAGCAATCATTTGTGAGCGATTCCCATCGTTGGTAATCATGCGGAGCTTCAATATGGCTGACTGGATTGTCAGGTACGGTATGATTACGAAATATCACATTTCGGTGAAGATTTGAGCCTAAGCGAAAAGAGCTATACTCGTAGGCGACAAAGGTGGTGTGCTCGCAAGCATTATTCCAAGTTTCTGCAGCTTCCTGTGTTTCTTTCCATGCGCTTTCACGACCGATCTTACAACGGCTAAGGTCATCGCCGCAGGCTTCCTTATCTCTTGATGGAAAGGGAGAGACAATGGTCTTTATTTGTGACCACGAGTGACCGGTACTATCCCTCATGTCTTTACAAAAATCACTGGTGTAGCCACTATTGTTAGGATCAGTGCAAACCTTAACGCCACCCATTAGTTCAGCATGATCGGTTACAGCCATAAAATCTAAAGGTCGAGGGTTTTGATATTGTCGAGTGGGTTTGTCGTTCAAATCCAGTGGCGGCAAATTGGCTACACCACCAAAAGCATAGCGGTAGGCGTCATCAGGACCCATAATTACGTCATAGCCCACTGCATCAGCCGATAAAGAGGTATGTACATGTAAGTCACCAAAGTAGGCGTTGCGATTAACATTATAATCGTCACAGTTTGGTTGGGCGAAAGAAGTTGTTGCTAACAAAGTAAATATCAATAGAAAGTTATAGTAACCAGTGTTGAGTAGAGAATTAATTGATTGCATTGATAATTTTTCGAATATTTTAAGTTGAGTCATTGTCTATTTTCCTATTTGTGAAAATATAACTTTGTATGGGGATCGGCTAGCGGATTTTATTCATATAGGCTACGTCTTTTTTGTGGCATAGCTGCAATAAAGGAATCCGCTTCTTCCCTTGCATCGCTTCTAACCGACCATCTTCATGTTGGATACTAATACCACCTTGAGTCCAAAGCTTAACGCGTTTTCTACGGACCTCACGTTCGGGATGGCAGACTAAATTGCAGGTAGAGCTAGCTATTCCCTCAGCAATAATATTAGTAGTTATATAGTGGGACTGGTATTTACCGTGATCAATTTTTTCCATATACGCTTCGATGACGTCATCATCTAAAGGTACTTCAAAAACAAAGGTTGATTTGGCAGAGGACATTTCACGAGTAAGATCGGCTGATGGAGGGC
The DNA here is from genome assembly GCA_036344075.1 of Pseudomonadota bacterium. Taxonomy (GTDB): domain Bacteria; phylum Pseudomonadota; class Gammaproteobacteria; order Pseudomonadales; family UBA7434; genus UBA7434. The sequence continues at coordinate 3,040 of JAYYUJ010000021.1, forward strand.
CACTTTCTAAAGATTGGGCATTACAGATGCCGACCGCACAAGCACCAGAATGCGAAATATACTCCATGATTTCTCTTCTGAAACGAGCGATATCTTCTTTAGATTCAAACATATTCTGTCTCCAGAACTATGATCAAACATAACACACTGTAAAGATAATAGCCGATTTTGATATCTAGTGGCGTTAATTTAGCTTTAGGCTATTAGAAATGGGTTTCTAAATTAATAAATTCGATATAATACTTGTAAAGCAAACTCTCATTGAAGGATATCTTGAATGCTTAGTCTCACCGTAAGCCCCAGATTTGCAGAAACCGATGCTCTGGGTCACATCAACAATACAGTTATTCCTGTTTGGTTTGAGCAGGGTCGCCATGGTATTTTTGAGGCTGTTCATCCTAGCTTGAATGTTGATGATTGGCCTTTGATCTTGGCTAAGATTTCAGTTGAATTTATTGCGCAGATTTACTTTGGTGAAGACGTCGAGATTCGCACAGTCATTGATAAGCTAGGAAACAGTTCTATCATCGTTAATCACGAGGCTTGGCAGTCTGAAAAGTTAGTTGCGACTGGCGAGGCCGTTATGGTGTATTTTGATTATCAAACCAATAAAACTGCCACGATTCCACCCGAGGTTCGAGAAAGGCTTGTGTCAATATTGAGGAAGTAGTAACTGTCGATGAGATTGATAAATGCTTTATATCGAGTCTTTCTAATTTAAGACTATAGAGATGCGAAAGCTAAAATTTTCGCATCTCTATACTACCAGATTACATATTTATCGCTAAGCGTCCAGTATTTTTCTGATTTTTTGGAACCAGCGCCCATCCTTTTCTCTCAATGCAGTCAGAGACCGATTTGTAGAGACTAAATGTATCGTGCTTCTCGATAGATTAAAGTAAGCTACCTTCGTCTGGGTCAATCATCACGTCATCAAAATTCTCTTCATCAAAAGGGTCATAACTAGCAATCCTATTACTGCGTCTGCTTAAATTGATGTTGTTTATTGATGCTGCTCTATTTGCAGAGGCAAGAAGGCACAATCTTTTATCGTAAAGTAATTGTGCGTTTTTCTCATGTTGGTCATGCATATCATAGCGATCCCAATCATTTGCTAAAGAACATTGAGAATAAATTGAAATAAGTAGTAAAAGTAATCCTCTCATGATTAAGCCCCTCAGCTTTAGTTGACATGGGGCTGTAAAAATTCAGGGTTAATATTTAGACCGTGATGGGGTTCTCAAAATTAGGGTGAATTTTAAAAACCAAATGAGGGTACTTAGGCTATGAGGGTTCGTACTTAGACTTTACTAGATAGGTAACATCGCCAGAAATTGCGATTTTGGGGGAATTAGATTCAAACAGGCGCTCACCAGACATGTTATAGGCTGTTATTTTTTTGCCTTTTTCAATGTTTAATTCGCTTCCTGTTGTCCATATTGCCTCGATTAAAGCGTTATCTGTTTCTACTTTAAGGCGATAGAGACCATTGTTTTCGGTATAGCTTTTAGTAATACTGCCGTCTAATGTTTGTATGAGAAATTTGAAGCAGCGGTAAGCCTTTCTTTTCGCAACATTTCCGTAGAGATCGTTGATAAGCCCATAGCCCGGCGCTATCAATTGATGCCAGTAACATTTTTCTACCTTACCTGAAGCAATCATCATTAAATAATAACGGACTAGATAAGCGGCTTGTGCGGGCTCGTCTACCATGCAGTCACCTTGTGCCGGTGCCCATTCACCCATGCCTTTGAGCGGCCAGTTCACTTCAGTAATGTACAGCTGGTTATCACTTTTGCGGCTCATACTGGTTAGATGATGGTATATATTAATTTTCCCGAGAGTGTCAAAACCTAGTTGCTTATTTTCTGGGGCACCGCGCCGATCAACATAAAGCTGCGATGCAACGCCATTATAGTGGATTGGTTTACAGTGAAACAATGATCGAGTTAAAAAGGGTAGGTCAAAGTCAATAATATTACTGCCCAATAACTTGATTGATGGAAATGATTCGTTCTTTATATCCTGAGCCTGCTTAAAAAAATCAAAGTATTCATCTTGGCTGGTAAAAGCCCATTTTTTTCGATTAACCGCATTGCCAATCTGGAAGGTTGAAACGCTTCCGTTGAAGCGCTCAAAAATATGGTGTAACCGCTCTTTTAATAACTTACTGTTATTAATATGTTCACGATCTTGAAGGATGACCACTAACACGTCTCGATCAGTAAAGCTTTCAATAAAGGTGTAATACTTTTCGATATGGTCAAAGTTAGCTAAAGGAAGCCTGATAGCTAAATTTTTGACGCCTAACTCGTCCACAAGTTTTTGCAATGCTTGGTTGTCTATTGTGTTTCTATCAGTTGTGACATTATCAAGGTTAAGGCATAAGCCAATATTGTTAATTTTCTGTTCGAGTTTGACGCGTTTTGAAAATAAAAATGAAAGCATCATTACTGGTAGAAAGATAAATGACGAGAGTAGTTTAAAGCTTGGCAAAATAGATCGGCGTAAGAGTTCTTTTCTGATGGCTTTGTCCCGAATGACATGAGGTTGATCTGAATGGTTGTCCCATGGGAAGTATGACGGAGGTAGATGTTTATTAGCGTTAAAGAATTGTTTAAGTTTTCGCTTGCGGGCAAAGTAATTGATAGTTTTTTTCGACTCGAAGCTTAAGATATCATGAGCTTTTTTTTCTTCTATCTTAGCAAGTTTAGCGTATTCAGATGATAGAAGCTTTATTGTTGCATGATCCGAGCTGATGCGTGAAAAGTTTTTTATCCCGTCAATCGGCGAGATCTTACCAAATTGCATTCGATTGATATCGAACAGGTGAAAGCGGTAATCGTCGTTTTCTTTAGTCATAGCTATATTGCCTAGACTGTAGTCGAGGTGTAAGACACCTTTTTGATGCATGTTAAATGTGAATTGAGTAAATTGTTTAAGTATGTTGTCGCGATGAAAAGATGGCTCGTTGATAATGTCGCGAATGAGAAAATCATAATTTAATGATTCACAAATAAAATAACTATTACATAGACGAAAACAATTGAATATTTCAACATAGCCAAATGCTTTGGGAGTATCGATTGAGTTAGTTCTGAGACTTTCTGAATATTCGTAGGATCGACGGGCTTTCGTCTTTCTAAAGTACCGATAAATCGAACCCTGCAATAAATTTGGAGGTTTGAAAGATTTGACTACGGTTTGTTGGTTACATAACGTAACATTCTTAATTACATTTCTATTATCTT
>JAYYUJ010000022.1:0-53005 GCA_036344075.1 Pseudomonadota bacterium
AGTCGCCAGCAGTTATAATAAATTTTGGATCCCCGCCGTAGTCACTAATATTTTGTTTGACCCACTGCAGGGCTGTTTTACAATCAATTAAATGTGCCGGCCATTTATGCGTTGGGCTTAAGCGGTAGTTAATTGAAACACAGACCCACCCTCGCTGAGCGAATTCATTGAGCAACGGCAGTCCTTGCCCCTTTTTTGTACCGCCGTATTCAAGTAGGCCGCCACCGTGAATGTAAAGGAGTACCGGCGCCGATGATTGATCATTCTGCTGGGCTTTTTTTTGATAAATATCTAGTGTTAACGTTTCGCCATCGGCTGTGCAGTAAACCACATCCTTTTCGCAGTGCACCTCCTTAAGCCGAATAGCAAAAGGTTTACGAACGCGCGGCCAAAAACGTTTTCGTTGTTGCTCGGCCTCTGAAGTTGATATATGGGGTATCTCGTGGATATCCAGTACCTGCCGTAGGGCTTGGCCGCTGAGACTTGAGTTGACTAAGTAAATCAATTGCGCAATGCCTGCAATGAACCATGCTAGTAAGGCAAGCGAAGTCCAGGTGCCGGTGATCGCGCCGGCATTAATCATCAGCCCTGCCAATAACACTTGGCAGGGGATGAGAAAAAGTGCCAGTTCGCCGGTTATGAGCCCCAGCAAGAAGCTGGCCATGGCAATAACGGCCTTCTGGTGTGGGGGGCGAAAAAGATTCCAAGAACAGGCTGACCAGAACAGGCTTGAAATGATCAATAAAAAACCCATTGTTGTGATTCCTTTATTGGCCGCAGCGGTTAATCGGTATCGCCGGAGTGATCTCGCGGAGACAGAGGGCGGGACATATTAATTTGGGTGACATTCGTACCCTTAGCATCGCTAATTTTGGCGACCCCTTCCTTCTCAACCTCATCGATTCTTATTAAGGCATGCATCGGTATGTAACTTCTCGAGACGGCAGCAAATTCACTTTTGAGTCGCTCTTCAGCTGGATCAATAATCATTTGCGAGCGTTCTCCAAATACAAACGCTTCGATTTCGATGAAGCCATACATGTCACTTTGGTAGACATGTTTAGCATAGACTTCATAGACCTGATTTTGGTTTAAAAAAATAACTTTATAAATAGATTCTGCCATGGGGCGTCGCTGTTCCTATCGATTCGCTATTGAGGGCTAATGTCATTGAGTAACTCTTGTCCGATAATAAAATACTGGGGGCGAAAGTCTTTATTTCAATGCCTGAAAGTATAACATTTAGGGTTAAGACGAAGGGGTAATACGCGTATTTTGCTGGTATACTGCCGCCGCTAATCATAGGGCCTGCGTTGAACGGGCTGAATGCCCTAGAATTCAACCCCTTAGGTATAAAATGTTAACTGATGACTGATAAACCTATAAAAAAGCTATTTATTCAAACCCATGGCTGCCAGATGAATGATTATGATTCATCACGGATGGCTGATTTATTGGAAGAAAGTCATCAATTAGTGCCAACCGATAATGCCGAGGATGCTGATGTCCTTTTGCTAAATACTTGTTCTATAAGAGAAAAAGCGCAAGAGAAAGTATTTCATCAGCTAGGTCGATGGCGCAAGCTTAAAGAAACTAAGCCAGGTCTCATGATTGGTGTCGGTGGTTGTGTGGCAAGTCAAGAGGGTGAAGCCATCGCGCAGCGGGCCCCATTTGTCGATCTGATTTTTGGTCCCCAAACACTGCACCGTCTGCCTGAAATGATGGACGCTAAAAAGCCGCTTGGGCCGGTCGTGGTTGACGTTTCCTTTCCTGAGATCGAAAAATTTGATCGTTTACCTGAGCCTAGTGTCGATGGTCCCTCCGCGTTTGTCTCGGTGATGGAAGGCTGCAGTAAGTATTGTACTTTTTGTGTTGTGCCTTACACGCGTGGCGAAGAAGTTAGTCGGCCGTTTGATGATGTGCTCGTAGAGGTTGCACAATTGGCGGCAAAAGGGGTTCGCGAAATTAATTTATTGGGCCAAAATGTGAATGGCTACCGCGGTTTAAATCATCTGGGCGAAATCATTGATTTTGCAGAGCTAATTACTTATGTAGCGGCCATCGAGGGTATTGATCGTATTCGTTATACCACTTCGCATCCCCTTGAATTCAGTGATGCGCTGATCGATATCTATGCCGAAGTGCCTGCCTTAGTTGATCACCTGCACCTACCAGTTCAAAGTGGCTCTGATCGTGTACTGGCCGCCATGAAGCGAAATCATACGGTGTTAGAGTATAAATCGAAAATTCGCCGGCTACGAAAGATCCGCCCTAATATATCCATGTCTTCAGATTTTATTGTGGGTTTTCCTGGCGAGGGTGACCGCGAATTTGAAGAGACAATGAATTTGATTCGTGACGTCAATTACGATTTATCGTTCAGTTTTATTTACAGCGCACGACCGGGTACGCCTGCTGCCGATTTGCCCGACACGACCCCCATGGAAGTCAAAAAGCAGCGTCTAGCAATTTTACAAGATCGCATTAACCAGCAAGCGCAAAGTATTAGCCGTAGCATGGTGGGTTCTCGCCAGCGGCTTTTGATTACTGGCCCGTCGAGAAAGGATCCTTCAGAAATTCAAGGCCGAACTGAGAATAACAGAGTCGTGAATTTAAAGGGCGATACTGCATTAACCGGTCAATTTGTCGATGCTATGATTGGCCAGGCTTTACCGAATTCTTTGCGCGGCGAATTACTTTAGCTACAGCTGATTTCACTGTTTGTCAAAATTATTTGTTGAGTCATTAAGGTTAATTATGTTTCCTATTAAAGACGATAATCCGCAACTGCAAACACCTTATGTGACCTATGCCATTATTTGCTTAAATTTACTGGCTTGGTTTGTTTTACAAGGCTTGGGTAGTCATCCAGTATTAGGTCAGTCGGTCTGCCAATTCGGTTTGATCCCAGCTGATCTATTCAACGACTTTACATATGATACTTCCCAGTGGCCCTGTCCCTCCGATGAAGGCGTTGGTTGGACGGGATTCATCAGCTCGATGTTTATGCACGGTGGTTGGATGCACTTACTGGGTAACTTATGGTTTCTTTGGGTATTTGGCGATAACGTCGAGGACGCCATGGGCCATAAACGTTTTGCGTTGTTTTATCTGCTCTGCGGCTTAGCGGCGGCAGCCACTCAAGTCGTGGCTAACACCCAGTCAGCGATTCCTATGGTTGGTGCCTCGGGGGCAATTGGCGGTGTAATGGGTGCCTATATTATGCTTTATCCGCGGGTCAAAGTGCATATGTTGTTTGTCATGGTGGTGTTCATAACTACGATTCGTGTTCCTGCGGTGCTGATGCTAGGCTATTGGGCTTTTGTGCAATTTGCTGGCGGGGTTTCTTCTTTAGGCGCCACGGGTGGCGGGGTGGCTTTTTGGGCGCATATTGGCGGGTTTATTGCCGGTGCTATTTTGGTGTTTGCTTTCAAAGATCAGCATCTACTATCACGGCATCCTTATTATGGATGGCGTGAGCCTAGGCATTAAAGGGCTCCGCATACTATTTTTGAAAATCTATCTGCTTTAGAGCTTAGATTATTCTCGACTAACCACGGGATACCATTTTAAATGCTGAATCTAGTGAAATCGAAAGTAAAACGATATTCTTTGATGAGGAGGCATTGAAAGAGTTTTCGTTTATAAATGATACAAAAATTCTATTTTTCAAGCTTCTGCCGAATGGATGCCAATTGCACGCAATTGACAAACACTGCCATGGCGGTTTCGACATCTTCCAGCTCGGGGAAGGTAGGTGCTAATCGGATATTGCAATCTTGCGGGTCATTCCCATTAGGGAAGGTTGCCCCTGCCGGTGTGAGTTTGACGCCTGCCTCTGCGGCTAAATTGACCACGGTCTTAGCCAAGCCGGGTAAGGTATCAAAGGAAACAAAATAACCGCCTTCTGGATTACTCCACTGGCCCATGCCGGTATCTTTGATATGTGTTGCTAGACTGGTGGCTACAGCAGCAAATTTAGGATTAATAATAGCAGCGTGCTTCTTCATGTGCTGTCTGACGCCGTATAAATCTTTTAAAAACCGTACATGACGCAGTTGGTTAATTTTATCGGAGCCAATCGTTGCCATACCAAAATGTTTCGTAAAGCCTGCAACATTTGCTTCGCTTGAACTGAGGTAACCAACACCTGCACCCGCAAAAGTGATTTTAGAGCTCGAGCCAAATTGCACCACATGATCGAGTGTGCCTTGTGACTTAGCCGCGGCATCTATACTAGCCAATCGCTTGGCCTTGTCGTTCAGGCTATGCACCGCGTAGGCGTTATCCCACAAGACTAAAAAATTATCGCCGGCAATCTTCCCGAGTCCTGCCAGCCGCGTGACGGTTTCGTCACTGTAAACTTCCCCAGTTGGATTAGCAAAGCGAGGCACACACCAAATACCTTTAATACTGCTGTCAGCCTTGATTAAGGCTTCGACCTGATCCATGTCAGGCCCTTCGCCTGTCAATGCAACGGGAATCATCTCGATGCCAAACTGGGCACAAAGGCTGAAGTGACGATCGTAACCTGGGCAAGGGCAGAGCATTTTAATGGTCTCACCATCAGCCACTTGAGATGTCCATGCTTGATCGTCAGTTTTTAACCCAAAGTGATAAGCAAACCAAACGGTATAATGCATCAGCGTTAAACTGCTATTACCGCCGACAAAAACACGTTGCTGAATATCTGCCTCGGTGACTGACAAAATAGAACCAAATAAATTTTTTGCGGCGGGTAGGCCGTCTAACACCCCGTAATTACGAAGATCGATATTTTGATCATTGTTGAAATTATCAGCATTAACCGCATCGAGTAGGCCATTAGCCAGATCAAGTTGGGCCGATGATGGTTTGCCTCGCGTTAAATCGAGCGTTAATTGTAGGTCAATAAATGCCTGATGCTGTTGTTCAAGTTCATTTAAGCGCTGGCGAAGCTCGACAGTCGATGCCTGATCAATATGCAAGAAGGGTCTCCGAGAAAATAATGATAATTGGTGTTTCTGGACGTGATGCAAAATTGAGCATTTGTCCAATTCGGCGGCAATTATAGCCTCTCTGATCAGCGAGATGTAAGAATAGTGTGCTGTTTTTTTGTTTAATTTTATAGGTATTGTCACCGTTGCAGGGCAGTCAGAAAAGTAATCGTTAATTTACTTGGCAAGATTTCTTTATTTTAAAAGATGAATACATATTGATCGCAAAATAAAAAAGATACTTTTATTGCTGGCCTAAGGCGGTTATTATATTTCGGTCTAAAATGATGTATATCGAGGATGTCTTTATCAACATCAAAAAAGCTAACAGTGAAGGGCTAGCTTACCCAGATTTTTTGCTAGACCACATTCTATCCGAATGGCAAGATGTTCAAATTGATTTGATCGACCCTGATGTCTGTCTAAAAGTTGATTCGAGTCTCTCTTATTGTGGTTGTATAGCGCCGTCATCTGATCTTAGACAATTGGTTTATGTTTATAATAGTTCCGGTGACTTTGATTACGAAACGATTGCTCTGTTAGTTAGGATCACGCAAAACGTGGGTGCTGAATCTTGGGTGTGGGAGAGTCTTATCAGTTTGGAGTTAGAGCGTGATTGTGGACTTGAGCGTCATGCTTATCTTGAATCGCTCAATGCAATTGCTGATCGAATTCAAGCTGAATGGGCCTTTTGTGAAGAGCTACTGAGCGCTTAAAATTTTTCATAGCCAGAAATTTTATCTCTGACTGTTCAAAACTCTTTTTGTTTAGTCATCTAATCAAGCTGGGCTAAATAATTATCTAAACGATCCTTGTTGGTCACGAAACTAGCTTTCTTCGTGGCAGCGGCTGCTTTGATAGCCGTCAAGTTAGCTTTACTATCTCCGACATTGATAACGCCGACCATGGCCATCATGGTATGGGGCGTGCAATGATAAACATATATGCCTGCTGTATCAAACGTCACTGTGATGTCTTTACTGAGTTTGCCATACCAAGGCTTAGCACCTTCTGGAATCATGCCGGCAATTGACGCCGAGTTATGGGCCATATCAGTAGCGACGAAAGTGACGGTATCGCCCAATTGAATCGATAAAACCGCTGGCTCAAAGACCATATAACCATCGCTGCCGCTATTGAGCATTTTAACTTGATGGTCGGCGGCGAAAGCGGTACTCACGAGAAAAAATGTGAAAAGCGTGGCGAGGTATTTGCGGTCTATGATCATGATTAAACTCCAATTTTGAATTTCTTTTACTAATTGTACGCCTGTAAAGCTAGAATAGTTTAACAATACTTCTTCCCACAGTCAGTCGGTTACCCATATCCTCGATCGCCGCTGGCACATCGACGAAATCGACCACTTTACCGACCACAGGAGCAATTTTTTCTTTTCTGACCAGATCAATAATTTCATCGTTAATGGTCTGCCCAAGAGTGGCGGGAACAAAGTTCCATCCCATACCCTCTTTCAAAAAAGCGGCGGTTGGTTCGTCGGCATAGGCCAATAGTACGCCACAAAGGCTGATATTACTTAAAGCAATGCGGCGAGGAACTAAAAACTTTTCATCGGCTACCGTTTTATCTGAAGCAAAGCCGTTCATGATGTAGCGACCGTTATAGCAAATCGCGGCAAACGATTGCTCCATCACCGACTCGCCGACATTATCAAATACCACGTCGACGCCTTTGCCATCAGTGGCATCTTTAACGATGGCAACAAAGTCATCACTGGTATAATTGACTGCTATTTCTGCACCGAGTTCACGACAGAGCGCTAATTTTTCATCGCTGCCGGCTGTGGCTATGACGCGCACACCCGCATGCACAGCCAATTGAATGGCGGCAGAGCCAACACCGCCGGCGGCGGCGTGTATCAGCACGGTTTCACCTGCTTGTATTTGCGCACGCTGATAGAGTCCTAGCCATGCTAAATGAAAGGGAAAGTACAGCGCGGCGGCACCCGGTAAGGGAATATCCTCCGGCATTTCAAAGGCTGAAACCGGAGGACAGATGGCGTATTCGGCAAAGCCGCCATGAGCGCCAGCAGTCATAGCGACTACTCGCTTACCTAGCCACGCCTCGGTGCCTTTGCCGCAGTCAGCGACCGTACCCATCACCTCCATACCCGGACTGTAGGGTAACTCCGGTCTGACCATCATATTGCCACCAGTGATGCGCTCGAGATCATTAAGGTTAAAAGGGAAAGCCTCGACCTTAACCAATAGCTCACCTTCATTGGGTGATGGAATATCCACGCTATCGAGTTTTAATACTTGACTGGGTTGGCCGTATTCATGGGTTCGCCATGCTCGCATCGTTTGCACTTCATTCATCATTATTTTGTCCTGGGTAAGGGGCTACAAGAATTATTCTGGGGCTAGATTAAAGCGTTCGATATACCGTGAAAATAGGGTTCTGACGGCGGTTGGATTAATGCCGTAATCAGCGGCTTGATAACTGTGCTCGCCGTGTTTCCCTTTTGGATTATCGGCAATAAACTCCCGCATAGCATCAGCCGCTAAGCCGCTCATTTCTATTTCGAGGGATTCATAGATTTTTTCTATTTCAGAAAATTGATCGTCGACAAAGTCAGAAAAGTACATTTCATAGATTTTTGCTTCAGTGGTGATTTGCGTCTCTCTAACATCCATCGCATGATTCAATACTTGCTGTAATCGATGAATCCAATCAGCGGCTATTTCTTCGCAGTCGACATCATCACTGCCCATCGAGCGAACCAAAGCAGTCAGGCTAGCGTAAGAGGTCATCGATTTAACCGGGTCGCGATGCGTAAAAACAATTCGTGCGTCTGGGTACTGCTTAAGTAGATGCTCTAGCCCCCACATATGGGCGCCAGTTTTAAGCATCCACCGATCACCAGGACATTGCCATTGAAAATGCTGCAGCTGCTGGTGGTGAAAGGCGTAGACATCGGCAAAGTTAGCTTGATGGTCGACCCAGTTCTGGTAGCTAGGAACACGGAACTGATTATGGAATAAGGGTGTTATCATGGTTTCACCCATCAGTGTGACGCACTCTTGCGATAATTCAGCGCCCATCGGGTGCATGGTTTTAAATGCGGGGATCATTTGGTCAACATCGGGAAAAGTTGCTTGGCATTGGGCGATTCTTGGGTCGCTGGTAAAAGTTTCTCTTCGTGGGGGTGGCGAGGGAAACATGCATTCCCAAGTCATTGGCACGCGGCTGTCTGGGTCTTGGCCGAGAATATCGTGCAATATGGTGGTGCCGGTGCGAGGCAGGCCAATGATAAAGACCGGTTTGACGATTTTTTCTTCGCTTATCTCGGGGTGGCGTTCTCGATCGGCCGTATAGAGCAGACGGTTGCGGCTGTGCATGACCATGCGATCGCGGGCAATGTATCGACCTATTTCATTTAATCGTGCCTCTTCTTCTAGCGAGGCCAATACCTTGGCCAGCGGCTCTTTAAAAGGCAGCTGGCCAAAATCGGTCAGTCCACCAGCATCGTCTGAGGCTTGGTTAAGAATAGAATCTATCTCGAGGCTGGTTGCAGAGTCAGTATTGCTCATAAAAGCTACTCTTTTTAATTTCATCGAAGAAAGTTCTCATGTTATCAATCCCTTAGCGTCAAAATTCTTACATTTCGGCAAGGGCATAACCGATTCAATCTCTTTGAAAGTTGGTTTTCGCTGTCTAAGAGGCTAAAGTTGATGGCCTCTTTGGCTGATAGAAGCCCATAGGAATGAGTTAAAGTCGCTCTGGATGCGGTTTTATCTTGCTATTTAGCGTCGATTTACCTAGAATTCGCGCTCTTTTTAACCCTAAAGGCCTTTTCATAGTGACCGGATGGGTTTAACTCCTTGTTTCACTGTGCGGAGATTGACTGGCAGGTCGGTTGCGACACGGGAAGCACCAACCCATAGGGAGCACATATGCGACACTACGAAATCGTGTTTATGGTTCATCCGGACCAAAGCGAACAGGTTGATGGTATGATTGAACGTTATACCGCAGCGATCAATAAAGACGGTGGCACAGTCCATCGTTTGGAAGATTGGGGCCGACGTCAGCTAGCTTACCCGATCAATAAAATCCACAAAGCTCACTACGTTTTGATGAATGTCGAAGCGACTCAAGCAGCGCTTGAAGAATTAACCACTAATTTCAAATACAACGATGCGGTTATTCGTAACTTAGTGATACGAATGGATGCAGCAGTGACGGCCGAGTCACCTATCATGAAGGCTGAAACAGAGCAGCGGGAGCGTAAAGCGCGTTACGATGCACGTTCAGCAGCCAATGAGGCTCAAGCACAGCAAGCGGAATCAGACTCAACAGCTGAAGCTCCTACTGCCACTACTGAAACCGACCAAGCCAGCGAATAAGTTCGCTTTTTCAGATAAAAATTAGGAGTTAACCATGGCACGTTTTTTTCGCCGTAGAAAATTTTGTCGTTTCACCGCTGAAGGTATCGACTATATCGATTACAAAGATCTCGATGTATTAAAGGAATACATTTCAGAGACAGGAAAAATTGTTCCTAGTCGCATTACTGGTACCAAAGCCAAGTATCAGCGTCAGCTTGCTACAGCAATTAAGCGCTCACGTTATCTCGCTTTGGTCCCTTATACGGACAGTCACCAATAACTGTCTGTGAGTGACGCTCTATGATGTTGCTCACGTTATTATTGGCAGTGCTAGGGTCCGCAGGCGTTAATCTTGCGCTATTGCGCTCGGGTTTGTTATCAGCCAGTAAATATTTTTTACCGCTGTTAATTATCTCATCGCTTTGGGCGCTAAATGGAAATATAGTTCCATTAAGTATAGTAATCGCTTCTGTGGCTATGGCGGAGATATTACGCATAACCCGAAGCTGGAATACCGTGCTTTGTGTATCGCCTTTCATCACTGTCCTATGGGCATTGCTATTGATTTCGGTAGGCAGCGAGTATGTGGATCAGCTGTTATTGGTTGCTGAACAGTCGCTGGAAAGCTTTAAAACTCAGTTGTTAGCCTCGGCTATAGAAGCAGGTAATGAAGCAGCAACGAAACAGCTGATAGCACAAATACCGACCTTAGATATTTATTATTTAGTCGGTAACTTTGCTTTAATACAGTTGATGTTAAGTTTGATCAGTGTATTGATTGCTCGAGGCTGGCAATCAAAATTGTATAACCCAGGTGGTCTTCAACAAGAAATCCACCAGTTAAGATTGACTAAACGCAGTATCTTAGTTTTGTTACTTGCGGTCATTGCTTGTTCGAATATTGAAGGCTATCAGCATTGGACGTGGTTATTTTTGTTGCCCTTGATTTCGGCGGGTATCGCCATCGTTCACGGTATGGTGGCAGTCAAGCAATTGGGTACACAGTGGTTAGTCGGATTTTATATTTTATTTATTAGTTTCGCACCGACAATACCCTTATTAATGTTGCTGGTGATGATTGATAACGCGGTAGATTTAAGACGTCGTCTGGCGAGTTGATTACAGGTCCTTGTTATGCCTTCGTTAATGTGGCACTACAATTTTGGACTACAGCGTCAAGGTCGACAAATTGATCTCGGCAAATGGTAATGATTATTTTGGCAGTTTATTGTTAGGATATTTTTAGAAAAGAGGCGTGAATAATGGAAGTTATTTTACTTGAGAAAGTGACAAAGTTAGGTGATCTTGGCGATAAAGTGAAGGTTAAGGCGGGCTTTGGCCGCAACTTTTTAATCCCGCATGGTAAAGCTGTTCAAGCCACCGAAGCCAGTATTGCTGAATTCGAAACCCGACGTGCTGAACTGCAAGCAGCGGCTGACGCCTCTTTAGCGGCGGCACAAGCGCGCGCTGAAGCAATGATTGATTTGGCGGTGACGATAGAAGCGAATGCCGGCGACGAAGGGAAGTTATTCGGTTCAATCGGCACTAAGGATATTGCGGATGCAGTCACGGCTGCTGGCCATGAAATTCAAAAGGCCGAAGTCCGAATGCCGACGGGCGCTATTCGTGAAGTGGGCAATTATGAGATCACGCTTCAATTTCATACTGATGTCACTATTGAAGTTGCCATTTCGGTCGTCGCTGAAGCCTAATCTTGTTTGCGATTGCCTAATTTATAAGATTGCGAATTGATGATTTTTCATGTTGTAAAGCTTTATACCTAAGATTTTCAGCGGTTTTTATGTCAATGTTTTTTGAACAAATTATATGTGATTCATGAGTGAGATTTTTGTTGATATTAAAGTAATTTAAATTTTGGAGTTTAAATAATGAAAAGAATACTAATCATCGCCCAATCTGAAGTGTCAATTTGAAAACTGAAGTCAGGTTATGCGGACTGTTTGACTGGGTCTTCAGCCCCGACTTTAATTGCAGAGGAGGTGACCTATTATATATATATGGAGGAGAAGAAGTTAAAGTCAGAATATTGCCTTTGTAGAGCATTTGAGGATAGAAGTGATAAGTATGGTAGTTTAGAAGATGCTGTTTTGTTTTCCAGAGAAGCAGGCAAAATATTTAGAGTTTTCAAAAAAGACTACGGTGTTGAAAAATTGGAGTGCAATGGACCAATCCCAAAAGTATAAACATGGCGAACAGGCTTAATTATTCGCCTAGCCAATAACTAGAATATATATTATTCATCTGCTGAATGTCCTGTTTTTCTTAGCTCATCTCTACGCTAATCGCTTGCAGGTTCTCGACAATTAAGTCGGCAGTTGAGCTTATTTTAACGCCTTAACTCGGGTATTATATGAAGCTTTAAAAAACGAGCATTGCCCTCATCAAATACTGACTAATGGAATCCCGTGTCTGATCAAACGTATACCACACAGCCCCCTCCTATCGATGAGGCAGACTTCCCCGATCAAGCGCCAGCCATGAGCGAGACGGCAGATGAGCATTTCGCGGGTGGTTTCAGTTCGGCGAATAAGCAAGATTTTGCATCAGACATGCTCAGTCTAAAAACGTTGCCGCATTCTATTGATGCTGAGCGATCATTGTTGGGCGGTATTATGTTGTCCGAAACCGCTTGGGACGCAGTCTGTGAAATGGTGACTTCGAGTGATTTTTATTACAGTAAACATGGCCACATATTTACTGAGATGGCTCGATTAGCTGATGCCACCGAGCCTTTAGACGTAATTACCTTAGCAGAAGCTCTGCAGAATCGATCGTTGTTAGAGACGGTCGGTGGTCTGTCTTATCTTGCTGATCTTGCCGAGAGCACGCCCTCTGCCGCCAACATTCGCGCGTATGCAGAAATTGTTCATGATCGCGCAACCTTACGCCGAGTAATTAATACTGCCACGGTTATTCAAGAAAGTGCGTTTAATCCTGAGGGGCGCGATGCGATTGATGTGCTTGATGGTGCTGAACGTTTAATTATGCAAATTGCCGAGCAGGGGCCGAAGTTCGGTGGCCCGCGAGGCGTGAACGACTTACTCAAAGATACGGTTGAAAAAATCGATGAGCTGTTCCAATCAAAAGGGGCTATTACTGGCTTAACTACTGGATATAAAGATCTTGATGCGCGGACTTCCGGCTTGCAGGCGTCCGATTTGATTATTGTTGCTGGTCGGCCGTCAATGGGTAAGACCGCCTTCGCTATGAACTTGGTCGAAAATGCAGTGATGGCTGATAACAAGGCTATTTTAGTGTTCAGTATGGAAATGCCTGCAGGCTCGTTAATGATGCGGATGTTATCCTCGCTTGGGAAAATTGATGCCAATCGGGTGAGAAACGGTAAACTAGAAGATGAAGATTGGGCCAAACTCAGCGCAGCCATTCAGCATTTGAAAGACAAGCCATTATTAATAGACGATACGCCAGCACTGACCCCGACAGAGATTCGTTCGCGTGCGCGACGCGTATTAAGAGAGCAGGGCAGTTTAGGCATGATCATGATTGACTATTTACAGTTAATGCAGGTCGCCGGCAGTAGTGAAGGTCGCACAGCTGAAATCAGCGAGATTTCGCGTTCATTAAAGGGCATTGCAAAAGAATTTGATTGTCCCGTGGTGGCACTGTCGCAGCTTAATCGTAGTCTCGAGCAACGACCTAATAAGCGCCCTGTTATGTCTGATCTCAGAGAGTCTGGTGCCATTGAGCAAGACGCCGATTTAATAATGTTTATTTATCGAGACGAAGTTTATAACGAAGAGTCGCCCGATAAAGGCACAGCCGAAATTATTATTGGCAAACAGCGTAATGGTCCTATAGGCACTTCGCGACTTGCGTTCATTGGCCAATATACCCGATTCGAAAATCTATCCCATGGTGATTATGACGGAGAGTTTGAGTAATTTTTTTGGATTGTGTCATGTCGTCATTTTCGCATCGTGTTCAACCTGTTAAAGATTATTATCCCAATGCAATCACTAAAGGCCCGCAATTGACGTTGCACGTTATCGAGAGCTCAGACGCGACGGTCGTTTTTAGTCAGCAGGGCGCCCAGTTATTATCATTTATACCGAAAGAACAAGAGGATTGGTTTTGGCTTTCGCCAAACAGCCGGTTTATCGCCGGGCAAGCGATTCGGGGAGGCGTTCCTATTTGTCTGCCTTGGTTTGGCTCCCATCGTTCTGATGCCAGTAAACCCAGTCATGGCTTTGCGAGAAATGTCGATTGGCAGTTACAGGGTGTTGAAGCTACGGCACATGAGCGTTTAGGTCCGTGCACACGCGTCGCTTTTAGCCTAGATCAATATGCGCAGCAAGCTCATCCACTGTTCCCCTTTGCTTTTTCCGCTCAATTAATTTGTTATTTCAATGATTGCTTACAGCTTGAAATCAGTGTCATTAATAAGGATCACCAACCACTCCCTTTATCATGGGCATTGCATTCGTATCATCCGGTTGACAATCTTCATCATGCAAGGGTGACCGGTCTCGATGGCTGTCACTACTTGGATAATACCCAGCAATTACAGCGTCAGCGTCAGCATGGTGATGTTACCTTTAATAGCGAGGTCGATCGGGTGTTTTTGAATGTGCCGGTCGAGCAACGATTAGTTCAGCGAGCAGCAACGTCGACTTTACCTGAGTCGGGACTAAAAGTTTCAGCGACTGGCAGTGCTACGGCAATTGTTTGGAATCCAGGGGTGAAAAAAGCGGCTGCAATGAATGATCTCGGTGCGGGTCATCATGCTGACTTTGTTTGTCTTGAACGAGGTGATGCGTTCGATGATGCTGTTGAGTTAGCTTCTCAGGAGTGCCACCGAGCGACTTTAAATATCGAGCTGTTTCCGTAGTGCCGCCATTCTTTCTTGCTGCTCGGCTGGCGATAGCGGTTTACTGGTTTTTTTCTCAATGGCTTTCGCTACGGGTAAAGTCAAATCTTCTCCCTGCTTTAACCGGTCTAATAGTAATTGATAGTTACGCTCAAAAACGGGAAAAGTCATCGATTCTGGTTGCCCGTTCAGAAAAAACCAACCAGTGGCTTTGCCAGCATGATAGACAATAGGATGAGACCAACTAGCAAGTTGCCGAGGTTCGCGAGATAGGCAGGCTTCAATAAAGGCACGTTTCACTTCGGGGGTGCCATGAGTGGCTAGGCTTTCGCAATACTCACGAATACTGTGTGGCGTGGGTAAAAAGGTGTTATCACAAATCGCTTGTCGACCAGCTTTAGCAATATGATCGGGACTTTGATCGACTAATAATCGCAGCCAGAGTTGTTTCGCCATCGTTAACGATTGATGATCAGGGAAAGCCTTATGAAATTGATTATGGTAAGCGAGTTCTAACTCAGTGAATAAATGACTGACTGCGTCAATGTGATCTTTAGTTGGTTTAAGCGCCTGTCTATCTATAACGATACCATGGTCAGCCAATTCTGAAGGGCTGGTGGGTGCAAGATCAGAGATTTTTTTTGCCATGACTAAGTGACCCGTCGTCGGAAAAGCGTTAAATTAAATCAGCCGCCCAGCTTCTATCGCTTAGGCGTTCAAAGGCATCACCCTTAGTGTTGGGACTATCTTGATTTCTTCTGACCCAGCGATATTTTACATGCTGTAAGAATTTGGTATTCCACGAGTGGTGCAGTTCATTTTTGTCGCGCCAATATAATACAAACTCGGGAATAAGATCACGGGCAAATTGGAGTTCGATATTGGCGATGGCTAGCACATCAAAGACCTCATGGTCGGGTTTCCAAAACTCACTGATAGGCTTAGGCTCTGTGTCGTGCTTTAGTGTGTGGGTGAACCGAGCCCATTGCCGTTTGACGTGATTCACAAATTTTGAATTCCAAGTGTTTTGACCTTCTTTTCGCTCTTGCCAGTAGAGCACAAATTCAGCGACTGCATCATCAATAAAATTCCGATTGATGCCCATTCTTTCGAGTATTTCAATTGCATCAAGGCTAGGCTGCCATTGTTTTTCTATGTTGTTTGCAGCGTTATTAGTCAAGTTAATACTATTGGCCGCCGCATACAAGTGCTGTTGGTGTGTTTGCCAGCGACGCGTGATGTGTTGAATAAATTTACTTGACCATGCATGTGAGGCTTCATTGCGTTCGCGCCAGTAAAAAACAAATTCGTCTACATTGTCTTGAATGAATTGAGCGGCGACACCTTGTTGCTGCAATTGTGCGATCACTGCCGTATCTGGCCGCCATTGTTCGGGAATGCGTTGTGCGCCTAAGCTTGAGGGTGAAGCAGTTTTTATGCGAGTATGCGTTGGGTAGAGCTTTTGGTTAACGGCCAGCTCAATAATCTGCTGTTCATCATTGGGCATTTTGTCGACCAATAAAATACCCAGATCAACTAAGCTGTGCAAAATGCGACGAATAGCAGCTGGCTTCCAAAAAGGCAGTTGCTCGGCTTGTTGTGCCAATGTGGTGCTTATCCACAGGAAGTGGTCGCGTTGCTGGACATTACCCAGTACTGAGATGCTGTCTAAGTGCTGTAATAGAATCGCTTCTTCGAGGCCAATTGATGCCGCCAGTGACGGTGAGACGATAACGGGGCGTTCTGGGATCAATGATTCACTCATGTTGATAACTTATTCAGCGAGAGTTTTCGGAAAGATATTGTAATTCTTTGCCCTCTTGTTCGCTACTACATTCTGGTTTCTATGAGGCTTGTTCAGAAAAAAATAGCTGCCTATCCTATGAATAGCAGTGGTATTGGTCGTGTATTTAGTGGTCAGTCAAGAGCTAAGTGTCAGTGCTGTTTTTTTCTGCGCTCATTGAGGTGATTTTGGGGTAAAATCATTTTATTAATGAGGACTTTTCATGGCAAAAGCAAAATCAGCCTATGTTTGTACCGAGTGCGGCTCTGAGTACAGCAAATGGCAGGGTCAATGCTCTGATTGTGGGGCGTGGAATACCTTATCTGAAATTCGATTGAGTAGTGCCAGTCAACGCGGTGAACGTTTAGTCGGCTATTCGGGCACTCAGAGCCAGGTGCAAACCCTTGATGCTATTGATTTAGCCAGCTTACCTCGGCAGAGTACGGGTTTGCTTGAGTTTGACCGCGTGCTAGGTGGCGGCTTAGTGGCTGGCTCAGCGATTTTAATCGGTGGTGATCCGGGTGCCGGTAAAAGCACGGTGTTGCTGCAGGTGATGTGTGCGTTAGCCAAGCAACAAGCTGCACTGTACGTGACCGGTGAAGAATCGCCTCAGCAAGTAGCGATGCGGGCTAACCGCTTAGGTCTGCCGACCGACCAATTACAGCTCGCCACTGAAACCAATATTGAAGCCGTGATTGCTTTGGCGCAAAAAATAAAACCAGCGGTAATGGTGGTTGACTCGATTCAAGTGATGCATACCAGTGATTTACATTCGGCACCCGGCGGTGTATCACAAGTACGTGAGTGCGCAGCCTATTTAACCCGTTTTGCAAAGCAGTCCAATACGGTTGTGTTTTTAGTTGGCCATGTGACAAAAGACGGTAGCTTAGCCGGACCTAAAGTGTTGGAGCATATGATTGATTGCTCTATTTTACTTGAGGGCTCTTCCGACAGTCGCTACAGAACTTTGCGCGGACAAAAAAATCGCTTTGGTGCCATTAATGAGTTGGGCGTTTTCGCAATGACCGAGCAGGGCATGCGTGAGGTAAAAAATCCTTCTGCCATATTTTTGAGTCGAGCCGATGAAGATTCACCGGGCAGTGTCGTCATGGTGTTGTGGGAAGGCACGCGGCCGCTACTGGTTGAGATTCAGGCTTTAGTCGATGATACTCAACTTAACAATCCTCGTCGTGTTGCCGTTGGTCTAGATCAAACGCGGTTATCAATGCTATTAGCTGTATTACATCGGCACGGGGGTTTGTCTGTGGGCGGCTCTGATGTTTTTGTCAATGCTGTTGGCGGCGTTAAAGTGTCAGAAACCGGCGTTGATTTAGCCCTATTGCTGGCTGTTGTATCGAGTTTTCGTGACCGTTGTTTGTCGCGTAATTTGGTGGTGTTTGGTGAGGTAGGTTTATCGGGCGAGATTCGACCCGTGACCAGTGGCCAAGAACGAATTCAAGAAGCCGCCAAGCATGGCTTTGAGCGGGCGATTGTGCCGATAGCTAATGTGCCGAAGAAAAAAATCGCCGGCATGGAAGTTACCGGCGTCAGTAAATTGATTGATGCGTTAGAGCTACTTTAACTTTTTATAGCGCATTCTTTTTGGTTGTGCGTCATGCCCTTTGCGAGCAACAAAATCGGCATGATACTCGGTATAGCTGCCCTCAAAAAATACCGCTTCAGAATCCCCCTCATAGGCCAAGATATGGGTCGCGACACGGTCTAAGAACCAGCGGTCGTGCGAAATAATCATTGCGCAACCAGGAAAATCGAGTAACGCTTCTTCCAAGGCGCGAAGCGTTTCGACGTCGAGATCATTTGACGGTTCGTCGAGCAGTAACACATTACCGCCTTGTTTCAATGTCGTAGCTAGTTGTAAACGGCCGCGTTCTCCGCCAGACAGCTCACCGACTTTCTTCTGTTGATCTGTGCCTTTAAAGTTGAATCGACCAATGTAGGCGCGAGATGATACTTCATAGCTACCGATTTGAATTTGCTCATGGCCGTTCGAGACGGATTCCCAAACGCTGGCATTGTTATCCATCTCGTCACGCAGTTGTTCGACGTAGGCAATATCAACGGTTTCGCCAATTTTTATTTCGCCGCTGTCGGGCTGCTCTGCGCCGGTAATCATTCTAAACAGCGTTGATTTGCCGGCACCGTTACCCCCAATAATCCCGACGATAGCACCTTTCGGAACGGAAAAGCTTAGTTCATTAATCAAGGTTCTATCACCGTATGATTTTGTGACATTATTGAGCTCAATCACCACATCACCGAGTCGTTGACCGGGGGGTATATAAATCTCATTAGTTTCACTGCGACTTTGAAATTCTTGCGAGCTGAGCTCATCGAAGCGTTGCAGTCGTGCCTTGCTTTTAGCGTGTCTGCCCTTAGCATTTGAACGCACCCATTCAAGTTCAGATTTAATGGTTTTTTGCCGAGAGGCTTCTTGCTTTTCTTCCATGGCAAGACGGGCTTCTTTTTGTTCTAGCCACTTGGAGTAGTTGCCTTCATAAGGAATACCTCGGCCACGATCCAGTTCTAGAATCCAGCCGGCAGCATTATCTAAAAAATAGCGATCGTGGGTAATGGCAACCACTGTGCCTGCGTAATCTTCAAGGTACTGCTCTAACCAATGCACACTTTCGGCGTCCAAATGGTTAGTGGGCTCGTCTAATAACAGCATATCGGGATTGGAAAGCAACAAGCGACACAGCGCTACACGCCGCCGTTCGCCGCCTGAAAGCTTGCTGACATCGGCATCCCAAGGTGGCAGACGCAGTGCATCAGCTGCAACTTCCAATTTATGGTCAAGATTGTGGGCATCGCCAGCCTGGAGAATATTTTCTAAGCGTTGCTGTTCTTTGGCTAGCGCATCAAAGTCAGCATCGGGTTCGGCATAGGCGTTATACACGGCTTCTAATTTTTGCTGAGCGTCAGCAATTTCGCCTAAGCCGTCTTCGATATTGCCACGTACGTCTTTGCTTTCATCCAGTTGTGGTTCTTGAGGCAGGTAGCCGATATTAAGCTCAGGCTGAGGCCGTGCCTCGCCTAAAAAATCATTGTCTAAGCCGGCCATGATTTTGAGTAAGCTGGATTTGCCTGAGCCATTTAAACCCAGCACGCCAATTTTAGCGCCCGGAAAAAATGACAATGAAATGTCTTTAAGAATTTCGCGTTTTGGCGGTACGATTTTACCCACGCGATTCATTGTGAAGACGTATTGAGCCATAGAGGGTGCATCCTGAAGTCGAGTTTATGCCAGCAGTTGGGCTTGATAAATCGATCTCATGATACACAAGGCTAGGAGCAAAAAAAACAACTAAAACAGATTGCTGCCCACCACGTCAATAGCTAAAATGCTTACATCATCGGCTTTGATCTTAGTTGTTTCATTATTTTCATAGGCGATGCTAACGAAATTATCACCACCAATACTGCCAGCGAGTAGGGCAATGCCAAGTAGCGGCGTGTAACCCGTCTCTCCCTGATTGGTCTCGGCGGAAGTGTGGCTTAAAAAAGGCATTGGGCGAGTAGAAAAAAGCTAAAAAGATTTATTTTACTGAGCCGAAGTGGGCCTGATGGTGAGTCGTCAATTGTTACCCTAACCATACGATAAAAGGGGGGTGAATTGACTATCATTGGCTGACACTCACTGAAATATATTTTAAGTGAGGCGACAACGCCCTATATGTACAGCAATCAGGCGTAGAGATAGATTTTACATTAAAATTAAAATATACTTAAAATCAAATACTTATTGAGTTTTATTAGTTTTCTATTGTGTATTGATGCGGCGTGATTAGGTGTTTTGAAGCGACTAAAAAAGTCTTATTGGCACGTCTTTCTGTAATTTGTTGCCAGTGTCAAGCGAGCCGCGATTCATGTAGAATGAGCCTCCCTTTCCTAGCGGTATTAGGACATCGATTTGGCCTGTTTGTCAATCATCCAATGGCTTTTCAAATCTAAGCTAATAGATGAGCCAAACCGCCTTGGTTTCGTAATTAAAGCATTAAACAGCGATATTTTTTTAAGTTTTGGAGTGATTGAATGTTCGACAAAAATATGACCGTGGCTAATTTTGATGATGAGTTACAGGCAGCTATTAATGCTGAGCAGCAACGACAAGAAGATCACGTTGAGCTTATAGCCTCAGAAAACTATTGCAGTCCCCGCGTCATGGAATGTCAGGGTTCGGTACTGACCAATAAATACGCTGAAGGCTATTCGGGTAAGCGTTACTACGGTGGTTGTGAATTTGTTGATGCTGCAGAAGATCTTGCTGTCGAGCGTGCTAAACAGTTATTTGGTGCTGACTATGCCAATGTTCAGCCGCATTCGGGCTCACAAGCCAACAGTGCTGTTTACTTGGCTTTATTAGAGGCGGGTGACACGGTTTTAGGTATGAGCTTAGACGCAGGGGGGCATTTGACTCACGGCGCTACACCTAATTTTTCTGGCAAGGTTTATAACGCTGTACAATACGGTTTAGATCTTGAAACGGGTGAAATTGATTATGAGCAAGTTGAAGCCCTAGCGCTAGAGCATCAACCTAAAATGATTATTGCAGGATTTTCTGCTTATTCAGGGATTGTTGACTGGGCACGTTTTCGAACTATTGCCGATAGCGTTGGCGCCTATTTGTTAGTGGATATGGCCCATATAGCCGGTTTGGTTGCAGCTGGCGTCTACCCTAGCCCTGTGCCTTATGCTGACGTAGTCACCTCGACCACACACAAAACCTTACGTGGCCCACGCGGCGGGATTATTCTGGCTAAAGCAAATGATGCCTTACAAAAGAAATTTAATTCAGCGGTTTTTCCAGGGGGGCAGGGTGGACCATTGATGCATGCTATCGCAGCCAAAGCAGTGAGTTTTAAAGAGGCGATGTCCGGTGACTTTAAAGTTTACCAGCAGCAGGTAGTCCTCAATGCACAAGCGATGGCGCAAACGTTTATTGAGCGGGGTATTAAGATTGTTTCTGGCGGTACACATAACCATTTAATGTTAGTTGATTTAATCGGCAAAGAGTATACCGGTACAGATGCTGACGCGGCACTGGGAGCAGCCCACATTACTGTCAACAAGAATGCAGTACCCAATGATCCGCGCTCACCGTTTGTTACTAGCGGTTTACGTGTTGGTACACCTGCTATTACTACTCGTGGCTTTAAACAGTCAGAGGTGATAGAGCTGACCCATTGGATGTGCGATATTTTAGAAGATGTCTCTAATTCGAAAGTGATTGATCGAGTCCGAGCGCAGGTAACCGAGTTATGTAAACGGTTCCCCGTTTATCGTTGATACTTTGCAATGCTAGCATCTGTGCTGGCTAGGAATACTGAGTATGCGTTGTCCGTTTTGCGGTGCAGAAGATACTAAGGTGATCGATTCACGATTGGTGGCCGAGGGCGATCAAATTCGCCGTCGACGCGAATGTCAAACCTGTACCGAGCGTTTCAGTACTTATGAAACGGCAGAGTTGATGTTGCCTAAGATCATTAAACAAAATGAAGTTCGTCAACCCTTTGATGAAGCCAAGTTACGCTCGGGAATTCTTCGAGCAATAGAGAAGCGACCGGTCAGCGTCGAGCAAATTGAAACCACAGTAGGTCACATAAAACACAGCTTAATTTCTACTGGTGAAAGAGAAGTGACCTCGATTCGTGTTGGCGAGATGGTGATGGAGCATCTAAGGCAGCTAGACCATGTTGCCTATGTTCGTTTCGCCTCAGTTTACCGAAGTTTTGAAGATCTGAATGAATTCCGTCAAGAAATCGATAAGCTCTCGGCAGAGCAGAGCGAATAAGATAATGTCATCCTCACCGTCTTTTTCAAGCGCTGACCGTGACTACATGGCTTTAGCGATTCAATGTGCTAAGCGAGGTATTAATAATGTTACGCCGAATCCAGCCGTTGGTTGTGTTTTAGTGCGAGATGGAAAAATTGTTGGTCAAGGTTGGCATCAGTCTGCTGGTCTAGCGCATGCAGAAGTGAATGCATTAAAAGAAGCGGGCAGTGAGGCTAAGGGAGCAACTGCATATGTCACACTAGAGCCTTGTAATCATATAGGTCGAACAGGTGCTTGTTGTGAGGCGCTCATTAGCGCTGGTGTTTCACGGGTTGTGTCAGCGATGCAAGACCCTAATCCTCAAGTGGCGGGAGCCGGCCATGCTCGTTTAGCTGAGGCGGGTTTGGTGGTTGCTTCAGGTCTTCTGGAGAGTGAGGCTGCAGCATTAAATCTTGGCTTTATTAAACGGATGCAGCATCAGTTACCGTATGTGACATGTAAAATGGCCATGAGCCTTGACGGTCGAGCAGCCATGGCTTCTGGTGAAAGTCAATGGATAACAGGATCGCCGGCCAGACAGAAAGTTCAGCAATTTAGGGCAGCAAGCTGTGTCATAGTGACAGGCATTGGCACTGTTTTGAAGGATGATCCAGCATTCAATGTTCGACACATTGACAGTCTTAATAGTAGTCATGACGAAGCGATCTTACGTCAGCCTAATCTATTGATTATTGATTCTTCATTGAGAACGCCAGTCACTGCAAGAGTGCTTGCTCAAGAAAGTCTTGCATCTCGACGTGTCTTTGTGGCCTGCGCAGAAAGTGCCGATACTGAACGTCAAAAAGTTCTAAAAGCGCTTGGTGTTGGGGTTGTGTCCTTGCCGGATGACAGTAATTCCAAGGCCGTTAGTTTATTATCAGTGTTGCGTTTTTTAGCTGTACAAGAAATGAATCATGTTTTTGTTGAGGCTGGTCCAACCTTAGCAGGACAATTTATTGATCAAGCATTAATTGATCAGTTAAAAGTATTCGTTGCCCCTAAATTAATGGGCTCTGAAGCGCAGCCGCTGTTTAAACTGCCATTAGCAGCAATGAGTAGCGCCATTGGCTTAACAATTGATGATGTGAGCGCGGTTGGCGATGACTGGTTGTTTTCTTGTAGCCTATCGTCCAGTTGATCAATTCGTAAATACAGTGATTTATTTGATAAGAGAGTGAAAGATGTTTACTGGAATTATTCAAGCAAAGGGCCGTATAAAAAAAATCGAGAAAGTAGGTGGAGATAAACGCCTATTAATTGATTCAGCCGGTTTGCCTTTGGCCGACCTTGAGTTGGGCGCAAGCATTGCTATCAATGGCGTATGTTTGACCGCTGTTGAATTCATCGAGCAGGGTTTTTGGGCTGATGTGTCAGTTGAAACGCTGACGCATACGACCTTGGGGGATTTGCTTGAGGGTAGCTCCGTTAATTTAGAGAAGTCATTGACGCCAAGTTCCTCTTTAGGGGGACACTGGGTCAGTGGTCATGTCGACGGGGTTGGCGAGGTGGTTGAGCGTTATGAGGATGCACGTTCTTGGCGCTTTGCGATACGTTCGCCAGAGCCGTTTGCAAAATACATTGCACAAAAAGGATCTATTTGTGTAGACGGCACTAGCCTCACGGTTAACGCGGTGAATATAACCGTGTTCGAAATAAATATTATACCGCATACCATGCAGGAGACTTTGTTTGGAGAGTATAAAGTCGGCAGTCGAGTCAATCTCGAAGTTGACATTATCGCCCGATATTTAGAGCGAATGTCAACGTATACCAACCAGTAATCGCTTAAGTTTTGGCAAGCTGAGCCGGTGTTAACGTAACGAATGTAACAGTGAGATTTTTATGGCAACAAAGACAGAATTAAATAGCACAGAAGAATTAATTGCCGAAATTCGTCAGGGTAGAATGGTCGTCTTGATGGATGATGAAGACCGCGAAAATGAGGGTGACTTAGTGATGGCAGCGCAATGCATTACCCCAGAAGCGGTCAATTTTATGGCGCGTGAAGCCCGGGGTTTAATTTGCATGCCTATGAGTCGCTCGCGATGCCAGCAACTTGATATACCTTTAATGGTGGATGATAACCGCGCCGCGCATAGCACTAATTTCACCGTGTCAATTGAGGCGGCTAAAGGAGTTACTACTGGCATTAGTGCTGCCGATCGAGCAAAAACGATCGAAGCGGCGGCTAACAAAAATGCCGCGCCCAGTGATATTGTTCAGCCAGGTCATGTTTTCCCTTTAATGGCCCAGTTAGGGGGCGTGTTAGTAAGGGCGGGGCATACTGAAGCCAGCTGTGATTTGGCGCGATTGGCGGGCTTCGATGAATCGGCAGTGATTGTTGAAATTATTAATGACGACGGTAATATGGCACGGCGCGAAGATCTTGACGCCTTTGCTCGCAAGCACAACCTTAAGATCGGCACTATTGCTGATTTAATTCATTACCGTTTGTTGCATGAAAAAACCATTGATTTGATTGAGCAAGGTGAAATTAATACTGATCACGGTAAATTTGATTTGCATGTTTTTAAAGATAGTACTGACGGTGCAACACATATGGCGCTGGTGAAGGGATATCCTAACAGTGAGGAGCCTACTTTGGTTCGCGTGCATGCTGGTTCAGCAGTTAGAGATATGTTTGGTGCTCAACTGAACGCAACACCTGATTGGAATATTCAACGTTGTTTGGCGTATATCTCTGAACAGGGCTGTGGGGTGCTGGTGCTTTTGGCTGGCAGCAATGATGCTAAGAACTGGCTAGAAGACGCACAAATTGCTTTAGGCCGACGTTCTAAGCCTTCTGTGTTAGTTACCAAAGGCACTGATTCATTAACGGTTGGAGTTGGCTCACAAATATTGCGTCAACTGGGCGTGCAAAAAATGCGTCTAATGGGGCCTGATAAGCATTACAATGGTATTTCTGGTTTTGATCTAGAAGTGGTAGAGTACGTTGCCTGTGAAGCTTGATAAAGCTCATTGACAGAGTGAAAAGAATTAATTATGAAAACAGAAGCTGAAGACCCTCGATCAAATAACTATCAGCGTAGTTCAGAGTTGCAGAAAAAAATAGATCGTTTAAATTGTGTGAGTGGTGAAGCTATAGCACAGTCTTATCGTGTGGCAATTATTATCGGCCGTTGGCATGCCTTTATTGCAGATAATCTGCTAGCGGGTGCATTGGAGACATTAGAGGCCGCAGGCATTACTGAACAGCAAATCGATATTATTTATGTGCCTGGCGCATTTGAAATCCCCTTGGCAGCTAAAAGAATCGCTCAGTTAGCCCAATATAAAGCGGCAGTGACACTTGGCGTAGTGATAAAAGGCGATACGCCGCATTTTGATTTTGTTGCGGGTGAATGTGCTCGTGGTATTGCTGACGTAAGCTTGGAGTATGACCTGCCAATTGGTTTTGGTGTATTAACGGTAAATACGGTTGACCAAGCTTTAGCGCGTGCAGAAAAGGGCGAGGCAAATAAGGGTCGTGAAGCGACCCTTGCAGCCTTAGAAATGTCCGACTTACTGAATAAACTCAAGTAATGGCTAAGTCGTCACCCGAGCAAATCAAGCGTCGCGCACTGGCCAGCGAGCGACATAAAGCACGGCATTTTGCGATGCAGGGACTATATCAATGGCAGCTAAACGCCACTCAGGCGAATGAAATTTCTGCACAGTTTAATGTTGATTTTAATATGAAAGGCACTGATCAAGACTATTTCTTGGAGTTGCTGAAAGGTGTGCAATATTCGGTAAAAGAACTCGACTCAATTCTTTTACAATTCACAGAGGCTAGGCAGTTAGATGATTGTGATCCGGTAACCCATGCGCTATTGAGAATAGCGACGTATGAATTAAAAAATCGTGTTGATGTGCCTTATAAAGTTGTAATTAATGAAGCAGTTAATTTAGCAAAAAAATTCGGCCCTGAAGAAAGCCATAAATTTATTAATGGGGTGCTTGATCAGGTTGCAAAGCAATTGCGCAAAGTTGAATTGGCCGCCCAATAAGTAACGCTTTGCTTGTAATCTAATAACCGCGCGAAAAATCTTATTGATCATGGTAGCCTTATCTGAATTCGATATTATCAAGCAATATTTTTCTTTTTCTGGTCATGCTGTTCAGAAGCCAGGTGGTGTATTGCTGAGCGTAGGAGATGATGCCGCTATTTTACCTTCTTCAAAGACGCCTACAGTCATTGCAACCGATACACTTATTGACGGCGTTCATTTTCCAAAAGATTTCCCGCCTCAAAATGTTGCAAGCCGAGCTTTGAGAGTTAATATTAGCGACTTTGCCGCGATGGGTGTTAAACCCACTGCAATGACCATGGCACTTTCATTGCCCTCCAGTGATCCTCAATGGTTAGCGGAATTTTCGAAGTCACTCGCACAGCAGTGTGAGTTTTATGGTATTGCCCTGGTCGGCGGCGATACGACACGAAGTCCATGTCTAAGCGTGTCATTGACCTTGTTGGGTAATACCCATGATGAGGCAGGTTCAACCTTGCGGCGCAGTGCAGCGAAAGACGGTGATGATTTGTGGGTAACAGGTTCCTTGGGTAAGGGCGCGGCTGCATTAGCCTTATTGACCAAAACGGTTAGTAATGAAGAGTGGCCCTGTAACTTGGCGGAAAAAGAAAATCTAATAGAATCTTTTAATATGCCACAACCTCGACTCGATTTTGGTGTTGAATTATTGTCTTTGGCAAATGCAGCGATAGATATTTCAGATGGCCTTTTAGCGGACGCCCAGCATATCGCTGAGCAAAGCCAGTCTCAGTTATCAATTATGGGCGATTTGTTACCGTTACATTCTGGCTTACGTTCTCACGCTGATCCTGACAAGATAAAAAAATGGGTATTAAGTGGCGGTGATGATTATGAATTACTTTTTACTGCTGCGCCACCTATGGCTAAGGCGATAATGGATTTATCAAATAAACACCAGCTACCTTGTCATCGAATAGGTATAGTAAAAAATGGTAGTGGCGTTAAGTTGCTTGGAAATAATTGGGCGGGTTTTGAAGTTGAAGGCTACCAACATTTTTAATTTTTTATTGCAATGGTTCATCTTATGAAGATTTCATGGCAGTTTTTATTCGCTCACCCAGCTCATTTCTTAGCCTTGGGCTTTGGTAGCGGCCTTAGCCCTAAGGCGCCAGGAACGATAGGTACAATCTTTGCAATACCGATTTGGCTTTGGTTGGCTGAAAAACCGCTCTCATTTCAAAGTTTTTTTTTGGCGGCGACTTTTTTTATTGGTATTTATTTTTGCCATAAAACAGGTAAAGAGTTAGGTGTGCAAGATCACGGCGCGATTGTTTGGGATGAATTTGTTGGATTTTGGTTAACGATGATGTTCGCACCTACGGGTTTTATATGGGTATTGCTTGGTTTTTTCCTGTTCCGTTTATTTGATATCTGGAAACCATGGCCCATAAATTATCTTGATAAGCACGTTCATGGCGGTTTAGGCGTAATGCTTGATGATCTATTGGCAGGTGTTTTTGCCGGCTTGCTTTTACATTTAGTCAGCATCTTCGTCACATTTTAGTGTCCACGCCATCGTCTTTTAATATGTTGCTGACGGATACTAATCTCTTCCAGGCGCTGCTCTGATGTTATTAATTTCGTATCACTAGGCAGCACATTTTTCAGTTCTGCTAATGGAACTAGCATAGTTTCTGCAGCGGGTAGTTGTTGTTGGTCTGGATCTTCCCTAAATAAAAAACGCATTGCAAAAAAACCGTGTTGAATGCCGGTGGTGGATACCCAGCCTTCGACGCCAGGGTCATGGTGTGCGATAATATAATAACGCGAACCGTCGCTGGCAATCGGTAGTTGATGGCCTGATAAGCTGCTAACATAATTTTGCTGGTCAGGGCCTTCCATCCACAAGTTATTTAATTGAAAGCCGATATAGTGTGGCTCTATGGGTGCTGTGATTTTAATAACTAACGCTTCATCATCAGCAAAGTCAAATACACCAGAGGCATAAATTTGTTTGGCGCCAGCGACACCACCTGCTGTGAATGGCGGGGCCGGTTGATTAATACCATTGACTGGTAAATTACGCTGACCATCTTGATTAGCATCGCGGGCGACTTCCAGTGGGAATTCCATAATTAAATTCCAAAATCGAATTTGGTTAGGCACTTCTTTAGCAATATTATTGAGCTTAGTTGTGAGTTGTTCTATATTGATCGGGGGTTTATTTAGGCCTGCGCTATCGAGTCGAACAATGTCTAACTCTAACGGAATTTCATTTTCCCAATCCGAAAATATTTCTCGCACCGCCAGCCATTTTGCCTCTTTTACAGCCGATGTGTCATTGCTTGGGCAGGCGAGTAATTTACGTGACAGTAAAAAATTTCCTTTATAGTTGGCGGGTCGTTCTGGGCCAATCAATAAATCAAATCGACCTTTTCTATCGGTTAATAAATTAAGACCGGTGATAAAGTCGAGGGTTTGACTTTTACATTGTTGCATTTCAGCCATTTCCCCTGTGTGGCCAGGAACGTCACTGACGGTTTGAAAAGTCACATGTCTTGGTGCTTTTGGTCCTTTTACGCCCCGCTTAGACGTTTTCCACTCCTTGGTATTGGCAGCTTGGCCGGTGACCCGATAAAACCCCTGTCCGTCGATTGGTGCTTTTAAATACATCGCGTCCGGATTTTCGCCTGTCCACTTGCGAAGCATGTCCATTGAGCGAAAAAATTCAGGGAATAAAGGGTCGGCACGAAATTCAAATTCAATCGCTCGGTTAAGATGAGCTAAAAGATACCGATAACCTTCTGCAAGCACCCTATCGCTAGCTTCAGGTGGGAAGTGCTGCGGTTTCTCTAGCGTATCTTTTGCTCTGTAAAGGCCGTCAATCAGTGTCTCCCATGCAGCGTCTAACTCTTTTGTAGTGTTATTAGATAAGACTGATTTAGTGGGTAATTGTTCTGCTGTCGCTGGTGAATTTAGGGCTATAATAGCAATGATGAGATTAGTCAAGAGTACATGTTTCAACATTAACCAACTCCAAGTTGTTTGAGCGTAAGGGTCCTTAGCTATTGTTATCGATAGTCGATTTTATAAGGGTTACAGCTGTTTAATCTATTTTAAATGAGAATAAGCCGAGATAAACATATGAAAATTTCCTTTAACGCCGTAGCTACGTTTAGCTATATCTTAAAAGATAGCCATGGTGTTGAGTTAGAGCGCTCAAGCCCCGATGAGCCAATCGCTTATCTACATGGTTACCAAAATATTTTATTTGCATTAGAGCAGGTACTAGAGGGCTGCGAAGTAGGTGATCAGCTCGACGTTGATTTAACCGCCGAGCAGGCTTATGGTCCTCGTCATGAAGCCAGAATTCAGCGTGTACCGATTAAGCATTTAGCCGTTAAACCCAAAAAAATGGCGGTGGGTGCAATGGTTAAAGTGAATACTGCAGACGGTGCGAAAGACGCGACAGTGGTTAAAGTAGGCAAGTTTAATGTTGATCTTGACACCAATCACCCGTTGGCCGGTCAGGCGCTCAGTTTTTCGATCATCATCGAGTCAGTGCGCCAAGCGACGGCCGAAGAAATCGATCACGGCCATGCCCAAGGTGTTGGCGGTCATCAGCATTGATTAGCCGCCATTTAATTTGGCCATATCAAAATAATCACGCCAATGAGTGATCTTACCATTAGCTAATTCAAAGATGCCCATGACTTGCAGTTCTAGCCATGTGTCATTAATGAAAAATCGATCGGTACGTTCATTCATAATAATACCTTGACCATTGTCAATTTGATGATGAACAATAAATTCGATGTCACTAGCCATGCCAATGAAGCCTTCGATGAACGCGCGAATAGCGGTAACCCCTTCATTGGCTGGCTCCATCGGAATATTAATATAAATTGCGTCTTCGCTGAAGTGAGCCATAATCCCGTCAATATCTTTTCTGCACCAGCAATGTATAAAGTCGGTAATAATATCGCTGTTATTGGTCATAGTTATTACTCCTGATTTTTTTTAATTGAACTAAATAATCAAATTATTGGCTGATAATCTCAGCGATGCCGCCCTTAACGGATATAGCATCGAGATTAGCTTGTCTAAGCAACTGTGTTGCCGCCGAGCTGCGAACACCGGATTGACAATAAGCAACTATTTTTTTGTTACTTGGTAGTTCGTCTAACCGTTGCTTCAATTCGTTGAGTGGTACATGTAAGCCGCCTAAGTTAAATGCATCATGCTCGTTTTTATCGCGAACATCTAACAGAACAGCTTCTTTGTTGTATTGGTATTGATAAAATGCTTCAGCAGTTAGGCTGTATTTGTCATTTTCATTTCTAGCTGTATTACACTCCGGTTGATAATCCACTAGGGCTGAATTGAAGGAGAAGTCTCTATCGCAGCAGAAACAATTTTCATCGGGTCGTAATTGAATTTTCTGCATCTGCATGGTGTCGGCTTCAATCAGTAATAGCGTATTACCAATGCCGCTGGCTATACCGGTTAAGTATTTGATTGCCTCAGTTGCTTGAAGCGTGCCGAGTAAGCCAGGTAAAACGCCGAGTACACCATGGCTGTTACAGTCAGGCGCATTGCTAGGCGGCTTAGGGAATACGCAACGGAAACAGCTTTGCTCAGGCGTGAACAGGGCGCACTGGCCACTAAACTGATAGACGCTGGCGTATATCCAGCTTTTGCTGTGAGCTTTGCAGACATCATTGATTAAATAACGCGTGGCAAAGTTGTCGGTGCAGTCAATCACCAGGTCGGCAGCCTGAATCAGCCATTCAGCATTATCCACACTCAGCCTTTCTGAGACAGCGTTAACTTCAATATGGCTATTCAGTGCCTTCAGTCTGGTTTGGGCACAAATAGCTTTGCTAAGGCCAACATCTGCTTCCGTAAAGATCACTTGCCGTTGAAGATTACTGAGCTCAACCTTATCACCATCGACTAAGGTCAGTAGACCAACACCGGCAGCAGCAAGGTATAGACTGACTGGCGCGCCGAGGCCGCCGCAGCCAACAATGAGTACATGTGCCGATTTTAGTTTGCGCTGACCTTCAACACCAATATCGCCCAGCTGGATATGCCGCGTATAACGAGAAAATTCCTGTGAATTGAAGTGGGTCATTTTGTTAGCCGTTGTACCGCTTAGGCGATAATCATGTCGTTTAAATGATGCTAGCAAACAATGGCACGATTATACACTTCACAAATGTAACGATAGACCGAAGCTGCCATTTCAAGTTCTGTTGCTGAGATGCCGCTGTATTTGGAAATACTTGATATATCAATTGATAACTCGCAAGCAAGGGCGGCAAAATCGAAGCTAGCAATGCCTAGACCTGCGAATTCCCAGTCGAGGAAAATGATATTTTGGTCAGTTTGAGCTTGGTTCGCTAACAAAATATTGTCGCCATGAAGATCATGGTGACAGAGATGGCGTTGTTGACCAAAATTGGTCTCATATTGGTGACACAAGGCCAACATACGCGTATGCCTTTCGGAATCCGCTGAGGTGACTGAAGTTGATTGATTGAGTACTTGCCAGTAATGCTTTATGTGCTGAGTGTAACTAAAACAAGGCAGGTCAAGATTGACACCATGCAATTGGTTAATAGTATTGATTATTGGTATTAATAGCTCATCATTATAAGTATCTAGCTGGTTAACTGTGTTGCCTTGAATAAATGCTGATACACGATAGCTATCATCGGGGCTTTGATAATATATTTGGCTGCCAATCCCTGTTTTTGCGATGGCTTTTTGAATACGGTACTCCTGTTGGCGGTTAAATGAGTAGGCCGTTGAATCAGCGTGTATGCGAAGCACGTATTGATGTTGCGCAGTTGCTAATAAGTAGCTTCGGTTCGTTCTTCCTCGGCCAAGCTCTGCTGAAACAACCGGTATTTCTGATAATGCCGGCTCTAATTGCCAGTCAAGCCATTGTGTTAGGCATTGTTCCAATGTTGGCGATAAGCTCACTATGTCAGTGCTCTTGTTGCTGAGCTTGCCAGCGCTGGCGCCAATGCCAATAACCGTAGCCAGCAATAACAATGTAGAGTACAAACAAGGCCGAGGTGAAAAATAAGGCTTTGTTAATATATAAATAAAGCGATAAGGCGTCGATAGCAATCCAGTACAGCCAATTTTCTAAGACTTTGTTAACGACCATCCAAGTAGCAAACAAACTACTCCAGGTGGTGAGCGAGTCTAAGTAGGGGAAGGCGGCATCGGTATTATTGGCTAAGTAAGAGCCCGAGGTAAGTGTCAGTAAGGCAACAGCCAATAGCCCGAAAGCGTGTTTTTTTTTCGACCAGCAATGAATTTTAACAGCGAGAATATGACTGGCAGCGGTGGACTGTACCTGAGCAGTTTTCCATGTAAACCAACCATAAATAGCCATCGCCACATAAAATACGCTTAGCGCCGAGTCCATGTAGAGTTGGTATTGAAAAAAGACCACTACATAAATACCAGAACCCATCATCGCAGCAGGCCAACAAGCGCGATTTTCACGCGCTGCTAGAAAAACATAGCTGAGAGAAGCCAATACCGCGATAATTTCAGGGATCGAGTATTGGCTGAGTTCTTGCCAGATATCAACCAGAAAACCCATAATAGTAATTAATCTCGCCGGTCGCGGTTTAAATACTTGGCGACTAAGACTGCCGCTGGCTCTTCTTTAAAAACCATTTCTGTTACTTTTTGAATCGTCTCCATTACCAGTGGAAATTTGCCAAATATCTCTGTACTCAAGGCATGAGTGCGGACTTCTAATCCATCCACTTTGTTGAGTACTTCGATATAGGATCGAATAATCGGCACATAATCATCCGTTAATGGGTAAAGGCTAAGTTCAGCAGTGATATTCATAAAAACTTCCTATTTTTGTAAGTTACCATTCATAAGTGGCGCTAACACCGACTAAGCGAGGCTCTCCAAATTGCTTGTAAGTTTCGGGTGCATAGCCATTGCTAGGGTTGTTGCCATAGTCATGAGCAAAGTAAAATCCGCGAGTTTGCACCTCCTCGTCAGTAAGGTTACGACCCCAAAGGCTTATTGTTATTTGATTTTTTGTGTAACTTAACTGTGCATGGAGTAATTCATATCGGTCAGATTTTTCATTATGACTATTCGAAAAATAAAACTCATCTTTTCCCTCGAGATCTACACTCGCTGACCAATGGGGTGACAATTGGTACTTCCCTCCAAGTGCAAATTGGTAGTTGGGTGCGTGAGCCACTTCACGTCCGTCTAGGCTAACCGAGCTGCCATTGTAAAGAAAGCGTGCATCGACATGTGAGCTGCTTGAAAAGTCGATAAGCTTAGTATCTAAATACCCTAAACTAACATAAAAGCTTAATTCGTCAGAAGCCAAGTATATAGACTCAAATTCAAGACCGAGACTATAGGCCTTGGTATTATCAAGGTAGTCATCAAAGGAAAAATCATCGGAGTTAAAGATGGATTGTTTAACTTGTGCATTTTTTCGATCTTGATAGAAAATAGCTGTTTGAATTTGCAGTGTGTTATCAAGTAGCCGCAATTTTGCCCCCAGCTCATAATTAATGAGAGTTTCAGCATCGAAGAAAAAAGTATTTTCAGAAATATTGCTGTTGAGTTGTGCAGCAGAAATAATTTGCGCGTTAACACCATCACCTTTGAAGCCTCTTGAAACAAGTCCATAGAATAAGCTATTTGAATTTATTTGATATTCAATAGCAAAACGTCCGCCGAAGAAGGTTTCACTTTGTTCCTCTTTGATGTTGGTACTGTCGGTATAGTTGGCATCACGATGCTCTAGGCGAAGGCCGGTAATTAAATTCCAGCTATTGCCAAGTGCTGTGGTTAATTGGCCGTAAATAGAATAGTTATCTGTATTAGTCTGATTGGTAAAATCGCCCCCAATCTCTGGAAGAAGGTCTTCTGACCTACTGCGTTCAAGTGATTCTTTTTCTGAGCGCTGATAAACACCTAAAATCCAGTCTGAACGACCGCCCATTATTTTTTGGTCAGCTTTTGAGATTAATCGAATGTCGATACTATGGCTATTACGATCCCGTTCATAGCGATCAGCTGAGCTATAAGGGCCTGTATTTGGGTCAAATTCTCCAACATAACTCCAGTCCTCATCATAACTATAAAGAGTGTCGGTATCAGCGCCGCTGATAACAGTTTCAAGATCAAAACTTTCACTTGCAGCCCATGTAGCGGTAAATGAGGCGGCTGATGTTTCTTGAGAATCGCTGCCCGGTTGATCAGAAGTGGTGATCCGATTGTTATTTAAAGAAAACGCATCATAGCCATTATCGATATCGGTTAAAAAGGCATTAAATTTAATAGTGAGATTTTCGTTAATCTTGCTATTAATAGCACCTTTGAGTACGATTTCGTCAATATTGTTAGTATCGTCTCGGTTTAAAAAATTGTTTTCGACATAACCGTCTTGTTGGTTAATACGGCCGGCAATTCTGAAGCCGATATTGTTATTGATGGGGCCACTGAAAACAGCATCTAAGCTTCGACCATCATAGTTACTAAATTGCGTATTGATATTACCGCTGTACTCTTTGGTGGGTGTGTTACTGGAAAAGTTAATTAACCCTCCTAAAGCATTCGCGCCATATAGAGTGCCTTGTGGGCCACGCAAAATTTCGATCTGTTGGATGTCAATTGTCGAAGCGCTGAGTCCCAAGCCCGTAAAGTCAATGCCATCAATAATTAAACCGATTGAAGGATTAATTGGGTTTACAAATTGACTTCTCTCACCGATGCCTCGAATTTGGAAAAAGCGACCGCGTGATGCCCCGCTAGAGTAGTTAACGTTTGGCGCAATACCTAATAAGGTTTCTAAATGTTGCGCACCATTTTTTTTAATCGAAGTTTGATTTAGTACGGTGACGCTATTCGATAGCGCTAATAATACGCTGTCGCGAAATTCCGCTGATACGATAATTTCCTCAATTGCTCTGTCGGGTTCTATAGCATATGTACAAATGCTGAGTGGTAATGCAAATGAGCAGAGTAGCTTGGTAATGATGGTGCGGGGTGAAAATGTTGTTAAAAACATGCGAGTCTCCATAACAAAAATGAAAACCCGGTTATCGAACGTTGGAAGGCATAGGCGTGAAAGCTAAGTATAAATTCCTATTCCTACGCCGGTACTAACCGGATCAGGTTCAAGGGTTTGCTAGCTTTTGCAAGCTTATGGCATCTCAGGCTTTGATTAAAAAATACAAGCCACCCCTCAGGATGTCTTTTTATTGTAACCACAGATCGGTTTAATAACCAGTCTTGATCAAACGTAAATAATGAATGATCCAAACCGCGACCTCTTTCAATGATTAATTTTTTATTTTAAAGTAAAGGTGCTAACTTTTGTAAAATAAGCTATTTACCCATGAGTAAAATAACGTTACTTTTTTTATGCACTGGCAATGCTTGCCGAAGCCAAATGGCTGAGGGTCTGTGTCGCCATTTCCGCAGTGAGAAGATTGACTGTTATTCGGCTGGCATTGAGCGTCATGGTTTAAATCCTTTTGCAGTAGAAGCGATGGCCGAGCTCGACATTGATATTAGCCAGCACCGTAGCGAATGCTTGGATGAATTGGCCCAGCAATCTTTTGATATTGTAGTCACAGTATGTGGTCATGCCGATGAACATTGTCCCGTATTTATTGGCGACACTCAGCGAATCTATAGAGGCTTTGATGACCCGCCAAAGCTAGCTGTTGACGCGGCGAACCACGAAGAAGCAATGGTACATTACCGACGGGTGCGTGATGAAATCAAAGACTTTATAATGACTTTGCCAGAGGGCTTAGTGCAAAGTTGAGCCTCATTGATTAACTGACACGTTCTGTGAGCGTCATGATAAAAAAAATATTATTGGTTTTTTTCATCTTATTGCTGTTGCTGATAATTGTTATGGGCGTCAAGAATCCTAGTGCCGTTCTGGCTGCATGGCAGTTATTAACTAATGCGAGCCATTTTCAGCGTGACTTATCCAGCGATGAAGTATTGCCGCATTTAAAAGCTGCCAGAGGATTCACCGTTGAACTTTATGCCGAAGGTCTTGACCGGCCGAGAATGATGCAACTCACGCCTGCCGGCGATCTGATTGTGAGCGACATTGGCAGTGATTCGATTTTACTCTTAATTGACAGCAATAATGACGGTCACATTGACAGTAGAAAAACCTTGCTAGCTGATCGGCATAATCCGCATGGACTGGTGTTACATGATGGCTGGCTGTATTTTGCAGAGCCCGATCGTATTAGCCGCGTACAGTTTGATGATGTCAATCTAGCTGTGACGGGCGTGATTGAAATACTGATTGATAACTTGCCTTATGAGGGCTTTCATCCGCTGAAAACTATAGCGATTTCTGATGATCAGCACTTGATTTTCAATATCGGTTCACCCTGTAATAATTGCTTGCCTGACGATGAGCGATATTCAACGATTATGCGTGTTGAACTCGATGGTTCGAATCCGACCATTATCGCCACTGGTTTGCGCAATAGTGTTGGTTTTGATTGGGCGCCGTGGTCTGGGCAGATGTTTGCGACGGAGAATGGTCGTGATATGTTGGGGGATAACTTTCCGCCCGATGAGTTAAACCTTATCGATGAGGGCGGTTTTTACGGTTGGCCTTACTACCATGGTGATAATCAACCCGACCCCGCTATGGGCTATGATCGCCCTGATTTACTGGCTGTCGCAAGGCCGCCTGTATTTCAGTTTAGACCGCATAATGCGCCTTTAGGATTGCATTTTTTACGTATCACCAACCCATTACCCGCTATTTATCAGCGCAGTGCGATTGTGGCACTGCACGGTTCTTGGAACCGCTCTAGCCTCGATGGCTATAAGGTGACGTCATTGCACTGGGACGAGGACGGCAATATTCACTCGCGCGATTTCTTATCGGGTTTCTTGATCGATCAAACTGTGTTAGGTCGCCCTGTTGGCGTGATTCAAGATTTACAGGGCAACGTTTATATCAGCGATGATTTAGGTGGTAGAATTTATCGAATACGCTCTAGGTGAGGCTCCGAGAGGAGCATTTGGATCCAATTTTACTCACCGCCGTTTAGATTAGATGGTTTTAGCGACCCTAAGTGAGTCGCAAATCCCCCTTAACGTGTTAGAATCCCCGCCCTGAAATTATTTTTGCCTGATTAGGAGTTCTGTATTGAACGTGAAGTTTGTCGAAGCCTGCAAGCTACCCACACGATGGGGTGAATTTGACATGCATGGCTTTTATGATGAGGCAACAGGTAAAGAACATATCGCATTGACTATGGGTGACTTATCATCACCTGAGCCTGTGTTAGCCCGTATTCATTCAGAATGTTTAACTGGTGATGCCTTGTTTAGCTTGCGTTGCGATTGCGGCGCCCAGTTGGAGTATGGCCTAGCGTCGATTGCTAAGGTTGGGCGAGGCGTATTGCTGTATCTCAAACAAGAGGGGCGGGGGATAGGCTTGCTCAATAAGGTCAAGGCCTATAAATTACAAGATGATGGTGCCGACACCGTTGAAGCCAATGAATCATTAGGTTTTGGAGCTGATTTGCGTGACTATAGTATTTGTCAGTCAATTTTGGCGCATCTGTCGGTGAGTCAATTACGGTTGATGACTAATAATCCTAAAAAAGTGGCTGCTTTAACTGAGTTGGGCATCGAAATTGTTGAGCGTATTGCGATTAGCACTGGTCGTAACTCTCATAATGAAAAATACCTAGACACCAAAGTAGGTAAGTTAGGCCACCTCATCAAGGAGTAAACACTCTTTGTCAAAAAAAATATCTTACTTTAGAGTTTATTGATTTGACTCATTTGCCCATTGTTGCTGATTGCTGGACAGTGTCAAAAGTCGACGTTCAATGGCCTGCTCAATACCGGCTTTATCTAAGCCGCAACTGGCAAGTAAATCATTGTGTGTGCCATGGTCGACAAAACGATCAGGTAGACCCAATTGAAGAATGGGCGCAGTGATACCGGTTTGTTGTAGGTATTCAAGTACTGCAGAGCCTGCACCACCTTGAGTAGTATTTTCTTCTAATGTTACGAGTAAATCATGCGATGAGGCAAGCGAATCTATTAATCCTTCATCCAAGGGTTTTACAAAACGCATATCAGCAACAGTGTAGTCATGCTGTTCAGCTGCTTCAATAGCACGATCCAATAAAGTACCAAAATTTAAAATAGCCACGCGGTGGCCGCTCCGACGTAATATACCTTGACCAATAGGTAAGGCTTCCATTTTTGGACTGATGGGTTTGCCAGGTCCGACGCCCCTTGGATAACGAACCGCCGCAGGACCATTGAATTGATAGCCAGTGTATAGCAGTTGTCGCGTTTCATTTTCGTCAGATGGCGCCATCACTATTATGTTAGGAATACAGCGCAAAAAGGATAAGTCAAAACTTCCAGCGTGAGTAGGTCCATCTTCACCTACTAAGCCGGCACGATCAATACCGAAAGTGACATCCAAATTTTGTAGTGCAACATCGTGGATCAACTGATCATACGCTCGTTGTAAAAACGTTGAGTAAATAGCAACTACGGGTTTTTTACCCTCGCAGGCTAAACCTGCGGCAAAGGTAACAGCATGTTGTTCAGCGATAGCCACATCGTAATAGCGATCATGA
The DNA here is from genome assembly GCA_036344075.1 of Pseudomonadota bacterium. Classification (GTDB taxonomy): domain Bacteria; phylum Pseudomonadota; class Gammaproteobacteria; order Pseudomonadales; family UBA7434; genus UBA7434. The sequence goes on from JAYYUJ010000022.1 coordinate 38,448, forward strand.
AAACGTTTAGAAAATTCGACCATTCCAGAGCCTTCACACATCGCGGGAGTAATGCCAATTAGTTTGTCATCTTGTGAAGCCATGTCACAAAGCCACTGACCAAAAATATCTTGGTATTTGATTTTTTTAGTTGGTGGAATAACTTGCTCGATTAACTCCTCAGCGCCCTTAATGGTAGTGGCTTTGATTGGCTTTTCGATTTTGTTCACCGCATGGTAGCCTACAGGGTCTGCTTCTGCTGGGGCAAAGCCTTTACCCTTAGTGGTGTTGATATGCAGTAAGCGCGGCCCTTTCATCAATAACATATTGCGCAGAGTAGGTATTAATGACTCGAGATCGTGACCGTCGATAGGGCCAATATAATTAAATCCCATTTCTTCAAATAGAGTGCCTGGTGCAACCATACCTTTCATATGTTCTTCTGTTCGTTGCGCCAATTCCCACGCAGGCGGTATCTTAGACAACACTTTTTTACTTCCTTCTCGCAATTGAATATAGGTTTTACTGGCCCATATTTTTGAGAAATAGGTGGCTAGACCGCCGGTATTTTTGGAAATTGACATCATATTGTCATTCACAATGACCAGCATATTGGCATCGGTACCGGCGGCATGGTTCAGTGCTTCGAATACCATGCCAGCGGTCATTGCCCCATCGCCAATGACGGCGACAGTTTGACGAGGTGGCTGTTCATCTTTATAGCTTATAGCCATACCCAATGCAGCACTGATACTGGTGCTGGAATGGCCTACACCAAAGCTGTCGTATTCACTTTCGCTTCGTTTAGGAAAGCCAGCTAGACCATCGGTTTGTCTCATGGATAGCATGCTATCACGACGACCAGTAAGAATTTTATGCGGGTATGTTTGATGACCAACATCCCAAACTATCTTGTCGCGTGGCGTGTCGAGTAGATAATGCAGTGCAACGGTCAATTCAACTACGCCTAATCCAGCGCCAAAATGACCGCCCGATTGGCCCACGCAATACAGTAAATGGGCACGCAGTTCATCAGCTAATTGCGGTAGCTGTGATTCATCTAAATCACGCAATAGTTCTGGCAATGGGGCAAGGTCAAGCAACGGCGTTTCCGGCCGTTGATCGGGAAAGCAATTGTATTGGCGAGGTTTGGTCATGTAATGGCGATCATTTTGCTGAGCGGGCCTTAATTATTGGTTTTTAATCACTGTTTTTCAGTAGTTAAAGTCTAATCTTACAGCACTCGGCGTTCGATTTCTTGATTATTAGATGCTTCTTTTGCACATAAATAGCTGTGCTGAAAAGGGGGACCTACTAAGCCGATTTATAGGGATAATTAGAGTCCAATGAGGTCTAGGTTATACGATCTTAGGTATACACTAAGTTTTTGAATTTAATGAGATCTTTTGATGATGAAGCGGGCTAGGTTGCGCAGTGGTGCGGCCTTGCGGTCGAATGCGGATAAACTCGCTAGCGCGCTATCGCACAATGCTTGTGCTTCAGCTTTTGCTGCTTCTAGACCTAAAATTGCTGGATAAGTCGCTTTTTTGGCGGCAATATCAGCTCCCTGAGGTTTGCCTATGTCAATAGACTTGCCTTCAATATCTAAAATATCGTCCTGAATTTGAAACGCCAGACCAATTGCTTGCGCATACTCTAACAGAGCCTTTTGTTGGTTCGTATTAGCTCCTGAGCAGCTAGCCCCCATGGCGACAGCCGCTTCGATTAAGGCGCCAGTCTTTAGTTGATGCATGGTGACTAACTCAGAATACGATAGGCTCTGGCCAGTAACGGCTAAGTCAATCGCTTGTCCACCAACCATGCCATTAATGCCCGCGGCCTCTGTTAGTTGCGCAAGTAAGGTTAAGCGCAGTTGAGCTTTGCCATTGCCTGCTTGAGTGAGCAAGGTAAACGCCAGAGCTTGTAGCGCATCACCGGCTAAGATTGCATTGGCTTCACCAAAGGCAATATGGCAACTTGGCTTACCTCGTCTTAGCTCGTCATCGTCCATGGCGGGCAAATCATCATGGATGAGTGAATAGCAATGAACGAGCTCAACCGCCGCAGCTGCACAGTCAATCATCTCGGAATCGTTATCAGATGCTTGGCAAGCCTGAGCTGCCATATAGACTAGCATAGCGCGAATACGTTTCCCGCCATCTAAACAACTGTAATGAAGTGAATCGAGAAATGGCTTGGCGGCCGCTTGTTTGACGATTATTTTCGAATGAAGCTCAATAGCGTTTTTTAAAAAACACTCAAGCCTTTGCTGATGTTGAGCAAAATAAGCATCTAGCGAATCAATTGTCATCGGAAGCGATAGGCATATTGTCTAGCGTCGACTGGCCGTTTTTCTCGGTGAGTATTTTAACGGTCTGTTCAGCCTCATTTAGCGCGGCTTGGCAGGTGCGAGTCAGCGTAATGCCTTTTTCAAAACTGGTTAATGACTGCTCTAAACTGAGATCTCCAGCTTCTAGTGCGTTAACTAACGCCTCGAGCTCCGCTAGGGATTGCTCAAAATCAGGTTTTTTTTTGCCTTTAGCCATAATGCCTTGTTGTTCTCGTTGGTTCGATCGATTAATAAACATTTTTTATCATGGAAGCGCGCATAATATCAATTTTTTTTTGTTTATGCAGTCTCGTTTGTATTCTATTTCAATCAATCTTTGTATCTTGTTATGATGATGAGGCAAGACGTTACTAGTGAATTACAGATGCAACTCAACCAGTTAAAAGCAAAAGACCCTGAACGTTATAAGGATGTTGGTTCTGAATCTGTCCGACGATTAAAGGTCCGGCCTGATGAGGTTTTTTAATTGTTTGCTAATACTGTCCACCAGGAGTGTTATTATGGACGATGATAATCTATTCAGCCAACACCTCGACGGTGTTAAACCTCTAAAGCCAGTTGACCGTGCCAAGTTAAAAAAATCGGTCAATTCTGCTTCAAAAGCTTACCAGCGCCAAGCTGCGGTTGGCGATCATCAATCGAATATTGACAATAATCCTATCGGGTCTGTTTCTGACGACTATGTTGATATGGTGAAACCATTAGATATTTTGAGTTTTAAGCGGGCAGGTATTCAAGATGGCGTATTTAAAAAGTTCCGCCTCGGTAAATACAGTATTGACGGCCGTTTAGACTTACATCGACGAACGGTAGTTGAAGCGCGGCAAGAAGTATTTAGTTTTATTAGCGAGGCCACCGCTTGCGACGCCCGCTGTTTGTTAATCTTGCATGGTAAAGGTGAACGAAATATTAATCAGCAGGCTAAGTTGAAAAGTTTTGCTGCGAAATGGTTAAAAGAGATTCCGCAAGTAATGGCCTACCATAGTGCTCAAAAACACCACGGTGGTACCGGTGCTTTATACGTCCTGCTTAAAAAAAGTGAACGCTTAAAAGAGAAAAATCGCGAGCGACTAGGCCGTAGTTAGTAAAGTTAAAAATTGTTTTTTGTTGGATAAATATTTAATGCAAATTGTTATTCCGTTCCAATCGTCAGAGTTAGAATCACAAATTCAGCAGTTGAGTCAATCGATTGAGCTGATTGTGTTATCACCGAATGAAGAGATTCCAGCTACCGTTAATCCTGAAGTGTTACTTACCTTGGGTGTTGAAGAGAATCAACAGTTAGTGGCTTTTTTAAGTCATAGAAGCAACGATAGTTCAGCACTCAAGTGGTTGCATGTATTGGGTACTGGAGTAGATTACTTCCCGTTTGATTTGGTCGGCGATCGATTATTAACCTGTTCTCGAGGCGCCCACTCTTTACCCATCGCTGAATGGGTGATGGCCATGATACTGACGGCTGATAAAAACCTCCCTGCTGCTTGGGTCTCGCAGCCACCAGAGCGATGGCATAGCGCGGAATTGGAGCAAACTGGCGGCAAGACTTTGGCGTTACTGGGGTTTGGATCTATCAGTCGCTTGGTGGCAAAGCGGGCGCTGGCCTTTGGTATGCAAGTAAAAGTTCTTGCTCGTCGACCTAGGAATGAGTGGCCTGAAGGCATTAAGGCAGTGACTGACTTACCGGCACTCTTGTCAGATGCTGATCATATTGTGTTAGCAGCACCTGCTACGGCCGCTACACATCATATTATTAATCAGATGTCGCTTAACGACTGCAAGCACGGTGCGCATCTGATAAATGTGGCTCGAGGCTCACTCATTGACCAACAGGCCTTACGAGAAGCTTTAGATAATGGGCAGCTTAGATTAGCATCGCTTGACGTAGTTGACCCCGAACCTCTACCCGAGGGGCATTGGTTGTATCAGCATAAATCGGTGCGACTATCCCCACACATTTCATGGAGTGCACCGCAAATATTGGAGCGCTTAGCTCTGCCGTTTGTTGAGAATATCCGCGCCTATCTTCAAGGTCAACCGCTTCAAGGTTTGGTTGATCTAGAGCATCGCTATTAGTTTAAAATTCTTTTTCTTAGTTTTTATTTCTGCGATTACTGGGTCATCAGTATACCGTGATGCCATGCTTCAATAATAACTTAGGCAATACATTATCAAGTCGGTTCAGATCCTCACTTTTCAGCTCCAAAAAGGCTAACTGTTGTTTTTTATAGTGATCGATTCGTAGAAGTTTTTGACTGATTGATGCGGCTTCTTCACTCAGTTGCCAACATTCAATATGTAAGTTAGCTTGTGGTAAGTAAAAGTCGCAACAGCCCATCGCTTGGTCAGCCAAGGGCCAGCGGTAGGCATGAACAACACTCATTAAATAAAGCCAGTTACAGACTTGGTTGTGCTGTTGATTAGTCGTAGGGTGACCATCACGGCCAGACCAATTTAACTTTTTTGAAAAATTTAAGGCGGTTTGTTGTTCATGATTTGATGATTTATCTTTGGTATTTACTGATCTGTCGACTGTCTGTACGCTGCCGCTTAATTGTTCTAGCGCGTATTCTAGACCCGGTTGGTTTAGAATATCTCTGGGCCAGACTGTGTAAGGTACGCCTGATTCGGGGTGTTCTTTTTCGATGCCACCTAAATTTTTACCCAAGGACGTTATTGTCCAACCCTTATGAAATCGGCTCTGCCAGCCCAACTCCGCTAGTAGTGCATTGAAGCGATGACTGCCAATATCGAATCGTTTACCCAAGGCTTCGACATTGAGCGGGATCTCTAGTAACTCCTGAAAAATAGCGTGTTCAATAATACTTTTTGGCCAGCCGATATACTCACCAAATTTTTGACTTTGAATGTATTCACCACCCTCAAATTCGCCTTTACCGGTTAGGCGCCAATTCTTATCTATTTTTTCTATCCATGATTTTTCAGTCAGAAAGTTAAATAACGATTGACTAGGAATATCGAAATGCTTTGCCAGTGCAGTGGTTGACATTACATTGTAATTGGATTTTCGTGACCGTGACATAATGGTACCTAGGGGCTAAATGGCCTGATGACGACTAAGATAACAATCGCAAATAATGCAATCACGGGCGCTTCATTAAACCAGCGGTAAAAGCTGTGGCTATGGGGTTGTTCGCCAGTCGCAAAGCGTCGAATGTAACGACCGCATTGAATATGGTAGGCCAACATGCAGGCCACGAAAATCAATTTAGCCCAAAACCATAGTTGCGTAAGGTAATAGCCGAGATTGTAGCTGGCTAGCCAAACGCCAAAGCCAATGGCTAAATACGAAAAAGGTGTAATGAAACGGTAGAGTTTTTGCTCCATAACTAATAGTTGTGCCCTAACATTCTCTTCGGACGACATAGCATGATAAACAAATAGGCGAGGTAGGTAAAAAATACCGGCAAACCAGCAGATAACAAAAATAATATGCAAGGCTTTGATCCACAACATAGCTTATTTTCTCACAGATTGTCTAAATGTGTACTGTTTATAATTTTTTATCAGCTTCATTGCCGTTTATACCGGTTGTTTATGGTATTAGATAGCATCTTGTCATGCTAATGCAAAGAATGCACTTTTGTTTTACTCTCTAGACTTTTAATATTAATCCCTTGAGAATCATTATGATGTCCGTACAGCTATGAATGTATAGTTTTTATACATAATTGGCATAGCAGTTAGCTTGGCATGATACGACTTTAGCTGCAGATTTCGAAAAAAGGATAAAACAGTGAATAAAACAAACCCAACTATTCGAGTGGGTGTGATTGGCGCGACCGGTTATACCGGCTCAGAATTGCTGCGTTTATTATTGGCGCATCCCCACGTAGTGCTGACACGCGTAACTTCCCGCACTGAAGCCGGCATTCAATTAGCTGATTACTGGCCAAATTTGCGCGGTCACTCTGACTTAGTATTTACTGTGCCAGAAGCCAAGGATTTAGCTGCGGCCTGTGAAGTGGTTTTCTTTGCTACCCCGCATGCTGTGGCGATGAAAATGATGCCAGAATTAATCGAGCTTGGCGTAAAAGTAATAGATTTATCTGCTGACTTTCGCTTAAGAGAGGTGTCGCAATGGGAGCATTGGTACGGCGTTAAGCATGCTTGTCCTGAGTTAATAGCCTCAGCGGTTTATGCTTTACCGGAAACGCATCGAGAACAGATCCGAGATGCTCAGTTACTGGCTTGTCCCGGCTGTTACCCCACTTCGGTTCAGTTAGGCTTTTTGCCCTTGCTGGAAAAGGGCCTTATTGAGACCGATTCTCTGATAGCGAATTCAGTCTCAGGGGTGAGTGGCGCTGGCAAGCAAGCTAAAATTGCTAATCTCTTTGCCGAAGTTGGCGATAATTTTAAAGCCTATGGAGTGGCGGGGCACCGACATTTGCCTGAGATTGAGCAAGGACTTAATGACATGGCTGGCGAGGCCGTGACGCTGACCTTTGTGCCGCATTTGCTACCGATGATCCGAGGTATTCATTCAACATTGTATTGTAAGCCGAAAGATTTCACGCAGGACTTTCAAGGGCTCTATGAGCAGCGATTTAGTGATGAGCCTTTTATCGATATATTGCCTGCCGGTCAATATCCTGAAACTCGCAGTGTTAAAGGGACAAACCTTTGTCGAATCAGTGTTCAGCCCATCGCTGCTTCCTCCATGCTGGCTATTTTGGTGGTCGAGGATAATTTGGTTAAAGGCGCGGCGGGTCAGGCGGTTCAAATTATGAATATCGTGTTTGATTGGTCTGAAACGACTGGGCTGTCGAACATTGCGTTATTACCCTAAGTGAAACTATGAGAATAGGCCAGAGTTTTGTCCTTCGATTAACGGCATCCAACATCTTTCGAGTGATTTTACTGATTGCGCTCATGCTATTGATGATTGCTATCGGTTTCTATTGGAGTTATCGCACAGGGTTGGCTCAAAGTTATCGCCTTTTGGCAGAGAATGCTTCACTTAATGATTCTTTGGCGCAGCTCCAGACAGACCTTGCACAGGCTAGACAGCGAGCAGTTAGTGCCGATAAGGCGGCAGAAATTGCCCGATTAGCTAATGAAGAAGTTCGCCTATCGCTGCTCACTTATGGGCAAGAAATTGCAGATTTAGAGGCCGATATTGCCTTTTATCGAGGTCTGATGGCTCCTGATGAGCTTAGTATTGGTCTCGCTATCCACGATTTTTACCTGAGTTATGAAGAAGATACTGATTTTTATCATTATACGGCTATTTTGACACAGTCGACGAACAAGCATTCGTTACTTAAAGGCTCGGTGATGATGGAGTTGTTAGTTCAAGGCCCTCATGGAACTGATCGCATTGCTTTTTCTGACTTACCTGGTGTCACTGATTCAATGCCTGCGCGATTGCGATTTCGTTTTTTTCAACGAATACAAGGGCAATTCAAATTGCCGCAAGAACTTCAGCCTGTTAGCATTGTACTCAGTGCTGAAACGAGCAGTAAAACACCACAAAAAGTATCGCGAAGTTTTCAATGGCAGGCACTGCTAGGAGCGAATTGATGTTTAATAATAAAGCTAAGGGCACACTGATGAGTGCTGATAACACGACCTTGATTGCTAAGGGGACTGAGATTACTGGCGAAATAAAATTTTCGGGTTGCCTTGAAATAGAAGGCACGGTGCTCGGCAACATTATTGCTGAGCCGAGTTGTGAGAAGTCGCAAGTTAGAATTCAGAGCAGCGGCCAAGTAAAGGGCGATGTATACGCACCAGTGATCATTGTTAATGGCCAGATAGAAGGGAATGTGTATTCATCGAAAAGGGTTGAATTGGCGGCGAAAGCCTTAGTCTGCGGTGATGTCCATTATCAAATGATGGAAATGGTTAAAGGTGCTCAAGTTAATGGCGGCTTAATGTATGCTGAGAATTCGACCCAAAAGCATTTAGAGCCCTCAGATCCAACTAGCCAAGCCGTTGATTCAGATAATATTTTAGGTCAGTATGTCGATTCGGGCCTGAATGGCTGAAGGTTGCTAGCTGCTTGTGATATGATCAAACCTTATTTTCTAAAAATTATTTTCTCGACCAAGAGAGTTGGTCGAAGCTCTGTATAAAGGAATCGCATGAGTGCAGATACTGTTCATCAAGCATCAAAACTAGTCTTTACCGAGCGAGCCGCTATTAAAGTAAGGAGCTTGATCGATGAAGAAGAGAACGATGCCTTAAAGCTTCGGGTGTTTGTCACTGGGGGTGGTTGTGCTGGCTTTCAATATGGCTTTACTTTTGATGAGTTGGTTGCCGAGGACGATGCTGTAATCGAAAATGCCGGAGTTAGTCTCGTGGTTGACTCCATGAGCTATCAATATTTAGTCGGCGGCAGTGTTGATTATACCGAAGGACTTGAGGGCTCTCGATTTATCGTCGACAATCCTAATGCTGACTCTACATGTGGGTGTGGCTCGTCTTTTTCTGTTTGATCTTACTCGCTTGAATCCGCCCACCTTTATGCTAAGTAAATTCCACCAAGTATTGTTGCTTGATTGGCATTAGTCGCATTACCTAAATCGACCTTTTGTCTAGCTAAAGTTTGCTGCGCAAGCCAAGCAAAGGCAGCGGCTTCCATCCAATCAGGATCAATTCCAAGCGCTTCAGTTGTGACGATACGATGATCGGGGCAGGCAGCGGCTAGCTGCGCTAATAAAAAGCAATTATGCACGCCACCGCCACAGCAATAGACCGTCTTAATTTCATCGGGCAACGCAAGTAACTGTGTGGCAATGGTATCGCAACTTAATTGCGTAAGTGTGGCTTGGACATCTTCGGCTGAGACAGGGTGTGCGTCGGGATTAGCTAATATAGTGTCTAACCACTGCAGGTTAAATTCCTCTCTGCCGGTGCTTTTAGGTGGCGATAATGCGAAGTATGGATGTGCTTTTAATTGATTTAATAGTGCTGCTTGGCATTGACCTGTGCTTGCCCATTGGCCGTTGGTATCATAAGGCTGTTGCTTATAGCGCTGAGTCCAGCCGTCTAATAATGTATTGGCAGGGCCAGTATCAAAGCCACTTACGATTTCGTTGTTGGCCACAACGGTGATATTAGCGATGCCGCCCAGATTTAAAATCACGCTAGTTTCTACTTGCCCCTGACAGATGGCTCGATGAAAAGCTGGTGTTAATGGAGCGCCCTGACCACCGGCAGCGATATCGCGTCGGCGGAAGTCTGCAACGGTGGTAATCCCTGTGAGTTGAGCGATGGTGTTAGGGTCAGCGATTTGTAAACTAAAACTGGGTTCTTTATCCTGGGATGACGAAGGTCGGTGGCGAATAGTTTGACCGTGACTACCAATGGCGGTGATATCTTCAACAGAATATTGAGTTTTGTTAACAAGCATTATTGCCGCTTGTGCAAACAATGTGCCTAAGCTGCGGTCGAGACGACCCATGATTTCAATTTCATTCATGCCCGGCTGGCATAAGGTATGCACTAGTTGCTGTGTTGCTTGTGGGATAGCATGGTTATGCGTGGCTATTAATTTGGGTTTTTTAGTGCTGGTAAGTTCAAGCAAAGCAGCGTCGATGCTGTCGACGCTGGTGCCAGATATCAACCCAATAAACAGCGAATTCATTGATTGCTGGCAAGTTTGAAGGCGCTGCTGTTACTCGCTAATTGCAGCTGCGTCGATTTAATACTAGCTATAAAATCCTCTTTAAAATCAGATTTGAGACGTTTGGCTTTAGGTAGTTTCTTTAAAATTGTGCTTGGGTTGCGGTGTACCCCATTGACTAAAAATTCATAGTGTAAATGAGGGCCGGTGCTGAAGCCCGTGCTACCCACTTGACCAATAATTTGACCTTGCTTGACCCGCTGGCCTTTTTTAGCAAAGCGCTTATGTAGATGCAGGTATTTTGTGACGTACGATTCGCCGTGACCAATAAAGATATAATGACCATTCGCATTATTATAGTTTGACGCTATCACGCGGCCATCGCCAGTTGAGAAAATGGGGGTTCCTATTGGCGCTGCGTAATCAATGCCGCGATGAGGTTTAACTTGCTTGGTAATTGGGTGAAGGCGTCGCATATTAAATCTCGAGCTGACGCGAGTAAAATCGAGTGGCGCTCGAAGAAATGCTTTCCGCATACTGATACCTTCCTCGTTATAATAGCCAATATCACCCTCGGGGTCGGTATAGCGGTAGGCATTATAGGTTTTGCCACGGTTAATGTATTGAGCAGCGATAATCTCTCCTTCATCAATTTTTTCACCGTCTAAGAAGTGCTCTTCATAGGCCACGGTAAATTGATCGCCATTCCGCACATCAAGAACAAAATCAATGACACCGCTAAAAATATTGGCCATGTTCATAGTGGTTGAAGATGAGATATTGGCTCGTTTTGCTGACATTGACAAGGAATCACTCACTTTTGCGCTGCGGTAAACGACTCTTATGTCTGGTTGTCGAGTATGCGTGGTAACAATAAACTTAGCTTGCCCATCATTTCGAGTAAAGTGAACGCTTTCAAGCAGTGATTTTCGCCTTATTACTTCGACCAGGACTGTATCATCGTTGATAACAAACTCGAGGCTTTCGCCAGGGAACATTCGGGTTAGTGCTTTGCCCTCAGTGCTAGAGTTGACAACGTTTAAGACTTCCCGGGCACTCAGGCCAACGCGATCAAACACCATCGATAAGTTATCTCCAGGCTTAATAGGTTGAATAAAGCGTTGGTATTCTGCGGCAACCGCTTCCGTTAGAGGTTCATTACTATTATCTGCATTGGAATTAATAGAAACGTGACTATTTAAATCGGTATTCGTATTGGACTGTGCAGACAAGGATCGTTCACCAAGTGAGTTGGGCTGCTGATCATGATTGTCATTAGTGGCTGAGGCTGATGATCCAATAGCTGGTAGTGATAGAGAGATGGTCTCGCGCTGAGCTTTTCCGTTAGCGTTGCCGGTCGAGCTATCCATTAGTGAGAGTGACGTGCCATTTTTAAAGGGTGCCATACCGCTAAATGCTAGCACTAACAGGCATAAGCATAGGCTGCCAAGGATTGCTGCAAGCCGCGATGAAGGCCGAATTTGTTTGAGTCGGAGCCAGCAGTGTCGCCAAGCGCTGTTGGCGGGCGAGACGTTAAATGGAACAGCGTGTCGTTGTTCAGCCATAAAGTGGATTCGTAATTGTGTCTGTAGGCAAACCGTTATTAGTTTTATGGCATAATAGTATACCAAAATAAATTCGCTTAATGATTGAAAACTCGCGAGATTTTGGTTTTTTTATGCAACAATTTCATTTTTTATCGTTGCTCTGTCGATTTTAAACTTTGATTGTTTGGTATTAGACTTTATTTCATCCGATTGAGGAGTTAAAACACATCATGTCAGCCGCTATTTTGGATGATTTACAATCCCGACAATTGATTGCGCAGCTCACTGCAGAAGACGCATTGCAAGCACATCTAGCAAGTGGTCCCAAGACGGTTTATTCAGGCTTTGATCCTACTGCAGATAGTTTGCATATTGGTAGCTTGGTTCCTCTATTGGCTTTACGTCGCTTTCAGCTAGCAGGACACAGTCCAATTATTTTAGTTGGCGGTGCAACGGGATTGATTGGTGATCCTAGCTTTAAGGCTGAAGAGCGAAAGTTGAATAGTGCAGACACCGTCGCCCAATGGGTTGACAGAATTCAGCGCCAAACCGCCCAGTTTGTCGATTTTGAGGTGACCGCTAATCGTGCGAAAGTCGTCAACAACCTCGACTGGACGGCGGGTATTGATCTAATCGATTTTCTTCGCGATACGGGAAAGCATTTTTCAGTAAACAATATGATCCAAAAAGAGTCAGTCAAACAGCGATTAGCGCGGGATGGCTCCGGTATCTCGTTTACAGAGTTCAGCTATATGATTTTGCAAAGCTACGATTTCGCCGAGCTTTATCGGCGCCATGGTTGCTCGGTGCAAATTGGTGGCAGTGATCAGTGGGGAAATATCACCGGCGGTATTGATTTGACGCGCCGACTTCATCAGGCTCAAGTTTTTGGTGCAACCTTACCATTGGTGACCAAAGCTGACGGCACTAAATTTGGAAAAACCGAGTCGGGCACCGTCTGGTTAGATCCCGCTAAGACCTCACCTTATGCGTTTTATCAGTTTTGGATGAATACCGCTGATGAAGATGCTTATCGGTTCCTGCGCTTTTTTACGTTTCTAGCGATCGACGCTATTGAAGAAATAGAACGGTCTGATGCCGAGATTCAGGGACGAAAGCAGGTGCAGGGCCTATTAGCGGCGGAGGTGACGCGGCTAGTCCATGGTGATCAGGGGTTGGCTGCTGCAAAACGCATTTCAGATGCACTGTTTTCTGGTGATTTAAATGGCCTTGCTGAGGCCGATTTTGCCCAGTTAGCACTTGATGGCCTGCCTAGCACACAGATTCAGGGCAGTAGTGCCGGCTTGGCTGAGCTGCTGGTTGATTCGGGCGTTGCGGTGACGCCTCGCGGAGAGGTGACTTTAGGTCAGGCAAGAAAGTTCATTAACAGCAATGCTATCGCCGTTAATGGTACGAAAATCACGGACGAGACAGCGCTATTGAGGGCCGAAGGGGGTTATTTTGGTCGCTATCACCTTATTAAGCGCGGAAAGAAGGTCTTCCACCTGCTTCAATGGGTCTAACACCTTCATAAAAGTCCTTGATTGACTATTATTCAACCATCTCAGGAGTGACTTTGCTTGCCGTTCTAATGCGCACTTTTGGTAGTAAACACTTATTTTAAAAAAGTAAAAAAAAACAGTTGCAAGCGGGCAAAGTCTCCGTATAATGCCCTGCTCGGTTGAAGGGCAGAGGATAAAAAACCTAAGTCAAATGAACCAACTAGAGTGGCACAAGCGGTCGTTCTGTTATTTAAAAACTTAATCAAATCATGCGTGTAGGTGCTTGCTAGATTGATAGTACGACAGTACTGCTTTTGTTGTTTAAAAGCGTACACAACTAGATATCAACAGTAAGTGTCCTACTAAAGTTCTAAAATTTTATACGTTCATTTATTTGTTGAGCCAAAATCGGATGTCGACCGTTGTTAAGCGAGCTTATTTGCGCAACAGCAAAGACGTCTACTTGTATTTAAACTGAAGAGTTTGATCATGGCTCAGATTGAACGCTGGCGGCAGGCCTAACACATGCAAGTCGAGCGTGAAAGCACTTCGGTGTGAGTAGAGCGGCGGACGGGTGAGTAACGCGTAGAAATCTACCTAGTAGTGGGGGACAACCTGGTGAAAACCAGGCTAATACCGCATACGTCCTATGGGAGAAAGCGGGGGATCTTCGGACCTCGCGCTATTAGATGAGTCTGCGTAAGATTAGCTAGTTGGTGGGGTAAAAGCCTACCAAGGCGACGATCTTTAGCTGGTCTGAGAGGACGATCAGCCACACTGGAACTGAGACACGGTCCAGACTCCTACGGGAGGCAGCAGTGGGGAATATTGCACAATGGGCGAAAGCCTGATGCAGCCATGCCGCGTGTGTGAAGAAGGCCCTAGGGTTGTAAAGCACTTTCAGCGAGGAGGAAAGTTTTAAGGTTAATACCCTTGAGAATTGACGTTACTCGCAGAAGAAGCACCGGCTAACTCCGTGCCAGCAGCCGCGGTAATACGGAGGGTGCAAGCGTTAATCGGAATTACTGGGCGTAAAGCGCGCGTAGGCTGATTGGTCAGTTGGATGTGAAAGCCCCGGGCTTAACCTGGGAACTGCATCCAATACTGCCAATCTAGAGTGCGGGAGAGGAGAGTAGAATTTCAGGTGTAGCGGTGAAATGCGTAGAGATCTGAAGGAATATCAATGGCGAAGGCAGCTCTCTGGCCTGACACTGACGCTGAGGTGCGAAAGCGTGGGTAGCGAACAGGATTAGATACCCTGGTAGTCCACGCCGTAAACGATGTCAACTAGCCGTTGGGGCCCTTGAGGTCTTAGTGGCGCAGCTAACGCAATAAGTTGACCGCCTGGGGAGTACGGTCGCAAGATTAAAACTCAAATGAATTGACGGGGACCCGCACAAGCGGTGGAGCATGTGGTTTAATTCGATGCAACGCGAAAAACCTTACCTACCCTTGACATCCACGGAATCTTCTAGAGATAGAAGAGTGCCTTCGGGAACCGTGTGACAGGTGCTGCATGGCTGTCGTCAGCTCGTGTCGTGAGATGTTGGGTTAAGTCCCGTAACGAGCGCAACCCCTATCCTTAGTTACCA
>JAYYUJ010000023.1:0-68780 GCA_036344075.1 Pseudomonadota bacterium
ATTTAATTTTACTGTCACATTCGACTGCTTAATTTGAAATTTGAGCCAGTTGAGTAATTTCTGATTGGGGGGGTAAGCTATGCTAGCAAATTGTAAAGTACCACCGAGTCGGTTACTTTTTTCTAGTAATGTCACACTATAACCTAAGCTATCAAGTCTCCTAGAAATTTCCATCCCGCCAGGCCCACCGCCAATCACAACATAGTGTTTGTTGTTTTGGTTGCTACTTGCTATAAGGCCACGTTGACGCTCGAAAGCCGTTTCGGGATTAACTGCACATTTTACAGATTCACGAATATAGATCTGGCTGACACAACAATAACAATAGACACAGGGTCTTATTTGTTCAGATGTGCCCGCAACGACTTTATTAGGAAGGTCGGGGTCAGCTAATAATTTACGACCCATGCCAAAGAAATCGAAGTGATCTTGGCCAATGTGTTGATCGGCGGAATGAGGCTCAATGCGACCTGAAGTGATGACCGGTATATCCAACACCTGTTTAATAGCGATCGCATTACTGACTAAGCGCTCGGGGGTGTGGGGAATATTGGATTCAGAATGCATGATGCCTTGGCTGGTATCATGATAAGCGCTGACAGTCACCGCATCGACGCCGGCCGCTTGTGCAAGCATAGCTGTGGCTTTCGCATCGGCTAAGCTAATGCCCTTATCGTTACCAAATTCGCCCGAATCAAGTTTACACCATAAAGGAAAATCGTCACCGACCGCGTGCCTTACGGCTTTGATAATTCTTAATAATAATCGAGCACGATTTTCATGGCTGCCGCCATATTCATCTTCACGTTTATTCATTGCAGGTGATAAAAACTCCGAAATGATATAGCCGTGACCACCATGAATTTCTATGGCATCAATGCCCGCTGTTTTAGCGCGAATAGCTGCTTTCGCAAATTGATTAATCAGCAACTCAATATCGTCGTGACTCATCGGGCACAATGATGGTTTTGGCGCTTTCGGATCGTGCATCGCCATCAGCTCATGGTCGAGAAAATCATTCAAATAGCTAGGTTTTTTGGGTTCAGGATAAGAGGGCACCCAAACTGGCCGACCATTGCGCATATCTTCGGTTGCCACTAAACCCCCATGGTGAAGCTGGGTGGCCAGTTTTGCCCCATGTCGATGTACAGCATCGGCCATGGCTTTTAAGCCAGGAATAAAACGGTCATCAGAAATTGCCACTTGATTTGGTTGGTTGCCGCCATGTGGCCATGCAACTCCGGCAACACCCAGAACAATAAGACCTACGCCGCCTTTGGCATGGCGTTCGTGAAAGGCAATAATGCGATCGCCGCAGACACCGTCATCCTCGGCTAAGTTTACTCCCATGGCAGTCACTACCATGCGGTTCTTCACAGTCATAGAACCAATTTTTCCAGGTTTAGATAGATAAGGAAATTGTTTCGATAAACCTGATATTATTGACATGTCGATTGTTTTTTATCCGAACTCTACTTAAGAAATCATAAATAATGATTGATAATCTGTTGTTATCTGTCAATCACTATTAGGGGCATCATTTTTGCGCATTAAATTCAATGACTTATAAACTAAAATGATGATCTTGCCGTATTAGTTCTATAAGTATGTTTTCGACTCCATCGGTTAATGTTGTCAATTATCGCCAGAGGTATCATTAGTTATTAACTTAAGTAAGTGGTAATTTTTCATTTTTAATTATTGAGGTAGATATGAAGCTGGGTTTGCAATTAGGTTATTGGGGTGCTTTAGCGCCGGGTGACGGACATATTAAATTAGCGCAAGAAGCTGAAAGTTTGGGCTATGATTCTGTCTGGACAGCAGAGTCATGGGGTAACGACGCTTTTACGCCTTTAGCCTGGATTGGAGCTAACACAAGTAAAATTCGTTTGGGGACTTCGGTGGCCCAGTTATCGGCAAGAACACCAACCGCTTGTGCAATGGCCGCATTGGCGATGGATCATATGTCAGGCGGTAGAATGATGCTAGGCTTGGGCGTATCGGGACCCCAAGTGGTCGAGGGTTGGTATGGCCAGCCATTCAGCAAGCCCGTATCAAGAACACGCGAGTACGTTGATATTATTCGCCAGGTGTTGCGTCGTGAAGCACCGGTGACCAACGATGGTGAGCATTATCCATTGCCC
This sequence comes from Pseudomonadota bacterium, assembly GCA_036344075.1. Lineage (GTDB taxonomy): Bacteria > Pseudomonadota > Gammaproteobacteria > Pseudomonadales > UBA7434 > UBA7434. The sequence goes on from JAYYUJ010000023.1 coordinate 2,145, forward strand.
TATAAAGGTGAAAATAGCTGGGGTTTAGGTAAGCCGCTCAAGCCGATTACTCATCCATTGAGAGCGGACTTGCCGATTCTCTTAGGCGCTGAGGGGCCAAAGAATGTCACTCAAACTGCTGAAATAGCTGACGGTTGGCTACCACTGTATTATTCGCCCTATCGACAAGAGGTTTATTCTGATCAATTAAAAGCGGCCAAGCCTGGATTTGAGATCCCTGCCATGGCGATTGTTTCCGTGACTGATACGGTCGAAGAAGGCCTAATGCCTGTAAAAGCGATGTTAGGTTTTTACATCGGTGGCATGGGGGCAAAAAAGCGCAACTTCCACAAGGATCTGATGGGAAGAATGGGTTTTGAAGAAGAGGCTAATCAGGTTCAAGAATTGTTTTTTGAGGGTAAGCGTGATGAGGCGATTGCTGCCGTCCCCGACGCCTTTGCGGACGAAATTTCTCTAGTTGGACCAAAAGAACGAATTAAAGAAAAATTGCAGGATTGGAAAAACTCGCCGGTCACTTCTTTGTTAATTAATGGGGATAACAACTTACTTCGCACTATGGCGGAACTAGTACTTTAACAATTGTGTGATCTTATTTAGTAATGTTATCGGTTTATTAGCCAGCAACAATTGAGATAATTGTTGCTGGTTTTTTATTGGCGCTTGTTAAGCTCAAAAATGATAGTCCATTGAATCTATTGGTAACTGCGCATGTCACTTAATCTAGAGTCCTTCTGCAAGAATATACCGATTGAACGCTGCGATATTCCTTTATTTAATGACTTTTCCCCGACACTGTATTTGATTCGCCTCGACCAATTACGTTGTGGGACTAATGACCGGGTGATGGGCAATAAAATTTTTAAATTGCTACCCAACCTACAGCTGGCTAAAGAAAAGAATTATCGTCAAATCGTCAGTTTTGGTGGTCCATGGTCGAATCATCTGCATGCTCTCGCGGCCGCTGGTGAGGCGTTTGATTTTGATACTGTTGGTCTGGTTCGTGGTGAGCGACCAGAGCAGCTGTCGGCGACGTTATGCGATGCTCAGTCCTTAGCAATGCGGTTACAATTTATCAGTCGCAGCGATTACCGAAGGCTTTGCGGCGGCCTGGATCGATCGTTCATACATCAGCAATTTGGCCGATCTTGGGTGGTGCCCGAGGGCGGTTCAAACACGGCTGGGCGCGCAGGGATGCGCGCAATGGGTAGGGCCATCGCTTTGAAGTTGCCTTCTTGTGTCGATCAAATTTGGATGGCTGCAGCAACTGGCAGTACGATGGCGGGTATGGTTGAAGGCGCAGTCGAGGCTCAGCAGGGTAACGTCAAAGGTTTATTTCATGGCATAATTAATGGGGTCAATGTCCTCAAGAATAGTGGCTTAGCTGAAGCTTTAACGGCTGGCTTGGAGGCTAATCTAAAAGTCGATAGAGAAACTGATTCTGTCGGTGTTGAGGCCGGCTCAGTTCGATGGCGGGTCCTCAATGATGCGGATTGTGGCGGCTATGCCAAGGTGAAATCTGATTTGCTGGCATTTCATCGTCAGCTGGAACAGCAGTTGGGTGAGCCAGTTGATCATGTTTACATGGCCAAAGTGTTTTATGCCTTGTATAAATCCTTGCAAGCGGGTGAGTTGACGGATGCCAATGCAATTGCCGTGATTCACAGCGGTGGGCAGCAGGGTCGACGAGGCTTGCTTGGACGGTGAGTGTGTTAACGGCAAACTTTTAAGAATTTGGCTTAGCGTGATAGCCAATCGTTGGGGACCACAAACCCGTATTGTGCTGATTGCTGTTCATCTAGTTGATAGACCACCATTTCCGGCTGCTCTTGGTTCAATGTGATGTGATCCTTTGCCGCTGTCATCCATTGTTGTTGCTCGGTTAAACTATCGAGCCAGAACGGTTTGTCGATTGAGCAGAAACGTACACGGTTATTAGCTAACATTGCCTGCCATTCGTGTAAAAAAAGCCAGCGGCCCTTCAAATGATGAGGGTTTAAATGCCGAGGTGTTTGTCGACCGACAGGCTGATCGCTGTGTCGATAAAATAATCGTCCACCAACATGTAAGTGCTTGACCAATGGCTGCATGTTAAGTAGATTTTTTTGTTCGTGGGTTAATGCCGATTCAAGCGTTGCCAGAGCGGCAGGGTGGTCGGCTAAATTGAGCTGTTTATTAATACTGTGGTGTAACTTTACATCGAGTCGATCTCTTTTGCCGGGGCCGTGCCAGTGTTCCCATGCGCTATCGTTTAAGCCGTCGGCTAAATAGTATTTGCTGGCAATTTCACAATGCACTAAGCCGAGTTTATGATGCTGATAGATCAGGTCGAATTCACCGAGATCTTGGCCGTTATGACGCGCTTTAAGATTTGCGCTGATCAGCTCAGTCTCATTGCTATGAATTAAAAAATATTGCCATAACCGTTCATGATAAACACCCAGTTTGAGCCGCTGGGAACTGGCTAAAAAATTGATCAGTGACTCAGGAGCTTGATCTAGTGCAGTCAGCCATTTTTTATAAGTGGCATTGAGCGTAAAAACGGGTTGATTGGCTGGCTGCGCCGCTTCAGCGCGTGGCGCTGTGGCTACGCGCTGTTGATCCGTTGAGGTGGTAATGGCCAATATCTGAATCAGGGCCGGACCAAAAACTGCCTGCGCAAGCATTCTCACTTCAGGGCATTGTAATTGGTCAATAAAGCCTTTTTGTTTGGTTTCTGGTGCTAAGTTGTTGCACATGGCTCTCATCTGCTCGGTTAACAGCGGTTATGCTAATGGTTTATCAACTAATTGAGTCTTTCAAGGCTGTAGTCTTGACGTATTTGTGCCTATAATTGCACTGTTATACGTTGATCATTGTATTCTTGAGACGATGGCAATCATTGAATAATAACAGGTACTTTAATGACCTCGCAATTTAGAAATATAGGATTAATTGGTCGGGTTGATAGCGATTTGGTCCGTCAGTCTGTCCAGACACTTGTAGTGTTGCTGCAACAGCGTGAGTTAATTGTGGTGCTGGAAGAGGAAACGTCTAAAGCATTAGACAGCCATAGCCTTCAAGTGGCTAGTCGAAAGTTAATTGGTGAGGTTTGTGACATGGTCATTGTCGTGGGGGGCGATGGCAGTTTACTGGGTGCTGCCCGTGATCTCGCCCGTCACGATGTACCCGTACTAGGAATCAATCGGGGTAAATTGGGATTTTTAACGGATATTGCACCCGAAGATATCGAAACCGGCGTCAGCTGTGTTTTAGAGGGTAATTATGAGACAGAAACGCGGTTTTTATTAGAAACTGAGTTAAAGCGAGCGGGCGCTGTCGTCGGTCAGTCCGATGCATTTAATGATGTTGTTTTACACAGTGGTCAGGCCCCTAAAATGTTGAGTTTTGAACTTTATATTGAAGGCGAGTTTGTTTATTCACAGCGCTCAGATGGCTTGATTGTCTCTACACCTACGGGTTCTACTGCTTACTCTTTATCTGGCGGCGGGCCAATTATGCATCCTCGGCTTAATGCTATTGTGCTTGTGCCGATGTTCCCGCATACCTTAAGTAGCCGACCCCTGGTTGTTGATGGTAACAGTGAGATAAAAATTATTGTCAGCGAGAGTAATCATGTTTCGCCCCGTGTTAGTTGTGACGGCCAAGTCAACCTTGGCTTGCAACCAGGTGATGTGCTTTATATTCGTAAGAAGTCCAAAAAATTGAAATTAATTCACCCTGAAGGCCATCAGTTTTATCGTATTTGTCGAGATAAGTTAGGCTGGGGTGCACAATTCATAGATGGTTAACGCTCATGCAACTGATTTCCTTGTCTGTTTCTCTCGGTGAAATGGTTTGATAAAAGTATTAACAGTTCCTATCAATGTCAACTTACATCCGCTGTCAGTGTATTGGTGGCAAGAAAAAAGCATTAATCATAAGATATTTGAGCAGGCCGGACAGCAAGTGATTATGCTGGAGGATAGCAGCCAACGAGCTGATATTGAGCGTGACTACCGCGCATATATAAATGGCGACCTAGCCCTCAATTTTGAAAAAAAACACCGAACTTCATTATTGTATTCAATTTTTCAAGTGCTAAGTCACTCGCCTTACACATTGCTATTAATTATTTTAAGTTGTATTGGTTTTTTATTGGTTGAGTTTCAGCTTAACTACTGGGTGGACTTATTTCGTATTCAACTAATTGACAATAGCAACTTAAGTCGAGCTCTAAATTTATCTGATCGTATTTCACCTGCTGAATTTCTTGACCACGGTCAATATTGGCGATTAGTTACACCTATCTTCTTGCATTTTGGCTGGGTTCATTTAGTTTTTAATATGCTTTGGCTGTGGGAGTTAGGTCGTCGTTTAGAGCGGCAGTTTGGTGCAGTGCATCTAATGAGTGTGGTATTTTTTATTGCCGTATTATCGAACCTCTATCAGGCAGCAAGCACACCGTACGCATTTTTTGGGGGTATGTCTGGGGTTATTTATGGTCTATTAGGTTATTGCGGCGTATTTAATCTTATCAATCCTCACAAAGCTTTTGTCCTGCCGCCCAGCGTCTATATTTTGATGCTGTTATCTTTAGTTATTGGTTGGCTGGGTTTGTTTGAGTTTTTAGCCAGAATGGCGAATACAGCCCATTTAAGTGGTTTACTCTGGGGGTGTTTTATCGCAATCCCCAGCGCCTTGTTAAGCCGATTTTTGGATAAAAAAGTAGTGTCAAATTGATAGTCACGCATGGGGTTAATAAGGCATTTATATGAGCGAGTTTATTGAAAAAAGTCAGCAGTTATCTCCCGATATTATCGAGCGCTTTAGATTAGCTTTGGCGCAAGGTAAGTGGCCAGACGGACAAACAGTGACCGACAGCCAAAAGGATACTCTGATACAAGCAATTATTGTTTATGACGCAGCCCATAAGGCCGACGGCCAACGGATTGGTGAATTGGAAGGTGAGTGTGCGAGTAAAACCACAGAATTAAATAATGCCAAGAAACGTGACGAGAAACAAGACGATAAAGAATCACTGATCAAATGGCAGTAATAGTTTTTCTAAACAGCACTTTAGGTAGGCGATGACAGATTATCAAGGCAGTTTACGAAAGATGGCAACTACACTACCGGCTAATTCAGACGATGTTGTGCTGTACAGCATGGTGCTCGATGAGCAAGTGATTGGGCTTAACTCTTATTTAGGGCAAGATATTAGCTTAACTTACACGGGAGGCATACACTGTATTCACTGCCAACGTAAAACCAATAAAAGTTTTAGTCAGGGTTATTGTTATCCTTGCTTTAAATCATTGCCTCAGTGCGATCTTTGCATAATGAGTCCTGAAAAATGCCACTATCAAGCCGGTACTTGTCGTGATGAGCAGTGGGCGGATCAATTTTGTATGCAAGACCACTATGTCTACTTAGCGAATTCATCCGCCTTAAAAGTGGGTATTACTCGCGGCACACAAATACCGACGCGATGGATCGATCAAGGTGCGGTTCAGGCGCAGCCAATATTTCGTGTCAAGCAACGGCGTTATGCAGGGCTGGTTGAAGTTTTGTTTAAACAGCATATGGCTGATAAAACCAATTGGCGGGCGATGCTAAAAGGTAATCCAGAATTACTTGATTTATCGGCTATTATCGCTAAAACGCTCCCTGAAGTGGCTGAAGGAATCTCTGCACTGCAATCGAAGTATGGTATTGATGCCGTGCAGTTCTGTGATAAAGCCGAAACGTTTGAAATTCAGTTTCCAGTGCTAGAGTTCCCCAATAAAGTGACCTCGCTTAACTTTGATAAAACGCCACAGGTCAATGGTCGCTTAATGGGTATCAAGGGACAATATTTGTTACTCGATACGGGGGTACTGAATTTGCGTAAGTTCACCGGTTATCAAATTCAATTTTCGGTTTAATTTTTTGTTGGAGAGGATGTATGGCCGACGTAACCAGCGGTGCAGTAGCAGTAGGTTCACCCGTTTCGCAAGCTACATATTTAAAGGATTATCGTCCGCCGAACTTTTTTATTGATCGTACTGATTTAGAATTTGATTTATTCAAAGATAAGACAACAGTTAACGCGGATTTAACCCTGCGAAGGAATACAGCCGTTAATGACGCGCCCGAGTTAATTTTGGCGGGAGAAAATCTTCATTTAGTGTCAGTGGCAATTAACGGTGTTATTCAGCCAGATGACAACTACCAAGTGAACCATCAGCAATTAGTCATTTCATCACCGCCCGATCAGTTTACCCTCAGTATCGTAACAGAGATTGATCCCGCTAATAATCTCAGCTTAGAGGGGCTGTACTTGTCTGATGGCATGTACTGCACACAATGCGAAGCTGAGGGCTTTCGTCGAATCACTTACTACTTAGACCGGCCAGACGTCCTATCTATTTTTACGACTAAAATAACTGCCGATCTAGACCAGTATCCAGTGCTGTTATCTAATGGAAATTTAGACAGCCAGGGTAGGGAGGATGGTGGTCGACATTGGGTTAAATGGTCTGACCCATTTAAAAAGCCCGCTTATTTATTTGCTTTGGTGGCCGGTGATTTAGAGGTAGTAGAAGATAGTTTTGTCACTGTCTCAGGGCGTCAAGTGGCATTAAAGATTTATGTTGAAAGCAAAGATTTGGATAAGTGCGACCATGCTATGCTGTCACTCAAAAGAGCTATGCAGTGGGATGAAGAGGTCTATGGTCGTGAGTATGATCTTGATTTATACATGATTGTTGCCGTCGATTTTTTCAACATGGGCGCCATGGAAAATAAAGGCTTGAATATTTTTAATACCTCATGTGTTTTGGCTAATCCGCTCACCCAAACTGACATAGCTTTTCAGCGTGTTGAGGCGGTTGTTGCGCATGAATATTTTCATAACTGGTCTGGCAATCGTGTGACTTGCCGTGATTGGTTTCAACTTAGTCTGAAAGAAGGATTTACTGTTTTTCGTGATGCTAGTTTTTCAGCAGATATGAATTCCGCAACGGTTAAAAGAGTTGAGGATGTGAGCTTGCTACGTTCGGCGCAATTTGCTGAAGACGGTGGGCCAATGTCACATCCTATTCGGCCTGAGTCATACATTGAAATATCCAATTTCTATACCCTAACAGTTTATGAAAAAGGCGCTGAAGTTATTCGAATGATGCACCAGTTTTTAGGCGCTGATAAATTCCGTGCTGGCAGTGATCTTTATTTTGATCGTCACGATGGCGAGGCGGCCACCTGCGAAGACTTTATTGTCGCTATGGAGGATGCCAGCGGTTATGATTTAGCCCAATTTCGTCGCTGGTATTCTCAGGCCGGCACGCCGGTTCTGGATGCGCAAGGCAGCTGGGATCATCAGTGCGGTTGCTATACCTTGACGATTCAGCAGAGTTGTCCTGCAACGCCAGGTCAGGCTGAGAAATTGCCCTTTAGTATGCCGATCAAAGTGGCTTTAGTTTCTAAATCAGGTTTGTTGACGGCTAGCTGTGATTCATCATCAGCGCAGCTTTTAGACGGTGATGAATTTTTATTATCATTAACAGAACCTGAACAACAATGGCAGTTCACTGGCTTAAGTGAAAAGCCTGTTGCCTCTTTACTGCGAGGATTTTCAGCGCCAGTTAAATTAAATTTCCAGTATCAGCCGCAGGAATTATTGCAATTACTTGAAGCCGATAATGATGGGTTTATTCGATGGGACGCTTCGCAGCGCTATGCTCTACAGTTAGTTCATGCCCACCTTACTGGCGAGCAAACAATTGACAGTGTGGCCGGTCAGCAGGCCGTTAAAGCATTGGGCTTCTCATTATCACAATTGCTGGCGCAAGGTCTTAGTGATAAAGGCTGGGATCCTGCCTGCGATGCTGCATTAACGGCAGAAATTATTCGATTACCAAGCTATGCCTATTTGATAGAGCAGTTTGATAGCGTTGATATTCATGCTATCAGCAAAGCCTTAGAATGTCTGCAAATGTCTTTATCGGATCAATTAAAGTCAGTGATGCTTGATTGCTATCAACAGTTACGCCAACAGCTTGAAGCGTTGGGGGGTTACCAACCTTTGGCCGATCATGTTGCTTTAAGGAGCTTAAAAAATACCTGTCTGGCATTTCTTATGCGTAGCAATGATCCAAGTTTGCTGCACTTGGCTGAAACTCAATTTGATCTGGCTAATAATATGACCGATCAATCGTCCGCGCTCAGTGCCTTAGTCAATTGTCCGCTTGCCGATGCTGAAGCTGCTGCTCAGCAACGCGTTGATCGTTTTTACCAGCAATGGTCATCAGAAAGCTTAGTGGTTAATCAATGGTTAACTGTACAGGCTGCCAGCGATAAGCCGGGAGCGTTAGGACGAGTCCGTGCGTTGATGGACCACGAAGCATATGATAATACCAATCCCAATAAAGTGAGGGCGTTAATCGGTGGTTTTTGTATGCGCAATATTAAGCAGTTTCATGCCCAAGATGGATCGGGTTATCAGCTGCTTAGTGATGAAGTTATTCGGCTTAACACTCTGAACCCTCAGTTAGCTTCGCGACTACTATCGCCACTCACGCAATGGAAGCGTTTCAAGCCACCTCAATCAGAACTTATGCAAGCAAGCTTGCAATATATTGCTGATGCTGAAAATTTATCGGCGGATGTATTTGAGGTGGTGACCAAAAGTTTGGTCGCTAGCTAAACTGTAATTTTTTTCAAACAAAACCTAGTTAAACTGTTTCTTTTAATACCATAGACTCCTGTAGAATACTCACAAACTCTAAAGGACCACTGCTATGCGACCGCTAATGAAATCTCTAATAACTCTCTGGGTAACCCTAAGTGTTTCTATGGGTAGCTATGGAATTACTGGTAATGACAAATATGAGGACTGCAACTCGGAAGTCGCTCGTGATCTTTTAGTTTGTACTGCTTATATTAGAGGGTTCAACGAGGCGCACGTTATATATGGGCATTAACAGAAGAGCCTGAATACTGTCTTCCTGAAGAATCTGATTATTCTCAGCTTGTGAAAGTAGTTACTAAGTACATGGATGATTATCCCGAGAAACTTCACGAACCCTTTGGAGTGATTATCTGGAGATCTCTAAAGAGAGCCTTCCCCTGTGGAGAATAAAAACAATCAAGTAGGTAGTGATTTTAGATAGCGTTTAGTCTCCAGAACCCCCATAGATAGGCCTGTAGCGGCCTGTGAGCCATTAGAGGACAGACTATGATTAAAGATCCCGTGGAATTGCCTGAAGGAACGGTCGAATGGATTGAATCGGTAACCGCTGAGTCTGTTACTTCTTTGCATCGTCATGTCGCGCGAAGAGAAGCTTGGGTTGTTGAAATGGAGTCAGATTGTACTGATAAAAAATCCTACTTTTTACGAATCGATAGAGCTGGCGCCAAGGGGCGCGGTGGGCCATGGAGCTTATTGCGTGAAACCAAAATTATCCAAGCTTTGGCTGCAACTGATGTGCCGGCCCAAAAAATAATTGCTTGGCACGATGAGTTTCATTTGGCATTGCAGGAAATGGTTGTCGGTGATTCAGAACTCGATCAAGTCGATCGTCCACAGCAACATGCTGTGATGATGAATTTTATGGCTGCATTGGCTGAATTGCATCGTTTAGAACCCCGTGCATTAGGTTTATCAGAATATTGCCCTTGGCCAGAATCTGCCGAACAGCAGGCGCTGAGTGAAGTCTATGTGATAGAGAATTTGTGGGGTACAATGCCCGCACCAGCTTCGGCGAGTCGTTTGTTCTCTGCTTTTGGTCGGCGGTGGTTAGAAAATCATGTCCCACCTCATTACCAGCACACGGTTCTTGTTCAGGGTGATACGGGCCCCGCTAATTTCATGTTTGATGGGGATAAAATCAGTGCTTCGGTAGATTGGGAGTGGGCCCATTTTGGCGATCCCATGGAAGATCTAGGTAATATTGTTGTGCGCGATTATTTTTATCCCTCCAGTGGCGGTGATTTACAGCCTTATTTTTTTTATTATGAACAGCTAAGTGGCATTCCATTTGATGTTGAAAAGGTTAAGTACTACACGGTTCAGCAGTTGTTACGCTCAGTTATGTCGTTAATGTATTCGGTGCCAAGCTTGAAGTGGAATGACGAAGTGGCGATGAATATGGGTTATGAAATTAATTGCCAGCGAGCCATGTGCGACGCCATTGCTAGAGCGATGGCTGTGTTTTGTCCAACCGATCCCATGCCAGAGTCAGTGGTTCAGCGAGGTGATGAAGACAAAGAAGTGGGACGGGTTTTTTCTATCATAGAGCAGCAGTTGCAACAACAGATCTTACCTGCGCAGTCGGATCATTTTATTACGCATCGAGTTGAGCATATTCATGCAATGGTAGAATTTATGCATCGAAAGGCGCGTTACGGCGCTCACCTAGACAGCTATGAGCAAAATGAAATTGCTGTTATCATGGGTGAATCTTTTGACGATTTGCCTATGGCTGAAGAGGCCTTGCTTGCGCGAATTGATACGATGGACAGTGTTGAAGAAGAGCAGATTATTCTGACCTACTTGCATGCTAGGGCCTATCGTTTAGAGGACTTAATGGAGCCTTTAGTGCGTCCCTTTGCGCATCGTTTTTTGGCCAAGGTCGAATAGCCGTATTTTCTAATACCTGGTAAAGATAAGTTTTTATGCTGGAAAACCCACAAGCTGAGAATCACGTAGAAAGAGATGTAGCTTTAACTAGTCAGAGAAAAATCATTCACGTCGATATGGATGCTTTTTTTGCCTCTGTTGAACAGCGTGACAGTCCCGAGTATCGCGGGCAACCTTTAATCGTCGGTGGTGATCCCGACAGTCGCGGAGTCGTGGCGGCATGCAGTTATGAGGCAAGAGTATTTGGTGTTCACTCAGCCATGTCATCATCGCGCGCGAAACAACTTTGTCCATCGGCTATATTTGTTAAGCCTCGATTTGACGCTTACAAAGAAGCCTCTCTGGCTATTCATGAGGTTTTTCATCAATATACTGACTTAGTAGAGCCACTCTCTTTAGATGAAGCTTATCTAGATGTTTCACAAAGCCCATTATTTTCAGGGTCGGCGACCTTGATTGCTAAAGATATTAAACAAAAAATACATTCGAGTACCGGTTTAACCGCCTCAGCGGGCATTTCTTATAATAAGTTTCTTGCCAAAATTGCTTCAGATATGGATAAGCCTAACGGCTTGTTTTTGATTTTACCACAAGCCGCCAATGATTTATTAGAGTCCTTGGCTATTCGAAAATTTCACGGTATTGGCAAGGCCACTGAAGCAAAAATGAAGTCGCTTGGTATTCATAATGGCTATGACTTGAAGCAATGGAGTAGGGCTAAACTACAGAGGCACTTTGGTCGTACAGGTATTTATTATTTTGATATTGTTCGCGGCATAGACCATCGGCGGGTAGAGAATAATCGCGTTCGGAAGTCGATGGGGGCTGAAACCACCTTCTCAACCGATCTGATTGATCGACAGGAAATGCTGTGTTGCCTAGAGCCATTAGCCGCGAAAGTTGTGGCGGCATTAAAAAGTAAAAAATTTGCGGCTCAAACCATCACCTTGAAAGTCAAGTTTGATAATTTTCAGCAAATCACTAGAAGTCATACAGAAGCGCATGCCTTTACTGAGCTTGATGTGGTTCTGAAGCGTTTAACTGAATTGATGCAGCGCACTGAGGCAGGTCAACGAAAGGTGCGCTTGCTGGGTTTAAGTCTATCCAATTTAATCTTATTGGATGATGATAACGCAGCTATCGAACAAATAAGTTTGTTGTAGCGGTTCAAGCTGAAATGAAATATATCATTGAAGCTGGTTCGTTTGTTATTGATTGAAGTTGTTTACTTTCTTTTTCTGGTCATGTTTACTTAAAGGTAGTTTTGTTATTTTGAGCAATTTATTTAGAGTTAATGTGTTGTTATTTCTGGCTCGTTTTAGACTGGGGAGAGTTGTATCGGTGCGTTCGCTTAGGTCTATGACCCTGATGGTGACATGCCTACTCCTTACATCTTGCTCCATATTTAAAATTGAGTCCCGTGATTGGCCTGTAAACTGGCCGCCTGAATCTTATTTTCAATTCATTTACGATCTTGACGAAGCAAATCAAACTGCCCAAAGTTACGCTGAATATATTGTTTGGGTTAAGCGGTTTTATTCGGGCTGGGTATTTTATCCTAGTGGTTGGGACGGCATGGTAGAGCAATTATTAGCAACAAAAGAGGATCAAGCTTTGCAAGCTTGGTTCCGTAAAGAAATGCTTGAGATCGGTGCAAAGATTTGCTCGGAGTGGGCAAAGGATGATTATCATCGGCTTATTAACAGCCAACATTTATTGAATTGGTCAGACGCTCTCAGGCGTTCTGTCGCACAAGGTCAAGAAGTCTGGTTGCTTGCAGAGATTAATCAAGATGTTGACGCCCTGTTGAATGCTTCTGTTACAGCCTTTAGTATCGAACAAAAACGCTATTTTGTTACCAAAGGAGACATCGACGAACCACATGATGAATTCGATTTCTAGTCAAGTTCAAAAATTAACCAGTTCGATCAAGGACGAATAATTGACAAAATCACCTTTTGTTGGTTTGTTCCTGCATCGCCATTCTGATAAGCTATTTTCCCATCTTTGAACGGCAAATCTTGCCATTCTGCATGTGTGTATTTTGTGCCATTTGTCACCTCTTTTGCTTGTGTGGCATTGCCACGTGCCAGACTATCAGTTGGTCTGGCCACGTTTCTCTATTTTACTGATGGGTTGATTGATTATGAGTGAATCATCATTGACGAGGTATATTTTCGTTACCGGCGGTGTGGTTTCGTCTCTTGGTAAAGGTATTGCTGCGGCTTCTTTGGCAGCTATTCTTGAAGCCAGAAATTTATCGGTCACCATGATGAAGTTAGATCCCTATATTAATGTTGATCCTGGGACCATGAGTCCTTTCCAGCATGGCGAAGTATTTGTTACCGAAGATGGTGCAGAAACCGATCTTGATCTGGGTCATTACGAAAGATTCCTGCGCACTAAAATGCAAAAAAGCAACAACTTTACCTCTGGGAGTGTGTATGAAACAGTACTGCGTAAAGAGCGTCGTGGTGATTATCTGGGTGCTACAGTACAAGTGATTCCGCATATCACTGACGAGATTAAGCAGCGGGTGATGGCCAGAGGTGAAGGCTATGACGTGGTGCTGGTTGAGATAGGCGGTACGGTAGGTGATATTGAGTCATTGCCTTTTTTAGAGGCGGCGAGACAGCTAAAAGTTGAACTGGGTATTCATCGAGCTTTGTTGATTCATTTGACGTTAGTCCCTTATATCGTTACGGCGGGTGAGACAAAGACTAAGCCCACTCAGCACTCAGTTAAGGAATTACGTTCAATAGGTTTGCAGCCAGACGTGTTAATTTGTCGATCGGAGGTGGAGATATCGGCCAGTGCACGTAAGAAAATAGCACTGTTCACCAATGTCGAGGAGCGTGCGGTTATTTCTTTACCCGATGCAGATACGATTTATCGCGCGCCCATTATGCTGAATAAAAAAGGCCTTGATGAGTATGTGGTTCAGCGCTTAGGTCTTGCATGTAAAGTGGCTGATCTGTCTGAATGGGAAGCCGTTATCGATGGTGAGTTAAATCCACGCGGCGAGGTTAAAGTTGCGATGGTTGGTAAGTATACCGACTTAATTGATGCCTATAAATCTCTCAATGAGGCACTCAAGCATGCCGGTATTGGTAAAAGGATGAAGGTCTCAGTTCATTATATCGATTCCGAGGACATCGAGAGAGACGGCCTTGCAGCGTTAGAAAAAGTAGACGCCATTTTAGTCCCTGGCGGATTTGGCGAGAGAGGTGTCGAGGGGAAAATCCGTGCAGTTCGGTTCGCTCGTGAAAATAAAATCCCTTACCTAGGTATCTGTTTAGGCATGCAAGTGGCGGTCATTGAGTATGCAAGAAATGTTGCAGGTTTAGCGGATGCTCACAGTTCTGAATTTCAAAATGATACTCCGCATCCAGTCATAGCATTAATAAAAGAGTGGCTGGATGAGGATGGCAGTCAGAAATCTCGCAGTGCTGACCAAGACCTTGGTGGCAGTATGCGTTTAGGCGCACAGGCTTGTGAATTAGTTGAAGGGACTCTGGCGCATACGACTTATGGTGAGGTGCATATTGCAGAGCGGCATCGGCATCGTTATGAAGTGAACGCAAATTATGTTGAGCAATTGCAGAGTGCAGGTTTAGGGATAGCCGGTTGGTCGCAAGACAAGCAGTTAGTCGAGGTTGTTGAGGTAGCCGATCACCCATGGTTTGTAGCTTGTCAGTTCCATCCGGAATTTACATCTACACCGCGTGATGGCCATCCGCTGTTTAATGGTTTTATTCAAGCAGCAATTGCTTTTTCAAAGCAGTCTTAGTCTACATTTTTTAGGATTAGAATGCCGCTCTAATAAGAGTTAACTATGTCAGAAACCGCGTCAAAAACTATTCGAGTAGCCGAGATCTCAGTGGCTAATCATTTGCCCTTTGTGTTATTTGGCGGCATGAATGTGCTTGAGTCTGAAGCGATGGCAATTGATATTGCCGGGCATTATGTTGAAGTCTGCGCCGAGCTTAATATTCCTTACATTTTTAAAGGTTCCTTTGACAAAGCTAATCGCTCATCGATGCATTCTTTTCGAGGGCCCGGCTTAACTCAAGGTTTGAAAATCTTAGCGGCAGTAAAAGATCAATACGATGTGCCAGTCATTACCGACTTGCACGAGCCTGCGCAAGCGTCTGAAGTCGCTATGGTTGCCGATGTGATTCAGCTACCAGCATTTTTATCGAGACAAACTGACCTAGTGGTCGCGATGGCAAAAACAGGTGCGGCGATTAATATTAAAAAGGCCCAATTTCTGGCGCCGTTAGAAATGCAGCATATCTTAACTAAGTGCCAAGAGGCCGGTAACGATCAGCTGATGCTATGTGAGCGGGGTAGCAGTTTTGGTTATAACAACCTCGTGGTTGATATGCTTAGTTTTGGCATCATGAAGTCGTTTTCATACCCTGTTATTTTTGACGTTACGCATGCCTTGCAAATGCCAGGGGGTCGAAGTGACTCTGCCGATGGGCGGCGTCAGCAAGTCGTTCAGCTTGGCAAGGCGGGCATGTCGCAAGGCTTGGCCGGTTTATTTTTAGAGGCGCACCCAGATCCCGATAAGGCGCTTTGTGATGGTCCCTGCGCCTTGCCATTAAAGCAGTTAAAGCCTTTTTTAGAGCAAATGCTAGCAGTTGATGATTTGGCTAAACGTTTGCCGGAACTTGATATTTGTTAAATTTAAAACCCTTTATTTGGAGTAAAAATGTCTCTGATTCAATCTGTCACAGCGATCGAAGTACTCGATTCTCGGGGTAATCCAACGATAGAAGCACAAGTTATTTTAGATAATGGTTTGACGGCTTTAGCCTGTGCTCCTTCAGGGGCGTCAACAGGTTCTCGTGAGGCTTTAGAGTTAAGGGATGGTGATAAAAGTCGCTATCTTGGAAAAGGTGTTTTAACAGCGGTTAATAATATCAATCAACTGATTCAACCTGAGTTGATTGGTAAGAACCCTGCTGATCAAGCAGCTATTGATCAGCTAATGATTGACTTGGACGGCACTGAAAATAAGGCAAAATTGGGTGCTAATGCTGTGCTGGCTGTTTCTCTTGCAGTTGCAAAAGTTGCGGCAGCTGATTTAGGTTTGCCGCTTTATGAACATATAGCAAATATAAATGGAACACCGGGACAATACTCGATGCCAGTACCAATGATGAATATTGTTAATGGCGGTGAGCATGCCGATAATAATGTCGATATTCAGGAGTTTATGATACAGCCGGTCGCGGCTAAGACTTTTTCTGAAGCATTGCGGTGTGGAGCGGAGATTTTCCATGCTTTAAAAGCGGTGCTACAAGAGCGTGGTTTGAGTACGGCGGTTGGTGATGAGGGTGGATTTGCGCCTAACTTAGAGTCTAATGCTGCGGCATTAGCGTTAATATCAGAGGCCGTTAGCCATGCGGGCTATAAATTGGGAAATGATATCACTTTGGCACTCGATTGTGCTGCTTCTGAGTTTTACCAAGATGGCCGATATAATTTAGCGGGAGAGGGAAAGGTTTTTTCCGCCAGTGAGTTCGCCGATTACTTGGCAGCTTTAAGTCAGCAATATCCAATTTTATCGATTGAAGATGGAATGGATGAAAGTGATTGGACTGGCTGGTTAGATTTGACCAATAAGATTGGTCAGCGGGTACAGCTTGTAGGCGATGACCTTTTTGTGACGAATACAAAAATATTACAGCGCGGCATTAATGAGAATATAGCGAATTCCATCTTGATTAAGTTTAACCAAATTGGCTCATTAACCGAAACGTTGCAGGCCATTAAGATGGCGCAAGCGGCTGGCTATACCGTGGTTATTTCACATCGCTCTGGCGAAACGGAAGATACGACGATTGCTGATTTAGCCGTTGCGACGGCCGCGGGTCAAATAAAGACAGGCTCCTTATGCCGCTCTGACAGAGTCGCTAAATACAATCGTTTGTTACGCATTGAGGCCGAACTTGGCGAAAACGTTTCTTATCATGGTAGAGCTGAGTTTAAGGTTTAATATTGATTGATATGTGGATTTATTAATGGCAACAAAGCAACTACCACCTCAGGCTTCGGGTCATGGCATCGCTGATATCTTTTTGCAGGGATTCATTGCTCTATTGCTATTAATATTGGTGTTTTTGCAATACCGATTATGGGCGGGTGAAGGCAGTCTTGCGGAAGCTCAGACACTTAAAGCTAAGATTGCTGAGCAGCAGGAAAAAAATGCTCAACTTGCCTCGGATAATGATCGTCTTATGAGTCAAGTTGCTTCTCTCAAGCAAGGGCTTGACGCTGTAGAGTCTCGCGCCAGAGAAGACTTGGGTATGATTAAGTCAGACGAGACGTTTTACTTGCTGGTTGAGCAACCGGCTACCCAGCCATGAGCCAGCCTGTTATTTGGGCGTTAGTACCCGGAGCAGGGACAGGCCAACGTATGGGTGCTAGTCTACCTAAGCAATACCTTTCACTAGCAGGGCAAACGATTGCGCAAAGAACTTTGTCACAGTTGGTGACTGCCGGCTTATTTTCAAAAATCATTATTGCATTAGCCGATGATGACCATCATTTTTTAGACTTACCTATAGCCCAGTCTGCACAGATTGAGACCGTTGTGGGTGGCGCTAGTCGGGCGGCTTCTGTTGTTAATGGTTTGCATGCCTTAGCTGATTATGCTGCAGCTGATGATTGGGTAATGGTTCATGATATTGCTCGGCCATTAATTACTGTTGAGGCTATGAATAAACTCGTCAATGCAGTGGGCCCACAAGATGTAGCAGCAATTTTAGCGACCAGAATACATGATACTGTTAAGCGATCTGGCATCTATAACTCGGCGTCTGAGGCGCTTCCTACTGTTGAAACAACGTTAGATAGGCGTCGATTATGGCTGGCTCAAACGCCGCAAATGGTTCGATACGGTTTGCTGGTTGAGGCGATGACGCAAGCTGAAAAGCAGCAAGAAGTGACCGATGAAGCCTCCGCGGTTGAGTTTCTAGGTCGGCCAGTTTTGTTGGTAGAAAATACTCAGCAAAATATTAAGATAACGACCGCTGAGGATCTTCGCTTGGCCGAATATTATTTGCTAGATTCTGTGGGTTTAGCTGAGGTGAGCCAATGAGTATGCGAATAGGGCAAGGCTACGATGTGCATGCTTTTGCTGGCGTAGAATCATCACCATCAAGTGGCGATAGCTCCCATATTGTTATTGGCGGCGTCTCGATTCCTTACAAGGTCCCTTTGCTCGCGCATTCCGATGGAGATGTTTTAGTGCATGCTTTAGCAGATGCCTTGTTAGGTGCGCTTGCGCTAGGTGATATTGGTCAGCATTTCCCTGACACTCACAGTGATTACTGTAATATTGATTCACGTCAGTTGCTGCGACAGGTGATGGCTTTAGTGGCTGACCGCGGTTACTGCTTGGTGAATGCCGATATGACCATTGTCGCTCAGCGGCCAAAAATGGCAGAGTATATTCCTGCGATGCGCGAGCATATTGCCAGTGATACGGCTGTTGCCTTGGCAGATGTAAGTATCAAAGCAACGACGACTGAGAAGCTCGGTTTTACTGGCCGAGAAGAAGGTATTGCTTGTCATGCCGTAGTTTTGCTCAGTCAAACTTCCTAATACTTAGTTGTTGTGAGTTTATCGATTAATAGCGTTTCTCAAAGTCCATCACTTGCCTATGCCTACGGTGGCCCAACAGTTAAGGCTGCTATTAAACAGCAAGCTGAAGATTTTTATGTCGATGAGATTTTAGGTTTCGAGCCCAGTGGCACGGGCGAGCATGTGTTCTTGCATATTGAAAAACGTTGCTTAACCACCTTGGCGGTTAGAGATGCGATTGCCAAATTGGCAGGCTGTAAATTAATGGATGTGGGGTACTCAGGTTTAAAAGATAAATGGGCTGTTACTCGTCAGTGGTTCAGTGTTTATCTGCGAGTAACTATTGAGCCTAATTGGTCAGAACTGCTGATCGACGCCCAGTCTTCGAAAGCCTATCTTCGAATCTTGAAAATTGACCGGCATGATCGAAAGTTGCGTCGCGGCACCCATAAAGAAAATGCTTTTAAGCTTACTCTTAGAGATGTTGGTAATGTATCTAATAGTCGCGATTTGTCGATGGGTGCAGAGTATTACTTCAATCAGCGCTTAACTATTTTAAGTGAACAGGGGTTTCCTAACTATTTTGGGCGGCAGCGCTTTAGCAATCAAAATTTGGCTAAAGCAAGGCAGTTATTTGACGCCAATAAGCGAATGCCTAGAGAGCAGCGAGGCTTATGCTTGTCGGCGGCGCGATCCTATTTATTCAATCTAGTGCTTAGTGAGCGAGTACGGCAAGATAATTGGACGCATTATCTTGCTGGTGATGTATTGATGTTAGCGGGCAGTCGTAGTCAATTTAGCTTGCATGGAGGTGATGCTCATTGGTTCAACAATTCGGCTACCGATGATGTAATGAGGCTGGTAAACCTTATTGAAGAAAGGCTAAGTGAGGCTGATATCCATATCTCAGGTACCTTGTGTGGGGTTGGCGAATCGCCGTTATCGGCGGTTGCGCTGGAACTTGAGACAGCGGTTTTGAGATCAGAGCAGGCGTTAGTTGATGGGCTATGTCGCCAAGGTGTCGAGCAGGCTAGACGACCACTTCGAGCAATACCGAAGCAGTTGAAGTGGCAATTTAAAAGTGAAAAATTACAGCTTAGCTTTGTGCTTCCGACCGGAAGTTATGCCACAGTTTTGATGAGAGAATTGGTAGAATGTCAATTCACTGGGTAAATAGGCAACAATGATGATGCAGTATTCTGAACGCGCAGGTGTAGGTATGACCTCGCAGCGAACACGCGACCGCATGGTGGGGCGCTTAGCCGATCAAGGCATTACCAATATTCAATTATTGGATGTGATGCGAAATACACCAAGACATCTATTTATTGAAGAGGCGTTAGCACACCGTGCCTATGAAGATGCGGCTTTGCCAATTGGGAAAAATCAAACGATTTCTCAGCCTTACGTTGTGGCATTGATGACTCAGCTGTTACTAGCTAATGGGCCGATTGACTCGGTGCTTGAAGTGGGCACGGGTTGCGGTTATCAAACGGCTATTTTAGCCCAGCTAGTCAAGCGCGTTTGTACCATCGAGCGGGTTCTTTCTTTGCAGGAATCTGCCGAGCGGCGATTAAGAGATCTGGAGTTTCGAAATATTGAGTATGCTCATGGCGATGGCTATCAAGGTTGGCGAGCACGCGCGCCCTTTGATGCGATCATGATTACAGCGGCACCGAGAGCGATACCAGAAATATTGATCGAGCAATGATCCTTAGGCGGCAAAATGGTACTGCCTGTGGGCGATGAAAAAAATCAGCATTTACAAGTGTTAACTAGAACCGAAGAGGGCCATGAAGTTGAGCCCTTAATGCCGATTCGGTTTGTACCACTGCAGCCAGGGGTGTTGGCTTAATTCTGGGATAAGCTAATAAATGCTTGCTGTTTTTAATAGCATGGTTTTAAAAGCATTGGCGGCATTGGATTGCTGACGGCCTTGGAGTTCAATAATACCCAGTTGCCGTTCTAGATAGGTGTCAGGTATATGAATTTGCTCCAGTTCACCAATCATTGTTTTGGGTAAAATACTCCACCCTAAACCAATCGATACCATCATTTTAATCGTCTCTAAATTGCTGGTGGTCATTGAGGTTTTCAGTGAGCGATTTTCTTGCGCAAATAGCTGACGAATGAGATTGCCAGTATGGGTGTTTTCGCCTGGAAAAATCATATCAAGTTGACTTAGTTCTTCGAGTGAAACATTGTCGCGCAAATGCAGAGGGTGTTCGGGACTGCAGACTAAGGCAAGTGGGTCGCGCCATAATGGCGTCACACAAATATCTTTTCGAGGTTCGGGGAATAGGGTGATCACTGCCAATTCAGACGTACCCTCAAGTACGCGAGCATAGCCATCGTCAGAATCAACAAAGCTAATATCGAGATTAACCTCGTCATGCTCGCTTGAGAATTGTTTTAAGTGGGGCCCGAGTCGATGCAAGCCGATATGATGACTAAAGGCGATAGCAAGTTTGCCGCTAGTTTTACCAGCTATATCGCTAATCGCTTGTTGGGTGTCTTTGAGCGATTGAATGATTTGTTTAGCCTTCGGCAATAAGGCCTTACCTGCTTCGGTCAGCCAGATTTTCTTTTTAACGCGATCAAAAACCGGGGTTTGTAATTGTTGTTCAAGCTGGGCAACCCGTTTGCTGACGGCTGATTGAGTGAGAAACAGTTTGTCCGCGGCAAGTGAAAACGAACCGGTTTCTGCAACCGCAATAAAGGCAATTAAAGCCTGAATATCCAGTGAGGCCATGATAGACTCCGGATTGATAAGTAATTATATTCCTAATAGGAATAGTAAAATGAAATAATATGAATTTTATTTCTTCATTGCAAGCGGTATCATTCACTTTCTTTACAATGATGGGTCAAGGCGAAGCTCCACGCAGGTATAACTTGCACAGCGATTATTAAGTTTGGCACTAAGGTGAGGCAATATCATGGCAGGAAAAACACTCTACGATAAGTTATGGGATCAACATTTGGTCACCCAGCGCGAGGATGGCACGGCGTTGATTTATATCGACCGTCATTTAATTCATGAAGTAACATCCCCCCAAGCCTTTGAGGGGTTAAGAATTGCGGGTCGCAAGCCGTGGCGCACAGCGGCCAATATTGCTACCCCTGATCATAATGTACCCACGACCACGGTGGAGCGCCTAGAGGGGCTTGAGGGTATTGAAGATGAAATTTCTCGTATTCAGATACAAACCCTCGATGATAACTGCGATGAATTGGGTATCACCGAATTTAAGATTAACGATATCCGTCAAGGTATTGTGCATGTGGTTGGGCCTGAGCAAGGTGCGACATTGCCAGGCATGACGGTGGTCTGTGGTGATTCACACACGTCGACGCACGGTGCCTTGGGTGCGTTGGCGCATGGTATTGGTACCTCCGAAGTCGAGCACGTGCTAGCGACACAATGCTTGTTGGCTAAAAAAATGAAAAACATGTTAATACGAATCGATGGCAAATTGCGTAACGGCGTGACTGCCAAAGATTTAGTGTTGGCGATTATCGGTAAGATTGGTACGGCTGGTGGTACTGGTTATGCGATGGAATTTGGCGGCGAAGCGATTCGTGATTTATCGATAGAAGGTCGAATGACGGTCTGTAATATGGCGATTGAAGCAGGCGCGCGCGCCGGTATGATTGCCTGTGATCAAAAGACCATTGATTATTGCAAGGGTCGCCCTATGGCGCCACAAGGGGAAGATTGGGCACTGGCTGAGAAAAGTTGGTTAGACTGGTGCAGTGATGACGATGCAGTGTTTGATCATGTGGTCGAAATGCGTGCTGAAGAGATTGCGCCGCAGGTCACTTGGGGTTCATCACCGGAAATGGTTGCTTCGATCACTGATCGGGTGCCTGTGCCCGCCGAAGAGCCTGATCCAACCCGGCGCCAATCACTCGAACGTGCGCTTGAATACATGGGCTTGAATGGCGGTCAGCTGATTAAAGATATCCCTTTAGATAAGGTCTTTATCGGTTCATGTACCAATAGCCGTATTGAAGACCTGCGTGCCGCTGCAGCGGTTGTTCAGGGGCAGCAGGTCTCTGATAAGATTAAGTTGGCAATGGTCGTGCCCGGTTCAGGCTTGGTGCAAAGACAGGCGGAGAGCGAAGGCTTAAATGATATTTTCACCGCAGCAGGGTTCGAGTGGCGTGAGCCAGGTTGTTCAATGTGTTTGGCGATGAATGCTGACAAGCTTCAAGAGGGCGAACATTGTGCGTCAACTTCCAATCGAAATTTTGAAGGACGGCAGGGCTTTGGCGGTCGTTCACATCTAGTCAGTCCGGCAATGGCCGCGGCGGCAGCAATAGCGGGTCGCTTTGTCGATGTCCGTGAAATGGGGGAAGGTTAATATGCGAGCGTTTACAGCATTAGAAGGTGTGGTGATGCCGATTGATCGTGCTAATGTCGACACGGATATGATAATTCCGAAGCAATTTTTAAAATCGATTAAGCGTTCCGGTTTTGGTCCTTACTTGTTTGATGAGTTACGGTATCTTGATAAAGGTGAGCCGGATATGGATTGCACTCATCGACCGTTAAATATGGATTTTTCACTGAATCATCAGCGTTATGCCGGTGCTAATATTTTACTCTCACGGCAGAATTTTGGCTGTGGTTCTAGTCGAGAGCATGCGCCTTGGGCTTTAGATGATTTTGGTTTTCGCTGTCTGATTGCGCCCAGTTTTGCCGATATATTTTTCAATAACTGTTTTAAGAATGGCATTTTGCCGATTCAGTTATCGGATGATATTGTCGACCAGTTATTTGATTTGGTCGCTGCAACTGAAGGCTTTTCGCTAGCGGTTGATTTACATTCGCAAACGATCACATTGCCGGATGGGTCTTCTCTAGAATTTGAAGTCGACAGTTTCCGCAAGCATTGCTTGCTCAACGGTCTAGATGATATTGCTTTGACGCTCGAAGATGCCGATAAAATTCGGGCTTTTGAAGTATTGCATAAACAAAAGGCCCCTTGGCTTTACCGCTAGTTCAATCGTTTGCGGTTTCGTTGCTGATTTATCTGAATTGATCGCTAAAAAATAATTTGGAGTTGGTTTTTATGTCTCGAACTTTCGATGTTGCCATCATGGGCGCAACTGGCGCTGTAGGCCAAGCAATGATAGAGATATTGCAGGAGCGGAACTTTCCGGTAGGAAAGCTTTACCTGCTGGCGAGTGAGCGCTCAGCAGGTAAGCGCATCCAGTTTAATGGCAAGTCAGTCGTAGTCGAAAACCTGGTAGGTTTTGATTTTAGTCAGGTGCAAATTGGTTTATTTTCTGCGGGTGGCAGTTTGTCCAGTGAGTACGCGCCAATTGCTGCCGATGCCGGCTGCGTGGTCATTGATAACACCTCTTATTTTCGTTACAAAGAAGATATTCCCTTAGTTGTGCCAGAAGTGAATCCAGCAGCAATAGCCGATTATCGGAATCACAATATCATTGCTAATCCTAACTGCTCAACCATTCAAATGCTCGTTGCGCTTAAGCCGATTTATGATGCTGTTGGCATCAGTCGAATTAACGTGGCGACCTACCAGGCTGTGTCGGGTACCGGCCAAGATGCTATTGAAGAATTGGCCGGCCAGACTGCTCGATTATTGAATGGTCAACCAGTAGAAGAAAAAGTTTATCCCAAGCAAATCGCTTTTAATGTGTTGCCGCATATTGATGTGTTTCAAGAGAATGGTTATACCAAGGAAGAGATGAAAATGGTCTGGGAAACACAAAAGATTTTTGCTGATCACAGCATTCAGGTGAACCCTACGTGTGTTCGCGTACCGGTCTTTTTTGGTCACTCAGAAGCCGTTCATATCGAGACAGATCAAAAGTTAAGCGCCGATGATGCCAGGGCATTGCTGATGAATGCGCCAGGCGTGACAGTCATGGATGAACAGCTTGATGGTGGGTATCCAACTCCAGTAAGTGACGCGGCGGGCCAAGACGCCACTTTTGTGGGCCGTATTCGCGAAGACATCTCTCACCCCCATGGTCTTAATTTATGGGTTGTTTCTGACAACGTGAGAAAAGGTGCCGCGTTAAACAGTATTCAAATAGCAGAATGTTTGATCGATCAGCACCTCTAAAAGCGATTTTCTTGTCCTCGTTTGCTCCCCATTGCTGAGAATATTGAACTCAAGCAGACTATCGCCATGTTGTGAGATTCTTTTTTACCTTGACTTGTCGTTTCGTGTTTTTGGGCTATCCTCTAAGTATACCTGCTGATATTGGCGTGAAATGAGGGTAATAACTCATACCAGGTCTCTTTAACGAGGGGGAGTTGTTGATCTCATTTTCGCCAATATAAGTTGGTATGTTTTTATCGCTTAGGTTTTTTCTTGTTCTATTCCCCTAAAACTTCAATTTTTATCTTTTATCTGATCCTTCTCAGGTGTGATAATCAACGTTTTCTAAGCGTGGAATTTCCCTATGCTAATGTTTGTGCATATTGTTCTCTGTCTGATGCTACTTCATGCGCCCCTGTTGGGAGTCGCTGATAATGCGCAGGATAATCAGGTTAGTGAAACGATTGCAGTGGAGCAGACATTTGAGGTGGGTGCGAATGATTTAATCACTGAGCTGGAGCAGTTATCTTAACCGCTCAATAGTGCATGACAGATTATAACAACCTCTATTTAAGTGAGTATTCAGCAGTCAGAGACATTCCATGGATACAGCAACGTGAGTAAGCAGCATTTTCAATTGGGTCAAGCATCGGTAGAGCCTGACCGCGATAAGCAAAGAATAGCGATTGCAGTGGAATATAATGGCAGTCAATTCCATGGCTGGCAGCGACAAAGTAAACCGGCAGTGTCGACTATTCAGCAGTGTTTGGAGGAAGCATTAAGCACCATCGCAGATCATCCTGTTAGTCTGATCTGTGCTGGGCGAACCGATGCTGGTGTTCACGCTGTGGGACAAGTTGCGCATTTTGATGTGTCAGTTTCACGAGAGCTCAAGGCTTGGGTAAAGGGAGCAAATAGTTTACTGCCTCCCTCTATTCGTGTGCTTTGGGCACAGCATGTCGATCAGAAATTCCATGCGCGATTTAGTGCGCGGTCACGTCGTTATCAGTATTGGATTCATAATAGTGCTGAGCGTTTGGGAATCTTTACCGGTTTAATGACTCATTATCCACATCCCTTGGATCATCAATTTATGCATGATGCCGCACAGTCATTATTGGGCGAACAAGATTTTACTTCTTTTCGTGCCTTGGCTTGCGAGAGTCCAACTGCGATGCGCAATGTCTATGCAGTTAAGGTGTTTCGACAAAGAGAGCGCATTTGCATTGATATTGAAGCCAATGCGTTTTTGCTGCACATGGTGCGTAATATCACTGGATCGTTGATAGAGATTGGCGCTAAACGGCAGCCGGTTAGTTGGTTGCAAAGCTTATTGGCCGCTAAAGATCGATCCTTAGCAGCTGCTACTGCGCGGCCTGACGGTCTCTATTTGATGGCTGTCAGTTACCCACCTGAGTTAGTTGTCAGTTCGTCGATTCCAAGTATTTTTGGCCAATAGCCTATTTGCGCTGTGGCGACGAGCAATAAGTGTAGTTAGATCACCGAAAAGGCCAAAAAAAATCAAACTTTTAAGGCTTTTATCACGGTACAGCATGCCCAAAAAGTCCTTAACCTGCGTATAATTATTATTTGGATAGGGTTTAGCTCATTGGAATATTGCCCTTCACTCAAGCTTGGGCCACTGTCATGATGGATATCGATCAGCGTGTATCAAGTGAACAGCGAACGCGTGTTAAAATGTGTGGCATCACACGCCAGCGCGATGCGGAAGCCGCAATCGATGCCGGAGCTGATGCATTAGGATTTGTATTTTATCCGTCCAGTCCCAGAGCGCTGAGTATTGAGCAGGCGGCCAGTATTTGTGACACTTTGCCGCCGTTCGTGAGCGCAGTGGGTCTATTTGTTAATCCCACTGCTGATGAAGTGAATAAAGTTATAGATTCAGTGAAGCTGACTTTATTGCAGTTTCACGGTGATGAACCAGCAATGTTTTGTGAGCAGTTTTCTCTGCCGTATATTAAAGCCTTTCGAATGGCGGTTAGCGGCGATCAGTCCACTCAGGGTGTGGCTAATAACAGCGAAGATTTGCTTGCACAGATGGCTAGCCATCCACAGGCCTTGGGTTTTTTGCTAGATGCCTTTCAGCAAGGTGTTCCCGGTGGAACCGGCCATACCTTTGATTGGGCGCATGTGCCATCTCAAGCAACGCAATCATTGATTCTGGCTGGCGGCTTAGGGGCGCATAACGTTGCTGCTGCAATTGATCAGGTTAGACCTTTTGCCGTGGATGTTAGTAGCGGAATTGAGTCTTCCCCAGGCATTAAAGATGGTGAAAAAATTATTCACTTTATGCGTGAAGTGGCGCATAGCTAACTATCTCAAACCATAGCTAACTTAGGTCGGGGTAGTCTTAAGTAGACGTCGAATTATTAAAGTTAAACCAGTAAGAGTATTCATCATGCAAACACCACAGAATATTGATCCCAGAACTGTCGATTATGGCGCTGTTCCTGATGAGAAAGGGCATTTTGGTCCCTATGGCGGACGCTTTGTGTCTGAGACATTGATAGCTGCTCTTGATGAGTTACAGGCGGCTTATGCGATGTTAAAAGATGACGCTGCTTTTCAGGCGGAATTTGATAGTGACTTAGCCCATTACGTGGGGCGTCCCTCGCCCATTTACCATGCTGAGCGATGGAGTAAAAAACTCGGTGGTGCGCAAATTTTCCTTAAACGAGAAGACCTAAATCATACCGGTGCACACAAAGTCAATAACACCATCGGCCAAGCCTTGCTGGCTAAGCATATGGGCAAGCCTAGAGTTATTGCAGAAACGGGTGCAGGCCAACATGGTGTAGCTTCAGCAACTGTTGCTGCGCGCCTCGGTATGGAATGCCAAGTATTTATGGGGGCGGAAGATGTTAAGCGACAATCGTTAAATGTCTATCGAATGAAGTTGCTGGGTGCCGACGTCGTGCCGGTGATATCGGGCAGCCGTACCCTGAAAGATGCCATGAATGAAGCGCTGCGTGACTGGGTGACGAATGTCGATAATACTTTTTATATCATTGGTACAGTTGCCGGCCCCGCGCCTTATCCGCAATTAGTCCGTGACTTTCAGTCCGTCATTGGTCGTGAGTCGCGCGTGCAAATGAAAACACAGACCGGACGTTTGCCTGATTGCCTTGTGGCTTGTGTCGGCGGTGGCTCCAATGCCATTGGTCTTTTTCACCCTTTTTTGAATGATCATGACGTAGCTATGTACGGCGTTGAGGCAGGTGGTTATGGAGTTGCAACGGGTAAGCATGCGGCGCCATTAAATGACGGTAAGCCAGGTATTTTACACGGTAATCGGACCTATTTGATGGAAGATGAAGACGGTCAAATCATTGATACGCACTCAATCTCAGCAGGGCTTGATTATCCTGGTGTTGGGCCTGAACATTCATGGTTGAAAGATATGGGGCGGGTTAATTACGTGGCTGTTACAGACGATGAGGCCATGGATGCTTTCCGTGCATTAACCCAAATTGAGGGCATTATGCCGGCGTTAGAGACTAGTCATGCATTGGCTTATGCGGCCAAATTGGCTCAAGATATGGACAAAGATAAGACTATTTTAGTGAATCTTTCGGGTCGCGGTGATAAAGACATTTTAACCGTAGCCGATATCGATGGCATCACCTTATAATAGTGTTCATTAAAGGGCCTTTGCTTAACGCAAAGGAGCTATTAAGGACAATAGCATATTGATAATTTACCGGAGAGGGCATTGAGTCGAATTGCCGCTAGAATGAAAGCTTGTCAGGATCGCGGCCGAAAGGCGGTCATTCCCTACATTGTGGCAGGCGATCCTTGGTTGGATATAACGGTTCCAGCAATGCACACGTTGGTTGACGCCGGCGCAGATATTATCGAATTAGGCGTGCCTTTTTCAGACCCAATGGCAGAAGGGCCAGTGATTCAACTAGGCCACGAACGTGCCTTAGCTAATTATATCGGCTTGTCAGATGTATTGGCAATGGTGGCCGAGTTCCGTATCAAAGATCTTGAAACTCCAGTCGTGTTAATGGGCTACGCTAATCCGATTGAAGTGATGGGCTCTTCGGTTTTTGCAGAAGCTGCCCAGCGAGCAGGTGTCGACGGGGTACTTACTGTCGATATGCCTCCTGAAGAGGCGTCAGAAAGCAATGCCATTTTTCGTCAGCACGGTCTAGACACGATCTTTTTAATTGCGCCAACCACCTCTAATCAGCGCAGCGAGCAAATATGCGCAATGGCGACCGGTTATATTTATTACGTTTCTTTGAAAGGGGTTACCGGGGCGGGCCACCTTGATACGGCAGAAGTCGAGAGTAAGGTTGGTTTTATAAAGCAAACTACCGACTTGCCCGTCTGCGTGGGTTTTGGTATCAAGGATGCCGATTCTGCGCGAGCCATTGCGAAGTTCGCAGATGGCGTGGTGGTTGGCAGTGTGCTCGTTGACGGTATGGGCGAATGTGTTGGTATGAATGTTCGCGATGATGAGGCTGATTTGAATGCTGAGTCAAAATCATTCAATGCCAATGAAAAAAACCTTCTTGCGAGAAAAATTACCGATAAGATTATGTCGATCGTCAGTGCCATTGCTGCAGGTGCTAATCCTTAGCGATTGGCTGTTTTGTTGGGCAACACTGGTAGATGGTAATTTTCCAAGGTAGTTATGTGGGCTCACCTTATGTACTATCTTCACCTGATTCAATAACGGTTGGTTTAATTATGAGTTGGCTGGATAAAATCAAACCTTCATTTGTTTCTCGCACTGCTGATGATTCAGAACAACGCGCATCTGTGCCCGAAGGTTTATGGCGCAAATGTGTTCGCTGTGATGCTGTACTTTATCGTCCTGAATTGGAGCGCAATTTAGATGTGTGCCCAAAATGCAATCATCATATGCGAATTGATGCGCGCCGCCGGCTTGATATTTTTCTCGATGAATCGCCCAGAATTGAACTCGCTTCAGAAGTAGAGCCCATCGATAGGCTTAAGTTTAAAGATACAAAAAAATACAAGGATCGTCTTAGTCAGGCCCAAAAAGCTACGGGTGAAAAAGATGCCTTAGTGGCGTTTCAAGGAGAGTTAGGCGGTCGAACGATTATAGCCGTTGCATTCGCCTTTAGTTTTCATGGGGGTTCTATGGGTTATGCCGTGGGCGAGAAATTCACCCGCGCCGCCAATAAGGCACTTGAGCTTGGTTGCCCGATGGTGTGCTTTTCGGCGACCGGCGGTGCTCGTATGCAAGAGGCGCTGATATCGTTGATGCAAATGGCAAAAACCAGTGCGGTTTTGGAGCGGCTAAAGCAAGCCGGCTTGCCTTACGTTTCGGTGATGACCGATCCAGTTTATGGCGGGGTATCGGCCAGTTTAGCCTTGTTAGGTGATATTAATATTGCTGAGCCCAATGCACGAGCCGGTTTTGCAGGTCCTAATATTATCGAGCAAACCATCAGGCAAAAGTTGCCGAAAGGTTTTCAGCGAAGTGAGTTCCTGCTCGAGCGTGGCGCGATTGATATGATTGTTCCGCGACACGATATGCGCTCGACCATTAATCGTCTACTTGGTAAGCTTTGCTATGCCCCTGCCGAGCAAAGAACTCTAGAAGAGCCGGTTCACGTCGAAAGTAATATTGATCTAGATGCCTCTCAATCGGGCGAATATATTCCTGCAGAGTCAGATTAACGTCGTTAGCAAGGTGTACCGCTTTATCACCATGTTAGAAAAAATATTGATTCATGATGCGATTTAAACGACTCGATAAATGGTTGTTATGGTTAGAGCAACTGCATCCTGTAGCGATTGATTTAGGGCTTGAGCGCGTTGTTCAAGTAGCTGCCCAACTGCCGATCAATACGGCCTCAAGTCAGGTGGTGACTGTGGCCGGCACTAACGGCAAGGGATCAACATTGGCGGCTTTGCAGGCCTTGTTATCTTATCCGCATAAAAGTCTTACTAGGCCGAGCATCGGTGTTTATAGCTCACCTCATCTCAAGCATTTTACTGAACGAGTACAGATTAATGGCCAACCGGTGACAGAGATTGCTCTTTGTCAGGCTTTAGATCGAGTTGATAAAGCCCGGCTAGATTGCGGCTTATCATTAAGCTATTTCGAGTTTACCACTCTTGCAGCGCTGTTGATTTTTTCAGAGCAGGACTTGGATTATATGCTGCTTGAAGTCGGTTTGGGTGGCCGTTTAGATGCGGTCAATGTCATCGATGCTGACATCAGCGTGATCACTCCGATAGATTTAGATCATCAGGCTTGGCTGGGTCATACGCGCGATGCCATCGCAATTGAAAAAGCCGGTATTCTTCGATTTGGGCAAAGCAGTGTTATTGCAGATTTGGATCCGCCTGATAGTTTGATTCAGCAAATAAAAGCACTGCAGGTCAAAGCTGTATGGCCAGTCGTATATAGTGACGATGGTCATGGCTTTATCAGCGCTGTCGATGGCTCTTTGTCATGGCAGGGTAAAGGTGACGGTGGCCCCAATGTGTTGGAGCGTTTACCTATTCCGCAATTGGCTCAGCCAAGTTGGAGTGCCGCTTTGCAGGTCGCATCACTGCTGAAGGCACTACCTAGCGAAAACATTTGCCGCCAACTGCTAGCATCGTTGAGTTTAGCAGGCAGACTTCAGCGTTTTTCATGGGCTAATCGTGTTATCCTGTTAGATGTTGCACACAATGCTCAATCGGTTCAGCGTTTGGCTGATTATTTGAAAAATGAATCTTCTTTAGAGGAGGAAAATTCAGAAGGGTGGACTGCAATTTTCGCTGCCCTAGAGGATAAAAATATTCCGTTGATGCTCGAAGTAACTGCCTCTCAAATAAAAAAGTGGTATCTCCCGGTGCTTGATAATTGTCCTCGTTCATTGCCACCGAATCAAATAGCCGATTATTTGACTCAGTTAAGCGCCAAATCGCCAATAAAATCCAATATCGATACAGAAATTGGCCTTAGTGTTAAAGAAAGTTTGATAAATGCTATCAATGAGGGTGGTGAGGGCGATAAAATAGTTGTGTTTGGTTCTTTTTATACCGTGGGCGAAGCTTTAGTCGCGATAGAGTCGTAGATAAGCATTGGTGGCGCTCAATATCTGTCTTTTGCTCGAAGGATGAAATAATGGTGAAACAACAGTGACCCCTGAATTAAAGCAACGTTTAGTGGGAGCCGCCGTTCTGTTATTTTTAGCCGGATTACTTTGGGTGCTATTATTTGACTTCGAGGCTTCTGAGCGTGAAGTTAGCCCGCCTGTCTTAATACCGCCGATGCCTACTATTGAGCCAGTGGTCTTTGAGCCAGCAACTCCTTTTTACAATGACAGGGTCGATGATTCTGCAAGTAATTCATCAGTTGAGGCAGATGGGGTAAACGAGCAGGCTTCATCCTCTAAGTTGAGCGAATTACTCGGCGATTCGCCTGACCCTAAACCGATCGCCAATAAGACGCATTATGTTGATCAGGCAAACCGCCCAAGGCTAGACGAAAAGGGTGTGCCTGTGTCATATGTTGTACAATTAGGCAGTTTTAAGCAGTTTGACAATGCTAATAAACTGAGAGATAAACTCGTCAACGACTATCAGTTTAAGGCCTATCTAGAGCCCAAGGTTGAAACGGGTGAAGGTCCTTATAAGGTTCTAGTGGGCCCCGTTTTAACTTATGCTGATGCTAAAAGCTTAGCGGTCGAGCTGAAAAATAAGGCTAAAATTACATCAACCATGATTAAGCGCTTCGGTGATGCGCAATGAACGAGGCTGATTGGGTTATTTTAGCTGTCTTAAGTATCTCGGGCTTGCTGAGTTTATGGCGCGGCTTTGTTAAAGAAGCTATCTCGCTGATTTTTTGGGTAACGGCGTTTATTTTAAGCCTTCGGTTGAGCGTCCAGTTTTCAACCTTGATGCCCGCGGCGATCGAATCTGAGTCTGTCCGAGTGATGCTGTCATTCATAGTTATATTTTTTGGCACTCTTATTATTGGTGGTTTGATAAATCGCATTATTTCTTCGCTGTTAAAATTCTCGGGGATGGGTGGCACTGACAGATTTTTAGGGATGATGTTTGGCATTTTTAGGGGCGGTGTTTTGGTTATGGCAGCGCTCATTGTATTACCACCGTTTTTTGACCTTGAACAACAAGCGTGGTGGCGAAGCTCAATTTTAATCCCTAAGTTTTTACTATTGGAAGAATGGACTTTAGAGTTGTTAGGTTCAGTATCGGATTGGCAGTAAGAAAATATTAGCTTATAAGTTCTTAGATTAACACAGTCGTTTATTAAGAGAGGGAATGCCCGTGTGTGGAGTTGTTGGTATAGTGGCTAAGTCAGGCGTAAGTCAATCGATTTACGATGCGCTTACCGTGTTGCAGCATCGAGGCCAAGATGCTGCTGGCATGATGACCTTTGGTAATGGACGCTTTAATCAACGAAAGGGCAATGGTTTGGTTCGCGATGTTTTTCGTCAGCATCATATGGATCGCCTTGTGGGTAATATTGGTATCGGTCACTGTCGTTATCCTACTGCAGGTGGGTCAAGTCCTGCTTTGGCACAGCCATTTTATGTTAATACGCCTTACGGTATCGCGCTAGCGCATAACGGTAATCTAACCAATGCTTCAGATTTGATGCGGGAGGTTTTCCAAGCCGACCTCCGTCATATTAATACCGATTCTGATTCTGAAGTTATTCTTAATGTATTCGCCCACGAATTACAAAAAATTGGTAAATTAAGACCGAATCACGATGATATTTTTGCTGCTGTCGAAGCGGTTCATAGTCGATGCTCTGGTGGTTATGCAGTAGTTGCATTGATTGCTAACTATGGAGTGGTTGGTTTTCGGGACCCTCATGGTATCCGGCCCTTGGTTTACGGTAAAAGACAAACTGAACGAGGTGATGAATATATGATTGCCTCAGAAAGTGTGGCACTTGATGTGCTTGGCTTTCAAAGAATAGATGATGTTCAGCCTGGCCAGTCAGTTTTTATTAGCGCTTCAGGGAATTTGCATTTGAATCAAAGTGCTGGCCAAGTGGATATTGCTCCCTGTATATTTGAGCACGTTTATTTTGCAAGGCCCGATTCTATTCTGGATGATATATCAGTTTATAAGTGTCGACTGAGAATGGGTGAGGCGCTGGCGAAGAAGATTATTAAAACAAGACCTGACCATGATATAGATGTGGTTATTCCGATTCCTGATACCAGTCGCGTGTCAGCACAAATCATTGCGCATCAATTAGATATAAAGTTCCGTGAGGGTTTAATAAAAAACCGCTATATTGGTCGAACGTTTATTATGCCTGGGCAAAGTATTCGGAAGAAATCTGTACGCCAAAAATTAAATGCGATATCTTTAGAGTTCAAAGATAAAAATGTATTATTGGTTGACGATTCTATTGTTAGAGGTACGACCAGTTGCGAGATCATTCAGATGTCCAGAGAGGCGGGCGCAAAGAATGTTTATATTGCCTCGGCTGCGCCACCGGTTCGGTACCCTAACGTCTATGGTATTGATATGCCCTCGGCTAATGAGTTGATAGCTCATAATCGAAGTGTTGAGGAAGTGCAAGAATTAATAGGTGCGGATTGGTTAATTTATCAAGATTTAGACGATCTTGTTGCCTCGGCGCAGGAAGGAAACCCTGCCATTAAACGCTTTGATTGTTCCGTGTTTAATGGTGAATATGTGACAGGAGATATCGATAATAATTATCTGGATGAGCTTCATGAGCGTAGAAAGGATACCTCTAAAACGGCAGAGCTTGCGAGTTGGCACTCAGTCAAGCATGAGTCTGCCGTTGTTGACTTATATAATGACGCAACCTAGCAAACAGAGTGGCCATGACTAATTCAAAAGATCCTATTGCTGAAGCATTAAGTAACGCTAAAAGTGAAACGCTGGCAGTTCGAGCTGGCCAAGTGAGAACTCATGCCGATGAGCACTCTGAAGCTTTATTTATGACCTCGAGCTATGTTTTTAGTAACTGCGAAGATGCGGCTGCTCGTTTTGCTGGCGAAAATGATTGCAGTGTATATACCCGTTACACGAATCCAACCGTTAGAAATTTTGAGCAACGTCTAGCGGCTTTAGAAGGCGCTGAAGACTGCGTTGCTACCTCTTCAGGCATGGGCGCCATTATGAGCCTTTGTTTAGCACAGCTTCGCTCAGGCGATCATATTATTTGCTCTAGCGATGTGTTTGGCTCAACCGTGGTCCTGCTAAATAACTTTTTTGCCAAGTTTGGGGTTGAGATTAGCTATGTTAAATTAACTGACATGGCAGCCTGGCGTGCAGCGATTAAAGACAATACACGATTTTTATTTATTGAGACGCCTTCAAACCCACTAAGTCAGGTGGGAGATATAGCCGCTTTTGCTGATCTTGCCCACCAACATGACCTATTACTGGTGGTTGATAATTGTTTTTGTTCGCCAGCGTTACAAAAGCCTCTGGCGCTTGGAGCGGATATTATTATTCATTCAGCAACTAAATACATAGATGGTCAGGGCCGCTGCTTGGGTGGTGCTGTATTAGGTGCTAAACAACACATAGAAGCAGTGCGTAGTTTAGTGCGTGCCGGTGGGCCGAGTTTAAGTCCCTTTAATGCATGGGTGTTTTTGAAAGGCTTAGAAACCTTGCATTTACGCATGCGCGCTCACTCTGAGAATGCTTTAGCCATTGCCCAATGGTTAGAGCAGCAGCCAAGTATAGAGCAGGTATTTTATACAGGTTTAACTAGTCACCCTCAGCACCAATTAGCCGCTGCTCAGCAAAGCCAGTTTGGCGGAGTGCTATCGTTTCGTATTCGTGGTGATAAATCAGCAGCTTGGCGGTTTATTGATGCCACTCAGATGATCTCATTAACTGCCAACCTCGGGGATGCAAAAACGACAATCGTTCATCCTGCCAGTACCACGCATAGCCGACTCAGTGATCTGGAACGAGCAGAGGCAGGTATTACTGATAACCTTGTCCGCGTTGCGGTTGGGTTAGAGGCGGTTGAAGATATCATGGCAGATTTAAATTTAGGCCTAACGACTCTTTAAATGATAGTTTTTAATCGGTTATTTTGATTTCATAACATGCCAGCTAGGCTAAGATATCTTGATGCTTATTATGACCAATCGTACCTCTCAAAATGAAAGCATTTAGCGGTGTAAGGACTCCGTGTATAGGTGTCTGCTCAACGGGTATCGGTGATTCGGTTTGTCGAGGTTGCAAACGGTTCGATTATGAAGTTATCCGCTGGAATGGTTTTGATCAGTCTGAAAAGATCGCTATCGATAATCGATTAAGTCAGTTACTAGCGAAGGTTGTTAGTTGGCGTTTACAGATTACCGATCTAAATCTTTTGGTATGTCAATTAAAAACTCAGCAAATTAAATATCACGAGACCCGTGACCCATACTGTTGGTTATTTGAGTTATTACGTGCTGGGGCTACTCAAATTAAAGATCCAAATCAGTTTGGTTTTGCTAAGCTAGCTATGTTTGAGCATAAAACATTGATTGAAATTCGCAGAGATATAGATGATGAGTTTTATGCCTTGTCAGTAGCTCATTACGAGCGCTATATGGTCGCTAATCGTAAGCGAGCTAACCGAGTTTCAACCCAAGAGGCGATCGATGAGTAGCACTGCTAAACTCCAATTGAGTGATGTCAAATCGATTGATATAAGCGCGGCACTGGATTTCTTAGGCTGTCAGACGCCTCAGGCTTGGATTCAGAATGCGCTTAAAAACGAAGCTATCATGTTGGTAGATCATGCAAACTGCGAGAAAAAAGCCGCCTCCACTGCACTCAATTTACTATATCGTTATACTGATAGGCCTGAGTTGCTTGATAAATTGTCACGTTTAGCTCGTGAAGAATTGCGCCATTTTGAGCAAGTTTTGGTTATCATGCGTAAACGGAATATTGACTATGCGCATATTGGCCCCTCGCGCTATGCTGGTGAACTCAGAAATTTCGTCGCCAGTAATGAACCAGATAAACTGGTGGATACCTTGCTCGTAGGTGCATTTATCGAAGCACGTTCCTGCGAAAGGTTTGCTATGCTAGTGCCTCGGTTAGATAAGCAGTTGGCGCATTTTTACCAGTCTTTGCTACGCTCTGAGGCGCGACATTTCCAGGATTATCTCGCCTTAGCTGAGTCATATGCCGAGTCAGATATTGCACCTAGAATTGATTTTTGGCGCGAAAAAGAGGCCGAATTAGTATTACGGGCTGACAGTGAATTTCGGTTTCACAGTGGGCCGTTAATCCACTAGGGCTGCCAAAAAATAATAAAAAATAGTCAATTCGCTCTGTTTTTGCGGTATGGATTTTGTGACAACTATGGCTATAACAACTAAAAAAACTTTTTGCCGCTTTTGCCTTAGTTGCTGTGCAATGGATGTCGATATTGATGATGATGGACAGGCGGTAGCATTACGCGGCGATGTCAACAATCCTTTGTCCGGTGGATATACTTGTCTGCGCGGTCGTGAGCTGATTAATATTCAGCAGCACCCCGATCGTATTCGCGGCGCATTGAAGCGCGTTGACGGACAGTTTGTGGCCATACCAATGAGCCAAGCATTGGACGAAATAGCCGTTAAGACACAGCAATTGATTAATCGACACGGTGGCCGTTCTATTGCCAGCTATAATGGCAGTTGGGCGTGGTCAAATTTGCCGACCTTGCCTTTGTCAAAGTCGTTTCATCGAGCTATTGATTCACCATCCGTTTTTTCACCGATGACGCTAGACCAGCCAGCTAAAGCTTTTATGCTATGTCGATTTGGATTATGGTCTGGTGGTATTCATTCTTTTAAAGATGCAGACGTGGCAATGTTTATTGGTAATAACGCACTGTTATCTCAGTATGCGCCAGCGGGCGGTTTGCCGCCCTACAACCCTGCTCGACGATTACAAGATGCACTTAACAACGGATTACAATTAATTGTCATTGATCCACGACGAACCGAGGTAGCAAACCGAGCGACATTGCACTTGCAGCTAAGACCGGGTGAAGATACGACTTTGCTAGCCGGTATGCTCAGGATTATTATTGATGAGCAGTTGTATGACGTTGATTTTTGTGAGGAGTTTATTGATGATCTAAGCGGTTTAAGAGCGAGCCTTGAGCCGTTTGACCTCGGCTACGTGAGTCGTCGTACGGATCTAGCATCTGAGCAAATCGTTACAGCGGCAAGAGTGTTTGCTAGCGGGCCTAGGGGGGCGGCTTCAACCGGCACAGGCCCAGAAATGTCACCGAGAGGCTCGCTAACCGAACATATGGTGATGACGATTAATGCTCTTTGTGGTCGTTATTATCGCGAAGGTGAGGTGCCAGCCGCCGCGCCTCCGCTGAGTGTGGGTCGCCAACCTAAGGCTCAGGTTGTGTTCCCGCCACAGGCATGGGGCAAAGGTTTCGTAAAATCCCGGTTTAGGGGTTTAACTCAAATTGGCGATGAAATGCCATGCAATGTGATGGCTGATGAGATTCTAACCCCGGGTGAGGGGCAGATTCGTGCGCTGTTTAGCATCGGTGGTAACCCGATGGTGGCATTTCCTAATCAAGATAAAATTGCCCGCGCGCTCGAGGATCTTGATTTGCTTGTTGCCATTGATCCTTGGTTGTCAGCGACGTCTCGCCGCGCAGATTATATTTTAGGCCCTAAGGTGGCTCTAGAGCGAGAAGACGCAACTCTATTAGGTGAAATGTATTTTGAAGAACCCTACGCTCATTATACAGGAGCAATGGTTGAACCGCAGGGTGATACGATTGAAGAGTGGGAATTTTATTGGGAATTAGCTGCAAGACTTTCTATCCCTTTGTCTATTCATGGTCAGCCGGTGCCGATGGATAAATGTCCATCAAAATATCAGATTACCGAATTAGTTGCACAAGGTTCTCGCGTTTCACTGGCTAAAGTGAAAGCTGAAACCGAGCAACAGGGCGGGAAGATTTTTGATGAAGCAAGAGCTGTAGTGGGACCCAAAAGCGCGCATAATCATCACCGCTTTCGTGTACTTCCTGACGATGTTAAGCAGCAATTGGCTGAGGTTGCACAAGAGCCATTAGATCAACTGGGGTTGCGCGTTGCTGAGGAAGGTTATAGTCATTTGTTAATTTCGCGCAGGATAAAACAATTTTTTAATTCGACCGGACATAATTTAGATGCCTTAAGACAAAAAGGCACTACTAATTATGCCTATATGCACCCCGATGATTTAGCTAATATGGGATTAAGCTCAGAGGCCATGGTTGAAATTTCTTCACCGGCAGGCAGTTTAATTGGCCTAGTAAAAGCCAGTAATGATCTCAAAGTAGGAGTCATCTCTATGGCTCATGCATTTGGGGATACAAACAGCGACGCCAGTAATGTGATGCAGCAAGGTTCATCAACTAACCGTCTGGTTTCAGATGAGCAGCACTTCGATGCAATTACTGGGCAGGCACGGCAGAGTGCTATCCCCGTATCAATTCGCGCGCTATAAACAGAATTCATGGTAGAGTTACCCTTATCTTCATTCGTCAGGTGTTAGCAATGGTTGCCGATAGCTCACAATCAACATTGGATTCAGTGTCAACGCCAAGCTTTAAGCAAGCGTTACTGAATCGTCGTATGTTGATTTGTATTTTTACTGGTTTTACCTCGGGACTACCCCTTTACTTATTGATTCAATTGGTGCCTGCATGGCTAAGAGTTGAGGGTGTAGGTCTTGCTGAAATAGGTTTTTTCTCTTTAGTTGGCTTGCCTTATACCTGGAAGTTTCTCTGGGCGCCCATGATGGATCGTTTTAGTTTGCCTTTTTTAGGTCGGCGCCGAGGTTGGATGTTGCTGACTCAGCTAGCGTTAATGCTATCGATGATTGCGCTCGGATTTATTCAGCCACAGTTATCGGTTTTGACGGTGGCTTATTTGGCCGCTGTTGTAGCCTTTTTTAGCGCCAGCCAAGATATCGTGTTAGATGCTTACCGTCGAGAATTACTCCCGGACATTGAATTGGGTATGGGTAATGCTATTCATGTTCAAACCTATCGCTTAGCGGGTTTAGTACCGGGCTCCCTGGCGTTAATCTTGGCAGACTTTCTTGCTTGGCATTGGGTATTTTCAATCGTGGCGGCTTTCATGATGGTGGGCATTATTTTAACCTTCAGTATTGATGAGGCAATTGCTAAGCCATCGTCACCAAAAACGCTGAAAGATGCGGTTATTAATCCTTTCCGTGACTTTATTGATCAGCAGGGTTTACGTTCTGCGATGATGGTGCTGCTGTTTTTAGTGTTGTATAAACTGGGTGATAATATGGCGACGGCTTTATCAACCCCGTTTTACTTAGACGTGGGCTTTAGCCTTAGTCAAATTGGTTCGATTGCTAAGGTGGCTTCATTGGTTGCAGTTATTGTCGGTGGTTTAGTGGGCGGCTTGATGATGCTTAAGCTGGGTATTAATAAGGGTTTATGGTTGTTTGGTATCGTTCAAGTGATCAGTATTTTAGGGTTTGCAGTACTAGCGGAAGTGGGGGCTAATCCTTGGGTCTTAGGCGCAGTTGTTGCATTGGAATATTTAGGGGTTGGGCTAGGCACGGCAGCATTTACGGCCTTTATTGCGCGAGCGACTAATCCAGCTTTTGCTGCCACGCAGTTTGCACTATTTACTGCTCTAGCCGCACTGCCGAGGAATCTCGCCAATGCAACAACGGGTGTCATTGTTGAGCAAGTGGGTTGGACGGCATTTTTTATTTTTTGTACATTGCTGGCTATTCCAGGCATGTTGTTATTAATTAAAGTCGCACCATGGTCTGAAAAAACCTAAAGGTACTTTTCTAAATTCATGAAGGTGAGCTTTTACTCAGGGTAGAGCGGTGCGAGTATTTTCTTACTCGGTGGTTGTTGATTACTCTGTCCGACAGCATTCTCAACAGCACTTTTTAATGCCTGACCATTCCATGGAGTTTTTTCCCTATCATTAGTCTTTAGCTTGTGGTCGGCATAAAGATAGTAATCCAATTCTTCCATAGCGTTTTTCAGTGCCGAATCGTAAGTAAGTGCCTTGATAGAGCTATCCTTAGACATACACTCCTTATAATAGGTCAGGTAAGCGGTTAAGGCTTGCTTGGTTTTTAATGGATTATTTTTCTTGCAGGCCAGCAGTAATTCGCGCTTAAGTCGGTCAATATTTTCGTCAAAGGTCAACTCAGTTTTGGCCAGTTGGTTAGTGTTCTTTTTGGCTCGAGCGTGGTAGGTATATAACCAGCCTAAGGCGAGAACTAGGGTACTGATCATCCAAGGGTTGAGGTTTTTTTGATTAGCTCCAGCCAATTGATTGTCTGTTAGCTTGCTTTCTAGCTGAAGTTGATTATTACTGCTAGGAGGAATAACTGCATTATCACGATTTGGAATCTTATTAATTGCGGGCAGTACATTGATGAATTGCGGTTCAATACTGGCCACTTCAAATCGATGTTTGGTTGTATTCCACCATTCGACTTCAATAGCAGGTAAGGTGATTTTTCCCTCGACGGTTGGAATCAGTGCGACCGTATCTTTTCGGCGACCTGCAATGCCTCGTTCAAAGGTCTGATTGACAAATTCAGGTTTTTCGGCATAGCTGTTTAGACTATCTGTTGGCGATGATAAAGAAAACGGTAGTCTTTCCGCGGCTAAGCCTTCGGCTGTAATTTCAATACTGCGACTGATGGGTTCGCCGACGCGAGCGTTAAGTGATGCCGTGTCAAAAGAAGATGTTATAGTCAGCTTACTCGAAGGTAGCCAGTAAGGCGATGAATCTGCGCCAGCGGGCTTGGCTAACACGTTAATATTAACAGCATCGGCTTTTAAACGGAGCTCTTTACCTCGAGAGAAGGGGTCATAGCCTAATAGCCGGTTATTTCTTGAAGTGGTTAGAGCGGTAAGTTGTTGTCCATCAATCGTCTTCATACCCGGACGGTTAAAAAAGATAGCGTAGCGCTTTTCTGTCACATCAAAGTTGCTGCCGTTAATTCTACGAGTGTAATTTTTATTATCTAATGCGACGATATCGGCATCAGCAATACTTAAGGGCGATATTTCGGCATTATTCAATTGAATTTGATAAATAATTCTTAGCGTATAGATGGCTTGCGCACCAACCACTGTACTCTCTTGATCAATCTCTGCTTCAAGTATGACTTGCTGACTGTCCATCTGGCTGGGTACGGGCGCGGCTTTAACCACGGTGATATCGATCGCTTGATATTTTTGCTTGTTGAGTTTTTGTGGCGGTATAGAGGCATTACCTATTTCTAGAGGAGTAATAATAACGACTCTTTTTTTAATCGAATCTGTTCTACCGTTAAAGATAGAAATTGAATTTTGTGAAGTTTCTTTAACAACAGTAAATTTTTCTTCCAGCAGGGTAAGGTTAACGTCATCGGGATTATCGCCATTGGTAGAGGTGATTTCTAGACGGATGGTTTCATTAATTGGCACGACCTGCCTATCGACCGTCACAGTAAAACCATAGGCCGTTGTTATTGTCGAAAAAAACAGCCAAAAGCTAGTAACTGCTTTTCGAGCGATTTTTTGACTGGCACAGCGCAGCTTTAAGTGCCTTACCATAATTGTCCCTCTTCATTGTTTTCTAAATATTGCCCTTGCTGTTCATTGACTTGACGTTGGTAATTAAATTTACGGCGGAGCAAGCCGCCTGGGTCATCCGGTATTTTTTGTAGCCATTGCTCAAGCTCTGCTTGCCGTTGCGGATCGAGGTCTTGTCCTGTGCTGATGCCCTGACTACCACTGTCGCTAACGCTTTCATTTTTTTTAAGTGAAGGCTGTTCTGATTGCGCTTCTATCGGTTGATTAGCATTATCAGACTGCTCTGTTGATTGTTCTTGTTGTTGCCCCTGCTGTCCTTCCTTCTGTTCTTTCTGCTGTTTTTTAGCTGCCCGTTGAGCCTGTTGATCAAGTAGTGCGTTTTGTTGCTCCTCAGTTTTGTCAGTGCTTCCTGTTTGCTGCTGTTCACTGTAATCGGAAGCGTTTTCGGAATTGCTCGACGGATTAGCGTCATTAGACGCATCAGATGATTGAGAGCTAGTGGTATCAGTAGCCTCTTGCTCGTTTGCATCACCTTGCTGCCCTTGTTGGTTTTGCTCTTGGTGTTGTTTCTGAAGTTGTTCAAGTAACGCCTTGGCTGCTTTTGCCTGTTCTAAATCGGGATTTAATGATAATGCTGTGTCGTAAGCATTAATGGCGTTTTCAAAATCTTGCCTGTGAGCAAAACTGTGGCCTAAGTTGTAATGAAGGTTGGCCAAGTTGTTTGACTCTTGCTCAGCAGTTTCGATGGCGTGACTAAACTGTTCGATGGCTTTATCATAATTTTTAGCCTTAAAAGCAGCGAGAGCCCTCCAATCAGCCCGATCGAAGGCTTCAACTGCTTCGGTGAAGGCTTGTTGGTTGAATAGCGCCTCACCTTGTTGGTCGTTAGTTTGCCAGAGATCTTGCCATTCAATAGATGATTTTTCTGGATTTTCAACTGCCCAGACCGGCTCTGTCGTCATAAAATTAACACTAAGCAGCACGCTGAGAAGCCACCCACGTCGAAAGCTCAGCAGGACAAATGGCAGTAAGGCGATTGCAAAATAGGCACCACGATCGTATTGCTGGTCTACTTTTTGGCTGGAGTCTTTATTCGTATTGTCTGTTGAAATGTTACGGATGCTCAGTGATATATTTTGATCAAAGATGCGATCGATATCACTATTATCTGCCCTTAAGTCTAGATATTGCCCCTGCGTTTTTGTGCTTATAACCATTAAACGGTCACGACTCATTGGCGCATTAACAATACGACCGCTATTAGTTTTAACGAATTTACCTGATGGCAGAATTACGGGCCCACCTTGTTCAGTGCCTACACCAATAATGAACAGTTGTGCATCTTGGCGACGAACCTGTTCAATAATAGATTCTGTTTGGCTAGCCAGTACCTCGTCGGTCAGCCA
Source organism: Pseudomonadota bacterium (assembly GCA_036344075.1). GTDB lineage: Bacteria > Pseudomonadota > Gammaproteobacteria > Pseudomonadales > UBA7434 > UBA7434. Next base: position 45,387 of record JAYYUJ010000023.1, read on the forward strand.
TACTAGTGTGCGCTGCTTTGCTGCACTTTGCTCAAGTAATTGCTCAGCCAAAATAAAGGCTGCGTCTGCATTACTGCCGATGCTTGGCATAATTTCAGGTGTCAATGAGGGAACTAATGCGGCGATATTATTGGCGTCGTCGGTTAACGGTGAGACAATATGTGCGTCACCCGAGTAGACCACTAAAGCGATTTGCCGATCTTTGTTTCTTTTTAGTAGTTCCAATATCTTATAGCGCATGCGCACTAGCCGAGAGGGCTTGATGTCGCTGGTGTGCATCGATAAGGTTAGATCTGCAATGACCACCATCGCATGACTATTCTTTTCAACTGGGCTGGATACTTTTTCCCAGCTGGGCCCTGCTAGGCAAAAACAGGCGATAAGGCAGCCGATGCAAGCTATGAGAAGGGGCCAGCTGTGGATAGAGGTAGTCTTAGCTCCGCGTTTATTGAGTAGGTAGGGTCGAAGCTCTTCAGCAATAATACTGTTCCAGTCGGTTTTATTTTGTAGTACTCGGTTTAGGATGAAAAATAAAATAATAATAATTGGCATCAACAAGAGGTAGCCAGTTCTGACAAAAGTAAATTGCTCAATTAGGGTTAATAAGCTCATGATAACGGGTCTGCCTCACGAGTTGTTTTCCTGCTAATCAGAGCGACCAATAATAACTCTGTAATGACAAGCAGTAATGCGATAGCCAATGCAAGACTAAGGGGTATATAAAATAATTGCTGCGTTGGCCGATAAAACTGAGCCTCTTGATCAACCGGTTCGATTCGATCAAGCTCGTTATAAATAGTTTCTAACTGTTCTGTATTTTTAGCGCGAAAGAATAGTCCTCCTGTTTCAGCAGCAATAATTTTAAGTGTCTTCTCATCTAGGTTAGACGGTCGACGCGTTTGTCGACTAAACCATGAGTTTTGTATGGTGAAATCTGCGCCTATCGCGATAGTATGAATTTTGATTTGATTTTCAGCGGCTAAGGCACTTGCCTCTAAGGGATTTATCTTGCCAGCGTTGTTAGCTCCGTCGGTTAGCAGTATTAAAGTTCTTGATTGATTAGGTCTTTCAATAAGTCGTTTAATTGCCAAGCCGAGTGCGTCACCAATTGCTGTTTTTTGGCCGGCAAAACCCAGCTGTGCCTCATTAAGCAGTTGCTTTACTGTCGATAAGTCAAAGGTCAGAGGCGCTTGGACATAGGCTTGATCCGCAAATAAGATCAGACCGATTCGGTCACCATTGCGGCGATCAATAAAATCATTTAATACTTTTTTGACGCTATCAATCCGTCTGACTGTCTCTCCCTCTAGCTGCATGTCGAGCTCATCCATGCTGCCTGAGATATCCACGGCTAGCATCATGTCTCTGGCGATAGAATTAATCTTAATCGGCGTTCCTTGAATAATCGGGCGGTTTAAGGCAGTTAATAATAATAGCCAGATCAGCAGTAATACGAGCCATCTTATCGATAACTTTTTTTCAGTTAGCGGTGTTTTTTTTTGAATGGCTTCAAGCCTTCCTACAAATGGTGCGCGTAAAGCTTGGTGGCTTTTTTGACTGGCAGGCAAGTGATGAAAAATAAACCATGGGAGCGGTGTTAAGATAAACCACCAGTATGTTTCAAAGTTAATCATGATGCTGACTTGTCGCTAAAGGTTTGTTGATCTCGACCGATTTAAACCATGCAGTAAGATAAGCATGTAGGTCATTAATGTTGGCGCTTTGTTGCTGTTTGGGCTGATAGATTTTGATCAAATGATTAAGTTCTTGCTGTTCTTTTATTGCCGATGGAGATCGTTCCTTCAGAAAGTCTAGCCAAGCCTGGCCGCTTAGCTTGGCACAGGAGAGATGAGGGTATTGCTGCAAGCAAAATCGTCGAAGTAATTGATTGACGCTAAGCAAATATTGCTGTTCATTATGATTTACTGTGTATTTTTGATGGTAGAGCGCTAGCGTTTTGACCGCTTCTCGTTTTAATGCGGTGGAGCGCCGCCATGTCCAAAAAGCATAGCTGGCTGCAGCTATGCTTAACAAGAAGCATAGTGCTAATATCCACCAACCGATAGCAGGTGGCCAAGCCTCTACTGCCGTTGGTAATATGGGTGGCGGTAGAAGATCTAATGGGTTGTTGGCCGGTTGTGTGGTGTTATTCATTTATCGGCTCTTCAGTGTGATTTTATGATTGGCTTGATGACTAAAATATTGGCGTAGAATATCAAGTTCACAATCATGGGTTTGTATATTAATTTGAATAATGCCTAACCTTTGTAGATTGTGGCTAATGAATGCATTGTGGTCTAAAAATTGTTGTTTGAATTGTTCAGTGAAGTACCGATTACTGGTATCAAACGAAACTTCTTTTTCGCCATTGCTGTATTGCTTGCCTGCATGATAGGGCAGCGCTGTCTCGAGCGGATCATTAATTTTGATTGCAGTAATATCAACATGTTTTTTAATGCTGTGAAGGTGCTTGATGCCAGACTCATTTAGGCCGATAAAATCACTGATGATAAATACATTACTACCGGGTTTGATTGTTTGTCTGAGCTCTTTGATGACGGTATTAATTTTTTCAGGCTGATCTGTTTGTTTAAATTCGACAGCTTGATGATTGTAATCGTGAGAGGCGCGAAGTACCGATAAAACACTGGATTTATGCCGCTTAGGTTTTATTTCAGTATGGTCGCTGTCATTAAAGATAAGGCCGCCAATGCGATCATTTTGTGCTAAAGCTGACCAGCTTAATAGTGCGGCTATCTCTGTTGCCTGAACTGATTTAAAGCAATGGCGACTTCCAAAGGCCATTGCTTGTCGCTGGTCGTTGACAATAATCACCGGTCTTTCGCGCTCTTCGCTGTATAATTTAGTGTGGGCTTTGCCAGTGCGGGCAGTGACTCGCCAGTCAATTGATCGAATGTCATCGCCAGCTTGATACTGTCTTAGCTCTTCGAAATCGATGCCTCTGCCGCGAAATTGGGTGCTGATATTGCCAGTTAATTGGCTGCGGGCTTTTTTGTTAGCCAATAAGCTTAGTTCGCCAGCTTGATGGCGAAGCTTGATTAGCGTGTTGAGGTTGCTTATCGCGCCTTTAGACATAATTAAGTAACTGGTACTTTACTGATCAGATCGCTGATAACTTGGTCTTCGCTAATACCATTGGCCTCAGCTTCGAAGCTTAGAATGATGCGATGGCGAAGCACGTCATAGGCAACCGCTTGCACATCATCTGGGCTGACAAAATCAGCACCCCGAAGCCATGCATTGGCTCTTGCGCATCGGTCCAGTGCAAGGGTTGCCCTTGGACTGGCACCGTACTCAAGAAGCTGGCTTAGCTTGGCATCATAACGACCGGGTTCGCGGGTCGCTATCACTAACTGGACGATATACTCTTCGACCGCCTCAGACATGAATAGGGTTAATACTTGTTGGCGTGCCTGAAGAATATCGTGTTGTGTGATTTTTACGATGGCAGTTTCTGGCTGGCCATGATTTTGGTTGATTAGCTCGCTTCTCACAAGTTTTAAAATATCACGTTCAGCGTTTTGGTCAGGATAGTCAACCACTATATGCAAAAGAAAGCGATCCAATTGCGCTTCAGGTAAAGGGTAGGTGCCTTCTTGTTCTATTGGGTTTTGGGTGGCCATAACAAGAAATAGAGGTTCGAGTGGATAGGTGGTTTTCCCCACGCTCACTTGTCGCTCTGCCATGGCTTCAAGCAGCGCAGCCTGCACTTTTGCTGGCGCTCGATTGATTTCATCGGCTAGGACTAAATTATGAAATATAGGACCTCTTTGAAATTCAAATTCTCCTGTTTGCGGTCTGAAGATATCCGTCCCTGTAATGTCGCCTGGCAATAAGTCAGGGGTAAACTGTATGCGTTGAAAATTGGCCTCAATGTGATCGGCAAGGCTGCGGATCGCCCGCGTCTTAGCCAGCCCTGGCGCGCCCTCGACCAGCAGGTGTCCGTCTGCTAGTAGCGCAATGATAATTCGGTCTACTAATAAGGGCTGACCGAGCACGGTCTTTGTTAATTGATCGCGGAGTTGTGAGATTGCGCGGTTGGTTTGTGTATCAGTCATAGTATTTTCTGTTGTTGGTCGATGCTTTTTTGAGCTGCGTTGTTAGGCGATTCCACCAATGGGTCAGATAGCCTGTATTATTTGTCAATCTTTTAAAGGCTTGTCTAGTTATGGCTATATTGTATATAAAGAATCTTTTTTTTTATAGCAAATAGGACTACTAGCTGGTTAAATGTTTGATGTGTTTTTTGACAATTAGTTGGCAGAAAGTTCCCTTAGATCTGATTAATGATTAATTACAAGAAGTCATTAAATGAGCTTGTTGATGGTATCTGTTCAGGTTACGCTAAGGACGTTTATTCTAAGGTATTACAGGATCGTTAATGGCTAATAAGTTAACTGAAACTGATGGGCTCGCTGAGCAATATATTGTTGACTTGGCTATTTCGAAACAAGAATTGCTTAAGTACTATCGAGGTAATGCCAGCCAAATTTCAGCTGTAAGTTCTGACGGTCAAACAATCCTTTTTCCAGTGACGGCTATACAGCCTTTTGTCACTCACGAGGGCGTGTTTGGTCGTTTTCAGCTGCAGGTTAATAGTCAGGGCCGGTTATTGAAGATTAGTTCCCAGTAATTGATCACTTGCATGATGACGTTTCTTTCGCCATAATCCCGCCCCTGTAGTCCATGCTACTGACTGTTATGGTGGCCCCAGCGGGTTCCCTCGCAATGATAGGCAGTGAACTCCGCCAGGCCCGGAAGGGAGCAACGGTAATTGCTGATTCGTGTGCCGAGGTGTGGCTGGTTGGGGCTCACCACCAATTTCTTCTCAAGATGGAATTTATCCCTTTAAAAGGGGCTAATATACTGCGTTTTATTTCCTCAAATGTGTATAATTCTTTATCATTAATGATTTCTTAGGTCCGTTCCATCAAAGCTGTTTTGTTTGTTGCTATGATGAGAATTAGATGTAAACGTTGCGGTCAATCCTATGTCTTATCAAGTGCTGGCGAGAAAATGGCGCCCGCAATCTTTTGAAGCGTTAGTGGGTCAATCTCACGTTCTTAAAGCGCTTTCGAATGCCTTAAGTCAGGGTAGGCTTCATCATGCTTATTTATTGACGGGTACTCGTGGTGTCGGTAAAACAACCATTGCTAGAATCTTAGCTCGATGCCTTAATTGTGACGAGGGCGTGTCTGCTTCGCCCTGTGGTGTCTGTGCTAGCTGTCTTGAGATTAATGAGGGTAGGAGTGTCGATCTCATCGAGGTCGATGCGGCATCAAGAACCAAGGTTGAGGATACGCGCGAGTTATTGGATAACGTCCAATACGCTCCGACACAATCACGTTATAAAATCTATTTGATTGACGAAGTTCATATGCTATCTAATCATAGTTTTAATGCGCTTCTTAAAACATTAGAGGAACCTCCGCCGCATGTCGTGTTTTTATTTGCTACCACGCATCCGCAAAAGTTACCGCCGACGGTTTTGTCGCGTTGTCTGCAGTTTCATTTAAAGAATTTAACGGCAGATTTAATTGTTGAGCATTTAAAAACCGTATTCGATGCCGAGTCTGTCGATTATGACGATGAGGGTCTGTGGGCGATTGCAAGAGCTGGACAAGGGAGTATGCGTGATGCTTTAAGTCTTTCAGATCAAGCGATAGCTTTTGGCGGTGGTACGGTGTCAGGTTCAGGCGTCCATGAAATGTTGGGCACCATCGATCAAGAGGTATTGACTCAATTACTGGCTGCTGTGGTCATTAACGATGCTGCGCAAGCATTGACGATCATTGCTGAATATGCCCAAAAATCGCCAGATTTTCCAGGCCTAGTTGACGAGCTATTAAGGCTTATTCACCGCATTGTGATTGAACAGGCGGTGCCTGGTGCGGGTAGCGAAGGGCAAGCGAATCGCCAATTCATTCAACAATATGCGACACTTATAACGCCTGAGAATTTACAGCTCTATTATCAGAGCCTATTAGTTGGTAAGCGTGATTTATCTCTGGCGCCTGACCCAGTGACGGGAATGGAAATGATCATTATGCGCTTGTTTGCGTTTCAGCTTGCGCCACTTAATAATGCTGATCAGGATATATCTGACAGCATAGATTTGACAAGAACTGATTCTCAAAAAAAAAAGCCAATAGCTGAAAATTTTGAAGCTAAGCGCTCGCATGAGATTGAATTAGATAATCCGATAACGGCTGATGCATGGACGCAAAGCCCGATTAATAAGCCTAGGGCTCAAGTACAATCAAAAGATGGTTATTTAACTGATTTGACGGATCAAGCTCAAGGTCATGGGTCTTCGAATTTTGAATTTTCTTCAACGCTGGCTGAACAAGCTGATGATAACGCTGCGAGAATGCCTTCTCCCTCAGTTGGTTTGTCAGATGTGCCAGCAGACACTGCCCGGTCACCTGATGTTGAAACGTTAACGCCGGCTACTTGGTGTCAGATTTTTTCTGCTATTCCCTTAAGTGGTGTAGTAAGAACCGTTGCATCCTACTGTGTGCCTATTAATTTATTAATCACAGGTGAGCAGGAGAAAGTGACTATTGAATTTGCTCTTGACGAAAGTAATGCCACTTTATTTAATCCCGATCATAATGCGCGACTGGCGCAGGGTCTGTCGATTTATTTTTCTCGCCCCGTCGATGTTACTGTGACCCTAGTGGGTGATTGGTCAACGCTTAATCTCAATGAGAGAGATGAGGCGCCTGCAGAATATCGAGCCAGGATGCAATCTGAAGCGCAGGGAGAAGCGTTAGATTCACTGAAAAAAGATCAAAATGTTGAAATGATTATGGCTGCTTTTGATGCGGAAATGGATATAGACTCAATTAAACCATTGTAAATACAAAATAGGAATAAGTGATGAAAGGCTTAGAAAGTATCATGCAGCAGGCCCAAAAAATGCAAGAAAAAATGCAGCAAGCGCAGTCTGAGATAGCGCAATTAGAGCTTGTAGGTGAGGCTGCTGCAGGCTTGGTTAAGGTCACAATGACGGGCCGACATGATGTTAAATCAGTCTTTATTGATCAATCATTGATGGCTGAGGAAAAAGATTTATTAGAGGATCTTTTGGCGGCAGCAGTAAACGATGCTGTTTTGAAAGTGGAAAAGAGTCAGAAGCAGCATATGTCTACCTTGACTGGTGGCATAAACCTTCCTGAAGGGTTTAAGATGCCTTTTTAGTTGAGTTAATATTATATAGATTTTCCATTTGGTTAGAATTTATTTATGTCATATAGTCCGTTGATTCAAAAATTGATTGATGCCTTTTGTTGTTTGCCAGGTGTTGGTCCTAAATCTGCGCAACGTATGGCAATGCACCTGTTAGAGCGACAGCGTGAAGCAGGTCTGAATCTCTCAAAAGTCCTCGCTGAGGCTGTTAATCATGTTGGTCGCTGCAGTCGATGCAGGATCTTGACTGAAGATGAAACTTGCCATATCTGCCTTTCTCCTCAGCGAGATGATGCTATGATTTGTGTTGTTGAGAACCCCAGTGATGTTTTTGCTATTGAGCTTAGCGGTGAATATCGAGGAAGGTATTTTGTCTTGTTAGGCCATTTATCGCCGATTGATGGCATTGGTCCAGAACAAATTGGTATTGTCGATTTGTTGGATAGGATTGCTAGTGATGCGGTAGAGGAGGTTATTTTGGCAACTAGCACCACAGTTGAAGGAGAAGCGACGGCTTTTTATATTGCCGAACAGCTTTCGAAGCAGGAAGTCACCGTTAGTCGAATTGCTCATGGAGTCCCTTTAGGTGGTGAGCTAGAATTTGTGGACGGCGGAACTATAGCAAGAGCATTGACAGGTAGGTTGCAGTTTTGACAAATGATCAAAAATCTAATCCAGCCTCTATAATAGTAGATAGCGATAGTCTATTGCACGAAATGATAGACTCATGTATGGATCAGTCTTGTATTGCATTAGATACAGAGTTTATTCGGACCGATACGTTTTTTCCTAGGCCTGCTTTGATTCAAATCTTTGACGGCCAGCAAGTTTATTTAGTTGATCCTTTAAAGGTTGGAGATTTAGAGACGCTCAAGCATTTATTTTTGGCCCCTAGCGTTGTCAAGGTCATGCACAGTTGCAGCGAGGATATGGAGGTTTTTTCATGTCTTGTGGATTGTTATCCAAGCCCATTAGTGGATACACAAGTAGCGGCTAATTTAGTTGGCTATGATTTTTCTATCAGTTATCAGCGTTTGGTTGAAATAACCTTAGGTGAACAGCTTGAAAAGAGCGAAACACGGTCGAACTGGCTAAGCCGGCCCTTAACTAGCCAGCAGTTGCAGTACGCAGCTGATGATGTGTTATGGCTTTTAGATGTCTATCACGTCTTAGTTGAGAAACTACAATCATTGGATCGTTTATCATGGTTATATGAAGACTGTGAGGCGTTAGTTAGTCGTCACGCCGAAGTGCAGGATATAAATCACTATTACCTGAGAGTGAAGTCAGCCTGGCGTCTATCTCCACCCGAGTTGAATAGATTTAAATCGCTTTGTGCTTGGCGGGAATCTACAGCACGCGAACAGGATAAGCCCAGAGGGCATTTGTTATCCGATAATGTTTTACTTGATTTGGCTCAATACCGGCCCCAAACAGTCCATCACTTGAGCCAGATTAAAGATGTAAATTCGGCAGTTGTGCGTAAATATGGTAAGCAGATTCTAACGATTATCCTCTTGGCAGATAATTGTTCTGAAGCCCATTATCCTCCAGCTTTATTTAATACTAGTAGCCTTATTGTTAAGCAAGCATTAAAAGAAATGAAGTCGGCTGTTTTTAAGGTGGCGGATGCGCTTGGTGTGCAAGAGGCGACTATTGGTTCAAGAAAAGATTTGGAGAGTTATTTATTTTCCCAAACACAGTCAAATGAAGTCTTGGGGCGCGGTTGGCGGGGCGAGTTGTTATCATCAACGCTTAATAAGATTGTTGCGAGTTATCAGCAATCATAGATTTAACTATTGGATTTTAGGTCGTGTTTTCCATGAAGATTATATCCAAAATCTATCGCAGTGAACGCCACCAAGGCGCTTATTTATACACCTGTCTTGATCAAGGCCTTGATCCCGTACCGGAACTACTAAAGGCCAATTTACGGCCTTTAGTTGAATCAATGACATTAGTGCTAAAACCAGGTAAATCCCTAGCTAATGCTGATATCGATCAAGTCTTATCGTCACTGAATGAATCTGGCTTTTATTTACAAATGCCGCCGGCAGGCTTTTCAAGTAATTTTAAGTTGGCGCAGTTGGACAGGCATCATTTTTTAGCAGATAGCGATGAGTGTTAAGGCGTTTTGGCTAAATAGGACTATGGAATCATTTTCCATTCAAGAGTGGGAAAGTCTTTGTGATGGTTGTGGCAAGTGTTGTCTTCATAAATTAGAGGATATTGAAAGCGGGGCGTTAACTTATACTCGTGTTGCCTGCCAGTTACTGGATACGGCAGTGTGTCGGTGTAAAGATTACAGTCGGCGCCAGTTAAAAGTAAAAGATTGTCTGCAGGTTACCCCAGCGATGGCAAAAAATAGCGATGCCTTGCCTGATACTTGCGCTTATCGTTTGATCGCTCAAGGGTTTGATCTTCCTGAGTGGCATCCCTTAAAAACCGGTGACAAAGCCTCAACCGTTAAACAAGGGAAAAGCGTTGCAAATCGAGTAATTAGCGAAGTTTATGTCCATCCTGATGGTCTAGATGAGCATCTAATTAGCTGGGTTAAAACGTGATATTTAACTTATAATTGACTGACTTTTTGTGAGCTTATTCAATGATTGGCTTATCGGCAACGGTTATAATTTGGTTAATTTATAATGCGGCGGTAACCTGGCTGATTGTTTTGTTATGGCGCTCCCTAGACGATTTTTTCACTCCTCTTTCACGCAATTTATTGACTGTTACATTATTAATTTGGTTGTTGATTCCGAGTCAGGTTCCTGATCAAGAATCGTTTGCGCCCAGTTGGCTGATTGTTATTTTTGAATCGGCGCTGGGAAATAGAACTGTTGCTTGGCAAACTGCCGAGCCATTGTTGTATTTCTGGCTGCTTTCGTGCCTCGCTACTTTTTTACATTATTATTTTAGACGCCACTTACCCGATCATTAGGCTTCGGTAATTATTTATACCTTTGCTATGCTTACATTAGTTCCATTAACAGTCGCAAAGTCCTAATGATGGTTTTGATATTTGCTGAGCAGACAAATCCCAGAGCCCACACCATGAAAAAAGTTAATCTGCAGACCATTTCTTATTTCCTTTTACTACTTACTATTTGTTATGTTTTCACTCTAGTTATTATTCCTATTGATGCACATGCCGACAAAGAAAGTGATTTTAGAGTATTAGTTGATGTCTCTGGCAGCATGAAGCAAAGCGATCCTGATGATATGCGCAAGCCAGCAGTTGAATTATTAATTCGATTAGCGCCGGACAAAAGCTTGGTGGGTATTTGGACGTTTGGCCAACACGTTGACATGCTGGTTCCTCATCGTAGTGTGTCTGGAAATTGGCGTAAATTTTCATCATCTCAAGTTGATCAGATTCACTCCTCTGCGATGAGAACCAATATTGGTTTAGCCTTGGAGATGATGTTAGAAGAAGACAATGCTCCTGTTGCTGAGGGTCGAAGTGGCAGTGAAAAAACCGTTCTATTGCTAACCGATGGGGTGGTTGATATTTCCCCCGATATTCAAATCAATGAGAAGGAGCGATTAAGAATTCTCAAGCAAATATTGCCTAAGCTGAAAAATACTGGCTTGACTATTCATACTATCGCCTTATCAGCAAATGCCGATCAAGAATTGTTAAAGCAATTATCGTTAGCGACCGATGGTGTTTTCACTGTAGCAGAGAGTGCAGACCAACTTACATCGGTGTTTTTGTCCGTTTTTGATCTATCATTTCCCTTTAATCGCATACCAATTGATAATCAGGACTTCTTGATCGATAGTGGTGTTGATGAATTTACCTTACTGGTAATGGGAGGAGATCATGCGTCTTTACAATTAAAAAATCCATTAGGTTTTAGTATAAATGCAAGAAATGAATTATCACATGTGAATTGGTTTTCTTCATCCGATTACAGTTTAATTACGATTAAACAACCTGAAATAGGACGATGGTTGGTTGATAAAGGCCTAACACAGCACACGCGGGTATCCATTGTCAGCGATATTTCTTTACGACTTAGTGATATTGCAAATAACATTTATCCACGCGCATCAATGGTTGTTGATGCTGTTCTAACTGAGTCTGGCCATCCTGTCGATGAACAAAATCTTATAGAATTAATAGTACTTGATTATCGTTTACAAACGCCTAATGGCGACGTTGTTGAAGGAAAATTTTCATTGTTAGATGAGAATAAAGCGCACTATCAAGCCGCTTTTAGTGATCTTACCCAGCGTGGTAGTTACCAGTTAACGGTCACTGCGTGGACAGATACATTTCAACGCCAGCAAATGAAATCTTTTATCGTGCATGACTCATTTTCCGCTGATTTATCAGTGGATAATAAAACGCAAACCGTATCACTTGAGGTTCTAATTATAGACCCTTCTATTATTGGGCAAAACATAGACCTTAGTGTGATGATTGAAGCGGGCAATCAGATTATCGAACAAGTTTCATTGACGCAAAAAAATAATGGTAGTTGGTCTTATACATCGACCCAACTTGCAACCGGTGATTATTCATTAAAATTACAGGCTCATGCATCAGACCCCTTATTGGAGTTGAATGAGTTTGAGGTGACCAATTTAAGCTTCTCAATAGAGGGGGAGCTAATTGAAAGGGAAGAAATAGCGACACCCATGAGCGATGCTGCTCAAGACCAAGATGGCGATCGTAGCAATGCTGAAGAGGGTGTTTTCTCTGAAAATATATGGTTTTTTTCATTATTAACCTTGGCAAATGCAGGCTTGATTGCAATTTTGTTGGTTATTTATAGTCATTATTCTACAACCTCTGATACTGACCAAGCGACCGAGACTGATGATGAAGGGCTGTTAGACGAGAAAAATCAAGGTCAAGAAAACCCAACGGTTGTCAGTCATAAAGATATGGATATAATAAAAAAAACGTTGGTATCAGAGCTAAATAATATCGACAGTGATTTTGATATTAGTAAAAGTGATGAGCTTAACGAAAATAGCGACAATAAGAGCGGTAAATAAATTCCTCTCATCGAATTGAAAATAGCTTCAATTTGCTTATTCCATATAATTTTTGTAAACCTTTATCTTTTGCGGAGTAAAACTCATTAAAGATTGCTGCGGGTATGGCCTTTTAGGTCATTAAGATTTCGTCCGGGTTTCTTTTGCAATTGTAGGTTTCCCCCTAGCTGATAAATTAAATTTTTTCGGTTGTTACTTAATAATAGACCAACACCTATTTTTTAGTTTAATGAATCATATAAATCTCAAAAATAATAATGAAATTAATGGATGAGTTATTGTGACCAATTTTAAAAGTACCGCCAAATATATTGCTAGCGATGATCTTGCTATGTCAGTTAATGCTGCAATTGCTTTAGAAAAGCCTTTACTTATAAAGGGTGAACCGGGTACTGGTAAGACCATGCTAGCCGAGCAGATTGCAGAGTCTACTGGTATGAGATTGATTCAGTGGCATATAAAATCGACGACTAAAGCGCATCAAGGGCTTTATGAGTACGATGCCGTTTCTCGGCTTCGCGATTCTCAATTAGGCGATAATAAAGTAGCTGATGTCGCAAACTATATCAAAAAAGGCAAGCTTTGGGAGTCATTTGCCGCTGATGAGCGAGTTGTTTTATTGATTGATGAGATCGACAAAGCCGATATTGAATTTCCAAATGATCTGCTTCAAGAGCTCGATAGAATGGAATTTTTTGTCTATGAGACAGGAGAGACGATAAAAGCGACGAACCGGCCAGTCATTATTATCACTAGTAATAATGAAAAAGAGCTGCCTGATGCATTTTTGCGCAGGTGTTTTTTCCACTTTATTAACTTCCCTGATCGGCCAACTATGAAATCGATCGTTGATGTTCATTATCCTGAAATTCAAAAAAATCTTGTCGAACAGGCGCTTGAGGTGTTCTTTGAACTCAGAGAGATACCCGGTTTGAAGAAGCGTCCTTCGACTTCAGAACTAATCGATTGGCTAAAACTGCTAATGTCTGACGATGTGCCTGATGACATTCTACAGCAACGCGATCAATCAAAGGCTATACCGCCATTATATGGTGCATTAATCAAAAACGAGCAAGACGTACAATTGCTTGAGCGCTTAGCGTTTATGCACCGTCGTGAAGGTTCGCGTTAAATACAGTCATGTATAAGGCGACCGTGTAGATGTTATTGAACCTCTTTGATACCCTGCGCCGCTACGGCGTACCTGTGACCATCGGTGAATTTCTCGACTTATTACAAGCACTAGATAAAAATTTAGTCTTTGCTGAGCAGGAGAGGTTTTATCACATGTCGCGTATGATTTTGGTCAAAGATGAAAAACATTTCGATAAATTTGATCGCGCGATTAACGCTTTTTTTAATGGTTTAGAGTCAATGGACGGTATGCTAGAAGCGTTAATCCCCGATGACTGGGTACGCGATGCTTTTCAAAAAGAGCTAAGCCAAGAAGAGCTGGATAAGCTGCAAAGTTTTGATAACTTAGAAGAATTAATTGAGAAATTTAAAGAGCGGCTTGCCGAGCAAGAAGATCGGCATGAAGGCGGTAACAAATGGATTGGTACTGGCGGCACATCACCTTTCGGTAATAATGGCTTTCATCCTGAAGGTATTCGCGTTGGCGGTGAAGGTAAGCAAAACAAAGCGGTTAAGGTCTGGGAAAAAAGGAATTACAAAAATCTTGATGGCGACAGTGCCTTGGGGACTCGCAATATTCAATTGGCACTTCGTAGGCTACGCAAGTTCGCTCGAACGGGTGCAGAAGATCTTTTAGACCTTGATGATACAATTAGCTCTACCGCACGAAATGCCGGTTTACTGGATATTAAAATGGTGCCCGAGCGACATAATGCCGTTAAAGTACTGATGTTTTTTGATATCGGTGGCTCAATGGATTATCACGTTGCGGCCTGTGAACAGTTATTTTCTGCGGTTAGATCTGAGTTTAAGCATTTAGAATTCTTTTACTTCCATAATTTTATTTACGAATCTGTATGGAAAGATAACCGCCGTCGAATGAATGAGTCGACCTCGACAATTGATATTTTGAATAAGTATGCCCACGATTATAAAGTGATATTTGTTGGCGACGCAGCGATGTCCCCTTATGAAATTATGTCTGATGGCGGCAGTGTCGAACACTGGAACAAAGAGTCTGGTGAGATTTGGATGCGGCGCGTGTTAGCGAATTACCCTCAAGTTGCCTGGATTAATCCTGTTGCTCAAAGTGAGTGGCAGTATTCTCAGTCAACCCGTATCATTGATGATCTTTTTGAAGGCAATATGTTCCCAATGACAGTGAATGGCATAGAAGCATGCATGGCGCATCTGGCACGTTAGTTTTAAGCAAACGCAATCAGTGCCGCAGTAATCGCAACGTTAAGAGATTCAACACCATTATTCATGGGTATATAGACGCTAAAATCCGCTTTTCTTTGGGCTGTATCACTGATGCCGTCAGTCTCGTTACCTAATATGAAAGCGGTTGCCTGTTTGCAACTTTCTCTTATCTCTCGATATGCGATTTCTTTAGAGTTATCTTGGGTATTTGATCTCGCGTTGAGTGTCGCTAGTGAGATCTTATGCTCTGAGAGCGTGCTTAAAGCTTCGATGAGTGATTCGCATCGAATAATTGGGCATTTGAATATCGCTCCAGCGCTAGCTTTTATGACTAATGGGCCTAATTCTGAGGTACCTTGTTTAGGGATGACCACCGCTGTAATTCCCGCTGCCGCTGCTGATCGAATAATCATGCCAACGTTTTGAGGATTGGTCACAGCATCAAGAATTAAAAACCGATCGTTTCTGGTGCCCAGATATTGATTAAAAAAGTCGTCCAAACTGAAGTAGTTAGCTAGTACAAGGTCGGCGGCAATCCCTTGGTCTTGTTTGCTGTTGCGCGAAATTCTTGATAACTCCCGCTTATCAATCCAATTTAATTCAACATTTTGACTTATCGCGAGCCTCTCAATATTGCTTAAAATACTTGCCGGTTTATTACTTTGGGCTAAGTGAATTTTAGCCACAGAGATAGAGGGGTCTAGCAGAGCCTCTAGCACAGGCTTGCGGCCATAAATGGTTAGCATGCCATCGTATTTATTTTTCTTTTGACGATAAGTATTTAGCTTTGATTTCATTGTTCTGTTCTCGTAAAGGTGCATTTTCGTAGGCGCTCGATTGAGTATGAGAGCCTAATTGATGATTGTTTTTTTATTCAGCATGGTCGTTCTAAAATTTTACAAATAGACTATCTTATTTACACTATTTCATTAAAGCGCCTCATACTTTAAAAAATTTAGCCTTATTATGAATCATAAAAAACTAATTATGCACTGTATTGGTGAAAATAATCGCTAACTTCTTTTTTCGACTCAGAATTGGGCGGATATTTTTACAAAACACCAAAATTGCTCTCGATTTGCCCCAGTAAAGCCCCTAGTATCCTCTTCAAATTCTAAAACAAAATGCCTTAGCGCAATGAAAATGAGGAGCTTAATTGTGGATATTTTAAAAAATAGCAAATATTTGTTGCTAGTTAGTGCACTAATGCTGAGCGGTTCAGCTTTTGCCGAAGAAGGTCTCAGTGGTGCTAACACGGCTTGGATTATGACATCTACAGCCCTAGTTTTATTTATGACCCTGCCAGGCCTCGCGTTATTTTATGCTGGCTTAGTCCGGTCTAAAAATGTTTTATCCGTTTTAATGCAGTGTTTCTCGATTGCTTGCGTAGCTTCGGTGGTCTGGTTTGTTGCTGGTTATAGTTTGGCATTCAGTGAAGGCAATGCTTTTATTGGTGATTTGAGTAATCTATTTTTAGCTAATGTTGCCGAGGGAACACTGTCGGGTGATATTCCTGAGAGTGTTTTTTTAATGTTTCAAATGACCTTTGCGATTATTACACCGGCGCTAGTGATCGGTGGTTTTGCAGAGCGTATGAAGTTTAGTGCCGTCATATTATTTACTGTCTTTTGGTTGCTGGCGGTCTATGCACCCGTATGTCATTGGGTCTGGGGCGGCGGTTGGCTCGGCCAAATGGGCGCTTTGGATTTTGCTGGCGGCCTTGTCGTACATATCACAGCGGGTGTAGCAGCATTAGTCGCGGCTATCATGGTCGGACCCCGTAGCGGTTTTTCTGTCACGCCTATGCCTCCACATAATTTAACCTTATCTGTCGCAGGCGCCGGTATGCTCTGGGTAGGTTGGTTTGGCTTTAATGGTGGCAGTGCATTGGGTGCTAACGGTGATGCGGGCATGGCTATTCTTGTGACGCATCTTTCAGCCGCATGTGGTGCAGGCACATGGGCCGCGATTGAATGGATGAAACATGGTAAGCCAAGTGTGTTAGGTATTATTACGGGCATGGTTGCGGGTCTTGGAACCATTACCCCAGCCTCTGGTTTTGTGGGTCCAGCTGGTGCTGTGGTTATCGGTATTTCTGCTGGTGCAGTTTGTTACTATGCCACGATGTACATCAAGCAGACGTTAAAAATTGATGATTCGCTTGATGTCATGCCGGTTCACGGTGTGGGTGGTATTTTGGGTACTTTAGCCGTAGCAGTTTTTGCTAGTTCAGAGCTAGGTTTATTTAGTGGTCAGGGTTTAGATAACACTATCGGAGCCCAGCTTGCTATTCAAACACAAGGTGTTGTGGCGACCATTGCTTATACTGCTATAGTAACTTATATCATATTTAAAGTTATTAGCTTAGTAATCGGTGGTATTCGCGTCGATGAAGATGGCGAGTCGCAAGGCCTTGATATCCTTTCTCACAATGAAAGAGGTTACGATATATAAGAAGCCCATTGTTATTAAAAAAACCCGCTACATTGCGGGTTTTTTTCTTTTTATTACTAAGAATGAACGGGTTGATCACTTGCTTGCCTTAGTCAGTGTGTTCACTAAATCAAGATTGATTGGGCAAGGCACAGCATGCTGCTCAGCCCGACGAATAAAATACCGATTGAGATGCTCAAGCTCTAACGTTCGTCCATTTTTTAGGTCAGTTAACATAGATGAAGTATTTTTTTCAGTCAGTAAAGCGATCGTTTTTGTGTCGCTAATTATCTGTGCGGTTGTTGTTGAAATAGGGCATTGAGTTTGTTTGATAATATTGGCTAATTCTTCGCACAGTGCATGAACCTTTTCCTTCCTCTCCGAATTGATAAACAATTCACCATTAGTACATCGATAAAAAGCGGTTAAGGGATTGATCACACAGTTAACCAACGCTTTTTGCCAGATTCTTTCTTCGATGTTATCAACTATTGAGGTGCCTAAAAAAAGTTCCACTAGTTCAAGATCAGCAAGAGGCTGTAAAGCTTGAACTGAGCTGTCAGTAGCACTCAGTTTATCTGTATTGTAACGGCCTATATAGGTATGGCCTTTGCCTGTGTGCTTGACTTTAAACGGTTGATCTAATCGTGCGCCATCTGAGCTAACACCTTGCAGTAATTGTCGGCGATTCTTATGATTGCCATGTTCACTTTCGCCTTTACTCTGATATTTTAACGCAGCAAGTAATGCTTGGTGTATGCCGAGTCCGTTACTAAGACACAGCACTTTCGCCGAATGTGAAAGTTGCGATAAGATAGGGTTCAATGCGGCGAGCGCATCTTGAGCTTTAGTCGCAATGATTAGGTGCGAAATGATTCGGCCTTCGCGGCAGAGCTGTTTGTGTTCAAGTATTTCAACAGTAAATCTTTTATTCCCTTTTTCATTAAATAGCGGGATATATTCGACCGTTTGACCAAAAGTTGCCAAATCATGGTTACTCTCGGATTTGACTAACAAAGTTACTTCATAGCCAGCCTTACGTAGCGCGCAAGCCCATAAGCAACCGATAGCACCTGCACCGATAATATACCAATGTTTTGGCCTAAATTGATCCACTAGCTGAGACTCTCTTTATTGATTGACTAATTTGGCATATAGTTTTCGTGATGGCAACGCGTTAAAATCATTAAAGCTTGGGATTTAATATTATCTATCTATTTAAATGTCAATAACTGCGTTTAAATCAGTTTTTCACTTATCAAATACGTCATAATCAAGCCAATATTGACGCAAGGAGTCATTAGTTTATGCCATCTTTTGATATCGTTTCGGAAGTTGATTTACACCAATTAACAAATGCTGTTGATCAGGCTAACCGTATTATAGGAAATCGCTTTGATTTTAAGGGTGTAGAAGCCCGCTTTGAACGTGATCAGCGTGTGGTTAGTCTTTATGCTGAAGCTGAATTTCAATTACAGCAGATGTTGGATATGTTGCAAAGTGCACTGCATAAGTGTGATATCGATATTGCTTGTATGGATATGGGTGAGATTAGCCAAACCGGTAAACAGTGCAAACAAGTGATCACCTTAAAGCATGGTATTGACAGGGATACCTGTAAATTGATTGTTAAGAAAATAAAAAGTCAAAAATTAAAAGTGCAATCGACAATACAAAGTGAGCAAGTCAGAGTGACTGGGAAAAAAAGAGACGATTTGCAAACGGCGATTGCTTTTTTAAAGGTAGAAGATTTTAAATTGCCGCTACAGTTCTCGAATTTCAGAGATTAAATTTTTTCAAAGACGATAGGTCGGGGTGAACTTGACAGTACATAATGAACGACCCATGGCGGGTGATAAATATGTTCGAGGCTTACATTATCCTCTAGGTGTTGATTGGGCACCGGAAACTTTATTCCCTTATGAGATTGCTTCAGGGGTTTATTGGTTGCGAATGGCGCTACCAATGAAGCTTGACCATATTAATCTTTGGTTGCTTAAAGATGGTGATGGTTGGACAATCGTTGATAGCTGTATGAATTTACCCGATGCGAAAGCTATTTGGGAGCAATTATTTAACGGGTTTATGCAACGGCGGCCGGTCAAGCGCGTGATCGCTACCCACATGCATCCTGACCATATTGGTTTAGCCGGTTGGCTGTGTGAACAACATGACTGTGACTTGTGGATGTCACGTCAGGAGTATTTAATGTGCCGTAATCTGACAAGTTACACTGGCCAAGAAGCCCCTGAAGCGGCGATTCGTTTTCTAGTCAGGGCCGGTATGGATGAAAGCTATATTGAGCAATACCGTCAGCGATTTGGTTTTTTTGGTGAAATGATTTCGCCGCTACCCGACAGTTACCGTCGTCTCATTGACGGTGAAACCTTTGAAGTGAATGGCCATTATTGGCAAGTATTGACAACCAGCGGCCATTCGCCAGAGCACGTGTCTTTATACTGCCCGGGATTAAAATGTATGATCTCAGGCGATCAAGTATTGCCGCGTATTACGCCCAATGTCAGTATTTTTCCCAATGAGCCTAATGGTGATTCATTAAAGGAATGGCTGCACGGTTTAGAGCGACTCCGTCAGATTTTGCCAGATAATCTACTGGTCTTGCCTTCTCATCAAGAGCCTTTTTATGGCGTAAGAACCCGCCTGACCCAGATTATTGAGTCACATGATGAAGGTCTCGATAAACTTTACCAAGCCTTAATTGAGCCTAAGCGAGTCATCGACTGCTTTGCAGCCTTGTTTAAAAACCCTGTCAGCAGTTCAACACTTAATCTCGCTGCCGGTGAAACGCTGGCGCACTTAAACTGCTTGATTGGCCGTAAGATGGCAACCTTTGAAGAAGATGAGCGAGGTGTTTATTGGTATCAACAAGTCCCTGAAGCGAGGCAGTTTGATTAATGAATAGTAAAGTCGTTGAGCTTAATCCTTTTTCGCCCGAGGTGATCGCATCCCCTTGGGAATTTTTTGATCAGCTACGCGAGCGAGCCCCCGTCTATGCCTTACCAAATAATGCTTATTATTTAGTGAGTCGCTATCAAGACGTTAGGGCCATAGCTTTAGATACCGAAACTTATTCATCGAATTTAGTCTCGGTTATGTTGAGAACCAATGCTGATAATGCTGCAGGAAAACCTCCAGAAATGCTTAATTTATCCGGTGGCAAAGGGCAGAAAGCGCAAGCAACAGATGTCTTAGCAATTGCCGATCCACCGCAGCATACGCGTCAGCGGCGCGTGGCAAATCGGGCTTTTACCATGCGTCGAGTCGCTAATATGGAGAAACGCATTGCCGCCCTTTGCAATGAATTATTATCGGATATAAAGAGCGAAGAGTTCAATTGGGTCGAGCAATTTGCGGCGCCTTTACCGTTAATTATCATTATGGAGTTAATTGGCTTTCCATTAGCTGACCGAGAAAAACTTAAGCGTTGGTCTGACGCATCGGTGGCACTTCTTAGCGGTATTAATACCGCTGACGAGTTAATGGCGCATGGCGACCAGATTAATCAGCTAATCGCCTATCTTGCCGAACACTATGATCGAGCTTTTGAATCGCCAGGCGATAATTTAATGGGTGATTTGATTGTGGAATCAAAGTTAGATGACCAGCAATTTGGCCGTGATGAAATTGTATCCATGCTAGTGCAATTGCTCTCTGCAGGTAATGAAACCACCGCCAGTTTAGTGGGCAGTGGGATGTTAATGTTATGTCAAGATCAGTCCTTGCAGTCTGAGCTTCGTCAGAACCCAGATAAAATCAGCGCATTTGTTGAAGAGGTGCTACGGCTAGAATCACCGTTTCATGGTCATTTTCGATTGGTGAAAAAAGACCATATTTTGCACGGTGTCGAATTGAAAGCCGGCGATCGACTGATGTTAATGTGGTCGTCGACTGGTCGGGATGCCCAGCATTTTAATGAGCCTTTATCGGTGAATCTAGAGCGTGCTAAGCCAAAGTCACATTTAGCTTTTGGCTATGGAATCCATCATTGTATCGGTGCTGCATTATCACGTGCTGAGGCACGAATCGCCTTTGAAACTGTCCTAGTAAATTCAAAAAATCTAGAATTAAACCCCGTAGAATCAGTGTCTTATATCCCTAGTTTATTTATAAGGAGTTTAGAAAAGCTTGATATCATCTTAAAAAAATAAAAGCCTAGCAAATACTTCTTGGTCAATGATTAAGTTGCTTAATAATTGAAATTATTAATATTTCTGATTTTTAGGTCCACCGCTCTATTTTAGGTCTGCCGCCCTAAAAAGATACATTATTCATCTCAATAACTTGACAGAGAATCCTAGCCTGTGTAAAGTTTGCACTAAGTCCTAAATCTATGCGTTTGGGCTAGTAGCTATAAGATACCCATCTTACTACTAAGGTTGATCACCCCCTCCTTGGATCGACTGACAAAATTCTTCCTGGAAGTACAGCTACTGCCTTTTGGCCATCGGCTTTGGGAATGAATTTTTTTCAAATGATGTTTAGGCATCATTACTTCTCAAAATTTAAACAACTTTGTTTGTTCGCTTTAATTTCTATTGCGTCTTTATCTGCGCATGCCAATTTTATTTCATTAGCTACTGAAGAAATTCGTGACCTTGAGCAGGTGGGGCCTGGTGTTTCGCTAATTACGAATAATGCTACTTCAGTGTTAACTAACTACACCTTGAATGGCGCGACCTTTTTAACTTTTTGGTTATTCAACAGTGATGGTTATAGCACTGGTTCAATTCAAACACCCGAAGACTGGTTTGCCAATTGGACTTCTTATACTTCCTTTCAACAACACATTATCAATCGCGATGAAAGTCCATGGAGTTTTACCGCCTCAATATATGATGGCACAACGATTTTTGATTCAGAGACACTTTTGCTTGAGGGTACTATTGGAGGTCAAATCAATCCAGGCACAACCGATGGAACGCTTTTTATCGATATAGGTACGGTAGATAAAGCGAATATCGAATGGGTCAGATTTTCTGTCTCAGGTATCTTGCCAGTCAACAACTATGATCGAGTCAGTGAGTATGAGTTATTAGTTCAATTTGAAGACGTTAATCCGGTTCCATTACCACCAGGCGCATTGCTGTTTTCTTCTGCTATTGCGCTGCTACTTATCAGGAAAAAACATCCTGTTGAATAATCAACTGCTCAGGAAAAAGAAGTCGAGGAGTTATAATCATGAACATAATGATCTTTGCAGACAAAATAAAAACTACACTCTATGAGAAATTAAAAAGTATCTTTTTATGCGCAATGTTCTTTTTGATATCTCAAATTGCTTATGCATCAACGGTTTCTTTATCGCAAAGTGAAATTTTGAATTTTGAGCAGATAAACACAAGTAATCTTAGCGGTTATACTTTTATTACCGGTATTCCTCAAGATGGGGTTACCTTTTTAACTTATTTTGTTCTTGAGTCTGGACCTAATTCTGCAGATATAGGCGATGACGAAGCGGGTTTTAATTGGGATGAATTCGATACATATTCTCAATCTATTTTAAATAGAGATGAGAATCCTTGGTATTTCTCATTATCAGTAAAAGATACAACAAATTTAATTGCAAGCTCATCTACTTATGAGCTTCAAACCAATGAGGAAAAAATATTTTCTGTAGATCTCAGTGAACTCAATTCAAGAAATCCTATTGATGCGGTTTGGGTGACTGTCTCGGGAAATATTCCTGAGCCAGGTAATGATGCAGTTTTGGAATGGGATTTATACTTTGAAATGGGTGAGGTAAATGAGATCCCAATTCCGGGTAGTATCATATTTATTTTAAGTGCACTTTCAAGCTTATTGCTTTTTAAGAGGCGTCGTTAAATTAATGTTTTTACTGAACTGAATGCCGTCTTTCAATGCTCCCCTTGCTAGTGAAGCGGTATTCAGTTCAGTTCCTTTTGTAGCAGGCTTTCTTTGTGCAACTTTTTAATATTGCCTGAATCGTCTTTGAACATGTTCTTGTCGGATACGAATAATCTCTTTTCTTTCATTTGTTGTTACTTTAGACGTATCCTTGGGTAAATGCTGATCAATATCGGAAAAATTAACTTTGATTACTTCTAGAGTCGGCAACTCGTTAGGAGTATTAGTATAAGCCCAGCGCTGGCTCAACATGCCGGTATAATGGCCGGTGGTATCGAGCCAGTTTTGAATGCCGGGATCTTGGTGGGCAATGACATAACGGACTTTACCGTCGCTATCTATAGCCGCTTGCACATTATTTAAGCTCGATTGATAGTTGGCATAATCGAATGATTCTCCCCAAATATTATTTAAATTGATACCTATGTAATTGGGTGTCACAGGTATGGTCTGTACGATAATGAGTGCTTCATCTTCTTCTAAGACGTACATGCCACCTGAGTAGATATTCGTGGC